>JAPLQE010000016.1 GCA_026399835.1 Burkholderiales bacterium | reverse complement strand
TCCAAGCCTTGGACCATGCGATCGAGGCCGTAGCGCGTAGCCACACCGAAGACCCCGCCGCACTGGCGGCGCTGCGCACGCTCCTGCAGGCGCTGCCGGTGCGCTTCCAGCGGATCGGTGGCATCGATCGGCTGCCGCCCCGTGCCTCGCCGGTGGGATGGGGCTTTCACGAGCTCGGCCCCTCCGCGAGCACGATCGAAGGACTGCCCTTTCCGCCTGCGCCCGCAGGCATTCTCAGCCCCCCCGCGCGGCACTGACAAACGTCGCGAGCCGGCCCGAGGGCCGCGGCATACCGATCGAATCTGGGGCGCTTCTTCGGGCGCGGCGCCGACGGCTCACTTTGACCTAGCCTCGATACCTGGCTCTCAGCGGCACGCTTCAGCTGAACAAGCGGGCGGCTCGCGGCTCGCGGCTAGCGCAAGGCAGGCACTAGGAAACAAGTCCGTTGCCATCTGTATCTCTGGACGCCGAGCGCGACGATCTGATACGGATCAAACGTCCGGGCAAGGTGACTTGCCAAGCCGCTTACGATCAACGGAGCGCAGCCGCTGGCGGGCGTATCGACGATGACGACAAACGAGCTCAACCAGGTTACTCAGGGCGCCGAACATAGAAACACCCAGCCACGCACAGCCACCCAGCCTGTTGTAGAGGCACCTTTGAAGCCCTATTTCAATAAAGCCAGTAATTTCCCACGACGATAAATACCAATCGCTACAAACAAA
This sequence comes from Burkholderiales bacterium, assembly GCA_026399835.1. Taxonomy (GTDB): domain Bacteria; phylum Pseudomonadota; class Gammaproteobacteria; order Burkholderiales; family Burkholderiaceae_E; genus UBA4615. Next base: position 182,373 of record JAPLQE010000016.1, on the reverse strand, counting down.
ACGCCAGAAGCCATAAATCAGAACCCAACTCGGCTAGCCCACAAACTGACGTCAGTCTACAATGATGTTTTGATGTCCATTTTGACTATAAGTCAATGATCCATCTCTCAGCAAAGCATCCACGTTAAAATTCTTCGGAAATCTTGTGTCCTTGTCAATCTGGACGTTTCTGAACTTCACACCGGACAAGTTTGCATCGCTAAGATCAGAGCCAATTAGAATCGAATTCTCAAATTTCGCGCCCGTCAAATTTGAAGTCCCAAATCTTGCATTCAACGCCCAAAACCTGCTGAAGCTCGCGCCCGAAAAGTCCCCTCGAAATGTAGTATCATCATACACGTCCATATCACTGAATTTAGCGCCAATGAAGTTGCCTATAAACCGAGAGGGTGCTTCTACTTGTTTTAATTTTGAAAAGCTGGCATATGCAAAATTTCCGTTAAAACTGGTGCCGGATATATCAGCCTTCGTAAATGAATACATGTAATTTGTCAGTCCATTAATGGCCCGGCCCTTCAGCGCCGGCCCAGAATACCTGACAGAAAACATCTCCCCGCGATCCAACGGAATTTTCAACCACAGGGGCAACTGACGCACCCCACTATCCGCCGTAGTCGAACGAGCGCCACCTTGATTTATTGACCCACCCCCTCCCTGGCGAGAGTCGCTTACGGTGCCTAGAAGGCTATTCAGGTTTCCGGCCGGTTGCCGAGCAATAACTCCAAGCAGGTTCAATATTACCCTCCAGTGATTTGTGCAAGTTTAAATTTGACGTGCAACGACTGATTTCAAGAACGTCAAACTAGGCGTCGGGAACCAAAGTCTTTTCTGAGTCGGTTGTCCAATCGGTGCATCGCAGGATCGCGCGATCGATCTCCTGCTGGGTGATCGTTGTAGAGTCTCTGTCTCTTGGAGCCATCCCTTTTTTATCGATTCACGCCGCAACAGGCACACACGAGCGTCTGTCTTCACTATCGGCCCCCGTGGGTCCCGACGCAATCCGTGCCGACCCTAGATCGGGGAGACCCTAGGCAGGGGGGGGGCAGGCGGCCAGCGCAACGCACCTGCCGCACCCACGCTGGACGTGGTGGACCAGACGCTGTTCAACTGGGTCAAGGCACACTGGGCCGGCAGCTCACCGGCACAGAGCGTCCACATCGCCTCGAATCGACGCGTCAGTCAAACGGTCAGACGACTGAAGCAATGGCAGGAACCCCTCGACACACCTCGCGGAGCAACGTGAGCCGATGGTCATCACCCAAAACGGCGAAGCCAAGGCTGTCCTGCAGGACGTCGCCTCGTTCGAAGAGACGCAAGAATCACTGGCCTTGCTAAAGATCCTTGCGCTGGGCAATCAGGATATGGCCGCTGGCAAGGTCTAGACCGTGGCTGAGGTCGTTGCGGACGGACGCCGTGACATGCAAACCGTGCTTGCACGCCGCTTGCTGGGCGCTTGACCCGCAGCAACCCGCGGCCCGTGCTCACCAGCTCTGCAAGCCGGCCTGAACAGGCTTGCCGCAGCCGATCAGCCCTCCCGCAACGCCGCGATCACCGCCTCGCCATACCGCTCGAGCTTCGCCGTCCCCACCCCCGGCACGCCGTGCAGGTCGTCCAGGTCGGTCGGATCGCGGCGCGCGATCTCGGCCAGATGGGCGTCGTGGAAGATCACGTACGGCGGCACGCCGTGCTCCTTGGCCGCGGCGAGCCGCCAGGTGCGCAGCTTCGCGAAGCGCAGCGCCGACTCGGCGTCGAGGCCGAGCGCGACCGGCGGTGCATCGCTGGCGCCGCCCGCGCCGCGCGAGCGCGAGCGCCCGCCCTTGGGGCGCTCGGCGGCGCGCGCGAGGTTGGCCTTGGCGAGCATCACCTGCTCCTGGCCGCGCAGCACCGGGGCCGCGGCCTCGGTGAGCTCGAGCGCGCCATAGCGCTCGTGCGCGACCTCGACCAGCCCGCGCGCGACGAGCTGGCGCAGCACCGCATGCCAGGTGCGCGCGTCGATGTCGGCGCCGATGCCGAAGGTGGAGAGCTGGTCGTGGCGGCGCTCGACGATCTTCGCCTCGTGCTCGCCCCGCAGCACGCCGATCACGTAGTGCGCGCCGTAGCCGAAGCCGCTGGCCTGGCGGATCCGGTAGATGCAGGACAGCAGCTTGCGGGCGGCCTCGGTGGCGTCCCAGCGCTCGGGCGGGTGCAGGCAGTTGTCGCAGTTGCCGCAGGGCTGGCTGGCCTCGCCGAAGTAGCGCAGCAGCAGCACCCGGCGGCAGGAGTCGGCCTCGGCCATCGCGACCATCGCGTCGAGCTTGCCGCGCGAGACGCGCTTGTAGTCGTCGCTGCCCTCCGACTCGTCGATCTGCCGGCGGTTGTTGACGACGTCCTGCAGCCCGTAGGCCATCCAGGCCTGCGACGGCAGGCCGTCGCGGCCGGCGCGCCCGGTCTCCTGGTAGTAGCCCTCGACCGACTTGGGCATGTCGAGGTGGGCGACGAAGCGCACGTCGGGCTTGTCGATGCCCATGCCGAAGGCGACGGTCGCGACCATCACCACGCCGTCCTCGCGCAGGAAGCGCGACTGGTTGGCGGCGCGCACGTCCGCGGGCAGGCCGGCATGGTACGGGAGCGCGTCGTAGCCTTGCGCGCACAGGCCCTGTGCGGTCTCCTCGACGCGCTTGCGGGTGGCGCAGTAGACGATGCCGGCCTGCCCGCGCAGCTCGCCCGACAGCAGCGCAAGGAGCTGGCGGCGCGGCTCGTCCTTCTCGACGATGGCGTAGCGGATGTTCGGCCGGTCGAACGAGGAGACGAACTCGCGCGCATCGTCGAGCGCGAGCCGCTCGCGGATCTCGCGGCGGGTCTGCGGGTCGGCGGTAGCGGTGAGGGCCACGCGCGGCACGTGGGGGAAGCGCTCGTGCAGCACCGACAGGCCGAGGTACTCCGGCCGGAAGTCGTGCCCCCACTGCGACACGCAGTGCGCCTCGTCGATGGCGAACAGCGCGATCCGGCTCTGCTCGAGGAGCTCGAGGCATCGGTCGGTCAGCAGCCGCTCGGGCGCGACATAGAGCAGGTCGATCTCGCCGGCCCGCATCGCGCGCTCGACGCGGCGTGCATCGTCCATCGACAGCGTGGAATTCAGGTATTCGGCGCGCACGCCGTTCTCGCGCAGCGCGTCGACCTGGTCCTGCATCAGCGCGATGAGCGGCGAGACGACGACGCCGGTGCCCTCGCGGACCAGCGACGGCACCTGGTAGCAGAGCGACTTGCCGGCCCCGGTGGGCATGAGCACCAGCGCGTCGCCGCCCGCCGAGACGTGCTCGACGATGGACTGCTGCAGGCCGCGGAAGGCGGGGTAGCCCCAGACGCGGCGCAGGGCGTCCAGCGCGGCGGCCTCGATGGCGGGCGAGGTGGGGCGAAAGGCAGTGTCGTTCACCCGCAAATGGTACGCGAACGCACCTGCGGCCCCCCGGCTGCAGGGCCTAGACCGTGCGGGTCGCCCGGCTCACCGGGACGGCGAGCCGGCCCCGAGCACGACCACCCCACGCTCAGGGCCGTTCGCGGACCGGCGGAAACGCGCAGGGCGACGCGCGCGCCACGAAGTGCAGGTCGGCGAATCCGGCGCGAGCCCGCTCGCCGGTGTTGTCGGTATCGGAGGCCACCGCGAGCAGTCGCGCCGTCGGGCGCTCGCTGCCGAACGCCCGGATCGCGTCGGCGAGCACGTCGGCCCGCTCGACGACCCACCTCCCGGCCTGTCCGTCGCCGCTGCGCTGCACGACCATCAGCGTGCGGTCGGTGTAGGCATTGGGGCGGCGTGTGCCGACCGGATTGCGGTTGTCCCACACGTAGTTGAGCGCCGCGTCCGGCACGTGCTCGCCCTACAGCCGTCGAGCCAGTGCGAGCTGCGCACGCACGGCGAGGCCGAGCGCCTGCGCGGGCAGCTCGAACGCCACGTAGACGCGCGCGGCGTAGTCGTCGCCCGCCTTCCTCGTCATGTCCGCCGTCACTGGAACCCCGTCGACGCGCCAACGCCAGCACAGCACCGGCGTGGCCTGCAGGTCGAGCTCGATCGGGCGGGCGAGCAGCGCCATCGAGCCGTCGGCGCGGGCCTCGATGGCGGCGACGCCGTCCCATTCCAGGCTGCGGTAGCGCGTGGCCGGCAGGCGTTCGTCCAGCCGGATCAGACGCCACGGCGCGGGCGGATCGCCCTCTGTCCTCGGGAACTCGCCGACCCGCAGCGGGCCGCTCGACGGCGCCGCCTGCGGCGCGGCGACACCCTGCCATGCCAGCAGCGCGGCCGCCACAGCGACGGCGACCGCGACGCGGCGCAGTCCCTTTGCCGCGCGTGCGCTCCCGGGTCGCCGAGCGTGTCCGCTCAACGCACGGTGATCCACTTGAAGAACATGAAGTTGTCGGGCCGCTGCGTGGCCTCGACGCCGGCGCGCATCGCCCAAGCCAGCGTCTGCTGGTGCAGCGGCACGTGCCCCACGTCGTCACGATGCAGCACGAGCGCCTCGTGGATCATCGCCGTGCGCCGCTCGCCGTCGGTCTCGGACTGGATCGCGCGGGTGAGCTCGTCGAGGCGCGGGTGGCTGTAGGCGCCGAGATTCCACTGACCCTGCCCGCCCTGCGGCGTCGCCATCAGCGCGAACAGCGCGTTGTGGGCGTCGTAGCCGGCAGGCGACCAGCCCGCCATGAAGAAGCTGGTGTCGCGCTTGAGGACCTTCGGGAAATACGTCGACTTGGGCTCCGCCTGCAGCTTGACCCGGATGTCGACGCGCGCGAGCTGTGCGGCGACGGCCTGACAGATCTCGGCGTCGTTGACGTAACGGTCGTTCGGGCAGTTCAGGGTGACCTCGAAGCCCTCGGGATAGCCCGCCTCGACGAGCAGGCGGCGCGCCGCCGCGGTGTCGAACGGCAGGCGCGTGTCGAGCGCCTTCGAATAGCCGCGGATGCCCTCGGACACCATCAGCGCCGCCGGCCTCGCGGCACGGCGCATCAGCCGGTCGATGATCGCTTCGGTGTCGATCGACTGCAGCACGGCCTGCCGGACCCTTCGGTCCTTGAACGGATTGCGCCCCTTCACGCTCGAGTAGAGCAGCTCGTCGCGCTTCTGGTCGAACCCGAGGAAGATGATCCGCGACTCGGGTCCCTGGACGACGCGCAGCGCCGGATTCGACTGCAGCCGCGCGATGTCCTGGAGCGGCACCGGATCGATCAGGTCGACCTCGCCCGAGACCAGCGCGGCCAGGCGCGTGGCGTCGTTGGCGATCGGTCGGAAGACGACCTCTGCGACGTTGCCCTCGACCGTGCCCCAGTAGCCCGCGTAGCGGGCCAGCACGGTACGTACGCCGGGCTGCCGCTCGCGCAGCCGGTAGGGCCCGGTGCCGTTCGCCCGGAACGACGCGGCGTTCTCGGTGCCGCGACGACGGTCGACCGGCCGCTCGGCGCCGTTGGCCTCGGCCCAGGCGCGATCCAGCATGTACACCGTGGTCAGCAGGTCGGGCAGGATCGGATTGGGCGCGCTCGTCTCGATCTCGATGGTGTGATCGTCGAGGCGCCTGACATCCTTGACCGACGAGACCTGGGTCTTCATGTCGGAGCCTTCACCCATCGCACGACGGATCGAGAAGATCACGTCGTCCGCGGCGAAGGCCGAGCCGTCGTGGAACCGGACACCTCGCCTCAGCTCGAAGCGCCAGACCGTGGGCCCCGTCAGCGTCCACTTCGTCGCGAGGGCCGGCACCAGTCGCAGGGACTTGTCGCGCGTGACGAGCGGCTCGTAGACGTTGCCGGTGAACGAGAGCTGCACCGCCTCGGCCAGGGAGTGCGGGTCCATCGACAGCGCGTCGCCCTGGTTGGAGACCCGCAGGACGGTCTCGGCGGCGATCGCGGGGACGGCGGCGCACACCGCGATCGCGCAGGCTGTGGTGACGGATCTGAAGGACATCGTGTCGCCTCGAAGGGATGCCGGGTGCGTGACCCGGCGCAAACGGCTCGAAACGGAGTCGTCTAGGCAGACGGCCCGCCGGCGTCCGGCACCGGCGCGCCCGGCGGCCCCGACAGCAGGCGGCGCCGTCCGCCCTCGAGATGCTCGCGGATCGCCCGCTCGGCGGCCTCGCCGTCGCCGACCCGGAACGCATCGAGGATCGCACCGTGCTCGTCGAACACCTGCTGCGCCCGCGAACCGTCCGACGGCGTGCGGGTGGCGTAGAGCCGCGACTGCAGCAGCACGGCATGCAGGTTCGCGTAGATCGAGATGGCCGCCGGATTGCCCGAGCTCTCGACGATCGCCTGGTGGAAGCGCGCGTCCTCCTGGATGAACCGGCGGTACTCGCGGTAGCGGGTGCCGAGCCGCTTGGTCTTCGCCATCTGGACGATGGCCGACTCCATGGTCTGGATGATCGCGGGCAGCCGCCGCGGCGCCCCGATCAGGGCGCAGTGCCCTTCGAGCAGGGCGCGGAAATCGAGCAGCCCGTCGAGGAACGCCGGCTCGGGTGTCGGCGCCACCGAGTACCCGGCATAGAAGCGCGAGACCACCAGCTTCTCGCTCTCGAGCCGGGCGAGCGCCTCGCGGATCGGCGACGAGCTGGTGGCGACCTGCCGGGACAGCGACTCGACCGTCAGCCGCTCGCCGGGCTTGAGGGTCTGGTCGAGGATCCGCTCCTTGATGTCCTCGTAGACGCGCTCGGCGACGGTGGTGCGTACCACGGGCCCGCCGCCCGATCGGACATCACGCTTGTCGTTCGACGCCATCGCTCCCCCCGAAGCCCTCGATTCCGGAAGACGGCGACTGTATCAGCAGCCCGTCGGCCACCGGGCACCCCGCCTTGCCTAATCCGTCGAATTGTGCAAAATGCATAAAACCGAATGTACGACGAATGTGCGACGGATAGCCCGAAGGGGGTAGTCCGGGACCTGGGCGGAGGAGACGAGCGATGCAACGAGACACGCGGCGCGGCGTGCGCCAGGGAGCGCTCGCCGCATGAAGGTGTTCCTGCTGGGCGACGCGGGCCGCCAGGCCGACCGGCTCTCGGGGCTGCTCGGCCAGCAGGTCGACGTGGTCGCCCTGCCGCGCGAGGCGACGTCCACCGACCGCTTCGACGCGCAGATCGGTCCGGACGACGCGATCGTCTCGCTGCGCTTCTCGCGCGGCGGCGCCCCCGCGCCGCGCTTCGCGCTGCTGCACGTACCGGGCGCCGGTCTCGACGGCATCGACTTCGCATCGCTCGACGCGGACACCGCGGTGTGCAACGTGTTCGAGCACGAGGGTCCGATCGCCGAGTACGTGCTCTGGGCGATGCTGCGCCATGCGCTGCGCCCCGAGCGCATGGCCTTCACCGCCGAGTCCTGGTCCGACGTCTATCGCGCGCGGCCACCGCACGGCGAGCTCGCCGGGCGCTGCGTCGGGATCTTCGGCTTCGGGCGCATCGGCCGGGCGATCGCGGTGCGTGCCCGCGCCCTCGGCATGCGCGTGGCCACCCTGGACCGCTCGCTCGGCGAAGCCGCCGACCTGGTGGACCTGCGCGTGCCGCGCGACGACCTGCCCGCGCTGCTGCGGGCCTCCGACTACCTGGTGCTCTGCGCGCCGCTGAACGACACGACGCGCAGCTGCCTGGGTGCTACCGAGCTGGCTGCGATGAAGCGCGACGCGGTGCTGATCAACGTCTCGCGCGCCGAGCTCGTCGAAGAAGGCGCGCTGTACCGGGCGCTCGCCGACGGCACGATCGGCGGCGCCGTGCTCGACGTCTGGTACGGCTATCCGAGCGGCACCGACGACCGCGTCGCGCCCGCCACGCAGCCCTTCCTCGAGCTGTCCAACGTCGTCGCCACCGCCCACTCCTCGGCCTGGACCCATGCGCTGCCCGAGCGGCGCTACCGCGTGATCGCCGACAACCTGCTGCGCCTGCGCGCGGGCACCCCCCTCGTCAACGAGGTGCGCCCCGCGCGCGCCACCACGCACGGAGCACCGTCTTGAGCGCAGACATCAAGATCCGCATCACCCGCGTCGAGACGGTGGTCGTCAACGCGCAGATGCGGAACTGGCTGTTCGTCAAGGTCCACACCGACCAGGACGGGCTGTGGGGCTGGGGCGAGGCGAGCCTGAACTGGAAGACCCGCTCGGTGGTCGGCGCCGTCGCCGACCTCGAGGCGCTGCTGATCGGCCGCGACCCGCGCGACATCGAGCAGATCGTGCGCGTGCTCAACAAGCACAGCTACTACCGCCTCGGCATCATCGGCGCCACCGCGATCTCGGGGATCGAGCACGCGCTGTGGGACATCTTCGGCAAGAGCGTGGGGCTGCCTGTCTGGCGGCTCATCGGCGGGCAGGTGCGCGACCGGGTGCGGCTCTACACGCACCTGGGCCTGGGCGACATGAAGGCCGTCTACGAGACCTTCGACGAGGGCCGGCTGCGCGACCTCGCGCTGGCGGTGATCGAGAAGGGCTACGACGCGCTCAAGGTGGTGTTCATCCCCTACGGCCACTACACCGCCGACATCCCGTCGCGGCGCGGCGTGGGCCGGATGATGCAGGTACTGCGCGACGCCGTGGGCGATCGCGTCGACATCATGATCGACTTCCACGGCCGGCCGGCGTCCATCTCCGCGGCGCTGCAGTTCATCGAGGAGGTGGCGCCCTACCGCCCGATGTTCTGCGAGGAGCCGGTGCAGCCCGGCGACACCGACGCGATGCGCATGGTCACCGAGCGCGCCGCCTGCCCGATCGCCACCGGCGAGCGGCTGGTCGGCTTCAAGGAGTTCGAGCCGCTGTTCCGCGCGAAGGCGGTGCACATCGTGCAGCCGGACCTGAACCATACCGGCGGCATCCTCGAGGGCAAGCGCATCGCCGCGGCCGCCGAGCAGGCCTACATGGGCGTGGCCCCGCACAACCCGAACGGCCCGATCGCGGGCGCGGCCGCCCTGCACTTCGCGGTGTCCACGCCCAACTTCGTGATCCAGGAGGAAATGAGCGGCGCGGTGCCCTGGTACGACGACGTGGTCAGCGTGCCGATGCGGCGCACCGGCAACTCCTGGGGCGTGCCCGACGCACCCGGACTCGGCGTCGAGATCAACGAGCGCGAGGCCGCGAAGCATCCGTTCGAGCCCGAGGTCATCCACACCCGCAACGCCGTGCTCGACGACGGCACCATCGTCGACTGGTGACCCCATGGCCGGCCCCCGCCTCGTCGTCCGTCATCCCTTCCAGCTGCGTGCGGCCCCGGGCCGCGCGCGCGCCTTCGAGCTGCCCGGCGGCGTCCACAACGCGACGCCGTCGCGGCTGGTGTTCGGTGCCGGCGCGCTCGCCGAGCTGCCGCGCCTCGTCGGCGAGCTCGGCGGGCGGCGCGCGCTGATCGTGTCGACGCCGGGCCGCCGCGCCCTGGCCGATCGGGCCGCCGCGCTGCTCGGCGACCGCTGCGCCGGCATCCTGCCGGAGGCGGTCTCGCAGGTGCCGATCGAGACCGCGATCCGCGGCCGCGAGCTGTTCCGCGCGTCGGGGGCCGACGTGCTGGTGAGCATCGGCGGCGGCGCGTCGGTGGGCCTGGGCAAGGCGATCGCGCTCGAGACCGCGACGCCGGTGATCGCGGTGCCCACCACCTACTCCGGCTCGGAGATGACCGGCTTCTGCGGCATCACGATCGACGGCGTCAAGCGCATGCACACCAGCCTGAACATGCTGGCCACCTGCGTGATCTACGACCCCGAGCTGAGCGTCACGCTGCCGGTCGAGGTGTCCGCGGCCAGCGCGTTCAACGCGCTGGCGCACTGCGTCGACGTGGTCTACGTGCCGACCGCGGCCCCGGCGATGCTCGCGGCCGCCTACGAGGGCGCGGCCGTCATCGCCGACGCGCTGCCCCGCGTGGTGCGCGACCCGTCGGACCTCGACGCGCGCGCCGACCTGCTCTACGGCGGCATGCTCGCCGGCGCCGCGCTGACCGGCGGCTTCGCGCTGCAGCACGGCCTGGCGCACACGCTGGGCGGCAGCTTCGGCGTGCCCCACGGCCACTCGCACGCAGTGGTGCTGCCGCACGTGGCGGCGTACAACGCCCGCTTCGCGCCCGAGCCGCTGGCCCGGATGGCCGGCGCGCTCCGCGTCGCGGACCTCGCACCCGCGCTCTTCGACCTGCTGGTGGTGAGCGGCCTGCCGACCTCGCTGCGCGCCTTCGGGCTCGACGAGGGCATCGTCGAGCGCACCGTGGCGATCACCGTCGAGACCGACAACGGGCTGAACCCCGGCCCGATGACCTCCGAGGGCATCCGCGCGATCGTGATGGACGCGCTCGACGGCCGACGCCCCGGCGGAGCCTCGACGTGATCGAACGGGCCCTGAACGCGACCTGGGTGCTGGTCGGCGCGGCCGGCGCGATCGGCGCCTGGAACATGGGCCTCGTCACGCCGTCCGGTCCGGAGAGCGGGCTCTTCCCCTTCGTGGCGAGCCTGCTCGTGCTGATCGGCGGACTCGTGCTGCTGCTGGCGCCGAAGCATCGCGCGCTCGACGTCGACTGGCCCGACACGATCGGCTGGATGCGGGTCGGCGGCGTCGTGCTCGGGCTGTCGCTGATCGCGCTGCTGCTGCCGCGCCTCGGCTTCGCGGCCGCCGGGGTGCTCACGATGATGATCCTGCTCAAGCTCGTCGAGCGCACCGGCTGGCTGCAGTCGGTCGCGCTGTCGGTCGGCTCGGTGGCGGCGGTGATCGGGCTCTTCGACAAGCTGCTCGGCATGCCGCTGCCGCGCGGCCCCTGGGGGTTCTGAGGTGGACGCGCTCTCGGGCCTGCTCCACGGCTTCCAGGTGGTGCTGCAGCCGCAGCTGCTGATGTTCTGCCTGCTGGGCAGCGTGATCGGCACGCTGATCGGCGTGCTGCCGGGCATCGGCCCGCTGGCCGCGCTCGCGCTGCTGCTGCCGATCACCTTCACGCTGCCGCCGATCGCCGGGATGCTGATGCTGTCGGCGATCTTCTACGGCGCGATGTACGGCGGCTCGACCACGTCCATCCTGCTCAACATGCCCGGCGAGGCGGCTTCGGTGGTCACCTGCCGCGACGGCTACCAGCTCGCCAGGCAGGGCCGCGCGGGGGCTGCGCTCGGCGTCGCCGCGTTCGGCTCGTTCATCGCCGGCACGCTCAGCGTGATCGCGCTGACCTTCTTCGCGCCGGTGCTCGGCAAGTTCGCCATCAGCTTCGGGCCGCCCGAGAACTTCACGCTGATGGTGCTCGGGCTGGTCTGCACGCTCTACATGATCTCCGGCTCGCCGATCAAGGGCCTGGTGATGGTCGCGCTCGGCGTGCTGATGGCCACCGTCGGCATCGACGTGGTCAACGGCCGCGAGCGCTTCACCTTCAACACGGTGAACCTGACCGGCGGCATCGAGATCCTCGCCCTCGTCATCGGCCTGTACGGCGTCACCGAGATCCTGTCGAACGTCGAGCGGGTGGTGAAGAGCACCCTGATCACCGAACGGGTCCGCAACCTCTTCCCGACCCGCGACGACTGGAAGAAGTCGGCGATGCCGATCGCGCGCGGCAGCGGCCTGGGCTTCGTGCTCGGCCTGGTGCCGGGAGGCGGTCCGATCACCGCGGCCTTCATGTCGTACGCGCTCGAGCAGCGGCTCTCGAAGACGCCGGAGCGCTTCGGCAACGGCGCGATCGAGGGCGTGGCGGGCCCGGAGTCGGCGAACAACGCCGCGGTCGGCGGCGGCATGGTGCCGGTGCTCTCGCTCGGCATCCCGGGCACGCCGGTGACTGCGCTGCTGCTCGGCGCGCTGGTGATCCAGGGCATCCAGCCCGGGCCGATGTTCATCCAACAGCAGCCCGATCTCTTCTGGGGGATCGTCGCCAGCATGTACATCGGCAACGTGTTCCTGCTGATCCTGAACCTGCCGCTGGTGGGGGTCTGGGTTCAGCTGCTCAAGGTGCCCTACCGCTACCTGTTCCCGGTGGTGCTGCTGCTCAGCGTGGTCGGCACGTATTCGGCGAACAAGAACGTGTTCGACCTGTGGGTGATGCTCGGGTTCGGCGTCTTCGGCTGGCTGCTTCGCAAGCTCCAGTACGACTTCGCGCCGCTGATCATCGCCTTCATCCTCGCGCCGCTGATGGAGCAGTCGCTCCGGCAGTCGCTCGTCATGTCGCGGGACGGGGCGTGGATCTTCACGCAGCGCCCCATCGCCGTGGTCATCTGCGCGATCAGCGCAGTCCTGATCGGGCTGATCGTCTTCAAGCCCAGAAAGAACGTCCCTACCGGAGGAGATCTCTGATGTCGATCCGCAACTCGCTGCGCACCGTCACCGCCCTGGCCGCGGTGGCGGCCTCGCTGGCCTGCATCCCCGCCGGGGCGCAGGACCTGGCCAAGCTCAAGCCCGCGGGCTTCCCGAACCAGCCCATGGAGATGACCGTCGTCTATCCGGCCGGCGGCGGCGCCGACCTGACCGCGCGGCTGCTCGCCCGCACGATGGAGAAGATCACCGGCGACAAGATCCTGGTGAACAACCGCACCGGCGGCGCCGGCATGGTCGGGCACTCGTGGCTCGCGACCCAGGCGCCCGCCGACGGCCATGTGATGGGCATGCTGGTGAACCTCGTCTGGGGCGACGCGATGCTGCGCGCCCAGGGACGCTGGGCCTACACCGACCTGGAGCCGATCGGCTACCTGAACAGCGACCCGATGATCTGGGCGGTGTCGACCGACGGGCCGTTCAAGGGCGCCACGCTCGCGCAGGTCGCGCAGATGGCGAAGGACAAGCCGGGCACGTTCCGGGTCGCGACCGTCCCGGGCAGCATGTGGGATTACCTGATCGAGCAGGTCGAGACCAACACCGGCGCGAAGTTCCTGAAGGTGCCGTTCCAGAGTGGCGGTGCGGGCACCACCGCCTTGCTGGGCAACAACGTCGACATCGCACCGGCCTTCTTCGCCGAGCTGCGCGCGCATGTCGACGCCGGCAAGGTGAAGCTGGTGGGCATCGCGTCGATGCAGCGCGTCAAGCACCTGCCCGATCTGCAGACCTTCAACGAGGCGCTCAACGGCAAGGACTACGAGTGGACCCTGCTGCGGTTCATCGCGGTGCCCAAGGCCGTGCCGGCCGACCGCAAGGCCTACCTGGCCGCCGCGGTGAAGGCGGCGATGCGCGACCCGGACCTGGTCGGGGAGTACACCAAGATGGGCGTGTACTTCGATCCGGCGCTGCTCAACGCGGCGAACCCGACGGCCGCGCTGAACGCGCAGGCCGAGAAGGAGCGCGAGTTCTACGTGCGCACCGGCCGCATGAAGTGACGCCCCCGCGGGCCCGGCCGCAGGTGCTGCGGCCGGGCCCGCCGACTCCGGAGACGACATGACGAGTTCCCTATCGGCGGAGGCGTTTCGCCGGCATCTGGCCGAGCCGGGCCTGCTCGGATTCCCGTTCACCGACTTCGGGGCCGACGGCCGCCTCGCCGGCGAGCGCTTCCAGTCGCGCGTCGACTGGATGGCCAGCCACCGGCCGGCAGCGCTGGTGATCGCGGGCGGCGCGGGCGAGTACTTCTCGCTCGCCCGCGACGAGCGCACCGAGGTGCTCGAGCGCGCGATCGAGGCCCGCACCGCGGGCGTGCCGATGGTCGCGTCGGCGGGCGGCGCCACGGTGGACGCGGTGGACGCGGTGCGCACCGCCGAGCGCCTCGGCGCCGACGGCGTGCTGCTGCTGCCGCCCTATCTCGCCGAGTCCTCGCAGCAGGGCATCGAGGCGCACATCGCAGCGGTCTGCGCAGCGACCTCGCTCGGCGTGGTCGTCTACGGCCGCGCGAACTGCAAGCCGGGGGCCGACACGCTCGCCCGCCTGTGCGAGCGCTTCCCGAACCTCGTCGGCTACAAGGACGGCCTGGGCGACATGGAGGCGCTGTGGGCGATCCGCACCCGCCTGGGCGAGCGTCTGCCCATCCTCAACGGCATGCCGACGGCCGAGGTCTATGCCTGCGCGTACGGCGGCATGGGCATCCCGTCGTACTCGTCGGCGGTCTTCGGTTTCCTGCCCGCCTACGCGCTGGAGTTCTTCGACGCGGCCGTGCAGGGGCGGCTGGCCGACGTCGAACGGATGATGCGCGAGTTCTACGTGCCCTACGGTCGCCTGCGCGCGCGCCAGCCGGGCTATGCCGTCAGCCTGCCCAAGGCCGGCTGCGCGCTGGTCGGCCGAGATGCCGGCCCGGTGCGCCCGCCGCTGTCGGACCCGAGCACCGAAGAGCGCGCCGCGCTCGCGGCGCTGATCGACGCGGTGGCCGACCGCTGAACCCACCCGAACCGAGGACCGTCATGGATGTCCGCATCGTCACCGCCTCCTCCAGCGCGTCGCTCGACGCGGGCTGCCGCGGCCAGGTCGTGGTCTCGGGCTCGTACGGCGGCGAGTACAACGCCTGGCATGCCGCGAAGTGGGGCATCCGCGGCGTGGTGCTGTGCGACGCCGGCGTCGGCCGCGACGACGCGGGCACCGTCGGCCTGCCCTACCTCGACCGGGTCGGCGTGCCGGCGGCCACCGCCGACGCCTGGACCTGCCACATCGCCGACGGCGAGCACATCCTCGCGCACGGCGTCGTATCGCATGTGAACGCGGCCGCGCGCGCGCTCGGCTGCGCGCCCGGCCAAACGGTGCGCGACTGCGCCGAGCGGATGAAGGCCGGCGCCACGGTGGAGGCGACGCTGCCGGCGATCCACGGCGGGCAGCGCCACACGATGCACGACGTCCCCGGCGAGCCGAAGGTGATCTGCCTGGACGCCGCGCCGATGCTGACGCCCGAGGACGCCGGCGCGATCGCGGTGACCGGCTCGCATGCGGCGCTGTTCCGGGGCCGGCCCGACAGCGTGATCGGACCCGCGCTGCACGCGGTGTTCTTCAATGACGCGGGCGTCGGGCTCGACGGCGCGGGCATCGCGCGGCTCGCGGATCTCGATGGCCGCACGATGCCGGCCGGCGCCGTCGCGGCCGACAGCGCGCCGATCGGCGACGCGCGACGCATCCTCGCCGAAGGCGTGCTCTCGCACGTCAACGCGTCGGCGACCCGCGCGGGCCTGACGGCGGGCATGCCGCTGCGCGATGCGGTGGCGCATCTGCTGGCGCGCGCCCGGGCGGCGCGCGGATGAAGCTCGCCGACGCGCTCAACGTCGACGACCTGCGCCGCATGGCGCGCCGCAGGCTGCCGAAGATCCTGTACGACTGCATCGAATCGGGCACCGAGGGCGAGCAGCTGCTGACCCGCAACGAGCGCTCGTTCGACCGCTACCGGCTGATGCCGCGCTACGGCCTCGACGTGAGCGCGCGCGACGCCGGCACCGAGCTGTTCGGCCGCCGCTGGGGCCAGCCCTTCGGCCTGGCGCCGACCGGCTTCGCCGGCCTGTTCCGGCGCGGCTCCGACGGCATGCTCGCCCGGGCCGCGGCGCGCGCCGACATCCCGTACGTCCTGTCGGGCGCGAGCGTCGCCGACCTCGAGGACGTGGTCGCGCAGGCGCCCGCCCATGTCTGGTACCACCTGTACGCGGCCAAGGACGTGCGGATCTCCGAGGACATCGTGCGGCGCGCCCGCGAGGCGGGCGTGCGTCACCTGGTGGTCACGGTCGACAACCCGGTCTTCCCGAAGCGCGAGCGCGACATGCGCAACGGCTTCGCGCTGCCCCTGAAGCTCAGGCCCTCGATCCTGGCCGAGATGCTGCTGCATCCGGCGTGGATCCTCGAGTACCTGCGCGCGGGCGGCCTGCCGACGATGGGCGTGTGGCAGCGCTATGCGCCCGCGGGCGCGACGCCGGCCGAGGTCGGCGCGTTCTTCCGCACGCAGAGCCCGTCGATCCAGACCTGGCGCGAACTCGCGCACCTGCGCAGCCTGTGGCCGGGCAGCTTCATCATCAAGGGCATCCAGCATCCCGACGACGCGCTGCGCGCCGTCGAGTGCGGCTTCGACGGCATCATCGTGTCCAACCACGGCGGCAAGGTGTTCGACGCGCTGCCCTCGCCGCTGGAGACGCTCCCCGCGGTGCGGGCGGCGGTGCCGCGCACGATCCCGGTGATGATGGACAGCGGCGTGCGCCGTGGCACCGACATCCTGATCGCGCGCGCGCTCGGCGCGGACTTCGTGTTCGTCGGCCGCGCGACCCTGTACGGCGTGGTCGCGGGCGGCGAGGCCGGGGCCGATCGGGCGGTGGCCCTGCTCGCCGACGAGGTGCACCGGGCGCTGGCGATGATCGGCTGTCCGCGGGCGGCGGACCTGGACGGGGGCTTCCTGTTCAGCGACCGCCAGGTCGGCTCCGGGTCCGCCACGCCCGCGGGGCCGACGCCCGGTTCGTAACCCGCGGGCGGCCGACGCTCAGCCGCCCGACCAGTTCACCACGCCCGTCCAGGACGTCAGCAGCACCACCAGCCCGAACGCGATCCGGTACCAGGCGAAGGGCACGAAGTCGTGCCGCGACACATAGCGGATCAGCCAGTGCACGCAGGCCAGCGCGCTGAAGAACGAGACCACCAGACCGACCCCGAACAGCGGCACGTCGTCCACCGACAGCAGGTCGCGGTACTTGAAGGTCTGGTAGGCGCCGGCGCCGATCAGGGTCGGGATCGCGAGGAAGAACGAGAACTCGGTGGCCGCGCGGCGCGACAGCCCGAACAGCATGCCGCCGATGATGGTCGCGCCCGAGCGCGAGGTGCCGGGGATCAGCGCGAAGGCCTGCGCGCAGCCGAGCTTGATCGCGTCGGCGACCGAGAGCGCGTCGACGTCGTCGATGCGCGGGGGCTGCGTCGAGCGCTTCTGACGCGCCTCGACCCACAGGATCACGATGCCGCCGACGATGAAGGCGAGCGCGACCGGCACCGGCTCGAACAGCACCGCCTTGATGTACTTGCCGAACAGCACGCCGAGCACGGCGGCCGGCAGGAACGCGATCACGACGTTGGTGGCGAACCGGCGCGCGACCGGATCGGTGCCGAGGCCGCCGACGATGCGGCCGATCCGCGCCCGGTAGTACCAGATGACCGCGGCCATCGCGCCGGTCTGGATCGCGACGTCGAAGACCTTGGCCTTGTCGTCGTGCCAGCCGAGCAGGCTGCCGGCGAGGATGAGGTGGCCGGTGCTCGAGATCGGCAGGAACTCGGTCAGACCCTCGACGAGGCCGAGGATCGCCGCCTTCACGAGGAGCGGCAGCGCGATCAGCAGGTCCATGACGGCACGGTGGGTCGTGCCGCGGGCACGCCTGGAATCGGGAAGACCGCGATGTTACCGGCTCGGCGCCGGCCAGACCGTGTGGAAGTGGTGCACAGGGCCGTGTCCCTGACCGACCGACAGCTCGCCCGACCTGCGGATGGCCTCGGTCAGCCAGCGCTTGGCGTCCGCGACCGCTTCGGGCACCGAGCCGCTGCGCGGCAGGAGCGCGGCGATCGCGGCCGACAGCGAGCAGCCGGTGCCGTGCGTGTTCCTCGTGTCGATCCGTGGCGCCGGCAGCTCGATCATCCGGTCGCCGTCGTGCAGCAGGTCGACCGCGTCGCCCTCGAGGTGGCCGCCCTTGAGCATCACCCAGGCGTGCTTCGAGTCGGGCAGCAGCCGGCGCAGCCGCTCGGCGGCGCGGTACATCTCGCGCAGCGTGTCGGGCGCGCGCTCGCGCAGCAGCACGCCGGCCTCGGGCAGGTTGGGCGTGAGCACCGTCGCCAGCGGCAGGATCGCCTCGATCAGCATCGAGGTCGCGTCCTTCGACAGCAGCGCGTCGCCGCTCTTGGCCACCATCACCGGATCGACCACGACATGGGCCGGGGCGCCGGCGGCGATCGGCCGCGCGAGGCCCTCGGCGACGGCACGGGCGATGGCGGCGGTGCCGAGCATGCCGATCTTGCAGGTGTCGATCCGGACGTCGGCGAACAGCGTGTCGAGCTGCAGCCGCACGAACTCGGGCGGCACGCCGTGGATGCCGGTGACCGCCTGCGTGTTCTGCGCGGTCAGCGCGGCGACGACGCCACAGCCGTAGGCGCCGAGCGCGGAGAAGGCCTTCAGATCGGCGTAGATGCCGGCGCCGCCCGAGGGATCGATGCCGGCGACGCTCAGCGCGTTGGGGATGGTTGCAGGGGCGTTGCTCATGTCGCGTGTACCGGTCACTCGTAGCGCAGTGCGTCGATCGGCTCGAGCCGGGACGCCTTGCGTGCGGGGTAGTAGCCGAAGAAGATGCCGACCATCGCGGCGAAGCCGAAGGCCATGACGATGGCCCGGGTGTCGATCTCGATGCGCCAGCCCGCCGACTGCCCGACGAGCTGCGCGGCGACCACGCCGAGCGCCACGCCGATCGCGCCGCCGATCGAGGCGAGCGTGACCGCCTCCACCAGGAACTGCGACAGGATGTCGTTGCCGCGCGCGCCGACCGCCATCCGCAGCCCGATCTCGCGGGTGCGCTCGGTGACCGAGACCAGCATGATGTTCATGATGCCGATGCCGCCGACCAGCAGGCTCACGCCCGCGATCGCGGCGAGCAGCGCGGTCATCGCGCGGCTGGCCGCCTCCTGGGCCTGCATCACCTCGGTCAGGTTGCGGATGGTGAAGTCGTCCTCCTGACCGGGCTGCAGGCGGTGCCGCTGGCGCAGCAGCGCGCGGATGCCGTCCTCGGCCTGCTTCATGTCCTCGCTCGGGCCGACCTTGATCCAGATCGAGTTCACCCGGCGAAGCTTGCCCTGCACGATGCCGAAGAGCCGCGTGCGCGCGGTCGACAACGGCACGAAGACCGCGTCGTCCTGGTCCTGGCCGACCGCGCTCTGGCCCTTGCGCTCGGCGACGCCGATGATCGTGAGCGGCACGCGGCGCAGGCGCACCGTGCGGTCGATCATGTCCTCGAAGGGCGTGTCCTCGCCGAACAGCTGGCGGGCGACCGTCTGGCCGATGATGATGACCTTGCCGGCGCTCGCGGTCTCGTTCGGCTCGAAGAGGCGGCCAGCCACCAGCCCCCACTCGCGCACGTCGAAGAAGTCGTTGTTGACGCCGAAGACCGCGGCGAACCAGTTCTGGTTGCCGTAGACCACCTGCCCCGAGGCACGGTGCGTCGGCGCCGCGAAGAGCACCTCGGGCACCTCGATCGGGATCGCGCGGGCATCGTCCTCGGTCAGCGTCTGCACGCCGCCCACGCCGCTGCGCACGCCGCCGGTGTTGGTCGACGAGGGCCACAGCACCATCACGTTCGAGCCGAGGCTGCGGACCTGCTCCTCGACGCGGGTCTGCGCGCCCTTGCCCACGCCGATCATCGCGATCACCGCGCCCACGCCGATGATGATGCCGAGCATGGTCAGCGCCGAGCGCAGCGAGTTGGTGCGCAGCGCGCGCAGCGCGATCCGGAAGGTCGACAGCAGGTCCATCGCGCGGCCCCTCAATCGGTGGGCTCGGCCATCGACTCGAGCGCGGCCGCGGCGTCGTTCGGCACGTGCGTCGCGTCGCGCACCACGCGCCCGTCTCGGAACGAGATGATCCGCGACGCAAAGGCGGCGACGTCGGCCTCGTGGGTGACCACGACGATGGTGATGCCCTCGCGGTTGAGCGCCTGCAGCAGCGCCATCACCTCGACGCTGGTGCGCGAATCGAGGGCGCCGGTGGGCTCGTCGGCGAGGATCAGCGACGGATCGTTGACGAGCGCGCGGGCGATCGCCACGCGCTGCTGCTGCCCGCCGGAGAGCTGGGCCGGATGGTGATCGATGCGCTCGGCGAGGCCGACCTGCCCGAGCCGGCGCAGCGCGCGGGCGCGACGCTCGGCGCGGGCGACGCCGGCGTAGAGCAGCGGCAGTTCGACGTTGTCGAGCGCGGTGGTGCGCGGCAGCAGGTTGAACTGCTGGAACACGAAGCCGATGCGGCGGTTGCGGATCGCGGCGAGCGCATCGCGGTCCATCTGGTCGACCGGCTCGCCGGCCAGCCGGTAGTGCCCGCTGCTCGGCCGGTCGAGGCAGCCGATGAGGTTCATGAAGGTCGACTTGCCTGAGCCGCTCGGGCCCATGACCGCGACGAACTCGCCGGGCATCACCGACAGGCTGAGCTCGCGCAGCGCGTGCACCGTGCCGCCGCCGACCTCGTAGCGCTTGGCGAGCGACTCGCAGCGGATCAGCGGCTCGCCGCCTGCGGGAATGGAAGCAGTGCTCGGGGCGGCGGGCACGGCGACGCTCAGAGCCGCGGGCCCGCGGGACGCGCGGGTGTCGCCGGGCCGGGGGCGCTCGGGCCGCCGACCACGCCGACGTAGACGAGGTCGCCCGCGTCGAGCTTGCCGCCGCCGGTCACCGCGATGACCTCGGTGAACGCGCCGTCGGACAGGCCGAGGCGCAGCTCGAGCGGCACCGGCTTGCCGTCGGGGCCGGGCACGAACACCCGACCGCGCGCGACGCTGCGCCCGGCCAGCTCGACCAGTATCTCGGCGTACTTCTTCTTCTGCGCCGGGTCGAGGATCTCGCCGATCTGCGCGCGCATGTCGGCGCGCAGCCGCTCGGAGAGCTTCGCGCGCTCGCCCTCGGGCGCGTCGCGCAGCGCCATGAAGCGCTCGCGCATGCCGCCGAAGATGCCGTCGAGCTGGCCACGCTGCGCGTCGGTGAGCGCGAGGTCGCGCTCGAGGCGCTGGCGGAACGCGGCCATCTGGCCGCCGGGGCCGCCGCCACCCCCCGCAGCGGGGCGAGGCTCGCCCGGTCGGGCGGCGGGCGCGGCAGGCTCGCCGGGCCGGGCCGGCGCGGCCTTGGAGTCGGCAGCCTTGGCTTCGCCGGCCTTCTGATCGCCGGCCTTCTGATCGCCGACCTTCGGCGCGGCCGCCGCGGCGGACGCACCGGCTGCGGACGCTCCGGCGGCGGACGCTCCGGCCGCAGCCGCGGAGGCACCGGCCGCGCCCGCCGCGGTGGCGGCACTCCCCGCCCCGGCCGCCGCCGGCGCGCCGCCCCCGCCCGCCGCACGGCGGGCATCGATCTCGGCGTTGATCGCGGCGAAGGTCTTGCGCTGCGCCGGATCGAGCGCCTCGGCGATCTGGGCGCGCATCGTCTCGCGGTTGCGCGCCATGAGCTTCGGGCGCTCGGCCTCGTCGGCATCGCGCACGGCGCCGAAGCGCTCGCGCGCCGCAGCGAACGCGGCATCGATGCGCGCCTTCTGCGCATCGCTCGGCGACAGTTCGCGCTCGAGCCGCTCGCGGTAGGCCTGCAGCCCACCGCCCGATGCCTGCGCGGCCGCCTCGGGCAGCCAGGCCGACATGGCGACGGCGAGCGGCGCCGGCAGGCCGGCGGACTTGGGCGCCTCGCTCCAGCCCGGCGGCTTGAAGCGCAGCGCCGCGTTCGGCACCTTCAGCGCCTCGTTGCGCACGTCGGTCACGATGCGCACGTTGGCGGTCATGCCGGGCAGCAGCGCCTGCTGGTCGTTGTCGGCCGACACGACGGCGGTGTAGGTGATGACGTTCTGCTCGCTCTTAGAGGCCTTGCGCACCTGCATGACCGTGCCCTCGAAGCTGCGGCCCGGGAAGGCATCGACGGTGAAGGTGGTGCGCTGGCCGACGCGCAGCCGCGCGACCTCGGCCTCGTCGATCGACACCTCGACCTGCATGTCGCGCAGGTTCTGCGCGATCAGGAAAAGCTCGGGCGCGGCGAGGCTGACCGCCACCGTCTGACCCGGCTCGATCGAGCGCTTGATCACCACGCCGTCGACCGGCGCGCGGATGACCGTGCGCCCGAGGTCCACGCGCGCCGAGGCGAGCTGCGCCTCGCGCTGCTGGACGGTCGAGCGCGCGTTGCGCACCTGGGCGTCGCCCAGGTCGATCTGCGCGGCCGCGGCGGCGACGTCCTGCTCGAGCGCACGCGCGACCGAGCGAGCCTTGTCGCGCTCGGCGGGCGAGATGAAGTTGCGCGCGACCAGGTCCTGCTTGCGGTCGAAATCGCGCAGCGCCTCCTCGTAGTTGATGCGCGCGCGATTCAGGTCGGAGCGGCGCGCCGCGAGCGTGGCCTGCTGCACGCCGACCTGCGCGCGGGCCGCCTCGAGGTCGGCCTCGGCCTGGCGCACACGGTACTCGAAGGTCTCGGGGTCGATGCGCGCGAGCACCTGGCCCTTGCGGACCTCGGCGTTGAAGTCGGTCAGCACCTCGCGGATCTGGCCGGAAACCTGCGAGCTGACCTGCACCTGGACGGTCGGTGCGAGCGTGCCCGAGGCGGCGACCGTCGCGGTCAGCGTGCCGCGCTCGATCTTGGCGGTGCGCAGCTGCGGCGCATCGGCGGCGGCCTGCTGCTGCCACCACCACCATCCGCCGCCGCCGAGCGCACCGGCCACCAGCAGCCCACTGATCCAGGTTCGTGCGTTCATCGTGAGCCGAGTATACGGGCGCGCGACCGGCGGCCGAGGTCGCCGACGCGCCGACCCCTCACTTCATCAGGCCTTCGGCCTTGAGCGCCGCCTGCACGCCCGCACGCCCCGCCACCCGGCCCATGAAGGCCTGCAGGTTCGGGGACGCGTCGAGCGGCATGCCGACGAAGTTCGTCCAGTCCGCGAGCTCGGTCTCGACCCAAGCGAGACGCTTGGTGGATCTGGCGATCGCCATCGCCTTGGAGGCATCCGGCAGCGCCGGCCTGAGCGCGGCCGTGCCCGCGCCGGCCGCCGCCCCGACCCGCGGGCAGTCGGCTCAGGGCGCCGTCAGGCGCTCCATCCGTGCCAGCCAGGCGATCGCCTGGACGCGGTCGTCGCCGCACATCTCGCGCGAGGGCTGCAGCCCGCCGCAGAAGGCCGGCCGCTCGGGCCGCCCGAACAGCCCGCAGCGCATCGCGTCGTCGAGGTGCAGGCAGCGCTCGCCGGCCGGCTTGCCGCGCGGCATCCCCGGCATCGGCGTCGTGATCGACGGGGCGCTGCAGCAGGCGCCGCAGCCCGGGCGGCAGGCGGGCGCGGGGTCGGCCGCGGCGGCCGGCGCGGGCACGGCCGCGCTCAGGCCGGCGCTGCCCGATAGCGGCCGTCGCCGCTCGCCTCGACACGCCCGTCGGCCACCATCTCGTCGAGGTGCGCGGCGATGGTCCGCTGCTCGGCGCAGTCGATCCACACCTCCTCGTAGCCGACCGGATACAGCAGCCGCATGCGGACGAGTTCCTCGAGCGTGCGCGGCGCGTCGCCGAGCATGGCGAGCAGCTTCGCCTCGCGCGCGTCGAGCGTCGCCGCGAAGGCCGCGAGCGCGCGCTCGAACGCGGGGCGCTCGGTGAACACGCCCTTGTGGTGGGAGGTGACCCAGGTCGACGCCGGCACCTCCGCGACGCGGCGCAGCGTGCGCCGGAACGCGCCGAGCCCGGAGGTCGCATCGCCGTAGTACGGGCCGAAGCTCGACAGGTCGATGTCGCCGATGAAGGCCACGCCCACCGGCTCGACCACCAGCACGCAGTGGCCCGCGGTGTGGCCGGGCATGTGCACCGCATGCACCGACACGCCGCCGCCGAGGTCCCAGCGGGCGCCGTCGGCGTAGGCCACCGCGTCCGGGCGCGGCGCGTAGTCGAAGTCGCGCTCGATCTTCGTGCGCAGCGCGGCGAGCACCGGCTCCGGATAGCCGTAGTGCCGCGACAGCCCGGCCCAGCTGCGCGCGGCCTCGACGTCGGCCTCGTGCACGTGGACCGCGGCCCGCGGGATGCGGTGCAGCCCGGCCATGTGGTCCTCGTGCACGTGGCCGAGGATCGCGAGGTCGGCGTCGTCGAAGGCGGCGCCGATGCGGTTCGACACCTGCGGCGTGTCGAACACCGCGAGCGTGTCGGCGCCGCGCACGACGACCTGGTTGCCGTCGGGGTACTTGCCATTCTTGCCGCCGAAGAACACGGTGACCGGGCCGAAGGTGGCGCTGGGGGTGTCGGCGTGCATCGCGGGCGGGGGCAAGGGTGCGGTAGGGAGCGTCATGCTACCCCCGCCCCGGCGCGCGAC
The DNA here is from genome assembly GCA_026399835.1 of Burkholderiales bacterium. GTDB lineage: Bacteria > Pseudomonadota > Gammaproteobacteria > Burkholderiales > Burkholderiaceae_E > UBA4615. The sequence continues at coordinate 158,539 of JAPLQE010000016.1, read as the reverse complement.
GCCCGGGCAGCGGCACCAGCCCGAGGGTCAGCGCCGTGCCGGCGAGGATCACCGCGCAGCCGGCGACCATGCGCCCGGTCACCGGCTCGCCGAGGTAGACGGCGGCCGAGGCCATCGCGACCAGCGGATTGAGGAAGGTGACCGAGGTGGCGCGCACCGCGCCGATCGCGCGCAGCAGCCTGAAGTACAGCAGGAAGCCGAAGCCGGACGAGGCGACGCCGAGGAAGGCCACCTCGACCCAGGCCCGCGGGCCGGGGTCGTGCACCGGCCAGGCGACCCAGGCGAAGGGCGCCAGCGCCAGTGCCGAGACCCCAATGCTGCCGGTGGTGAGCGACAGCGCGTCCACGCCGGCAAGCCGCACCCGCGCGTAGTTCGAGGACACGCCCCAGAGCACCGTGACCGCCAGCGTCACCAGGATCGCGAGGCCCGCGGACTCCCGCACGCCGACCTTGTCCCAGACCAGCAGCGCGACGCCCGCCAGGCCGACCGCCAGCCCGATCGCACGGACCGGCGTGATGCGTTCGTGCAGCCAGACCGCCGCCACCAGCGCCGCGAAGATCGGTGCCGAGGACTGCAGCACCGCGAGCATTCCGGCCGAGATCGACAGCGCGGCCCAGCCCAGTCCGGCGAACGGCACCGCGGTGAACGCGAGGCCGAACACCGCGATCTCGCGCCAGTGCCGGCGCATCGTCGCGAAGCCGCCTCGCCACAGGGTCAGCGGCAGCAGCACCAGCAGGCTGGCGAGCGCCATCCGCAGGAAGATCATCGGCATCGCGCCGAAGGCCGGGGCCGCCGAGCGCATGAAGAGGTACGAGCCGCCCCAGAGCAGGGACAGCAGCAGCAGCTGGGCGACGTGAGCGGGGCGCATCGGACCGCATTATCGTTGTGGTGTCATGCCGTGCCCGTGCCGCATTGACCCCCGTGCCGGCGTCGGCCTATACTTACTGACTGAACGGTCAGTAAGATAGATGGATTCCGCCGACGCCACGTCCCCCGAGGCGCCCCACGCCCCGCGCTGGGAACGCCGCAAGGAAAGCCGCCCCGCCGAGCTGCTGGCCGCCGCGCTGGACCTGTTCGTCGAGCGCGGCTACGCCGCGACCCGGCTCGACGACATCGCCTCGCGCGCCGGCGTGTCCAAGGGCACGCTCTACCTGTACTTCGCGAACAAGGAAGAGCTGTTCAAGGCGCTGGTCCGCGAGAACATCGTGGTGCTGCTCGACCGGTTCCGCACCGAGATCGCCGACTCCGACGCCCCCGCGACCCTGCTGATCGAGCAGTTCCTGCGCGGCTGGTGGCGCGACTTCGGCGCCACCCGCCTGGCCGGCATCGCCAAGCTGATCATGGCCGAGGCCGGGAACTTCCCCGAGGTCGCCCGGTTCTTCCACGACGAGGTGATCGAGCCGAACGGCGCGCTGCTCGGCTCGATCATCGGTCGCGGCATCGAGCGCGGCGAGTTCCGTCCGGTCGACGTCGAGACCGCCGCCCACCTGTGGATCGCCCCGCTCGTCATGAAGGCGATGTGGAGCCACTCCTTCGACCTGTGCCGGATCGCCGGCGCCTCGGTCGATCCCGAACGCCTGATCGACGCCCACCTCGACCTGATCAGGGCCGCCCTGCGCCCGGACCCCCGATGAAGCCTGCCCTCCTGATCTCCGCCGCGGTCGTCGTGGTCCTGGCCGCCGGCGGCGGATGGATGCTGCGTCAGCGGGCGGCCGCGCCGGCGCAGGTGCCGGCATCGGCCGGGTCCGCGTCGGTCACCCCGGCCACCTCCCAGGCCGCGATCGAGTTCGCCGCCGGCGACGTGATCACGCTCGCGCCGGTGACGATCGCGAGGACGGTGCCGCTGACCGGCACGCTGCGGCCGGTCGACCAGACGGTGGTCAAGACGAAGGTGGCCGGCGAGCTGCGCGAGGTGCTGGTCCGCGAGGGCACGGCCGTGCGGCGCGGCCAGGTTGTGGCGCGGCTCGACGCGACCGAGTACGAGATGCGCGTGCGCGAGCGCGAGGCGAACCTTCGCTCGGCGGCCTCGCAGGTCGATCAGGCGAAACGCACGCTCGAGAACACCCGCCAGCTGCACGACAAGGGCTTCGTCTCGCAGAGCGCGCTCGACCAGTCGCAGTCCGGCTGGGAGATCGCCGTGGGCAACCGCGACGCCGCCTCGGCGCAGCTCGCGCTCGCCCGCAAGGCGCTCGCCGACACGGTGATGAGCGCCGCCATCGACGGCGTGGTGTCCGAGCGCTTCGCACAGGCCGGCGAGAAGCTGCCGATCGACGGCCGGGTGATGGCGGTGGTCGACCTCTCGCGCATGGAGATCGACGCGCCGGTGCCGGCGGCCGAGATCGGCTCGGTGCGGGTCGGCCAGACGGTCGAGCTGAGGATCGAGGGCGTCGCGCGGCCGCAGATCGGCCGGATCGCCCGGATCGCGCCGTCCACGCAGGCCGGCACGCGCTCGGTGCCGGTCTACATCGCGCTCGACAACCGCGACCCGTCGGTACGCGCCGGGCTCTTCGCCCAGGGCACGCTGTCGGTCGAGACGCGATCGGGCGTGATCGCCGTGCCGCAGACCGCGATCCGCGACGCGGGCGCGCGCACCTTCGTGTATGCGATCGTCGACGGGCGCCTGGTCGAGCGGGAGGTCGTGCTCGGGCTGCGCGACGAGACCTCGGGCACGGCCCGGGTCGAGGTGAAGTCCGGCCTCGCGGCCGGCGAGCGCATCGTCGCGGCCAACCTCGGCGCGCTGCGCGCCGGCGCACCGGTGCGCATCGCGCCCGGCGCCGGCCCGGGCGGGCCGGGCGACGCGTCGGTACCGGCCGCGAACCCTGCCGTGAGCCCTGCCGGCGCCTCGCCGGCCGCTCCGACCGCCAGTCGCTGAGCGGGGCCGCGTCACGCCATGTGGTTCACCCGGATCTCGATCGGCAACCCGGTGCTGGCGACCATGATGATGCTCGCCTTCGTCGTGCTCGGGCTGTTCTCGTACAACCGCCTCGCGGTCGACCAGTTCCCGGACGTCAGCTTCCCGGTGGTGGTCGTGCAGACCGAGTATCCGGGCGCCTCGCCGGAGATCGTCGAATCCGACGTGACGCGCAGGATCGAGGAGCAGGTCAACACCGTCAGCGGCATCAACCGCGTGTCCTCGCGCTCGTACGAGGGCGTCTCGGTGGTGATCGTCGAGTTCGATCTCGTGACCGAGCCCGCGCGTGCCGCGCAGGACGTCCGCGAGAAGGTCGCGCTGGTGCGCGCGTCCTTCAAGAAGGAGGTCAAGGAACCGATCGTCTCGCGCTTCAACCCCGACGACCAGCCGGTGATCTCGCTCGCGGTGCAGTCCCCGACCCGCGACGCGCGCGAGCTCACCACGCTCGCCGAGCAGGTGGTCAAGCGGCGCATCGAGAACGCCCGCGGCGTGGGCCGCGTGACGGTGGTCGGCGGCGTGCGGCGCGAGGTCCAGATCGTGCTGCGCCCGGCCGATATGGAGGCGCTGAAGGTCGGCGTCGACCAGATCCTCACCGCGGTGCGCAACGAGAACCAGGAGCTGCCCGCCGGCAGCATCGTCACCCGCGAGCGCGAGCAGTCGGTGCAGATCCGCGGGCGCCTGAAGTCGGTGGCCGACTTCGAGCGCATCGTCGTGGCCCGCCGCGGCAGCCAGCCGGTCTACCTCGGGCAGGTGGCCCGCGTGGTCGACGGCCAGGAGGAGCGCGAGTCGCTCGCCACCGTCGACGGCCAGCGCGCGATCTCGCTCGACGTCGTCAAGGCGCAGGGCGAGAACACCATCGAGGTGGTGGACAACGTCCGGCGCATCGCCGCCGAGCTGCAGAAGCAGCTGCCCCCCGACGTGAAGCTCGGCGTGGTGCGCGACCAGTCCACCTCCATCCGCAACTCGGTCAAGGGCGTGCAGCGCAACATCGTCGAGGGCGCGATCCTCACGGTCGTGATCGTGTTCCTCTTCCTGTCGTCGTGGCGCTCGACCGTCATCACGGGGCTGACGCTGCCGATCTCGCTGATCGGCACCTTCCTCGTGATGTACGCGATGGGCTTCACCCTCAACCTGGTGACGCTGCTCGCGCTGTCGATCTGCGTGGGCCTGCTGATCGACGACGCGATCGTGGTGCGCGAGAACATCGTGCGCCACCAGGCGATGGGCAAGCACCATCGCCTCGCCGCGCTCGAGGGCACCGCCGAGATCGGCCTGGCGGTCACGGCCACCACCTTCACCATCGTCGCGGTGTTCCTGCCGGTCGGCTTCATGGGCGGGATCATCGGCAAGTTCTTCAAGCAGTTCGGCGTGACCGTGGCCTTCGCGGTGATGCTGTCGATGTTCATCAGCTTCACGCTCGACCCGATGCTCTCGGCGGTGTGGCCGGACCCGGACGCCGAAGGCGCCAAGGGCACGGGGCCGGTGGCGCGCCTGCTGCGCGGCTTCGAACGCGTGATGCGCCGGCTCGAGGACGGCTACGTCGCGGTGCTGCGCTGGGGCCTGGCGCACCGCTGGACGACGATCGGCGGTGCCGTCCTCACGCTGGTGGCGGCGCTCGCGATGGCCCGCTCGATCGGCTCGGAGTTCGTGCCGCAGCCCGACAACAACGAGATGTACCTGCAGTTCTACACGCCGGTGGGGTCCTCGCTGGAGCTCACCGCCGACAAGGCGCGCCAGGTCGATGCCGCGCTGCGCGAGTTCCCCGAGGTGGTGTTCACCTACGCGACGGTGAACACCGGCGCCACCCAGGGCAAGAACTACGCGACGGTGTTCGTGCGCCTGAAGGACCGCAAGGAGCGCACGCGCTCGGTCAAGCAGCTGGTGGCGCCGGTGCGCGAGCGCATCGAGCGCGTGGCCGGCATCACGATCACCAACCTCGGCGTGTTCAGCACCTTCGGCAACAAGCAGATCGAGGTCAGTGTCCAGGGACCGGACCAGCGCCAGCTCGAGTCGCTCGCCGCGCTCGCGGTGGCCGAGATCCGGCAGGTGCCGGGCGTCGTCGACCTGGACACCAGCTCCAAGCCGGCCAAGCCGACGATCGCGGTCGAGATCGACCGTGCGCTCGCCTCGGACCTCGGCGTGGGCGTCGCGCAGGTGGGCGGCGCGCTGCGCCCGCTGCTCGCCGGCGAGGTGGCGAGCACCTGGAAGGCGCCGGACGACGAGAACTACGACGTGCGCATCCGGCTGCCGCTCGAGGGCCGGCGCGACATCGAGGACCTCGCGCGGCTGACCGTCGCCTCGGCGCTGCCCGACGCCGACGGCGCGCCTCGGATGGTGCCGCTGCGCCAGGTCGCCAAGCTCGTCGCCTCCGAGGGCCCGACCCAGATCAACCGCAAGAACCTCACCCGCGAGATCGCGATCACCGCAAACGTCTACGGCGCGGCGCCCGGCACGGTCGGCCTCGAGATCCAGCGGCGCCTGAAGACGGTGACGCTGCCGCCGGGCTATGCGTTCGTCACCGGCGGCGCCACCAAGGACATGCAGGAGAGCTTCGGCTTCGCGCTGCAGGCACTGCTGCTGGCCGTGGTGTTCATCTACATGATCCTCGCCTCGCAGTTCCGCAGCTTCATCCAACCGGTGGCGATCATGGTGTCGCTGCCGCTGTCGCTGATCGGCGTGATGGTGGCGCTGCTCGCCTGGCGCTCGACGCTGAACATGTTCTCGGTGATCGGCTTCATCATGCTGATGGGCCTGGTGACGAAGAACGCGATCCTGCTGATCGACTTCGCGAACCAGCAGCGCCGCGCCGGCATGGCGCGTGCGCAGGCGCTGCTGGCCGCCGCCGAGATCCGGCTGCGCCCGATCCTGATGACGACGCTGGCGATGGTCTTCGGCATGCTGCCGCTGGCGATCTCGACGACCGAAGGCGCCGAGCAGCGCGCGCCGATGGCGCATGCGGTGATCGGCGGGGTGATCGCCTCGACGCTGCTGACCCTGCTGGTGGTGCCGGTGCTCTACACGCTGCTCGACGACCTGGCGGCCCGCGTCGCCGGCCGGCGTGCGGACGAGCCGGTAGAATCGCTGCCTTCGGCCTGACGCAAGAGGACCCTCCGCCATGGACATCGAACGCGCCCGCTTCAACATGATCGAGCAGCAGATCCGGCCGTGGAACGTGCTCGACCAGGACGTCCTCGACCTGCTGTCGGTCGTGCACCGCGAGGACTTCGTGCCGCCGGCCTACCGGGGCATGGCCTTCGTCGACATGGAGGTGCCGCTGACCGTCGGCGGCCACGCGACCGGCGAGTGCATGCTCGCCCCGAAGGTCGAGGCGCGGATCCTGCAGGAGCTCGGCGTGCGGCGCCACGAGTCGGTGCTGGAGATCGGCGCGGGCTCCGGGCACATGGCGGCGCTGCTCGCGCACCGGGCCCGGCACGTCGACACGCTGGAGATCGATGCCGGCCTCGTGCGCTTCGCGACCGAGAACCTCGCTCGGGCCGGTGTCGCCAACGTCACCGTGCGCCAGGCCGACGGCTCGGATCCGAACGGCAACCTGCCCTCCTACGACGTGATCGTGCTGTCCGGCTCGGTGCCGGTCGTCCCGGAGCGTCTGCTCGCCAAGCTCAACGCCGGCGGGCGCCTGGTCGCGATCGTCGGCGACGAGCCGGTGATGCATGCCGTGATCGTGAGCCGCGCCCAGGGCGGCGGGTTCACGACGCGCATGCTGTTCGAGACGGTGGCGCGCCCGCTGCGTGGCTTCGTCGGCCGCAGCGCCTTCCGCTTCTGAACGCGAGACCGACACGCATGCGAACCCTGTCCGCTCCCGAGCTCGCCGCCTGGCTCGCCGACCCCGCTCGCCCGGCGCCGCTCGTGCTCGACGTGCGCGAGCCCTGGGAGGTCGCGACGGTCGCGCTGCCCGGTTCGGTGGCGATCCCGATGGGCCAGATCACGACGCGCGCCGACGAGCTCGACACGGCGCGTCCCGTGGTCTGCCTGTGCCACCACGGCATGCGCAGCATGCAGGTGGCCGGCTACCTCGAGCGACGCGGATTCTCCGATGTCTGGAACCTGACGGGCGGCATCGACGCCTGGTCCCGACAGGTCGACCCGTCCAGCCCGACCTACTGACACCGCAGTCGCACCCGCCTCCCGGAGCTTCCTCGACATGAACCGCCGACTCCTCGCCATCGCACTCGCCGCCGCCTTCGCGGCGCACGCCGGGCCGGCCGCCGCCGCGATGGACCTGATGGACGTGATCAAGGCGGCCACCGAGATCGATCCGGTGGTGGCCAGCTCCCGCGCTCAGCTCGCCGCGATCCAGGAGCGTGTGCCGCAGGCCCAGGCGGCGCTCAAGCCGACGGTCAATGCGACCGCCAGCGGCAGCTTCAACGTGCTCGACACCAGCGTCGCGCGGACCCGCGACTGGGACTCGCAGTCGCTCGGCCTGCTGGCCTCGGTGCCGGTGTACCGCCCGGCCAACCGCGAGGTGGTGCGCCAGTCCGAGCTGTCGGTGCAGGTCGCCGAGGCCCAGCTCGCCCAGGCCCGCCAGGACCTGATCCTGCGCGTGTCGCAGGCCTACTTCGACGTGCTGGCCGCGCAGGACAGCCTCGCGGTGGTGCAGGCGCAGAAGCAGGCGATCGGCGAGCAGTTCGCTTCGGCGCGGCGCAACTTCGAGGTCGGCACCGCGACCATCACCGACCAGCAGGAGGCGCAGGCCCGCCTGGACCTGACCCGCGCGCAGGAGGTCTCGTTCGAGAACGACCTGGAGGTGCGACGCGCCCTCCTCGCCCAGCTGATCGGCCGGCCCGCCACCGACCTGCACACCCTGCGCCGCGACGTCGAGGTGAAGGCACCCGAGGCCGAGCGAGAGGGCGAGTGGGCGTCGATCGCGCGGGCGCAGAACTATCAGGTGCGGCAGGCCGAGCTGTCCGGCGAGATCGCCCGGCGCGAGATCGAGCGCCAGCGCTTCGGCCACTACCCGACGCTCGACCTGGTGACGCAGGCCAACGCCGGGCGCAGCACCAACGCCGCGACCTCGCTGGCCGCGGTCGGCATCCGCTCGCAGAGCGCGCAGGTCGGCCTGCAGTTCGCGATGCCGCTGTACACGGGCGGCGCGGTCGACGCGCGCGTGCGCGAGGCGATCGCGCTGCAGGACAAGTCGCAGTTCGACCTGGAGAACGCGCGGCGCACCGCCGAGCAGGCCGCCCGCCAGACCTTCCTCGGCGTCAAGAGCGGCCTCGAGCAGGTCCGCGCGCTGACCGCCGCGGAGCGCTCGAGCCAGCTCGCGCTGGAGTCGAACCAGCTCGGCTACCAGGTGGGCGTGCGCATCAACATCGACGTGCTCAACGCCGCGCAGCAGCTGTTCTCGACCCAGCGCGACCTGGCGCGCGCGCGCTACGACGTGCTGCTCAACGGCCTGCGCCTGCGCAACACCGCGGGCGACCTGACCGAGAGCGACATCGCGCTTGTCAACGCGCTGCTCGAGGTGCCGCGTCCGCCGGCGCCGCCTGCGCCCGCGCCGACCGCCCCCACCGGCGCCGCGCCCGCGGCCCCGGGCATGCCGACCCCGGTGGCGACGCCGACGACGCCCGGGGTGCGCCCCGGCGCACCGGTCGGCGGCACGCCCGCCGTGCGCGGCGGCCGCGCGGCGCAGCCCGTCGCGCCGCGATAGGCGGCGCGACACCGGTCGTCCTTACCGCGCGTCCGGCAGCCTCGCCAAGAGCGGCGCCAGCGCCGCCAGCGTGCGTCGCGTCGCCCCGCGATGCGCGGCGGCGAACCGCGCACCGGCCTCCCCCATCGCCGCCGCCGCCGGCTCGTCGGCGAGGAGCCGCAGCGCCTCGATGACCGCGGCCTGCGCATCGGCCACGCGGACCGCGGCGCCCGCGCCGATCGCCTGCTCGGCGGCCTCGGCGAAGTTGAAGGTGCTCGGACCGACGATCACCGGACAGCCGGCCGCGCAGGCCTCGATCAGGTTCTGCGAGCCGAAGGGCGCGAGCGAGCCGCCGATGACGGCGCAGCGCGCGAGGCCATACCAGGCGTCCATCTCGCCCATCGAGTCGCCGAGCAGCACCTCGACGCCCGACCAGTCGGTCGCCGGATCGTCGAGCGCCGCACGACGCAGGAGCACCGCCCCGTCCGCGCGCAGCGCCCGCGCCACCTCGTCGAAGCGCTGCGGATGCCGTGGCACGATCGCGAGCAGCGGGCGCCCGGGCCCCCGCGCCGCGAGCCGCCGCCAGGCATCGAAGAGCATCGCCTCCTCGCCGTCACGCGTGCTCGCGGCGACGATCACCGGCCGGCCGATGCACCCGCGCCAGCCGCGTCCCAGGGCCAGCAGCCCCGGGTTCGGCGCGTTGTCGAACTTCAGGTTGCCGGTGACCGCGTCGACCTCGCGCCCGAGGCGCGCGATCCGCTCGGCGTCGCCGGGCGACTGTGCCAGCACCGCCGACAGCCGCCGCACCGCCGGCTCGAGCAGTGCCCGCTGGCGCAGCCCGCGCGCCAGCGAGCGCTCGGACAGCCGCGCACTGACCAGGGCCACCGGCACGTCCGCACGCTCGGCCGCGGCCATCAGGTTCGGCCACAGCTCGGTCTCCATCAGCAGCCCGAACGCGGGGCGCCAGGCGGCCAGGAAGCGGCCGGGCGCGCCGAACCCGTCGTAGGGCAGATAGGCCTGGAGGAAGCGCTCGCCGAGCGGCTTCGCATACAGCTCGCGCGCGGTCTCGCGGCCGGTCGGGGTCATGCAGGTGAGCAGGATGCGGGCGCCCGGATGGGCATCGGCCAGCGCGCGCACCAGCGGCTGCGCGGCCCGCGTCTCGCCCACCGACACCGCATGGATCCAGATCAGCGGCGCGTCGTCGAGACGGCGGGGAAACCGGCCGAAGCGCTCGGCCCAGTGGGCACGGTAGGCGGGCTGCCGGCGCGAGCGCCACAGCAGGTACGCGAGCACCAGCGGGGTCGCGAGCAGCCAGCCGAGCGAGTACAGGAGTCGCACGCGCGGATGATACGCGAGCGACCGCCGAGCCCCGACCCGGGGCCCGGGCGCGGGGCCCCGGGGATCAGAACGGAATCTGCGCGTCCGGTGCGACCGCGAGGATGGCCGCGCGGAAGGCCTTCTGGATGCGATCGAGCGCCTCGGGCGTCTCGGCCTCGAAGCGCGTCACCACCACCGGCGTGGTGTTCGAGGGCCGCGCCAGGCCGAAGCCGTCCGGGTACTCGACCCGCACGCCGTCGATGGTGATCACCTCGGTGGCGCCCTCGAACTTGGCGTTCTTCTGCAGCGCCTCGACCAGCCGGAAGTTCTCGCCCTCGGCCGTCTTGATGTGCAGCTCGGGGGTGGCCGACGCATCGGGCAGCGCCTCGAGCAGCGCGCTCGGGTCGGCGACCCGGGCGAGGATCTCGAGCAGCCGCGCGCCGGTGTACAGGCCGTCGTCGAAGCCGTACCAGCGGTCGTTGAAGAACACGTGGCCGCTCATCTCGCCGGCCAGCGGTGCGCCGGTCTCCTTGAGCTTGGCCTTGATGAGCGAATGCCCGGTGCGCCACATCAGCGGCACGCCGCCGTGCTCGCGCACCCAGCCCGCGAGGTTCCGCGTGCACTTCACGTCATAGATGATCTGGCCGCCCGGACGCGCGGCGAGCACGTCCTTGGCGTAGAGCATCAGCTGGCGGTCCGGCCAGATGATCTTGCCGGACTTGGTGACCACGCCGAGCCGGTCGCCGTCGCCGTCGAAGGCCAGGCCGATCTCGGCGTCGGTCTCGGCCAGACGCTTCGCGAGGTCCTCGAGGTTCTCGGGATGCGCGGGGTCCGGATGGTGGTTCGGGAAGGTGCCGTCGACCTCGGTGAACAGGCCGTCGACCGTGCAGCCGAGCCCCTCGTAGAGCTGAGGCGCGAGCGCGCCGGCCACGCCGTTGCCGCAGTCGATCACGATCTTCATCGGCCGCGCGAGCTTGACGTCGCCGAGGATCTTCGCGAGGTACTCGCCGGTGACATCGCGAAACACCACCTTGCCGCGCGGCAGGCCCGCCAGCCGGCCCTCGAAGCCGGGGTCCACGATCGCGTCGTACAGCCCGCGGATCGCGTCGCCGTAGAGCGTCGCGCCGCCGAGCATCATCTTCAGGCCGTTGTACTCCGGCGGGTTGTGGCTGCCGGTGACCGCGACGCCCGAGCCGCAGCCGGTCAGCACCGTCGCGAAATAGACGACCGGCGTGGGCACCATGCCGATGTCGATCACGTCGACGCCGGCCGAGGTGATGCCGTCGGTGAGCGCGGCGATCAGGCGCGGGCCGGAGAGCCGGCCGTCGCGGCCCACCACGATCGAGGCGATGCCCGCCTCGCGGGCCCGCAGGCCGAGCGCGGCGCCGATGCCGCGCACCGCGGCGTCGGTCAGCGTGACGGTGGCGGGGTCGCCGTCGACGATCCCGCGGATGTCGTAGGCCTTGAAGATGCTCGAGGAAAGCGGTTGCGCCACGCGTGGACTCCCGGATTGACTTGCGGTCGATTCTACCGGTCGGTGCCCGCCGGCTCCGTGCCATCGTGCACGATGGGTGCGCCGCGCCGGGCCGCGCCCGGCTCCGGCTCACTTCGTCAGGACGTAGTAGAACTCGATGCCCGGCTCCGCGCCGTCGATGACCCGATGCGACCAGACCGACGACCATCGGCACAGCGCGCGGTCCACATGCTCGACCATGGCGCCGAAGGACTCGTGGGTCCAGACATGCACGTGCAGGTCGCCGCGCCGCGCGAACTCCTCGTCGACCTTCGCGCGCAGCTGCTCGGCGGGCGTCTCGAACGCCAGCCGATAGAACTCGTCGTAGTGCTCGTAGTCGCGCTTGGACTGCGGGTCGAGGTGATCCTGGATCAGGTGGTCGAGCTCGGTCAGCGGACGGGCCCGATCGAAGGTGCGCGACGGCTCCGGCACGACCAGCACCAGCCGCCCACCGGGACGCAGCTTGCGGTGTGCGTTGACCAGCGTCCCGATCGGATCGAAGACGTGCTCGATGACGTGGCACCCGATGATGAAGTCGAGGCTGGCATCGCCGACGTTGTCGAAGTCGTCGAAGTCGGTGAGGACGTCCGGGCGCACGAGATCGAACTCGGTCTGCCCGGGATAGAGCTCCGCCACCAGCTGCTGGTGCGGGATCCGGTCGCCGTAGCGGACCGCGCAATGCAGCGGCACCGGGAACGGCGAGGCGCCGGCGCCGACCTCCAGCCCGTCACCGCGCAGCGACGAGGCGATGAGTTCGCGCATGCGGGCGCTCGAATCGGCGCCCGGCGCCTCGTCGAGGCTCTGCACGCCCATCGGCGGCAGCCAGCCCCCGATCTGGAACGCCTGCAGCACTGGATCGCCGACCTGCATCAGGTCGTCCGGCCAGCGCAGGCCGTAGCCCGCGAGCCGGTCGACCGAAGGCACGTAATGGCGGCGGCCTCGCACGCAGACGTAGACCTTCTCGCCGAACACGCCGCCTCGGGACTGCAGCAGGGCGAGGCCAGGGATGCGCTGCGGCGTCGACGACACCGTCCGCGCGGGGTTCTCTGACACGGTCATGACAAGGTCTCCGGATCGTGCATGAAGCGAGCCACCTGCTCGAGTGCCGCCGACCAGTCGCCGTGCTCGCGCGCGATCAGGTCGGCCGCCCGTCGACGGACGGGCTCGTATCGTTCGTACCCCTCCAGGGCCTCGACCAGGGTCTCGGCCAGGCACGACGCGGTCGGCTGGGCGAGCAGGCAGTTCTCGCCGTGCTTGAGGAACCAGTCGTTCGCGGTGTTGCGGTTGGAGACGACCAGCGTACCGCAGGCCATGAGCTCGAACGGCAGATACGAGGGGTGCTTGGTCATCATCATCGCCAGGCCGACGTGGCAGCTTCGGTACAGCGCCCCGGTCTCGGCATAGGGCAGCATGCCCTGGGTGGTGACCACGCCCTCGAGCTGATAGTCCGCCGGACTCCAGCTGGCGCCGGCGCAGACGATCTCGACGCCGTCTCCCATCCTGCGCTTGACGATGCGGAACGCCGCCGCCGCCAGCTCGAAGCCGTTTCGCGGCGTGCCCGGCCGTGCGTAGTAGAACAGCCGCCGCGGCCCGGTCGCGGGGGGCGGCTCGCCGGGACGGAAGACGGTCGTGTCGATGCTCGGGGTCAGCACCACGGCCCGACCACCGTACTCGCGCTCGAAGATGTCCCGCACGCCGATCGTGTTGGCGATGCCGTGGAAACCGAAGCGGTAGGTGAGCTCCGCCTGCGCATAGGTGCTCCCCGCCGGATAGAACAGCGGCTCGTAGTCCTGGATCATGTAGAACTTCAGGGCCGCGTTGCGCACGCCGAGCAGCACGAACGCGGTCGTCCACAGGGTGGCGACCGAGTAGTCCGCGGCGGGAATCGACTCGAGCGCGGCCGCGGAGTCCAGCGCCCTCACTTCCGAACCGGCCAGCGGCGCGAATGCCTCGCCGATCTTCGCGCCCAGCGAGGCGGTGTCGCAGGCGCCGCAGATGAGGAATCGCTGCGCCACCCCGTCACGGGACTTCAGCTGCGCGGCGAGTCGCAGGATGGTCATCACGCCGCCGTAGTAGGGGCTGTCGAAGACCGGCAGGTACCAGTTGCATGTACGGTCGGCGATGCGGGGCGCGAGGCGCTCGGGATGCTGCTGGGGCCGTTCGAGCGACGCGCGGTCGCAGTCGACCCACTGCGCCAGCCCCATGGCGTCGCGCGTGTAGCCGTCCCAGATGCCCGCGCTGCCGGTCACGACGGATCCGATCGGAGCCAGGCCGACCCGACGCAATGCCGATCGGGCGATCCGCTTGAAGGTGGATTTCACGGTGGAGTCATCGCCGGTCGGACACGCGCCGGTCCGCGAGCGTCAGGGGGCTCACGGAGGCGAATGCGGGATGGAAGCAGGGATCCTCGCCGAAGCTGGGATCGAGCTCGAGGTCGGCGGCCTCCGGCAGCTGCGGCAGGTAGAACCGCGCATGCGGCGTGACCATGCCGCGCTGCCCGAGCGGCCCGGCGTCCAGGCAGTGGGCGACGAACGCCTCGTCCCAGGCGAGGCCGGCATGGGCCTGCTGCCGCCAGACCTCGCGCTTGAAGGCGCAGGCCGCCGGCGAGACCGCGCTGACGTTGCGGTACCAGAGCGGTCCGCCGAAGGCGCCCCAGTGGCGCAGCGGCATGTCACGGAACAGCGGCAGCGAGCGGTGACCGCTGCCGACGATGCGACCCGCCTCGACCACCCGGTCGTGCCCGGTCAGCAGCAGGCCGCCGGCGAACGCGATCTCGGGATGGAGCAGCGCCCAGCCGACCACCTCGCGCAAGGCGTCGGAATCGAAGCGATCGATCGACGCATCGAGGAACAGGATCACCGGTGCGTGACCGCCCTGGGTGGCCGTGGCGAACGCCTCGGTGGGGTCGGCGCCGATCGCCACGGGCACCTCGGTCACCGGCACCGTCGGCGTCAGCCCGTCGCGGGCGAGCCCGCCGGGGGTGCCGGCCGACCGGACCCAGGTCACCGACGCGATCAGCCCCTGCGACTCCTCGACGACCCGGGCCAGCAGGCTCGAGACGCGGGCCGCATCGCCGGCGCCGTGCAGCACCAGATCGACCGAGGGGTAGGACGCGATCTGCCACAGCAGGCGAAAGCCGCTTTCGCGGCTGGGGAAGACGCTCGCGGGCAGCGCCAGCCTGCGCACCCGTTCCTCGATCGTCCGCAGCTGGCCGAGTGCGGCGTACGGCTTGGCCGCCAGTCCGGTCGCCGTCGAGCCCGCGATGATCCGCCAGTGGTAGCCGACGCCCTCGACCCGCTCGACGCGGCGGCTGCGCTCCGCGACGCGGAAGAAGATGTCCCAGTCCTGCGCGCCGTCCGTCTCGGGCCGCCAGCCGCCCACATCGACCACGACCGAACGACGCATCGCGTTGAGGTGAGTCAGGTAGTTGACCGAATACATCATCTCCGGGCTCCACCGCGGCTTGAACAGCGGGTTCTGGCGCAGCTTGCCCGCCGCGTCGATGCTGTCCTTGTCGGAGTAGAGGAAGTCGGCGTCCGGCACCTCGGCGATCTTGGTCGCCAGATCGTGCAGGGCCCACGGCGTGAGCTCGTCGTCGTGGTCGAGCAGCACGACGAACTCGCCTCGCGCCAGCGCCAGCGCGGCGTTGGAGTTGCGCGAGATGCCGCCGTTCTCGTCGAGCCGGGCCGCCTTGAAGCGAGGCTCCTGCGCGGCACGCGCCTCGATCAGCGCCCAGTTGGCGTCGTTCTCGAGGTCCGCGTAGGCCAGGCAGGCCTCCCAGTTGCCGTAGGTCTGCGCCGTGACCGAGGCGAGCGTCGCTTCCAGGACGGGCGCGGGCACCTTGTAGATCGGGATGATCAGGCTGAACAGGGGGTGGGCGGCATCGTAGGGCGGAGAGGCCTCGGCCTGTGCCCGCAACGCGGCCTCGTCGGGCTCGTTCGCCTCGATCCAGCGGGCGAAGTCGACCGGCCAGGCCCGTGTCCCCTCGGGGATCGGCTCGCGGCGGGCCGTCTGCGACTCGGGGCCGCGACGGCGAATGCTCAGCGCCGACCTCAGGCCGTACCGATAGGTGTGGTCGACGAACCGCAGGGCCACCGCCCACAGGCGCCGCCGCAGGGTGCCGGGCGGGAACACGCGCTTGGCGATCCGCTCGGCGAACCGCGCGGCACGCACCGCGGGCGCGCCGTTCTGGACGAGGAAATCGGCGATCTGCTCGTCGCGGACGGTCACCAGCTTGGCCAGGTCGGTCGCATGGGCGCGCAGCGTGGCCACCTCCTGCTCGACCTGGAAGTTCTCGCGCAGCCTCAGTGCGGCGGCGTCGCTCAACGCCCGCTCGCGGGCCGGCACGGCACGCTCGAGCGCGTCGATACGCGCCTGCACGGACGGCAGCGCCAGCGCCAGTGCCGCATGGAGGGTGCCGGGCAGGCATGGCGCGCCCGGGCTCGGCACGCTGCCGGCAAGCAGTCCGCCGGTCCACGGATTGGCCGTCTGGTCGGGCGGCGCCGCCACCGAACCCGCGTACTCCAGCGCGCCGGTCCGGACCGACTCGTCCTCCCCGACGATCACCCGCGCGCCCAGCGCATTGGACTCGGCCGGCCGCTTGCGCACGATGCACATCGAGTTCACGAACTCCACCGAGTGCACGCAGGCGAGCACGTCTTCGGCGAAGCGGGCGCCGTAGCGGATCGCGAATGCGTCGAGGTAACGCTGGCGCTCGAGCGGGATGCCCCAGTGCTCGTGGTTGGTGACGTCCGCGAGGGCCTTGAACAGGGAGATCGAGGAGACCGGATCGGCCAGCCCGCCCTCGAACTCGGACCAGTAGCTGCAGTGCAGATCCTCGGCCACGAAGAGGCCGTCGGACGAGAGCATCGGGAAGTAGCGCGCGAAGGCGTCGACGATGTGCCCGGAGCGGTGCGAACCGTCGTCGATGACGATGTCGTACTCGCGGCAGGCGTCCGCGATGCGCTGCTGGCCGGCATCGGTGCAGGCGTCGTCCACGATGACGCTGACCCGCGGGTCGTCGTAGCGCAGCTCGATGCACTTCGGATCGATGTCGCAGCCCACGAGGGCCGTCGCATTCGGGAAGTAGCGCCCCCAGATCTCCAGCGAGCCGCCGTTCTGGATGCCGATCTCGAGCAGGCGCACCGGCCGGTCGCGCCAGGGGGCGAGCAGCCGGTCGTACTCGGCGAGATACAGGGACCAGCGATCGGAGACCTTGCCGTGATGGGCCCGATAGAGACTGACGAGTTCGCTCATTCGCTGACGCTCAACGAGACATGTTCGAAAGGCACCCCCACCAGCCCCCAGCGCACGGTGCTCGAGTAGACCTTGACGAGCATCGCATCGTGGAGGAGGTGGTGCTGGACGTTGTCGTGCAGCGTGCCGTCGGCGACCGACGCGAAGACCGCGTAGTCACCATTCGGCAGCATCGGCAGCCGGAAGACGAACTCGGCGCGCAGCGAACCGCCCTCGCCCACCGCCACGGGCGTCGCGTCGGTGAACGGCAGCGTGTTCTCGCCGAACAGCGCCTGCCCGAGCCGGTCGTTGAAGACGAAACCGATGATCGGACGCTCGAACGCACGGTTCGCGCGCGCCACCACCTCGACCCGGACCCGCTCGCCGCCGGCGAACACCGGCTCGCCGGGCCGATCGAGGTTCTCGAGCGTGATCGACACCAGGTCGGCGCCGCCGCTGTGGAAACCGCGGGCCTGATCGAGATTGTCCGTGACGTCGTAGCGGGCCCCGTAGTCGAGCGCGGGTGCGACATGCGGCTCCGGCTCGGGGGGCGTGTCGACCGCGGTCTGCGCCGGCGCCTCGTGCGTGACGGCGCCCACGGCCTGCAGATCCGCCGACTCGCCGTAGACGCTCTGCAGCGTGTGCCGCAGATACGCCTCGGACACCGCCTTGGAGGTGCCCTGCATCACGATCTTTCCGTGCTCCAGCCAGATCGCGCGCTGGCACAGGTTGACCACCGACGACATGTCGTGACTGACGAAGAGCAGCGTGCCGGTCTTCTGGAAGGTCCGGATGAAGCGCATGCACTTCTGCGTGAAGACCGCGTCACCGACCGCGAGCGCCTCGTCGATCACCAGGATGTCGGCATCGACGTGGGCGATCACGGCGAAGGCGAGCCGCACGTACATGCCGCTGGAGTAGGTCTTGACGGGCTGGTCGAGGTGCTCGCCGATGTCGGCGAACGCCGCGATCCGATCGAAGCGCGCCTCGATCTGGGCGGTGTCCAGCCCATAGAGCGCGGCCGCGAGGTGCACGTTCTCGCGCCCCGTGAACTCGGGATTGAAGCCGGCGCCGAGCTCGAGCAGCGCGGCGACCCGGCCCCGGGACCGGACCTCGCCGGTGGTGGGGTAGAGCGTGCCGCAGATGAGCTGCAGCAGGGTCGACTTGCCCGAGCCGTTGCGCCCGACGATCGCGAAGGTCTCGCCGACCGACACGTCGAGCGAGACGTCGCGCAGGGCCCAGAACTCGCGGGAGTAGCGCCGGCGGCCGCGCGACAGCATCTGCAGCAGCCGGTCCTGCGGCCGGTCGTACAGCGTGTAGCACTTGCCGAGGCCCTCGGCGCGGATCGCCCATTCAGAGGACATCGGCGAGCCCCTTTCGGGTCATCTGGAACCAGGCGAATCCGAGCCAGGCCACGGCGAGCGACAGTCCGAGGTAGCTCGCGAACCCGATCCAGTCGGGCAGGACGCCCCAGACGAGCACGCCGCGGACATGCTCGATCGCCGGGGAGAGCGGATTGAGCGCGAGCAGCTGACGCGCCGCATCGGGCAGCGCCGAGATGGGGTAGAAGATGGGCGAGAGGAACATCAGCACCGAGACGATGATGCCGACCGCCTGCCCGACGTCGCGCACGTAGGTGCCCAGCGACGCGAGGAACCATGACAGCCCGAGGGTGATCAGCAGCAGCGGCAGGAACATCAGGGGCAGCAGCACGATCGTCCAGTGCGGCACGCCGAAGAACACGAGGTAGAAGACCAGCCAGACCACCAGGCTCGCGCAGGTGTGGAAGAGCGCGGAGCCGAGCGCCACGAGCGGCAGGATCTCGAGCGGGAACACCACCTTCTTGACGTAGGTCACGTTCGCGAGGATCAGGCCCGGCGCCCGGTTGACGCACTCCGCGAAGACGTTGAAGACGATCAGCCCGGTGAACAGCACCATCGCGAATTCGGTCTTCGATTCGCTGTCGGCGGTCCAGCGCGCCTTGAACACGACGCTGAACACGAAGGTGTACACGATCAGCATCAGCACCGGGTTCACGAAGGACCACAGCAGCCCGATGACCGAGCCCTTGTAGCGCCCGACGACCTCGCGCCGGACCAGCGCGGCGATCAGCGCACGGTGCCGCAGCGCGGCGCCGAGCATCTCCTTCGGGGAAATCGAGAAGCGGTGCATTCGATCGGGGGACCCGGCGAAGCTGCGGGGACGGGTGGAGCGTCTGTCCTGACGCTCTGCTGAAACCGGTCACGTGCCGGCGAAGACGGGCAGAGGTCGGTGGTCGATACGGCAACCGAGTCGCAATTATAACAATGCCGACCGGGCGCTCGCCCGCGACCCGCGCGAGCCGGCATGCCTGACGGGCCCGCACGACCGGCTACACTGCATGCCGTGGAACACGACATCGTGCGCGACCGGGCGGGTCCTGCCCCGCACCG
Organism: Burkholderiales bacterium; assembly: GCA_026399835.1. GTDB lineage: Bacteria > Pseudomonadota > Gammaproteobacteria > Burkholderiales > Burkholderiaceae_E > UBA4615. The sequence continues at coordinate 139,484 of JAPLQE010000016.1, read as the reverse complement.
CGGCGGCCCCGCCCCATTCCAGGCGGGACGTGCCGCGCGGACGGGGTACCCAGGTGCCGGGCCGACCGCCGCGTCCGTGCCCGCCGGCCGGCGATGACACGCGACATCGCGGCGGTCGTCGTCCTGTTCCATCCCGAGGTCGGGCCGCTGCTCGAGGCGCTGCGGGCGTGGCTGAGCGAAGTCGAGGCCGTGATCTGCATCGACAACGGCGGCTGCAGCGCAGACGTGCGCGCGGCCGTCGCGAGGCTGGCGCCCGGGCGGCTGCACGTCATCGCGATGCACTGCAACGCCGGGGTCGGCGCGGCCCACAACCGCGGCATCGACGAGGCGAGGCGGCTCGGCTGCTCCCACGTCGTCCTGGGCGACCAGGACAGCGTGCCCCGGCCGGGCATGGTCGCCGAGCTGCTCCGGACCGAGGCGCAGGCCGGCGCCGCCGGCCTTCGGGTGTCGGCCGTCGGGCCCCGCTACATCGACGCCGACAGCGGGCGCCAGTCGTGGTTCGTGCGCTGCGGCCTGGTCAGCTTCCGGAGGATCCACTGCGACGATCCGACCGGCTGGGTGGCCTCGGACTTCCTCATCTCGTCGGGATCGCTGATCCGGCTGTCCACGCTCGACGCGGTCGGTCCGATGGACGAGGGCCTGTTCATCGACATGGTGGATACCGACTGGTTCCTGCGGGCCTCGCACTCGGGGTTCGTGGCGGTCGGCGCCTGCGGCGCGTGGATGTCCCACCACCTGGGCGAGCACAAGGTGGTGATCCGGCTGCCGCGCCTGCGCACCCTGCCGGTCCACAAGCCGTTCCGGTACTACTTCATGTTCCGCAACAGCCTCGTGCTCTATCGCAGGCCCTACGCCCCGCTCGCCTGGATCGTGCCCGACGTCCTGCGCCTCGCGCAGATCGCGCTCTTCTTCGGCGTGCTGCACGCGTCGCGCCGGGACAACCTGCGCATGATGCTGCGCGGCATCTCCGACGGGCTGCGCGGCACGTCCGGCCCCGGCCCCCTCACCGAGCGGACCGGCTAGGCGCGTCCCCGGCCCACCGAGGCCAGGCGCGCCAGTCCCGCGTCGACCGAGTGCGGCGCTCGCCAGCCGACGGCCTCGCGCAGCCCGCCCGCATCGACCTGCAGCGACTCCAGCAGCCGGCGCACCGACTCCGCGCCGCCGAACCGGCTCGCCGCCTCGAGCAGGCCGGGCGGCACGCGCAGCAGCCGCGCGGGCCGCCCGAGCGCACGCGCCATGCGGCGCACCAGCTCCGGGGTCGACAGGTCCTCGCCGTCCGACACGAGAAAGCGGCGGTTGCGCGCGCCGGGATGCGCGGTCACCGCGAGCAGGGCGTCGACGAGGTTGTCCAGGCCGACGAGGCTGCGGCGGTTGTCGACCGCGCCGAGCGGCAGCGGCACGCCGGCCTCGACCCATCGCAGCAGCCGCCCGAGATTGCCCTTGACGCCCGGGCCGTAGACCAGGGGCGGACGCAGCACGGTGACCTCGAGGCGCCCCGCCGCGGCGAACCCGAGCAGCATCTCCTCGGCCTCGAGCTTGGAGCGGCCGTACGGATCGAGCGGATGGGGCACGCTGCGGTCGTCGAAGGGCCGGCCGGGCGCGGTCGCCTCGCCGAGCACCTTGACCGAGCTCGCGAACACCAGCCGCCGCACGCCGGCCCGCGCGGCGGCCTCGGCGAGGGCCGCCGTCGCATCGACGTTGACGCGACGGAACTCGCCGAGCGGATCGCCGTGGGACTCGTGCATCACGTGCACGCGCGCTGCGAGATGCACGACGGCATCGACGCCGTCGAGCGCGGCGGGCCAGTCGACGGTCTCCTGCGGCGAGCCGGGCGCGAAGACGCGCACGGCCGCGGGCAGGCCGGGCTGCGACTGCCGCACCGCGGCGCGCACGGTCCGACCCCGCGCCAGCGCCTCGTCGACGAGTGCCCGCCCGACGAAGCCGGTGGCGCCGGTCACCAGCAGCACACCGCCCGCCGTCTTGCCCGCCGTGCCGCTCACCACAGCCGCCAGCCGTGCCGCGAGAAGAACAGCGCCGCCGCGCGCACGAAGAGCCGACGGTGCAGCCAGCCCTTGCGGGCGGCCGATCCGCCGTGATGGACGATCCGCACGTCGCGCGCCCAGAGCAGGCGCGCAGTGCGTCCCATCCGCAGCGACAGGTCGAAGTCCTCGAAGTACAGGAAATAAGCCGGATCGAAGCCGCCGATCGCCTCGAGCGCCGAGGCCCGGCACAGCATGAACGAGCCGCTGACGAGCCGGCCGGTGACGTCGGTGACCGGACCGGGGTCGGGCGGCACGTCGTAGGCCTCGCGCAGCCGCCGCCCGAACGGCAGCCCGAAGGCGCGCAGGGCCAGCACCGCGACGCTCGGATAGGTCTTGCACAGGTGCTGCGCCTGGCCGTCTGCGCCGGCGGTCCAGGCCGCGACCATGCCCACCGAGGGATCGCGGCGCAGCCATGCGACGCCGTTACGCAGTGCATCGGGCTCGAGCTCGGCGTCGGGGTTGAGCACCAGGTGCCACTGCGCGCCGCCGCGCCCGATCGCGAGGTTGTTGCCGCGCCCGTAGCCGACGTTGCCGTGCCCGCTCAGCACCTCGAGGCGGTAGGGCAGGTCCTCGTGCGCGAGCGACGCGACGAACGACGCAAGTGAAGGCGACCAGTCCTCCGGCCCGTTGTCGACGAGGTAGACGGTCGCGGACGAGGGCGCGAGCGCGCGGACCGCGACCGCGAGCGTGCGCAGGCACACGCCGAGCAGCGCGAGATCGGACTTGTAGACGACGATGCCCACGCTGAGCGCGTCGGCCTGCTGGGGCGCGCCGCTCAAGGGGACCGCCTGCCGGGCACCGATCCGGCGCGGCGAAGGCTGCGCGCGCGGGGACGGCGGATCAGGAGAGCAGGCATCGACCGAGTCTATCGCAGGGCCGCGGCTCATCCGGGTCGCGGGCCGGCGCGCGCGCCGCGGGCGAGGGCCCGGCCCGCGAGCCGCAGTCCGAGCGCGACGACCAGGTCGAGGCGCCAGCACACGGCCTGCAGCCGCGAGGGGCTGCGCGCCGGGCTGGCGTTGCCGCCGTGCCGGCGATAGCGCAGCAGCGGCGCGTCGACGTAGGCCACGCGCCCGAGCGCGCCGCCCACCACGCCGAGCCACATGTCGTGCATCGGCGCGCGCGTCGGGATCGGCAGCGCGAGCGCGAGCACGTCGCGCCTCACCGCCATCGCGCAGCCGAGGAAGCGGCTTCGCACCAGCGTGCCGGAGAGGCTGCCGTCGAAGCCGCCGCGCGTCGCCATGAACGAGTCGGCGAAGCGGCGGCCGTCGCCGTCGATCAGGCAGGCGTCGCAGACCGCCACCATGACCCGCGGATCGGACTCGAAGCTCGCCAGCAGCCGGTCGCGCTTGTCGCGCTCCCACACGTCGTCCTGGTCGGCCAGCAGGATGACGTCGAATCGCACGAGCGACAGCGCCCGCTGGAAGCTGCCGCGCACGCCGAGGTTCGCCGGGTTGCGGTGCAGGCGCATCCGGGCGTCACCGAAGCGCTGCAGCCGCTCCCAGGTCCCGTCGGTGGAGGCGTCGTCCACCACCACCAGCTCGTCCTCCGGTCCCATCGCCGCGAGCAGGCTGTGCACCTGCTCGTCGAGATGGCGCAACCCGTTGTAGGTGGCCATCGCCACCGACACCCGAGCGACGCTCACCGGGGCAGGCCGGCCGACTTGCGGGCCGCCAGCAGGCTCGGTACGTCGCCTCGCAGCCGCAGGGCCGCCATCACCCAGGCGAGCGCGCCGATCGACAGGCTCGCCGCGGCCGACCACGAGGCCGGCGCGAAGGCCGCACAGGCGAAGGCCGACAGCGTCAGCGCGGCGACCGCCAGCCCGACACGATCGCCCGCGAGATCCTGTGCAGGCACCTCGCGCGGTCGCGCCATGATCCACAGCGCGCCGAAGTCGAACACGATCCGCGTGCTCCAGGCGAGCGCGGCGCCGACGACGCCCCAGAGCGAGGTCAGCGCCCAGAGCCCGGCCACGTACAGCGGCAGCTCGACCATCTGGAGCAGCGCGGTCGCGCGCGCGTTGCCGCGCGCCTGGATGGACGCGAACGGCACGTGCGCGAGCGAGTTGCCCAGCACGCCGGCGCAGAGGATCAGCATCGCCGTCGAGCCCTCGCGGGCGAACACCGGGCCGACCCACAGGTCGAGGATCGGATGGGCGAACACGCCGAGCACCAGCGTCACCGGCATGAGGGCGACGTACAGCACGCCGATCGCGAGCCGCTCGAGCGGCCACGCGGCCAGGCGCTCGCCGGTGCTCGCGTGCAGCTCCGACAGGCGCGGGAACAGCACGCTCGCGAGCGATACCGGCACGATCAGCAGGCGCGAGACGATCTCCTGCGGCGTCACGTACCAGGCCACCGCGCTCATCGAGCCGACCGCCCCGATGACGAAGCGATCCAGGTAGCCCATCAGCGGTCCGATGACGTTCGCGACGGTCATCCATCCGCCGGTGCGCAGCAACTGGCCGAGCCGCTCGCCCCCGGGCCGGGCGGCATCGAGGGCGAGACCGCCGGGCAGCATCCGGGCGACGCAGGCCGCATAGGCGAGACATCCGAACGCACGCAGCGCGCCGAGCACCCAGGCGACCACCGCCAGGTCGTTCCAGCCCGCCCGCAGCACGAGCAGCGGCGCGAGCACCGTCGCCACCCCGGTGGCGAGCCGCACGACGTTGATCGGCACGAACGCGCCACGCGCCTCCATCACGCCGCGCAGCCCGGACGTCAGCAGCACGAACGGCATCGCCCAGGCGATCGCCCGCACCGCCGCCACGGCCTCGGCCGGATCGCCCTCGTGCGCGAGCAGCGCCACCCCGAACGGCGCCGAGACCCACAGCACGACGCCGGCCACCACACCGAGCCCGACCAGCAACGACAGGCCGTCCCGGGCGACCGGCCCCACCTCCTCCTCGCGACCCGAGCCCATGGCCGCGCTCAGGCGATGGGTCAGCGCCCGTCCGAGCCCCATGTCGAACAGGCCGAAGTAGTTGATGACCGCCCAGAGCAGGGTGAGCAGCCCGAAGCGGGGCGCGCCGAGCGCGTGGATCAGCGGCGGGATGCAGGCCACCGCCACGAAGAGCGGGAGCCCGAACCCGGCGAGGTTCCAGAGCGCGTTGCGAGCGATCATCGACGAAGCATAACGCCCGCGACGAAGCCGGCACGCCGGGTACGGCCTTGCGAAACGCGGCTGTCATATCATCGGCGCTCCCGATCGACACGTCCGCCTCGCGCGGCCCCACCCTGATGCCTTCGTCGGACATCGCCGGCGCGGCGCTCGCCGCAGCCGCGATCGCGGCCTGCGTCGCGGTGATCGTGCTCGCGGCGCTGCTCGCCAGCGGGCTCGCGCAGCGCGTGCTCGACCGCCCCAACGAGCGCTCGATGCACGCCGCGCCGATCCCGCGGATCGGAGGGGTCGGCGTGCTCGCTGGGCTGGTCGCCGCCATCGCGCTCACGCGGGGCGCGCTGCCCGCACCGGCGTGGGCCGCCCTCGCGACGATCGCCGTGGTCTCGGCGGTCGACGACCTGCGCGGACTCGGCGCCGGCACGCGCCTCGTGCTGCACCTGACGGCCGCCGCGACGGTGGCCATCGCCACGCTCGGCGGCCACGGCGCGGCCGCGGTCCTGCTCGGTGCGCTCGCGATCGCCTGGATGGTCAACCTCTACAACTTCATGGACGGCTCGGACGCGCTCGCCGGCTCGATGGGCGTGGTCGGCTTCGGCGCCTGCGCGCTGGCGGCCGCGGCGGGCAACGACGCGCCGCTCGCCGCGGCCGCCGCGGCGATCGCGGGCGCCTGCGCGGGCTTCCTCGTCTTCAACCTGCCGCCCGCGCGTCTCTTCATGGGCGACGCAGGCTCGACCACCCTGGGTCTGCTGGCCGGCGCGATCGGTGCGATCGGCGTGGAGCGCGGGCTGTGGTCGCCCTGGCTGCCTGCGACGCTGTTCATGCCCTTCGTGTTCGATGCGACCGCGACGCTGCTCGACCGCGCACGCCGTCGGTGCCGCGTCTGGGAGGCCCACCGGGAGCATGCGTACCAGCGGCTCAACCTGTCCGGCTTCGGGCACCGGCGCACCGCGCTCGCCTACGGCGCGCTGATGCTCGCCAACGCTGCGGTCGCGCTCGCCGCCCGACGGCTGTCGCTCGAGGGCGCGGCCTTCGCCGCCTCGCTGGCGGTCCACGCGTCCCTGTGGCTCGCCGTCGTGCTGCGGACCCGGCCGGCCCGCGCCTAGGGATCGACGGCAGGCCCATCGACCCGCGCCGCGCGGCGACAGGCGGCGTGCGATACTGAACCCCCATGCTCGACCGCCACAACGAGCCCTCCCCGGCCGAGTCGTCGTCCGATGCCGCGCCGACGCCCGCCGCCGGCCTCGGCCGGGGCCTGGGCCTGCACCCGCTCGACCGACGCTCGGTCGCCGTGCTCGCCTACGACGTCCTGCTCGCCGCCGTCGCCTGGTTCACCGCCTACGGGCTGCGCTTCGGCTTCGATGGCGTCGAGCCGCTGCTCGACCGGATGATGCCGCTCATGGCCTGGGCCCTGCCGGCGCAGGCCGCGGTGTTCTGGGCCACCGGCGTCTACCGCGGCCTGTGGCGCTACGCGAGCCTGCAGGACCTGCGCCGGATCATGACTGCGGCGGTGCTGGCCTCCGCGCTGGTGCCCATCGTCCACCTGATGCTGCGCCTGGACGCGGTACTGCCGCGCTCGGCGCTGCTGCTGATGCCGCTGGTCATGGTCGCGCTGATGGCCGGCAGCCGCTTCGGCTACCGGATGCTGCGCGAGCACCGCCTCGCCCGGGTCACGCAGCGCCACGGCGATCCGGTGATCGTGATCGGGGCGGGCGACGCCGGCGTCACGCTGCTGCGCGAGCTGTCGCGCAGCGCGCGCTGGCGCGCGGTGGCGCTGCTCGACGACGATCCCGCCAAGCGCGGGCGCGTCGTGCACGGCGTGCGGGTGGCCGGCGGCATCGACGACTACGCGAGCGTGGCCCGGCGCCTCGGCGTGGGCACCGCGATCATCGCCATGCCGACCGTACCCAGCGCGCTGCGACGCCAGATCGTGCAGCGCTGCATCGCCTCGGGCGCCCAGGTGCTCACCGTGCCGTCGTTCGAGGAGATGATGACCGGCCAGGTCAGCGTCGACTGGCTGCGGCGCATCGAGCTCGAGGACCTGCTCGGGCGCGAGCCGGTGAAGCTCGACGCCGACCAGCTCCGCCAGCGGCTCACCGGCAAGACGGTGCTGGTCACCGGCGCGGGAGGCTCGATCGGCTCGGAGCTGTGCCGCCAGATCGCCCGCTTCCATCCGGCGCTGCTGGTGCTCTTCGACATCAGCGAGTACGCCCTCTACACGCTCGCCGAGGAGTTCGCCACGCTGTCGCCCGACACCGTCGTGCTGCAGCGGGTCGGCGACGTGAAGTCGGCGGCGCGGCTCGATGCGGTGCTCGGCGAGCACTCGCCGGACGTCATCTTCCACGCGGCCGCCTACAAGCACGTGCCGATGATGGAGGAAGGCAACGCCTGGGAGGCGATCCGCAACAACACGCTCGGCACGCTGCGCATCGCCGAGGCGGCGATCGCCCACGGCGTGGCCGAGGTGGTGCTGATCTCCACCGACAAGGCGGTCAACCCCACCAACGTGATGGGTGCCTCCAAGCGGCTGGCCGAGATGGTCTGCCAGTCGCTGCACGCGCGCGGCCCGACCCGCTTCGAGGTCGTGCGCTTCGGCAACGTGCTCGGCAGCAATGGCAGCGTGATCCCCAAGTTCGCCGAGCAGATCGCGCGCGGCGGTCCGGTCACCGTCACGCATCCCGACATCATCCGGTACTTCATGTCGATCCCCGAGGCCGCGCAGCTGGTGCTGCAGGCGGCCGGCATGGGCCGCGGCGGCGAGATCTTCGTGCTCGACATGGGCGAGCCGGTGAAGATCGTCGACCTCGCCCGCGACATGATCCGGCTGGCCGGCTTCACCGACGAGCAGATCCGCATCGAGTTCACCGGCCTGCGGCCGGGCGAGAAGCTCTACGAGGAGCTGCTCGCCGACGGCGAGAACTCGCGGCCGACCCACCACCACAAGGTGAAGGTGGCCCGCGCGGCCGAGGTGCCGCCCCAGTGGCTGGACACCTTCCGCGCCTGGCTCGAGCAGCCGCGCGAGCTCGCCGACGACGAGGTGCGCCGCGATCTCAAGCGCTGGCTGCCCGAGTACGTGGGACCCGCACGCGCCGAGCTCCGCCGCGTCGTCGGCTAGAAGCCGTGAATAAGCCTACTGCGCGTCCCGATCCGGCGCCTGCGGTGCTCGCCGTACATCACGTACGGCTGCGCTCCTCGGCACCGGCTCGGGCCTGCTCGCTACGGCTTCTTCACGGCTTCTAGGCGCAGTGTCACCGATCGCCATTGGCGACCTCCAGGGGTGCGACGCGCCGCTCGCGGGGCTGCTCGCCGCCTGCGACCCGGACTCTGCGAGCCCGCTGTGGTTCGCCGGCGACCTGGTCAATCGCGGACCCGATTCGCTCGCCGCGCTGCGCCGCGTGCGGGCCCTGGGCGAGCGCGCGACGACGGTGCTCGGCAATCACGACCTGCACCTGCTCGCCGTCGTCGCGGGCGCCCGTCCGGCGCACCGCGGCGACACGCTCGGGCCGCTGCTCGCGGCCGAAGACCGCGACGCGCTCGTCGACTGGCTGCGCGCGCGCCCGCTCGCGCATCTCGCCGACGGCCACCTGCTCGTGCACGCCGGCGTGTTCCCCGCGTGGACGCCGGAGCAGGCGGTGGACCTTGCGGCCGAGGTCGGCGCCGTCCTGCGCGGTCCCCACTGGGGCGACTTCCTGCACACCATGTACGGCAACTGGCCGGACCGCTGGGATGACGGGCTGCGGGGCGACGACCGGCTGCGCGCGATCGTCAACGCGCTGACCCGGATCCGTTTCGTCGATGCGACCGGCCGCATGGACTTCTCGGTCAAGGAAGGCGCGGGCGCCGCGCCGCCCGGACTCGTGCCCTGGTTCGACGCGCCGGACCGCCGCAGCGCCGGCACCCCGGTCGTGTTCGGTCACTGGTCGACCCTCGGCCTGGTGCTGCGCCCGGATCTCGTCGCGCTCGACACCGGCTGCGTCTGGGGCGGCGAGCTCTCCGCGGTGCGCCTGGCCGATCGCCGCGTGTTCCAGGTGCGCTGCCCGCAGGCCCGCGCCCCCGGTCGCGACCGCCCCTAGGAGGTGACCGCGCCGAGCGCGGCGCGCAGCGTCTCGGGCACCGAGTCGTCGAGCTCGAGGCCCAGGCGCGCGGCGATCGCCTCGCGCGCCTGGCGCGCGACATGCTGGCGCTTCGCGCCCGGCGCCGGCGCGATCGCCGGCAGCACGTGCACCTCGACGATCACCTTCGGATGTCCGGTGATCGCCCACAGCGACTGCAGGAAGGTGGTGTCGCCGATGAAGAGCGCCGCATGGCTGGGCTCACCGTCCGGATCCACGTAGCGGATGCCGATCGGCACCATCGGCGCGCCTGCGTTCAGCGCCGCCTGCACGAGGTTGCCGTGGAACGGCAGCAGCCGCCGGCCGTCGCTGGTCGTGCCCTCCGGGAAGACGGCCGCTCGCAGCCCGGCCTGCATCTTTTCGCCCATTCTCAGGATGACGCCGTGCACCGCGTGCCGCCGGCCGCGCTCGATGAACACCGTGCCGGCGCGCCCCACCAGCGTGCCGGCCAGCGGCCAGGACGCGATCTCGGCCTTCGCGGCGAACGAGGCGGGCGCGATGCTGTCGATCGCGAAGATGTCGAGCCAGGACACGTGGTTCGACAGCAGCAGCCGGCCGTCGCAGGCCCCGTGGCGGCCGCGCATCGCCGACAGCGGCTCGGCACCGGGTGCCACGCACTCGCGGATCTCGGCGCCGCAGCTGCCCACGAGCATCCGCGACCAGGTGGCGATCAGCCACTCCCGCCGGCCGGGACCGACCAGGGGGAAGATCACGAAGACGGTGAAGAGCCCGCCGAGCAGCAGCGCGACGAGCGCCGGCAGACGCCAGAGCCGGCGCAGCACGACCGGTCAGTCGTAGAGATCGGCGTCGCGAAGGCGCGGCGCGGCCGCGTCCTTGGCCGCCAGGGTGGGCGTGGCACCGTCGAGCGGCCAGTCGATGCCGACCTCGGCATCGTTCCAGGCGAGGCTGCGGTCGTGCTCGGGATACCAGTACTCGGTGGTCTTGTAGAGGAAGTCGGCCGACTCGCTCAGCACCACGAAGCCGTGGCCGAAGCCCGGCGGGATCCACAGCTGGCGGTGCGAGACCGCGTCGAGGCGGGCGCCGAACCACTTGCCGAAGTGCGGCGACGAGCGCCGCAGGTCGACGGCGACATCGAACACCTCGCCCGAGGTGCAGCGCACGAGCTTGCCCTGCGGCTTGACGAGCTGGTAGTGCAGGCCGCGCAGCACGCCGCGCACCGAGCGCGAGTGGTTGTCCTGCACGAACGGCAGCGCGACGCCGGTGGCCTCGCGGAACGTGCGCTCGTTCCAGCTCTCGAAGAAGAACCCGCGCGCGTCGCCGAAGACCTTCGGCTCGATCAGCAGCACGCCGGGCAGCGTCGTCTCGATGATCTTCATCGCGGTGACCTCAGAGGACCTTCTCGTCCAGCACGCGCAGCAGGTACTGCCCGTAGCCGTTCTTGGACAGCGGCCGGGCGAGTCGCCCGAGCTGCTCGGCGTCGATCCAGCCCGCGCGGAAGGCGATCTCCTCCGGGCAGGCCACCTTCAGGCCCTGACGCGACTCGATCGTCTCGATGAACGAGGACGCCTGCAGCAGCGACTCGTGGGTCCCGGTGTCCAGCCACGCGTAGCCGCGGCCCATCACCTCGACGTCGAGCGCGCCGAGCTCGAGGTAGCGCCGGTTGACGTCGGTGATCTCGAGCTCGCCGCGGGCCGAGGGCTGGACGGCGGCCGCGATGTCGCAGACGCGCCGGTCGTAGAAGTACAGGCCGGTGACCGCGTAGCGCGAGCGCGGGTTGGCGGGCTTCTCCTCGAGGCTGATCGCGCGGTTCCGCTCATCGAACTCGACCACGCCGTAGCGCTCGGGATCGTTGACGTGATAGGCGAACACCGTCGCGCCGGTCTCGCGCTCGGCGGCGCGGCGGACCATCGCGGCCAGGTCGTGGCCGTAGAAGAGGTTGTCGCCGAGGATGAGCGCAGACGGATCCGCGCCGACGAAGTCGCGGCCGAGGATGAACGCCTGCGCCAGGCCGTCGGGCGAGGGCTGCACGCAGTAGCTCAGGTTCAGGCCCCAGGCGCTGCCGTCGCCGAGCAGGTCGGCGAAGCGCGGCGTGTCCGTGGGGGTGGAGATGATGAGGATGTCGCGGATCCCGGCGAGCATCAGGACCGACAGCGGGTAGTACACCATCGGCTTGTCGTACACCGGCAGCAGCTGCTTGGAGACCGCCTTGGTGACCGGGTACAGGCGCGTGCCGGAGCCGCCTGCGAGGATGATGCCCTTGCGTGCCATCGAAGGATCCCTTGGAGCCGACGCTCAGCGTGCGGCGTAGTTTCGGGACACCCAGCTGCGGTAGTCGCCGCTCACGATGTCGGCGACCCACTGCGGATGGTCCAGGTACCAGCGGACCGTCTCGCGGATGCCGGTCTCGAAGGTCTGTGCCGGTTTCCAGCCGAGCTCGGCGGCGATGCGGCGCGCATCGATCGCGTAGCGGCGGTCGTGGCCGGGGCGGTCGGTCACGTAGGTGATCAGCCGGCTGTGCGGCCCCGCCGGGTCGGGCCGCATCTCGTCGAGCAGACCGCAGATGGTGTGGACCACCTCGAGGTTGGTCTTCTCGTTCCAGCCGCCGACGTTGTAGACCCGTCCGGGCTCGCCGCCGGCCAGCACCGCGCGCACCGCGCTGCAGTGGTCGCCGACGTACAGCCAGTCGCGCACGTTCGAGCCGTCGCCGTAGATGGGCAGCGGGCGGCCCGCGAGCGCATTGTGGATCACCAGCGGGATCAGCTTCTCGGGGAACTGGTACGGCCCGTAGTTGTTCGAGCAGTTGGTGGTGAGCACCGGCATGCCGTACGTGTGGTGCCACGCGCGCACGAGGTGGTCGGAGGCGGCCTTGCTCGCCGAGTACGGGCTGTTCGGCTCGTAGGCCCGGGTCTCGACGAAAGGTGGATCCTGCGGCCCGAGCGAGCCGTAGACCTCGTCGGTCGAGACGTGCAGGAAGCGGAAGCCGTCGCGCTCGGCGCCGGTCAGCCCGCGCCAGTGCGCCAGGGCCGCCTGCAGCAGCGTGAAGGTCCCGGTGACGTTGGTGCGGACGAATTCGGCCGGGCCGTGGATGGAACGGTCCACGTGCGATTCGGCGGCGAAGTGGACGATCGCGCGCGGACGGTGCTCGGCCATCAGGGCGCCGACCAGGTCGGCATCGCAGATGTCGCCATGCACGAAGGTGTGCCGCGGATCGCCTTCGACCGGCGCGAGGTTCGCGAGGTTGCCGGCGTAGGTCAGCGCGTCGAGGCTGACCACCGAATCGGCCTCGGCAGCCACCCACTGATGGACGAAGTTGGAACCGATGAAGCCGGCTGCGCCGGTCACGAGGATCTTGGCCATGGCCTCGGATTGTACCCGCAGCGCATCCCGGATCCGCCCCGCCCGACCGCCCGCGGCACATCGGGCACAATCGATGGCCGCCAAGCCGGGGACCTCCGGACCCCGACCCCACCCCGCCCCACTCCTCTATCCGCCATTCTGATGAAAGCGATGATCCTCGGCCGAAACGGCCAGCTCGGATGGGCGCTCGAGCGCCGCCTGCACGGCCGGCCCGACCTGATCGCCCTCGGCCGCGCGGAGCTCGACCTCGCCGATGCGGGCGCCGTTGCCGCGGCGGTCGAGTCGGCGCGCCCGCAGGTCGTCTTCAACGCCGCGGCCTACACCGCGGTCGACCGCGCCGAGACCGACCGGGACGCCGCGTTCGCGGTGAACGCCCGGGCCCCCGAGGCGCTCGCGGCAGCCTGCGCCCGCGTCGGCGCGATCCTCGTCCACTACTCGACCGACTACGTGTTCGACGGCAGCAAGGCCGGACGCTGGGTCGAGACCGATCCCACCGGCCCGCTCAGCGTCTACGGCGAGTCCAAGCTCGCCGGCGAGCAGGCGCTCGCGGCCTCGCCCTGCGCCTCGGTCGTGCTGCGCACCAGCTGGGTCTACGGTGACCACGGCGCGAACTTCGCCAAGACGATGCTGCGGCTGGCCACCGAGCGCGACGCGCTGCGGGTGGTGTCGGACCAGCACGGCACGCCGACCTGGGCGGGGCGGCTGGCCGAGGTGAGCGAGTCGATCGCCCGGCAGGCCCTGCAGAGCGGCGATGCGGTCGGCTGGCTGGGCGAGCGGCGCGGCATCCATCACGCGTCGGCCGCCGGCGAGACGACCTGGACCGAGTACGCGCGCTGCGTGCTGTCGGTGGCGCAGGACCTGCCGCCGTGGGCCGGCCGCCTGAAGGTGCTTGGCGCCCAGGTCGAGCCGATTCCGTCGTCGGCCTATCCGGTGCCGGCACGGCGGCCGCAGAACTCGCTGCTCGACTGCGGCCGCCTGGCCCGCACCTTCGGCTGCGCGATGCCCGACTGGCGCGGCGACGTCGAGGCCTACGTGCGGCGGCTCGCGGCCGCCTGAGGCGCCGCGGGCGGCGCCCCGCGGCCGCCCGGGCCTCAGCGCTCGAACGCCGGGCGCCCGCCGACCAGGGTCGTGCGGACGCGCCCGATCAGTTCGCGGCCGGAGAACGGCGTGTGGTGGCCCTGGCTGACCAGGGTCGCCGGCGACACCACCCAGGGCTCGGCGGGATCGAACAGCACGACGTCGGCCGGCGCGCCCGGCGAGAGCGAGCCGCCGCCGCAGCGGGCGATCCGCTCCGGGTCGCAGGTGAGCCGGGACAGCGCGGTCGACAGCGGCACCCGACTGCGCGCGGCCCAGGACAGCACCAGCGGCAGCAGCAGCTCGAGCGCGGTCACCCCGGGCTCGGCCTCGCCGAAGGGCACCAGCTTGGCGTCGTCGTCGACCGGCGTGTGGTCGGAGCAGACCGCGTCGAGCGTGCCGTCGGCGAGCGCGGCGCACAGCGCGTCGCGGTCGCGCTGCGCGCGGAACGGCGGGTCCACGCGGCAGGCGCTGTCGAAGTAGCCGATGTCGACGTCGGTCACGTGCAGGTGGTGCACGCCGACGTCGGCGGTGACCGGCAGGCCCTCCCGCTTGGCCGTGCGGACCAGCTCGACGCCGGCCGCCGACGAGATCCGGCACAGGTGGACGCGGCAGCCGTTGCCGCGCATCAGCTCGAAGATGGTGTGCAGCGCGACCGTCTCGGCGGTGATCGGCACGCCGGGCAGCCCGAGCCGCCCGGAGACCGGCCCGCTGTGCGCGACGCCGCCGCGCGACAGGAAGGCGTCCTGCGGCTGCAGCCAGACGGTGAAGCCGAAGCTCCTCGCGTACTGCATCGCGCGCGCGAGCACCTGGGTGTCGACCAGGGGCACGCTGGCCTGCGAGAAGCCCACGCAGCCGGCCTCGGCGAGCTCGGCCATCTCGGTGATCACCTCGCCCTTCAAGCCGACGGTGAGCGCGCCCAGCGGATACAGGTGCGTGCGCGCGAGGCTGCGCGCGCGGTGCTTGAGCATCTCGACCAGGCCCGGCTCGTCGAGCGGCGGATCGGTGTCGGGCGGGCAGACCAGCCGTGCCACGCCGCCGACGAGGGCGGCCTGCATCTCGGACTCGAGCGTGGCCTTGTACTCGAAGCCGGGCTCGCGCAGCCGCGCCGACAGGTCGACGAAGCCCGGGCAGGCCACCAGCCCGCGGGCCTCGATGCGGCGGTCCGCCTCGAAGCCGTCGGGCGCGATGCCGACGGCGGCCACGCGTCCGTCGGCCAGGTGCAGGTCGGTGGTCGCGTCGAGCCCGCTCGCGGGGTCGACGACGCGGGCGCCGGTGATCGTCAGTCTCATCGTGTCGGGCTCGTCGGGGCCGGTCAGCGGTTGCCCGCGAGGATGCTCATCACCGCCATGCGCACCGCGATGCCGAAGGTCACCTGCTCGAGGATCACCGACTGCACGCCGTCGGCCACCGCCGACTCGATCTCCACGCCGCGGTTCATCGGGCCCGGGTGCATCACGATCGCATCGGGCTTGGCGAGGGCGAGCTTCTCGGCGGTCAGGCCGTAGTGCTTGAAGTACTCCTGCGCCGAGGGCAGCAGCGCACCGCGCATGCGCTCGTTCTGCAGGCGCAGCATGATCACCACGTCCACGTCCTTCAGGCCCGCGCGCATGTCGGTGAAGGTGCGCACGCCCATCTGCTCGAGGCCGGGCGGCAGCAGCGTGAGCGGCGCGATCACCCGCACCTCGGGCACGCCGAGCGTGGTCAGCGCATGGATGTCGCTGCGGGCCACGCGCGAGTGCAGCACGTCGCCCACCACCGCCACCGTCAGGTTGGTGAAGTCCTTCTTGAAGTGGCGGATGGTGTACATGTCGAGCAGCCCCTGCGTGGGGTGCGCGTGCCGGCCGTCGCCGGCGTTGATCACGTGCAGGCCGGGGCCGACGTGCTGCGCGATCATGTACGGTGCGCCGCTCTGCGCATGGCGCACGACGAACATGTCGGCGTGCATCGCGGCGAGGTTGTCGATGGTGTCGAGCAGCGACTCGCCCTTCGAGGCCGAGGAGGTGCGCACGTCGAGGTTCACCACGTCGGCCGACAGCCGCGTGGCCGCGATCTCGAAGGTGGTGCGCGTGCGCGTGCTGTTCTCGAAGAACAGGTTGAAGACCGACTTGCCGCGCAGCAGCGGCACCTTCTTCACCTGCCGGTCGCTGACCTCGAGGAACGAGGACGCGGTGTCGAGCACGTGCGTGACGATGTCGCGCGGCAGGCCTTCGATGGTCAGCAGGTGGCGCAGTTCGCCGTGCTCGTTGAGTTGCGGATGTCGCATCAGGCGGGCTCCACCGCGAGCGTGAAGCGGCCGTCGTCGGCGCGCCCGAGCACGAAGCCCCGGCCCGGCCCGAGCGGCAGCGCGGCGCCGACATGGTCGGCCTGGACCGGCAGCTCGCGCCCGCCGCGGTCGAGCAGCACGGCGAGCGCCACGCACGCGGGGCGGCCGTAGTCGAAGAGTTCGTTGAGCGCGGCGCGCACGGTGCGCCCGGTGTAGAGGATGTCGTCGACGAGGACGATATCGGCGCCGTCGACCGGGAAGTCGATCCGGGTGGCGCCGGCACCACCGGCCGCGCGCAGGCCGCGCTCGGAGAAGTCGTCGCGGTGGAACGCGCTCGAGAGGAACCCGAGCGGCGCGTCGGGGCACAGTTCCTGATGCAGGCGCCGCGCGATCCAGGCGCCGCCGCTGTGGATGCCGACGATCGCGGGTGCCGACCCGCCCGCGGCGGCGATGCGCGCGGCCACCGAGGCACGGAGCTCGGCGTAGATCGCCTCGGCGTCGAGCGTTCGCGGGCTCGCGTCGGCGGCAGCGGGATCGGTCATCGGGTCGGGGTCTCGTGGGCGGGGTCGGCATCGGGGCGGCGGCGCCGCCCGTCCAGGTACTGCGACAGGATGACCGCCGCGGCCACGCCGTCGTCGTCTTCGGCGCGGCCGCCGGCGGACGCGATGATAGCCTGAGCCTCGCGGCTGGAAAACCGCTCGTCGACGCGCTCGACCGGCAGGCCGAAGCGCCCGTTCAGCTGGTTGGCGAAGCGGTCGGACAGGCGGGTGGTCTCGGTCGCCGAGCCGTCCTCGTCGAGCGGCCGGCCGACCACCAGGCGCTGGGGCTGCCAGTCACGCAGCAGCGCCGCGATCCGCTCGAAGCGGCGATCGACCGGCACCGCCTCGACGATCGCCAGCGGACGCGCGTCGCCCGTCAGGGTGTTGCCGATCGCCACCCCGATGCGCCGCATGCCGAAGTCGAAGCCGAGCAGCGTCTCCGGGGCGGCGCGGCCGGGCACCGTGTCCGGGGCGGCGCCGCCGCCCCGGGACTCAGGCATGCCCGGCGGACGAGGACAGGAAGGCCGGGTCGATGCCCAGCAGCCCGTAGGCGCGCGACAGGCGCTGCGCGACCGGTGTCTCGAAGATGACGTCGGGATGGGCCTCGACGGTCAGCCAGGCATTGCGCGCGATCTCGTCCTCGAGCTGGCCGGGGCCCCAGCCGGCGTAGCCGAGCGTGACCAGCAGGCGGCTCGGCCCCTCGCCCAGGGCCACGGCCTCGAGCACGTCCTTCGAGGAGGTCAGGCCGAGCGAGTCGCCGATCGACACGGTCGAGTTCCAGGTGCCCAGCGGCTGGTGCAGGACGAAGCCGCGATCGGTCTGTACGGGGCCGCCGAAGAACACCGGGCTGGCCGCGAGCGGCGCGATCTCGAGCTTGAGGTCGATGCGCTCGAACAGCGACTGCAGGTCGAGCTCCATCGGCCGGTTGATGACCAGGCCGAGCGCGCCCTTCGCGCTGTGCTCGGCGATGAACACCACGGCCCCGCCGAAATTGGGGTCCGCCATGTTGGGCATCGCGAGCAGGAAGTGGTTCGTCAGGTTCGTCGCGACGTCGGGTGCAGCCATGAAACCATTGTAAAGGGGCGGTCCGGACGGCACAATCGCGCCCCCTGCGGAGCTGCCCATGCCCACGCTTTCCTCCGACACCGGCCTGGTCTGGTTCCGGCGCGACCTGCGCGTCGACGACCATGCCGCGCTCTCCCATGCGCTCGCCGGCTGCACCCGCGTGCACTGCGCGTTCGTCTACGACCGCGAGATCCTCGACGCCCTGCCCACGCGCGCGGACCGCCGCGTCGAGTTCATCCGCGATGCGCTGCGCGAGCTCGACGCGACGCTGCGCGCGCTCGGCGGCGGGCTGATCGTCGTGCACGACCGCGCCGCCGACGCGATCGCCGCGCTCGCGGCCCGGCTCGGTGCGGCCACGGTCGTGGCGGCCCGCGACTACGAGCCCGACGCGGTGCGGCGCGATGCCGAGGTCGAGGCGAGGCTGCGTGCCGACGGCCGGCGCCTCGTGCTCGTGAAGGACCAGGTCGTCTACGAGACGGACGAGGTGCTGACCGGCCAGGGCCGTCCCTTCTCGGTGTTCACGCCCTATCGCAACGCCTGGATGAAGCGCCTGGAGGCCGAGGGCGCCGAGCTGGGTCCGGTCGCGCCGCGCCCGACGGCCGCGCTCGCCGCAGGGCGCCTGGCGCCGCCGCCGGCGGGGCTGCGCGCCGCCTCGGCGCCCGGCGAGGCCGGCACCGCGCCGGTCGACGGCGTGCCGTCGCTCGCCGCGATCGGCTTCGAGCCGACCGACCTCGCCTCGCTCGCGCTGCCGACCGGCGCCAGCGGCGGTGCACGCCTGCTGGCCGACTTCGTCGGGCGCATCGGCCGCTACCGCGAGGCCCGCGACTTCCCCGCCGTGCGCGGGCCGTCCTACCTGTCGGCCCACCTGCGCTTCGGCACGGTCTCGGTCCGCACGCTCGTGCGCGAGGCCCTGCATGCCCTGCGCGCCGAGCCCGGCGACGCCGAGGGCGCGCGCACCTGGCTGTCCGAGCTGGTCTGGCGCGACTTCTACTTCCAGGTCCTGCACCACCATCCGCGGGTCGCCGAGCGCTCGTTCAGGCCCGAGTACGACCGCATCGAATGGGAGACCGGCGAGCAGGGCGATGCGCTGTTCGCCGCGTGGTGCGAGGCGCGCACCGGCTACCCGCTGGTGGACGCGGCGATGCGCCAGCTGCTGACCAGCGGCTACATGCACAACCGGCTGCGCATGGTGGTCGCCTCGTTCCTGTGCAAGGACCTCGGCGTCGACTGGCGGCGCGGCGAGCGCTTCTTCGCCCGGCACCTGAACGACTACGACCTCGCCGCGAACAACGGCGGCTGGCAGTGGGCCTCGTCGAGCGGCTGCGATGCGCAGCCCTACTTCCGGATCTTCAACCCGGTGACGCAGTCGCAGAAGTTCGATCCGAAGGGCGCGTTCATCCGGCGCTACCTGCCGGCGCTGGCAGGCTTCGGCGACACGCAGATCCACGCGCCGTGGCTGGCCTCGCCCGCCGAGCAGGCACGGGCCGGCTGCACGGTCGGCCACGACTACCCCGTGCCGGTGGTCGACCATGCGCTCGCCCGGACCCGGACGCTGGAGCGCTATGCGGTGGTGAAGGCCGCCGCCTGATCCCGGCGCGCCCGCCCGGGCCGGCCCGCGGCGCCGGGCAGCGCCGTCCACGGTTGCACTTGCGGGCGCCTTCGGACACGATGGCGATACAAGCCCGGGGCGCGGTCTGCCGCGTTCCGGCTCCTCGCCGGAGGTCGTCGATGGCCCTGTCCGGATTTCGCGCGGCACTGTCGCGCGCGATGCCTGATCCCGCCGCTGCACTGCACCGGCTGCAGCCCGGGGACCTGCGCGCCGGCGAGCCCCTGCCCTTCGATCTCTACGACGGCAGCGGCCGACGACTCCTGCAGGCCGGCGCGGTGATCGCCGACGAGGCCCAGCTCGAGCAGATGCTCGGGCGCGGCCTGCACTGCGATGCCGAGCGCTTCGCGGCCCTCTCGGCGGCGGCGAGCGCGTCCGGTCAGCCCGCGATGCAGCCGCCCCAGGTCTCGAAGGTCCGGCCCTGGGCGCTGCTGCGCATGCTGCGCGATACGCTGGAAACGGCGCTGCCCACGATCGCCGCCGCCGACGCCGCGGCGCCCGCCGCGCTCGGCGCGGTGCGGCTCGCCGGCGCCGAACTGCAGCGGCTCTGTGCGCTCGACCCCGACGCGATGCTCGCCGTGCCGCTGCTGATCGACGGCGGGCGCTACGGCACGCGCCACGGGATCGCCGCGGCGGTGCTGGTCGAGTTCATGCTGGCGCGGCTCGACGTTTCCGCCCTCGAGCGGCGCTCGGCCGTGCTGGCGGCCCTGACGATGAACGTCGGCATGCTGGAGCTGCAGGAGGCGCTGTATTCGCACCAGGGCGGCCTGAGCCCGGCGCAGCGCGATGCAGTGATCGCGCATCCGCGGCTCGGCGTCGCGCGGCTGCGTGCGGCAGGGGTCGACGATCCGCTGTGGCTGACCACCGTCGGACAGCACCACGAGCATCACGACGGCAGCGGCTATCCCGCCGGGCTCGCGAGCCCGGCGCTGCCGCCGTCCTCGCAGGTGCTGATGGTCGCCGACCGCTGGTGCGCGATGGTGGCGGCGCGCGCCTATCGCCGCGGCGCTCCGCCCGACCAGGCGCTGCAGCTGCTGCTCGGGCGGCTCGGGCAGCAGGCCGACCCGCGACTCGGCCGAATGCTCTCGGAGGTGGTCGGCCCGACCCCGCCCGGCACGCCGGTGCGCCTGGCCAGCGGCGAGCACGGGCTGGTGTTCCGCCGCACGAGGGATCCGGCGGCGCCGCTGGTGCTCGCCTTCCGCTCGGCGATCGGCATCCCCCATCCCGAAGGCGTGCGTCGCGCGACGTCCGAGCCGAGGCTGCGGATCAGCCGGCCGACTGCCGGCGCTGCGCGAACGCCGCCACCAGACGCAGCAGCTCGTCCTCGTCGTAGGGCTTGCCGAGGAACGCGTCGACACCGAGCGACATCGCATGACTGCGGTGCTTGTCGGCGGTGCGCGAGGTGATCATGACGATCGGCAGGTGCTTCCAGCGATCGTCGCCGCGCAGGTTCTTCGTCAGGTCGAAGCCGTCCATCCGCGGCATCTCGATGTCGACGAGCATCACGTCGGGCACGGTGTCCTGGAGCTGGCGCAGTGCGTCGACGCCGTCCTTGGCCAGCATCACCTGGTAGCCCTCGCGGGCCAGCAGCCGCTGCGTGACCTTGCGCACCGTGACCGAGTCGTCGACCACCATCACCGTCGGCGCGATCTCGATGACCGTCGGCGCGAAGCTCGCGGTATCGCCCTCGCCCGCCTGCGCGCCTCGGCCGGTGGCCGCGATCTGCACCGGATTCAGGATGAGCACGATCTCGCCGTTGCCGAGCACGGTCGCGCCGGCCATGCCGGTCAGACGCGCGAGCTGCGGCCCGACGTGCTTGACGACCACCTCCTGGCTGGGCGCGACGTGATCGACGTGCAGCGCGATGCGCTGGGCGCCCGAGCGCACGATCACCACCGGCGAATAGCGCTGCGCGAGCGGCGTGCAGCCGGGCAGCTCGAGCAGGCTGCCCAGGAAGTACAGCGGCACCGGCTGGCCATGCCAGTCGACCGCATGCTGCGCATAGGCCGAGGCGAGCTGCTCCGGCTTGATCTGCATGACCTGCTCGATCAGTGCCGAGGTGACCGCGATGCGCATCGAGCCGACGGTCAGCAGCACGACCTGGGCGACCGCGAGCGATACCGGCAGGTGCACGCTGAACCGGGTCCCGCGCCCGGGCACCGACTCGAGATCGATGCGTCCGCCCATCGCGGCGACCTCGGCACGGACGACGTCCATGCCGACGCCGCGGCCGGCGATCGCGGTGACCTCGGTCGCCGTCGAGAAGCCCGGCATGAAGATCATGTCGCCGAGCTCGCGCTCGCCGGGATGCGCGTCGGGCGAGATCAGACCCCGCTCGACGGCCCGCGCACGGATCCGCGAGTAGTTGAGCCCCGCGCCGTCGTCGGCGAAGGCGAGGATCACCTCGTTGCCCTCCTGACGCACCTCGAGCGTGATCTCGCCGGAGTCGGACTTGCCGGCCGCCAGGCGCTCGGCGCGCGGCTCGATGCCATGGGCCACGGCGTTGCGCAGCAGGTGCTCGATGGGCCCGGCCATCCGCTCGAGCACGCCACGGTCGAGCTCGGAGGCGACGCCCTTCAGGTCGAGGTGCACCCGCTTGTCGAGCTCCTTGGCGGCCTGGCGCACGACGCGGTAGAGGCGGTCGGCGATCGAGCCGAACTGCACCATCCGGATCCGCATCAGGTCCTGCTGGAGGTCGCGCGTGACCTGGGTCTGGCGCGCGAGGTCGCGGTGGGCCTCGTCGAGGTTGCGCAGCGCGTTCTGCTGGACCGTGGCCACGTCGCTGACGGACTCGGCCAGCATCCGCGTGAGTTCCTGGAAGCGCGTGTAGCGGTCGAACTCGAGCGGGTCGAACTGCGCGTCGCGCTCCGGGCTGCGCTCGCGGCGCGCGTCGATCTGGGAGTCGGCGGCGAGCTCGATCTCGCGCAGCTGCGTGCGCAGCCGGTTGACGTTCTCGGTCAGCTCGCCGAGCGAGGTGCGCAGCGAGCCCAGTTCGTTCTCGAGACGCGCGCGGGCGATCGAGACCTCGCCGGCCTCGTTGACCAGCCGGTCGAGCAGGTCGGCGCGGACCCGGATCAGCGAGGGCGGCTGGCCGGTGGCGCCGGACGACACGGCGCGCGGCGACGCGCCGTCCTCAGCAGGGGCCTGCACGGGCGCGCCCGCGGCGTCGAGCCCGGCCGCGGCGACCGGCACCAGGCTCGCGATCACGGCGCGGGCAGCGGCCTGTGCCGACTCGGACTTCGGATCGCGGACGGCCTCGTACAGCGCGAGCACCTGGTCCAGACGCGCGTTCAGGTCGTCGATGAGCGGCGGCGGCACACGGCTGAGCGCGCTCGCCGATTCGATCCGCGTCTCCATGTCGTGCACGAGATGGCCGAGCCGCATCGCGCCGGCCATGCGTGCGCTGCCCTTGACCGTGTGCAGCAGCCGCATCAGCGCAGCCGGGTGCTCCGGATCGTCGGGCGCGGCGGACCAGTCGCGCAGCACGTCGCCGATCCGGGGCAGCAGCTCGTCGCCCTCCTCGACGAAGTCCTGCGCGAGTTCAGCGTCGATGTCGTCGACGACGGCGGCCAGCGCCTCGAGCGACGGCTCGGGGACCGGGCGCGGTGCGGCCGGCACCAGCCGCGGCGGCTCGGGCGGCGGCTCGTCGGACACGCCGAGAGCGGCGTCGACGTCGGCGAGATCGAAGGGGGCGTCGATCTGCTCGAGGTCGACGACACTGTCGACGTCCGCGAGGTCGAACGCGGCGTCGTCGGTGCGCTCGGCGGTCGGCGGCGCCGCCGCGCAGGTGCGTGCGGCGAACGCCTCCGCGCGCGCGCACAGCGCCGGGTCGGGTTCGGGATCGTGACGGTCCGCGAAGCGCTCGAGCGTGACGCGCAGCCGTGCGGCGATCCATTCGAGGTCGTCGAGGTCGTCGGCCGACGGCGCCCGCCGCGATGCGGCCAGCCCGAGCAGGCCGCGCCCGAGGGCGTCGGCGGTCTCGCGGACGCTCGCCAGGCCGACGATGCGCGAGGTGCCGCGCAGCGAATGCATCGCGCGCAGCGGGGCCTCGGCGAGCGGTCGGGACGGGTCGGTGCGCCAGCCGGCGATGCAGGCGTCGAGCGCCGCGAGCAATTGCCCCGCCTCGTCGAGGAAGATCCGGAAGAGCTGGGCGTTGAGGAGGCGCTCGCCGACACGGACCATGCCATCGGCGGGCACGCCCTCGTCCTTGCCCTCGTCCTTGCCCTCCTCGTCGTCCAGCGACTCGAGCCCGATGAGCGCCAGCGCATCCGGTCCGGCGGGTGCCCCGACCGCCATCGGCTCGATCTCGTCGAGCGGCGACAGCGTCGGCACCTCGCTCTCGCGCGGATCGAGCTCGTCGGACAGCTCGATCAGCTGATCGTCGCCGACCTGCGCGGCGAGCAGGAACGGTGCCCGATCGGCCTGCTCCGGTTCGTCGGCGCCATCGGGATCGGCGGGCTCGAAGTCGAAGTCGAGATCGATGCCGAGGTCTGTAGGCGCATCGGTCGGGCCAGCGGCCTCGGGCTGGCCGGCCGGCAGCAGGCTCTCGAGCAGTACCGGCGGCAGGCCGTCGAGGGGCACGCCGGCTTCGGGCTCCGTCCCGTCGCGCAGCCCGAGCGCCCGGGTGATGATCGGCGTCGGGTCGATCGAGGCAAGCGGATTCTCGCGCAGGCGCTCGACCCAGCCGAGCATCGCCCCGTGCGCCTCGGCGACCAGCGCATACAGCGCGGGTGTGCCCGGACGCTCGTCGCCGACCCAGCCGTTGATCACCTGCTCGATCGCCCAGGCGGCATCGCCGAACGCCGCCAGGCCGACCATGCGGCTCGAGCCCTTCAGCGTGTGGAAGCCCCGGCGCAGCGTCGTCATCGGACCGGCATCGGCCGGCGACGCCATCGACTCGTCACGCGCCTCGACGATGGCCGCGAGCACCTCGTCGGCCTCGTCGAAGAAGATGCCCAGCAGCTCGGCATCGATCGCATCGTCCGCCGGCAGCACCACCGGGGCGATCGCCGGTCCGTCCGGCAGACCCGCCACCCGCGCCACCGCACCGGCGAGCGCCGCCGAGTCGGGCGCGTCACCGGCGTCGAGCCGCGCGAGCGCCTCGGTCGCCGCAGCCCGCAGGTCGCCGTCGTCGAGGAGCATCGCCTCGTCGCGGATCGCGCCGAGCACCTCGTGCAGGGCGGCACGCGGCAACGGGTCGGCAGGTGCCGCGCCGAGCGCGGACAGCAGCGGCTGCACCTGGGCCCGACGCTCGAGCAGCAGCTGCTCCAGCGAGCGGTCGGCCTCCAGGTCGAGCTCGACGATGCCGGTGTCGGCCACGAGCGCATCGAGCGGCTCCAGGGGCGCCCCGTCCGCGACCTCGCCCCAGTCGATCGAGATGCCGTGGTCGGCCGCTTCGAGCCCGGTGCCGGCCGGCGGCACGCCGTCCGCGGTCAGCTCGAAGCCGGACGGCTCGAAGGCCTCGAGGGTCGGCAGGTCGGGCAGCAGGCCCAGGTCCTGCGCCTCGGGCGGCTCGAGAGGGTCGGCCGGCAGCGTGAACGCGTCGGGTACCTCGGGCGCGGGCAACGCCTGCGCCTGGAGCGGCTCGAACGTCTCGGCATCGGGCGGATCGAGCGACTCGAAGTCAGGCGGCCCCAGGCTGTCGACCACGTGCGCCCGCGGACGCTCGCCGAGCCGCGCGACGAAGGCATCGTCGTCGCGGCTGAATTCGAAGCCGCCGCCGTGGCGGCCGTCGGCCTGACGCAGCGACTCGACGAAGAAGCCGATCGCGCCGAGGCTGGCGGCGACCCGCTCGCAGTCGGCCTGCGGCGGCTCGTCGGTCTCGGCGAGCGCGACGACCTGGCGGCTCACGACCTCGGCGCCGTCGGCGGCCTCGTCGTGGCCGAGCAGGCGCAGCGCGCCGGCGACCTGCCTGAGCAGCGGCTCGAGCGGCGGCAGCTCGGCACGCTGCGCTCCGGGATCGCGGAAATAGCCGTCGAGCACCTTCTCGCAGGCACGCAGGTTGGCCTGCAGCTCGCCGACGTAGGCCGCCGTCGTCAGCCGCTCCTGCGCCGCGCGCGACAGCTCGGTCAGCCAATCGGGTGCGGCCGCACCGTCGGTCTCCTGGCGTTCGCAGAGCCGGTCGAGCCGATCGGCCATCTCGCCGGCGCGCCGGTCGTGCTGGGCGACGGCACGCGCGCCGCGCTCGAGCGCATGCTCGACGAACAGCAGCGCGGTCGCGACCTCGAGCGACAGCACCTCGGCGAGTGAGGAACCGGCCGCCGCGAGCGCGCGCCGCAGGCCGACGAGCACGGCCGACAGCTTCTGCAGCCCCGGCCAGGGCAGCCGCGACACCGCGGCGTCGAGCTGCTGTGCGGCCTGCGCGAACGCGGGCAGGTCCTGCGCACTGCCGCGCACGTACTTCTCCCAGGCGGCCTTGGACGCGGCGGTCGCCTCGCGGGCGGCACGCAGCGTACGCGGATCGACCACTGCGTAGCGCGGCGTCTCGAAATCCGAGGGCACCGTGCCGTCCAGCCGGTACAGGCAGCGCGCCTCGTCGGCGAGCGGCGAGCCGCCGCCGGTTCGGGCGAGCATGAAC
Organism: Burkholderiales bacterium; assembly: GCA_026399835.1. Lineage (GTDB taxonomy): Bacteria > Pseudomonadota > Gammaproteobacteria > Burkholderiales > Burkholderiaceae_E > UBA4615. Next base: position 113,771 of record JAPLQE010000016.1, on the reverse strand, counting down.
AGCAGGTCGCGCAGCAGCCGGTCAGCGATCGGGGCACCGCTGCCGAGCGTGCGCAACAGCTGCAGGTTGATGCGGCCGACCAGCCGCTTCGCGAAGACGTCGACGGGCAACGCCTGCACGCGCAGTGCGTCGAGGAATGCCGTCGACAGCCACCAGAAGGTGCGCTGGCCCGTGGCGCCGTGGGCAGCGTGCAGCCGCGACAGCGCGCCGTGCATCGCGCCCAGCGCCTCGGCATCGCGCGGGTTGCGCAGGAAGCGCAGCAGTCCGGTCTCGAAGGCGACGCGAAGGCGGGCGGCCTGCTCGGTCGACAGCGGATCGCCCTGCGCGAGGCGCGGCGGGCGCACCGTCAGGTCGACCGAGTACAGGTCGGACGGCTCGGCGCGGTCGGCGCCGCGCAGCATGAGCAGCTCGCGGTAATGGGGGAACAGCGACACCGGCGACTCCAACGAGCCGGCGACCACGCTTTCGAGATACTCGACGATCGCGGCGAACGCGCGCGACATCGATCGCACGACGCCGGCGTCGAACGGCAGCTCGCCGCGGTCGCAGCGCTCGAGCAGCGTCTCGGCCTCCTGGGTGACGACCGCCACGCCCTCCAGGTCGACCACCTGCAACGCCCCGTGCGCCTGGTGCAGCCAGCCCCGCGCGGCGCGCAGTCGGCCTTCGTCCTGCCCGTCGGCCTGCAGCTGCTGTTCGAGCGTGGTCTCGGCGCGCGCGAGCGACTCGCGGATCTCCGCGAGGCACCAGGACAGCGCGGTCGGATCGATGGAGGGGCCGGCCATCATTGGACCCTGAACCGGGACACCGAGTTCTTCAGCTCGCGCGCGAGCTCGGCGAGTTGAAGGATCGAGCCCGCGGTCTGCTGCGTGCCCTCGCTGGTCTGCTCGGTGACGAGCAGGATGCGCTGGATGCTGTGGGCGACCGTGCCGGCCGACGAGGCCTGGCCGGAGGTCGTGCGCGAGATGTCCTCGATCAGCTCGGCGAGCTGCGTGGCGACGCGGCCGATCTCGGCGAGCGCGTTGCCGGCATCATCCGACAGCCGCGTCCCCGCGACCACGCCCTGGGTGCTGCGCTCCATCGCCGCGACCGCATCCTGCGTATCGACCTGGATCGTGCGGATCAGCGCGGAGATCTGCCGGGTCGCCTCGGCGCTGCGTTCGGCCAGCCGCTGCACCTCTTCCGCGACGACGGTGAAGCCGCGGCCCGCCTCGCCCGCCGACGCGGCCTGGATCGCAGCGTTCAGCGCCAGTACGTTGGTCTGCTCGGTGATGTCGGAGATCAGCTCGACGATCTCGCCGATCTCCTGCGAGGACTCGCCCAGCCGCTTGATGCGCTTGGCGGTCTCCTGGATCTGGTCGCGGATGCCGTTCATGCCGGCGATCGCGTTCTGCACCGCGCGTCGGCCCTGCTCGGCCGCGCCGAGCGACTGCCGCGCGACCTGCGCCGACTCGGAGGCGCTGGCCGACACCTCCTTGATCTGCGAGGCCATCCGCAGCACCGCCTCGCCGGTCTCGCGGATCTCGCGCGACTGCTGTTCGGAGGCGGACTGCAGGCCCGAGGAGACCGTCTGCGCCTTCGAGGAGGCGTCGGCGACCAGCTCGGCGGTGGTGTTGATGCGCGACACCAGATTGCGCAGTTCCTCGACCGTGTAGTTGACCGAGTCGGCGATCGCGCCGGTGATGTCCTCGGTGACGGTCGCCTGGATGGTCAGGTCACCATCGGCCACTTCCTGGAGCTCGTTCATGAGCCGCAGGATCGCCGCCTGGTTCTGGTCGTTGGTGCGCTTGGCGTCCTGCTCGAGGCGCTCGGCCTCGGCCCGCTGCGCGTCGGCATCCGCGGCCCGCCGGTCGACGTCCTGGTAGTGCACCAGACCCAGCCCGAGCGCCGCGAGCAGCGCGAGCAGCAGGAAGCCCACCGCGAGACCCTGCTGCAGTCCGCGGCCGGAGCCAGCCTCGGCCAGCCGCGACTGCAGGTCGAGCAGGCCCGCCCGCAGCGGCTCGCTGTCGGCGCCGATCCGGGTCTCGGCGGCGCGGGCCCCGGGCATGCGCGGCAGGTCGGCGATCAGCGAGGCGATCGGCGTGTCGAGCTCGGCGTAGGCGGCCTTGAGCTCGCCCAGGCGGGCGCGCTGCTCGCCTTCGCGGGCCGGCGCGAGCCGTCGGGCCTCGCTGCCCGCGAGCAGCGCTTCGATCGTGTCGCGCAGCGCGGCGGTGTCGCGCGCCAGCACAGCCGACAGTTCGAGGTTGACCGCGTCGCCGCCGGTCAGCTGCACGACCTGGCGGGCGATCCGGTGCGCGAGCACCTGCAGTTGCGCGGCCGCGGCGATCTCGGGCGCGGGCGCCGGCACCGCGGCCTTGAGCGCGGTGACCTGCTCGGCGAACTCCACGATCCGGGGCTGCGCCTCGAGCACGGTGCGGGCGGCCTGCGCGATCGAGGACAGGGTCGGCTGCAGCTGCGTGAGCGTCGCCGCGGCCTGGTCGGTGCGCTTCCAGGGTTCGGCAAGGCGGGCGAGCGCGGGCTGCAGCGCAGCGTCGACCGGCTCGACGCGCTGCTCCCGGACCACGTCCCCCGACTGCAGCGCGGCCACCGCCTCGGACAGCCGGCTGCGGCTCTCGGCGAGCTGACGGAACGCATCGCCGCCCCCGCGCACCGCCATCGGCGCGGCCTTGGCCAGGCGCTGCGAATGCATCAGCGAGTCGCCGACGAGACGGGTCTGGATCGCCACCGCACCCGCCTGGCGCGAATCGAGCCACATGAAGACGAAGGCGAGCAGCAGCGACAGGCCCAGCACCGGGAACAGCACGGCGAGCTGACCGCGCTTGGGCAGACGGTCGAGCAGCGGCAGCGTGATGCGGCGCCGCGCCGGCGCGCTGCCTGCGGGTCGACCGGGCGCCGCGGCGATGGTGTCGCCGAAGCGGGTCGGGATGCCGCTGTCGTCCACGATCACGGTCTCGGGATCGACGCTGCGGGCGCCGCCGCCGAACGGGAACAGCGGACGGGGGAACTTGAATGCCATCGCGGTGTCGGGCCGGGGTCGCGGCTCAGCGACCGGCCAGCAGGAAGGCGCTGCCGGCGGCGAGGCGGGCGAGGTCGAGCTCGTGCCAGCGATGGCCGTCGGCGTCGACCAGCGTGCGGCCGACCCAGTCGGGCCGACCGGCCGGGCCGAACCCGCCGTCGGCGGGCGCGCGCTGCGGGTCGTCCTCGTCGATGCGCATCGAGGCGACGTTGCGCAGCCCGAGCATGCGCGTCACCAGGATGGCCGCGTTGAATTCGAGCCTCGCGGCAAGCGCGAGCAGCCGCGACTCCTTGCTGACCTCGGTCCGGCCGAGCTGGGCGTAGCGCTGCAGGTCGATCACGGTGTACAGCGCGCCGCGCAGGTTCACCAGGCCGACCAGCCAGTCCCGCGTCAGCGGCACCGGCGCGATCGTGTCGGGCACCGGGACGATCTCGCCGGCCTCGGACAGGTCGACCAGCCAGCGCTGCCCGCCGATCATCAGCCCGAGTCGCGCGGCCAGGTCGGGCGCCGTGCCGGCCTCGCGCAGGCGCTCGTTCAGGCGGGACTGGAAGTCCTTGAGCTGCGTCGACTGGGAAAGCGTCATCGGCGGCCCTTCAGTGGACGAGATCGGCGATCTTCGCCAGCAGTTCTTCGGCGTCGATCGGCTTGGTGAGGTAGCCCCGCGCGCCCTGGCGCAGCCCCCAGATCCGGTCGGTCTCGGCACACTTGCTGGTGCACAGGATCACCGGGATCGACTGCGTCTCGGGATCGCGCGACATCAGCCGCGTGACCTGGAAGCCGCTCGCGCCCGGCATCACCACGTCCATCACGACCAGCGAGGGCCGCTCGGAGCGGATCTTGAGCAGCGCCTCGGCGCCGCTCTCGGCGGTCACCACCGCATAGCCGCGCTTGGCCAGCAGGTCGGCCAGGAAGAACCGTTCGGTGGGCGAGTCGTCGACGACGAGGATCTTCTGCGGGCCCATCGGCGCGCCCCCGTCAGGCCCCGATCGCTCGACGGGCATGCTGGGCGACGCACTTGAGGAGACTGTCCTTGGTGAAGGGCTTTGTCAGGTACTCCTCGCAGCCGACCATGCGGCCGCGGGCCCGGTCGAACAGACCGTCCTTGCTCGACAGCATGACCACCGGCGTCGCGTGGAAGCGCGGGCTCTTCTTGATGAGCGCGCAGGTCTGGTAGCCGTCGAGTCGCGGCATCAGCACATCGCAGAACACCAGGTCGGGCTCGTGGTCGGAAACCTTGGCCAGCGCGTCGAACCCGTCGTCGGCGACGATCACGCGACACCCCGCCTGGGACAGGAAGATCTCGGCGCTGCGCCGGATCGTGTTGCTGTCATCGATGACCATGACCTTCAGGCCTGCGATCGAATCCATCGCGCTCATCTAGATCCCCGCGACCTGCGGCATCGGAAGCTTCGGAGTGTAGCCAAACCGTTGCACTGCGGTCAAAGAATGTTCTTGCGGAATAAAGACTTGGCGCTCAAAGCTCGACCATCTCGAAGTCTTCCTTGCGCGCCCCGCACTCCGGACAGGTCCAGTTCATCGGAACGTCTTCCCAGCGTGTGCCCGGTGCGATGCCCTCGTCGGGCACGCCGGCGGCCTCGTCGTAGATCCAGCCGCAGATGAGGCACATGAAGGTCCGGGTCGCTTGCTCGCTCATGCCGTGTCCGTTGTCGAAGCATTAGAGGGGTAAGCACGGGATGTTACCCGCTCGCGCCGACGGGACCCGGTGCGGGGCCGACGGGCGGGACCGCGAGCACACCGGGATATCGCCCGGTCAGTCGCCGAGGTGGAACCGGGTCTCGAGCCGGTGCACGGCCGGGTAGTCCAGGAACTGCCGCTCGTAGGGCGACTGCTTGACCATCCGGGCGAAGATCCCCCACGCCATGGTGGGGAAGGCCCGCGCGAGCGGCCGCGCGAGCACCGGCGGGAACGGATAGAAGTTGCTGCCGCCGAAGCCCGCGCAGCGATAGCCGCCCGGAAAGCAGTCATCGAAGAAGGCGAGCAGGTCGGGACGGGTGAATCCACGCACGTGCGCCGATGCCGAGCGGATCTGCGTCGGCTGGCGGCCGAAGGCCAGCAGCACACGGTTGTGCAGGGACGCGAGGTTCGGCACGCCGACGACGAAGCTGCCGCCGACCCGCAGCACGCGGCTGACCTCGTGGGCGATCCAGAACAGTTCCTTGGTGTGCTCGAGCACCTGATTGGCGATGACGATGTCGACCGAACCGGACTCGAACGGCAGCCGGTCCCGCTCGATGTCCAGGGGATGGACTGCATAGCCACGGGCGCGCAGCGCGTCGACGCTCGGCGCATGCGACTCGATCGCATGGAACGCCGCGCCGGGCAGGCATGCGCGGGCCGCATCCAGGTCCGCGCCGGCGCCCGCGCCCACATCGATGACGACCCGCGCAGGTGCCGCATCGCCGACGAAACGCGCGACGAGCTGTCGCCCGTAGTTCAACGAGACGTCGATCGAGGCGGGCGGCGACGGCAGCGGCTTCTCCGCGCGTCGCAGCGGGCCCGCGTTGCTCGTGTCGGAAATGATGCGCTCCGTAGGGTCTGACGGCGGCCCTGCACCGTCGTGCGGGCCCGTCCAGCCGGGTTCTGTCGGCTCGCGGCCGACGCCCGGTCGACTCTACCAGCCGGGCTCCGGACATCCTGCTCCGGGCCGATGGGTGGCGCCGCGCGGAGGCTGCCGCACCACGACCGGGCCACGTCCCGCCAGGCCGTACGGGCGGCAGGCCGGTCGCTAGAATGGCCGCATGGACCCACTGCACCCCGCCGCCCTGCCGAGGGGCCTGTATGCGATCACCCCCGACGACCTCGATCCGGCGCGCCTCGCCGACCGGGTGACCCGTGTGCTCGAGGGCGGGGTCGATGCACTGCAGTTCCGGATCAAGAGTGGCATGCCGCTCGAGCGGGAAGATCTGGCGCGCATCGTGAAGCGCCTTGCCGATCAGGCCGGCGTGCCGCTGATCGTCAACGACGACGTCGCGCTCGCGATCGCGATCGACGCCGCCGGAGTTCACGTGGGGCGCGACGACGGCGACCCCGCGGCCATCCGGGCGCGGATCGGCCCGCAGCGCCTGCTCGGCGTGTCCTGCTACGACGATGCGGCGCGCGCCCGCGCGATGATCGGCATCGCCGACCACGTCGGCTTCGGCAGCGTCTTCGCGTCGCCGACCAAGCCGCAGGCGGTGCGCGCGCCGCTGGCGCTGTTCGCCGAGGCGCGCGCGATGGGGCTGGCGACGGTCGCGATCGGCGGCATCGACCGCGGCAACGCTCACCTCCCGATCGAGGCCGGCGCGGACGCGGTCGCGGTGATCACGGACCTGTTCGGTGCCGGCGATCCGGCCGAATCGGCGCGCACGCTGCACCGGATCGTGCACGCGGCGCTCGCGCGGCGCGACGACGCCCGCCGCTGAGCCCGCGGCGTTCAGCGCCCCCGGGTCGCGACGGCCACCGCCTCGAGCAGCACGGCCCCCGCCGCACGGCGACGCATGCGTCCGGCCTCCCGCAGGCGCTCGTCGGACGGGCGCGGCGGCTCCGGCGCCGCCAGCAGCCCCGCGAGGGCCAGCGCCAGCGCGGCCGGGTCGCCGGCGCCGAAGTAGCTCACGCCAGGCTCGTGCAGCTCGCGGTTCACCGGGATGTCCGAGAGGAGCGCGGGCACGCCGAGCGACACCGCGTCGTACGCGGCGCCGCCGCCCGGCCCGCCCTCGAACAGCGTCGGCTGGACCAGCGCCACGGCGCCCTTGAGCAGCGCGATCTGCTCGGCCTTCGGGACCAGGCCGAGCAGGTGCACGCGCGACGCGACGCCGAGCGCGGCGAGACGCTCGCGCAACCGGGCCACGTGATCCGGATCGCGGTGATCGGACAACGCCCCGGTGCAGACGAGGTCGACGTCGGTAAACGTGCCGGCGATGCGCGCGAAGGCCTCGAACGCGGTCGCGTGGTCCTTGTGCTTCCAGAACTGGTTGCAGACGATCAGGTAGCGCGGCGCGATGCCGAGCGCCTCCGCGGGGGGGCGGGCCGGCCCGAGCCACGACGGATGCGGCGCCGCGCCGAACGGCATCGCGACCACGCGGGCGTGCGCGCCCGGGTGGAAACGCGCGATGTCCCGCACGACCGCCTGCGCGTTGACCACCACGACGGGCGCCGCGCGCAGCATCCGCCGGGCGCCCGCGGCCGCCAGCAGCCGCCCGTGCCAGGAGAAGAACGCCGGCAGGTGGCGATACTGCAGGTCCGGGATGTAGCCGACCCAGGGCACCGGAAACCGCTCCGGCAGCGCGGATATCGCGGGCATCAGCGCGTCGAGCCGGTGTGTGCGCGCGGCCCGCAGCAACGCGGCCTCGCCCGCCCCGACGGCGATGACCTCCACCTCGGGCACAGCAGCCGCGGCGACCTCCTCGACGGATCGACGCCCGGGCGCGTACGACGCGGCGGCCCGCCGCCCCGCGACGCGCAGCATCGCCTTGGCGGCTTGCATCACAAGCTCGCGCGCACCGGGCCGCGACCGGTCGTCCGGGACGAGCAGGTGCAGCGACACCCTGGGGTCGGCGGCCTGCAGGCTCTCGACGACGAGGCGCAGGAAATCGATGCCACCCGCCCAGTCGACGAAGCCGTGGGCCAGCACGCCGAGCCTCATCGGCGCAGCAGCCTCGCGGGCACGCCTGCCCAGGTGCCGGGCGCGTCGATCGAACGGGTGACGACCGCGCCGGCGCCGACCACGACGTCAGACGCGACGCTGAGCCCCTGGAGCACCTGGCAGCCGGTGCCGAGCAGCACCGCATCGCCGATCGTCGTGTTGCCCGAGATGTTGCAGCCCGGGTTGGCAACGAGGTGGGAACCGATCCGAGCGTCGTGCCCGACGGTGCAGTTCCAGTTAAAGACGCAGTTGTCGCCCACCGTGATGTCGACGGTGAAGACCACCCCGCGCGTCACGAGGTTGCCGCGGCCCAGCGACACCCACCGCGGATCGAGACCCGCGCCCGGGTGGATCAGGTTGGGCATCGAGACGCGCGGCAGCGCCGCGATCCGATCTGCGATCCGCCGACGCACGCCGGGCGTGCCGACGGCGACGACCACGTCGGCGGGTGAGGCCAGCGTGTCGAGCAGCGAATCGGTGCCGGCCACGTGGCCGAGCGGCATCTTGCGCCCGACCTCCTCGATACGGTCGCTCAGGAACAGGATCTCCGACCACCGCGCTTGCCCAGCGGCCGCGATCTCGGCGGCGAGCAGCGCCACCTCCTTTGCTAAGCCGCCGGTGCCGACGATGTAGAGCGGCCGTGTCATCCCGCGCTCTCGACGTGGCGTGCGATCGTCGACGTGATCGTGTGCAGGTCCTCGTCGGACAAACCTGGCCAGCTCGGCAGGTTGATGCCGCGCCAGGCGATGTCTTCGGCCACCGAGTGACGCCGGTAATTCCGCGAGTACATCGGCATCGTGTGGACGGGCGGGAACACGGGGCGGGTCTCGACGCCGGCAGCGGCGAGCGCGGCGCGCAGCGGGTCGCGCTGGTCGGCGCGCTCGGTGAGGACCGAGATCATCCAGTAGCTGTGCAGGCTGTCCGGATGGCGGCCGTGAATCTCCACGGGCAGGCCGCGCAGCGCCTGCGTGTAGCGGTCCGCGAGCGCGAGCTTGCGCTCGATCGTCCGGTCGACCCGCTCGAGCTGGGCCAGGCCGATCGCCGCGGCGATGTTCGTCATCCGGAAGTTGTAGCCGACCACATCGTGCCAGTACTCGCGATAGGCCGCGAGCCCCTGCCCCTTGTAGTGGCGGGCCCGCTCGTCCAGCGTCTTCTGCTGCGTGACGACCATGCCGCCCTCGCCGGTGGTGATCGTCTTGTTGCCGAAGAAGCTGAACGTCGAGATGTCGCCGAATGTACCGACGTGCTGGCCCTTCCAGCGCGTGCCGATCGCCTCGGCGCAATCCTCGATCAGGAACAGCCGATGCTCGCGAGCGATCGCGACCAGCGCGTCCATGTCGCACGACTGGCCGTACAGGTGCACCGCCAGGATCGCACGGGTGCGCGGCGTGATTGCCCGACGCACGTCCTCGGGATCGAGGTTCCAGGTGTCGCGCGTGGAATCGACGAAGACCGGCGTCGCGCCGGTATAGGTGATCGCATTGACGGGCGCGACGTAGGTCAGCGTCGGCACGATCACCTCGTCACCCGCACCGATGCCGAGCGCGAGCATCGCCAGGTGCAGCGCGGTCGTGCCGTTGCACACCGAGACGGCGTGGCGCGCGCCGATCCAGTCGGCGAAGCGCGACTCGAACTCGCCGACGAAGCGACCGCGCGACGAGATCCAGACGGTGTCGAGGCACTCGTTGACGTACTTCTTCTCGTTGCCGAGCAGTTCCGGCCGATAGATGGGGATGGTGTGGGTGTTCATGCCGAGGACTCCCGAAGCGCGAGGGCGCGCCGGATGATTAGGACCTGACCCGGTACCGAGATCAGGCAGTAGGCGCACAGGGTGGCGAGGACGGCCCCCGACGCGCCGAAGGCGTCGGTGGCCCACCATTTTCCGGCGAAGGCCGCTCCGGCCATCGCGAACGCGATCCACAGCTGCTCCCGGATCGCGCCGGCGGCGTTCATCAGCGACGCGGTGACGCCGCCGGCTGCCTCGACGACCGTCCATGCGGCCAGCGATGCGACGAGCCGCGCCGAAACCTCCGGCGGGCGCTCGAGCCAGAGCCGCAGCAGGGTGTCGAGCGACAGCGACACGACGGTGGCACCGAGCAGGGCCACGCCGGCGACCGACGCCAGGCCGCGGGCCAGCGCACGGCGCACCCACTGCAGGTCGCCCCGCGCGAGCGCATCGCCGAACGCCGGCCACAGTCCGAGCATCGCGGTCGCGAGGAACGCCGGCATCAGGGCGAAGACCCGCTGGACGACGGCGAACTCGCCATACGCGACGGGCCCGAGCACCTGCGAGACGACGATGGCGTCCGACTGGAACGCGAAGGCGGCGGTCAGCTGCAGCGCGAAGAACAGTGCCGCGTCGCGGCCCAGCCCGCGGCGCAGCGTACGGTCGGACCGCACCGCAGCCATCGCCGCCAGCCACCTTCCGTGCACCAGCCAGGCGAGCGAGGCGGCCGCGTTCGTGGCGACCTGCACGCCGAGCGTGGCGAACAGCAGCGCGACCAGTCCGCCTCCGGCATGCAGCACGATCGGCACCGCGGCCAGCGTGATCCCCGCCTGCACGAACGCGACGGCGCCGACCCAGTACCCCTGCTGCAGGCCGAGCTGCGCACGCTGGAGCAGGGAGGCCGGCACCGCGAGCGCGACCAGCACGACGAACACCTCGAGCGCGGCCCGAACCTCATCGCGCACCCCGGCCGACACGGTCCCGACCGCGGCCGTCGGATCGTCGATGGCCAGACACCAGACCCCCCAGGCGAGCGGCGGCAGCAGTGCCGCGACGGCCGTCCAGCCGAGCCCGGCACGCATCGCCCGGGCCACCTCGTCGCGCCGGCCCGCGGCCTGGGCCGCCGTCACGCGGTTCAGCAGCCCGTTGCCCAGCCCGAAGTCCGCGAACGACAGGAAGGCGAGCAGCCCGCTCAGCATCATCCAGACGCCGAAGCGTTCGGCATCGAAGGACGCACGGACCATCGGGACCGTCACCAGGAGGACCGCGGCGCTGCCCAGCCGCCCGAGATAGGCGGTGGCGGCGACGAGGACCAGCGAGACCGTGCGGTGGTGGGCGCGCACGACCGCGGAATCGAGCCTGGCGCTCATCGGGGCGCCGTCCGCCGACCGGCGTCGCAGGGGCGATCCGCGCGGATCGAGCGGCGCTCGAACGGATGCCGGCCTGTCGACGCTGACTCGTGGGCGTTCATGTCCGAGGATCGTAGGCGCCGCGCTCCCGGGCGGACGAATCCGTGCCGACTGGTGGATCGCTGAAGGGGTCGAACGGCCCGCGGGGTGTGCACCCGCAACGGCGGCGACCGACGGGCGCCGCGGCCGAGTGCAGCGGGCCCGACGCTGCGCCGATCAGGCGCGCGCCGCCTCCGATCGGGGCGCGACGCGCACGCGGCCTGCGGCGATCACCAGGGCACGAGGAGCGCGACGCCCACGACGCGCGCGTCGGTCGCGTCGATCAACACGGTGCCGTCGCCCGCCGGCCCGCGCAGCGGCAGATAGCGCAGGCTCGCCTCGGGCAGGCCGCTGCGCGCCACGAGCGCGTCGATCCGAGCGTGCTGCGTCGGGTTCAGCGCACGCAGCCGCGAGATCGGCAGCGCCCGCTCGAGCGCGCTGGCCGCCTCGCTCGCATAGTCGACGTAGAGGTCCGGGTGGTGCTGCACGTCGCGGCCGTGCGTCAGCGCCTCGAACGCGATGGCCAACTGCGCCTTCGGATCGGTCGGCGGCCTCGCCGCGATCCAGCGCGGGCGGATCGGATCGAACCGCGCATGCGGGTTGTCGCGGGCCGCCTCGAGATCCGCCTTGCGCAGTTCGGCCGGCGAGATCACCTCGAAGCGGTCCTTGACCATCACCACGAAGGCCGGGCGTCCGGCGTGGAGCGTGTGAACGCCGTAGGCGAGCGCGGCCAGCTGCAGCGCGAAGATCGTCGCGAGGTCCCATTTCAGCCGGGGCTTCCTGCGGTCGTAGACGATCAGCGTGAACAGGGGCCCGACGACGACGTCCACGCCGACCACGATCCAGATGATCGCGCCGACGCCCAGCAGCTGCGGCATCGGGCTCGGATACCAGGCGCCGAACACCAGGGCGGACACGAGCCCGACGACCGCGAGGCACACGAGCAGATGCAGTCCCGCGGCCCGCAGTCGCTCGCGCAGGCCGCCGCCCGCTGGAGGCTCCGGCGGCCGGGGCACCGCCAGCGGGTCGACGTTGAGGGTCATCGGACGGGTGTGCTCGCCCGAGGAGGGTTCGATGCTGCGATCGTGGACGACGCGACGGAGCATTCTGGTTCGGAAGGTGAGGCAGTCGTGGTGCGACGATTCTAGGATCGAGGCCTGGCGCTGCCGACCCCGACCGATGGACGGCTGACAGCAGGGCGCCGACCGGAACGGTCGCGGCGCGTCACGCCACAGCCACGCTCAGCGTCCGGCCGCGCGCGGCTGCAGCACGGTCTCCGCGGGCGGCTGGACGGGCAGTGCGATGCGGGGCTGGTTCACGAAGCTGAGGACGAAGCTCGCGGCCAGGCACTCGGCACCGGCCAGCAGCAGCGTGGCGGCCGGAATCGCCGTGCGCATCGTGTGCGTCGGGTCGAGCCCGGCGAGACCGGCCTGCGCCCACTCGAGCACGGACCACAGGCCCGCGCCGAGTCCGATCCCGATCAGCGACAGGCCCGCCAGCAGCCCGCGCTCGAGCGTGAAGTACCGCATCATCGCGTGGTATCCCGGCCCGCGCGGCAGGTGGCCGGCGGCGACGCCGACCGCCTTCGTGATCACTGCCAGCACGCTCAGCTGCAGGCCGAGGACCGACGCGGTCGCGGCATAGAGCAGCGTGTGGATGTCCAGGCCGACCCCGCCGATGCGCACCGGCCCGGCGGTGAGCACCGCGGACGCCACCGAGCCCGAGAGCAGCAGCGCGAGACCCGGGTAGAGCAGCAGCCAGCGCGGGCTGAACATCAGCAGCAGCCGCAGGTGACGCCAGCCGTCGCGCCAGCTGCGCAGATGCGGCGGGCGGTCGCGGCCGTCGCGCGACAGCGTGGTCGGCACCTCGTCGATGCGCAGCCCGCCGAGGCTCGCGCGCATCACCATCTCGCTCGCGAACTCCATGCCGGGCGAGGTCAGGCCGAGCGAGAGGATCGCGTCGCGCTCGAACGCACGCAGGCCGCAGTGGAAGTCGCCGATGTCGGTGGGGAACAGCACCCGACCGATGAACGAGAGCACCGGATTGCCGAACCAGCGGTGCAGCCGCGGCATCGCGCCCGGCGCGATCCCGCCGGTGAACCGGTTGCCCATCACCAGCTGCGCGCCGTCCCGAAGCCGTTCCACGAAGCCCTCGAGGTGCTCGAAGTCGTAGCTGTCGTCGGCGTCGCCCATCACCACCCAGCGCCCGCGCGCGGCGCAGATGCCGCCGGCGATCGCCGCGCCGTAGCCGCGCTCCGCGACGCGCACGATGCGGGCGCCGGCCGCGATGGCGAGCTCGGGCGAGCCGTCGGACGAGCCGTTGTCGGCGACGACCACCTCGCCGGCGATGCCGGCCCTCCGGAAGTAGGCCTGCGCCTTCGCCACGCAGGCGACGACCGTGCGGGCCTCGTTCAGGCAGGGCATGACCACCGAGAGCACGGGCGTGACGGGGCTCGGCCCCGCGGCCCGCTCCGGCTGCTCCGGACGCTCGGTGATGTTCGGATCGGCCATGCTCGTCGTCGCGCCCAGTCGCTCCGGGGCAGTCTGCCCAGCTCGGGCGGTGCCCTCGCCCACCGGCCGACCGCCGGACCGCGGGCGGGGCCCGGTGGCCGCCGCGATCCGCTTCAACGGGCGCTCCCGCCCGGTGCGGCGGCGCGTGCCCCGAGGAGCCGGCCCAGCCGGACCAGATGGCCGCGGGCCGCGGCCGCGACGCCGGCATGCCGGCGCTGGACGGCGATGACCTCGAGCTCGTGCCGCACGCGCATCGCGAGCGGGGCGTCGCCGGACGACACGCCGCCGGCCCGCATGACCGTCAGCACCCGGTCGAGCTCGATCACCGGCGTGTGCAGCGACATCGCACGCCAGAGCAGGTCGTAGTCGCCCGCGATGCGCAGCGACGGGTCGAATCCGCCCAGGCGATCGAACAGGGCGCGCGGCATGATCGTGGACGGGTGGGCGAAGGTGTGCGCCGGCTCGCCCGCACGCGTGCCCGGCGCGACGTGGCGGTCGATCGCCAGCGTCGTGCCGTCGTCATCGACGCGACGGGTGCGGCCGGCCAGGATGACGCCGCCCTCGCCTGCGCCCACGCTCCCGCCTTCGCGCCCCCCTTCGCGCGCCCCGTCGCCGGCCGCGTCCCGCAGCCGATCGAGGACCTCGGACAGCGCACCCGGCTCGAGCCGGTCGTCGGCGTTGAGGAACCACAGGTTGCGGCCGGTCGATCGCCGTGCGCCCTTGTTCATCGCGTCGAAGATGCCGCGGTCGGGCTCGGATACCCAGGCGTCGATGATTCCGGCCTCGCGGCGGATCAGCTCGACGGTGCCGTCGTCGGAGCCGCCGTCGATGACCACGTACTCGACCTCGGGGCCGCGCTGCGCGCGCACGCTGGCGAAGGTGTCGCCGATGGTCCGGGCTGCGTTTCGGCAGACCGTGACCAGGCTGAGCAGCGGCTCGCCGCGCGCCGCGCTCATGCCGCCACCGGCTGCCCGAGCGCGGCCCGCAGGGCTCGTTCGAGCGTGCGCACCCCCGCCGCCCAGTCGTGGCGGCGCGCCCGCGCCGGCCCGGCCTCGCGCAGGCGCGCCGCGAGCGCCGCATCGCGGACGATGCGCTCGAGCCCGCGGGCGATGTCCGCGGTCGATTCCGGTTCGACGAGCAGCGCGGCATCGCCGGCGACCTCGCCGAGCGCCGTGGTGCGCGAGCACACGACCGGCGTGCCGCAGGCCATCGCCTCGAGCGCGGGCAGGCCGAAGCCCTCGTACAGCGAGGCGAACACCAGCGCGTCGGCGCCCCGGTACAACGCGGCCAGCGACGCGTCGTCGATGCGTCCGGTGAAGCGCACCGACGCGTCGAGCGGACCGCGCGCGACGGCACGGGGTGCACCGGTCAGCACCAGGTCGTGGGTGCGCGCCAGTCCGGATGCCATGAAGGCGGCGACGGTCCGCGCCTCGTTCTTGTGCGGGCTGGCGTTGCCCACTCCCAGCAGGTAGGGCCGCGAGAACCGCGCCGCCGGGCCGCGGGGCACGAAGGCCCGGGACACGCCGGGCGTGACCACATGGACACGCCGGGGATCCAGCCCCCAGGTGTCGAGCAGGCGCCCGCGCGAGAACTCGGACACCGTGAACACCCCGTGCGCGGCCTGGCAGCGCCCGCGCACCACGGCACCGAAGTAGACGCGTCGCAGCGCGCCGGTGAGCCGCGCGAGGTCGACGTAGCAGAGGTCGTGCACGGTCACGAAGAAGGGCGAGCGGCTCGCCAGCGGCGCGTTGTAGCCCGGGCTGAGGAACGGCAGGCCGGCATCGCGCAGGCGGGCCGCGAGCCAGATCGGATCGGCGGGGCTCGCGGGGCTCGGGCCCGCTCCGATGCGTCGCCATCCGGCGCCGAGCCGGCCCCATTCGCGTGCCACGCGGCCGATGCCGTGGTCGGCGACCCAGCGGTCGTCGAAGACCAGCCACGGGTCCGTCGGCCCGGCCGGGGACCGGTCGGACGGTGCCTCGTCCAGGACCGCCTCGCGGGCCGGTGCGTTCATCGACATCCCGTGGGCTGGTGCATGCATCGCGCACCGAGGATACGAAGGCAGAGCGGTCGCCCGTGGCCGGACGGGACGGACGCGGCGATTGCCGCGACGGACGGCGCCGCGGCGATGCGGCCCGGCGACGCCCGGTCCCCGCAGGCCGGACCCGCGTAGGCGCGCCGCGGCCCGGATGCGCCGGGGCGCGGCATCCCACCCACGGGTCAGGGACCGGAGTCGGTTCGCAGCGCCGCGCGGTCGTCGCCCGGCCAGACGAGTTCGGCGCAGCGCAGGGGGGACCAGCCGGCGCGAAGGTCCCCGACCGTGCCGAGCACGCGCCTGGAGCGCTGCAGCCGGGTCGCGCTGACCTGCTCGCCCCGGATGTCGATGCGGATGTCGCGCATCGGGTAGAGCTGCCGCCAGCGGCCCGCGTCGATCCACTCGATGGGGCCGGCCGCGCCACCCAGCTCGCGCGGGCAGGCCGTCGCCAGCGCCGCGAACACCGCCGCGTGCCGATCGCGCTCGACGCGTGCGACGGCCGCCGCCCCCGGTGCCGGCTCGAGCGGGCAGCTCACGCCGAAGCGCGACGGCGTGCGCTCGAAGCCCGACGCGACCGTCTCGACCATCCATGTGTCCCCGAACATCGGACGGACCGCGATGGACTCGCAACGTCCCGGGGCGATGCGCAGGTCCAGCTCGGCGAGCTGCATGTCGAGCGCGGCCCGCGTGCCGGCATCGATCCCGCCCGCCCCGCCGTCCAGCACGGTCGCCGCGACCAGCACCCGCACCGAACCCTGCCAGGTGTCGAGCAGGGCGCGCGCGCGCGCGATGCCGACCTCGGGATGGCAGCGGTCGCCGCGACACATCGCGCTCAGGTTGAGCAGCGTGCTGCGCGGATGCAGCCGCGGCAGCAGGTAGGACCACGAGAAGTTCGTCGGCACCACGTGCAGGGTCGGCCGATCGCGCAGCGCCGCCGGGACGTCCGCCTGCAGCGCGGCGTCGCGCCATCCGCTGCCCGAGGCCTGGTCGCCGCGCTCCTGCAGTGCCAGCGCGAACACCGCCTGCAGCGCGAGCAGCGCGACCAGCGCCGCATGGCGTGCGCGGCCAGGCGCCCGCAGCACGTGGACCGCCTGCACGATCGGCACGGACGCCAGCATCAGCAGCACGATGCCGTAGCGCCCGTTGGACGACGTGAAGGTCCAGGCCGCCAGCCAGGCGAGGACGAAGCCCGTCAGACGCGGATCCATGCGGGCCGCGGCACCCGGCGCCGGCCCGGAGGCGGGCGTGCGCGCGACCCGCAGCAGCAGGCCCGCCCCCACGCAGGCGAGCAGCACGAGCAGCACCGCCAGTCGGGGGTCCGGCGCATGCCATTCGACGTAGGCCTGGTTGGCAGGCAGGCTCGGGTCCGCGATGCGCCAGGGCAGCGACAGCGCCTCCTCGAACGACTGCGGCACGAAGCGCCCGCCGGACAGGCGCACCAGCCCGGCCAGGCGCTCGACGAGGGCCTGCGCCCAGCCGCCGCCGACCGCCGCCGCGTCGGCAGCCGCCGCAGCCGCAGCCGGGACCGGAGCCGCGATCGCCACCGGATTGAACAGATGGTCGAACGCCGGGAAGAACGGGTTGCCATGGCGCCGGAACAGCATCGTGCCCCAGCCGCCGTAGGTGACCGCCATGCCCGCGATCGCCGACACGCCGTAGACGAGCGGCGAGAGCAGGAGGCCCGTGGCCGCAGCCCGCAGGCCGCGCCCGTACATCGCGCCGGCGAAGAGGATCGCGGCGAGCGCGGCCGGGACCGCGTTGCTGAGCTTCAGGCCCGTCGCCGCGCCCATCGCGAGGCCGCCGAGCGCGACGAACGCGAGCGCGCCGCGGCGCGGGTCGGCGCCTCGCCGGCACGCCCACACGCCGAGCAGCACGCCGACGCCCGAACTGACGTCGATGTAGCTGCTGCCCAGCTGCGACAGGTACAGCGGCGTGAGGAAGGCCAGCAGCGCGGCCGGCAGGTGCAGGTCCGCGCGCGGCGACCGGTCGCGTGCGATCAGCCAGACCATCCAGACGGCCGCGGCCTGGAACGCCGCGGTCGCGGCCGCGACCCACGCCGGGCTCCAGCCCGCGGCGGCGAGCATCGCCTGCGGCACGTAACCCAGCGGATTGAGCAGGCCCTGACCGCCCGCGGGCAGCAGCCCCTGGCCAGCGAGCTCACTCAGCCACGCATGGCCGGCGTACGCGTGGTAATGGCCGCGGTCCCAGCTCCACGAGGGGCCTGCGTGCAGGCACCACGCGACGCTGGCGAGTACCGCCGCCAGCAGCGGGACGGCCGCGGTCAGCCAGGCACCGGGGCGGGTCGGCCTCACCGCATCAGCGGCAGCTCGCCGGCCGGTACCTCGCAGCGACCGTGCCCTGGGTGCAGGACCATTCGATGGAGCCGCCCGTGGGCACCACGCCGTCGGCGAGCACCGCGCCACCCGATGTCGGCACCAGCACCAAGGTGCCGTTGCCGGCTCGGGCGGTGTACGTGATCGTCACGCGTCCGTTCGTGTTGTCGATCGCGAGCGAGGACACGTTGACCGTCGCTTCCGGGGAATACCAGCCTCGGTCGAAGGTGGCGGCGTTCATCGCGTTCTCGGGGATGATCGTCTTCGCGCCGGCTGCCAGCTTCAGACCTTCCGACACGCGAGCACGCACCGTGTAGTCCTGGTACGCCGGGATGGCCACCGCGGCCAGGACGCCGATGATCGCCACGACGATCATCAGCTCGATCAGGGTGAACCCTCGCTGGCGGGGGGCTTCGGATCGCATCGCCAAGGTGACTCGGTTGGTAAGAGAGTGAGTTCGTGCGCGAGGCGAGAAGGGATTGTCGCGAGCCGTCGGCGCCTGGAGCAGGGCCGGATCGCTCCGGCTCCCTCCAGCATGCCTACGGTTCAGTCGGTCGATTCCGTCCGCGCGCGACGCCCTTGCGTCAGCGGCAGCTGGCCGGACGGTTCTTGGTGGCCAGGGTGCCGCCGGTGCACGTCCAGTTGATGCTGCCGCCGGTCGGCACGGCGCTGACCGCGAGCGCGGAGCCAGCCGATCGCGGGACCATGATGAGCGTGTTGGCGGACGTGACGGCAACGCGCGCCGTGTAGGACACGGTGATCTCGCCGTTGGTGCCATCGATGGCGATCGAGCTCACGTTCGTCGTGGCGGTCGGCGAGGTCCAGCCGAGGGACAGGCTCGAATTGGCGTTGATCGCGTTCTCCTCCACGGCCGCCTTCGCGCTGGCTGCCAGCCCCATGCCTTCCGACACGCGAGCACGCACCGTGTAGTCCTGGTACGCCGGGATGGCCACCGCGGCCAGGATGCCGATGATCGCCACGACGATCATCAGTTCGATGAGGGTGAAACCTTTCTGCGCTTGCTTGATCATTTCAGACTGCTCCGTTGGGAATGTACCGGACCGCGACCGCCGCGGTGGACGAAGTGACTAGAGCCACTTCCATGCCAGCGTGACATCCATCACGCGTTGCGCGGCCAGTGGGGGACGAACGGACGGGGCGGGCCCACGAGCGGCAAACCGCGATGCAACAGCGCGTCGGCCGGGTGACGCGATCCGTCACCCCGCGTGATGCGCAGGTGACGCGATGCGTCACGAACTGCGGCATGCGTGCGCCACAATTCGTCGCAACGGCGCGTGAACGGCCGGATGCGCCGGGCGACCGGCGACCTCTCGCATCCAGAAGGGGACGCATCACGGCACCCGGACGGGCACCGTTCAGAACTCGAGGAGCTGGCCGCGTTCGAGCAGCCGGGGCTGCGAGCGGCCCGCCCAGGCCTGGATCTCGCGGGCGATGGTGTCCGCGTCCGAGGGCTTGAGGTGCGTGACCAGCACCTGCGGCGCGCTGCGCAGCCGCTGCAGCTGCTCGCCGAGCTCGATCGGATACAGGTGCTTCGCGATGATCGCGAGGTCGCGCTCCTTGTTGGAGAACGCGGTCTCGATGATCAGGTGGCGCAGGTCGCGGATGCCGTTGACCACGCGCCAGAACTCGTCGGTGGGCCAGCTGTCGCCGGAGAACACCAGCGAGCCGGTCTCGCCGAACACGTGGAAGCCCACGGCGGGCACCGTATGGTTGGCCGGGATGCTGCGGATCGAGCGTTCGCCGACGGTGACCGTCGCGCCGAGCGCCATCGGCTCGAAGACCATCCACGGACGGTCGTAGTGCGGGATCTCGGTGAAGTCCGGCCAGATCACCCAGTTGAAGATGTGCTGGCGCAGCGCCGCGATCGTCTCGGGCAGCGCGTGAACGACGATCGGGCGGCTGCGTCGCGCGCCCACCGAGTCGACCAGCAGCGGCAGCGCGAGCACGTGGTCCAGGTGCGAATGCGTGAGGAACACATGGTCGATCCGCTCGAGCTCCTCGACCGACAGGTCCTCCACGCCGGTGCCGGCGTCGATGAGGATGTCCTCGTCGACGAGGAAGGAGGTCGTGCGCGCCCGCGCACCGATCCCGCCGCTGCAGCCGAGCACGCGCAGCTTCATGCGATCGGCGCCCGGCTGGGCGCGGGCAGCGGCGCCGCCGCGGCGGCAGCCACCGCGACCGCGGCCGTCGCGACCGCATCGAGCGGCGGCGGCGCATAGCCCATCGGGTCCGGCGGCACCGGCTGCCAGACCTTCACCGGCTCGGTGCGGCCGTAGACCTCCGACTGCGCGACGTACTGCAGCGCGATCGCGCGGACCGCGCGTCGCGTCGCGTCGCCGATCACGATCGGCAGGTCGAACTTCTTCGACAGGCCTTCGAGCCGCGAGGCGAGGTTCACCGCGTCGCCGATCACCGTGTACGCGCGGCGCAGCCGCGAGCCCATGTCACCGACCCGGACCACGCCGGTGTTGATGCCGATGCCGACCACCAGCGGCGGCCAGCCGTGCGCCTCGAACTCGCGGTTGAGCCGGGTCACCTCGCGCTGCATCGCGATCGCCGCGGCCACCGCATGGTCGGCGTGCATCGGATCGTCGACCGGCGCGCCCCAGAAGGCCATCACCGCATCGCCGATGTACTTGTCGACCGTGCCGTTGTAGGCGTGGATCACCTCGGTCATCGCGGTGAGGAATCGGTTCAGGTAGTCGCGCAGCTGCTGCGGATCCATGTTCTCGGCCATCCGCGTGAAGCCGCGGATGTCGGCGAACAGGATGGTCAGCTCCTTGTTGCGGCTCTCGAGCGGGACGTTGTCCGGGTCGTGGGCCATCCGCTCGACCAGTTGCGGCGCGACGTACTGGCCGAACAGCCCGATCACCGCGCGCCGCGACCGGCCCTCGGTCACGTAGCCCGCCACCAGGTTGATCGCCGCGACCATCGCCAGCGCGAGCACGCCCGCGGCGAGCGGGATCACCCAGCCGAGGTTCGCGTAGGCGATCGCGTTCCAGGCGAACATCGTCGACAGACCGACCATCGTCGTCGCCGCGATGCCGAGCACGCCCGAGCTCGCCATCGCCAGGGCCGCCAGGCCGCCGACCACCGCGATGGCGATCGCGGCGATGCCCGGTGCCTCGGTGGGCTTGGTGCGGATCGTGCCCTCGAGCGCGCCTGCGATCAGTGACGCATGGATCTCGACGCCGGGATAGACCTCGCTCACCGGCGTCGCGCGCAGGTCGGTCAGCCCCGGCGCGGAGGTGCCGATCAGCACGATCCGGTCGCGGAAGAGCCTCGGCTCGATGCGGCCCTCGAGGACGTCGGTCGCGGACACGTAGCGAAAGCGCGAGGCGGACGCCCCGCCCCGCCCCTGGAACGGCACCAGCGCGGTCGTCCCCTCGGAGATGGGCACGCGCGCCAGGCCCCCGCCCGGCCCGAAGCTCAGGCTGTCGGCGTGCAGACCGGCGGAGCGCAGCGTGAGCGGCGCGCCGCCGAAGTAGACGCGCAGCATCGCCACCGCGAGCGACTCGTAGAGCTGACCCTTGTACTCGGCCAGCAGCGGCAGCGCGCGCACCACGCCGTCGCGGTCCACCACCGGGTTGAAGAAGCCGGCGCTGCGCGCGGCGCGCTGCAGCGGCACGACGTTGGCGCCGTAGCCGTTCCAGGCCGTCACCGACATCCTGCGCTCCTGGAGCACCGAGGACGGCCACACCGACGGCGGCAGCAGGCCGGTGGAGACCGCGCCCAGCTCGCTGGAGAAGTAGTAGCCCAGGACGACGGGCGCACCGCCCAGCGCCCGCATCAGCGGCGGATCCTGCTGGGCGTGCGGCTCGGCGAACACCATGTCGAACCCGACCGCACGCGCCCCGCCCTCCTTCGCGACCGTCGTCGTCAGCTTCGCGAGGGTCTCGCGCGACCACGGCCAGCGGCCCTGCTCCCTCAGGCTGCGCTCGTCGATGTCGACGATCAGCACGCGGTTGTTCGGCCGTGCCGGCTGCAGCCTCAGCCGGGTGTCGTACAGGTAGCGATCGAGCGTGTCGACCAGCGGCAGCGACACCATCCCGAGCTCGCAGGCGACTGCCATCGCGACCGTCCCCAGGCCCAGGACCAGCCGCCTCGTTCGCATCGAGAGGACGTTGCGCAGCGCCACGGTCCCGGGCTCAGGGAGGGGGGTCGGACTGGAAGCGGAAGATCGAGCCGCCCAGTTCGATCAGGTCGTCGGGACGCAGCGGATGCGAGGTGAGGCCGATCGACTCGCCGTTCACCGACGGACAGCTCGGCCCCTCGAGGTGGGTGATCACCCAGCCGGTTCGGCGGTGCGCGACCACCGCGACCTGGCCGGTCGCGTCGGCGATGCTGACGATCGGACGCTCGAGCCGGACCGTGCCGCCGGCCTGGGGGCCGGACAGCACCGCCAGCGTCGGCGCCGCGCCGCCATCGGGCGACGACCCTTCGGCGCCCTCGGCGGGTTCGTGCTCGAGCACGTAGTGCAGGCGGTAGATGCCGATGTCGATGCGATCGCCGTCGGCGAGCGTGCGCTGCATGACCGGCACGCCATTGACCAGCGTGCCGTTGCGGCTGCGCAGGTCGTGGATCGTGCTGCTCCCCGCCGCGGTGTGGACCACCGCATGCTCGCCGGACACCGTCAGGTCGTCGAGCATCAGGTCGTTGAACGGGCGTCGCCCGATCGTCAGCCGGGGCTTGTCGATGACGATCCGGCGCAGCAGCCGATCGCCGGTGCTGAGCACCAGCTTCGGAACGGCTGCCGTCTCGCGCTGCTGCATGGGGGTCCGGGGGGTGAGGTGAGTCGGAGCGGCCGCGGCCGCTCAGTGGGACAGCGGCACGACGCGCTCGCCGCCGGCGAGCAGCACCGTCGCGTCGTCGGTGCACCCCTGCTCGAGGGCGCAGGCGACCAGGCCCCGCGCCCGCGCCGCGAGCGACTCGGCCGGGCGCGCGAGCATCGCGACCAGCGCGGCGTCGTCGAGGGAGTCGGTGAGGCCGTCGGACGCCAGCAGCAGCAGGTCGCCCTCGAGCCAGTCGAGCGCCACCACGTCGGCACGCGGCGGTTCGGACTCGATGCCGAGCGCGCGGGTCAGGATGCCGCGCGACGGCAGCCGACGGACCTGTCCCTCGCTCAGCCGACCCTCGTCGAGCATGCGCTGGCCGATCGAGTGGTCGACCGTCAGGCGGCGCAGGATGCCCGCGCGCAGCAGGTAGGCCCGCGAGTCACCGACGTGCGCGACCGTCAGCCGGCCGTCGCGGATCGAGGCGGCGACCAGCGTCGTCGCCATCCCGAGGCACTCGGGTCGGGTATGCGCGTAGTCGACGATGCCGGCATGCGCGCCTGCGACCGCGCGCTGCAACGCGTCGGGTATGGACAGGCCCGCGCCGTGCAGCGCGCCGAGCAGCTGCGACACGGTGCGTACCGCGATTTCCGCGGCGACCTCGCCGGCGTTGTAGCCGCCCATGCCGTCGGCGAGCGCGAACACGCCGTGCAGCGCATCGACGCTGCAGCGATCTTCGTTGTGGCGGCGCGCAGGCCCGGGGTCGGTGACGATCGCCCAGGGAACGGCGGCCTGCAGTTCCTCGGCGAGCGTGCCCGACACGCGCGAGGGCGATGCCTCGAGTCCGTGAGCGATTCCCGACATGCGGGCAATCTATCGGCCCGGGCAGAGAGGTCGAAGGAACTGGATCACGAACGGGTGACGGCACCCGCCCGGCGGCACCGCCCGTTCCTGCCGGACGCGCACCGCGACCGCGGCCCCCGGTCGTCGGGGCACCGCGGCGCACGGCCTCTCAGAGCGCGGCGACCTTGCGTCGCTTGAGCATCGCCTTGGACAGCCCGAGCACGAACATCGCGCCGGCCAGGCCGGCGATGCGCCCTAGGTTCGCCACCGAGACGCCCAGAACAGCCGCCTGCTGCGCCACCCAAGACTCGATCGCCGGGTCGTGCACGGCGATGTCGCCGGCGACATACCCCAGCAGCGCCGCCCCGACCCAGATGATCACCGGGAAGCGCTCGATGACCTTGAGCAACAGCGTGCTGCCGTAGACGACCAGCGGGATCGAGATCAGCAGGCCCAGGATCAGCAGCGTGTTGTCGCCACGCGAAGCCGCGGCGACTGCGATCACGTTGTCCAGGCTCATCACCAGATCGGCGATCAGGATCGTGCGGATCGCCGAAGTCATCGAGCCGTTCAGACCCTTCGCCCCCGGCAGCGACTCCTCGTCGTGGTCGTTGGGCAGCAGCAGCCCGACCGCGACGTACAGCAGCAGTACCGCGCCGATCAGCTTCAGATACGGAAAGGTCAGCAGCTGCGCCGCGACGATCGTCAGCGCGACGCGCATGACCACGGCCGCGACCGTGCCGAATATGATCGCCTTCTTCTGCTGCGCCGCGGGCAGCGAGCGCACCGCCAGTGCGATGACGACCGCGTTGTCGCCCGCCAGAAGCAGGTCCGCGATCACGATCTGGCCGAGTGCGAGCCAGAAGGCCGCGGTACCGATGTCCATGTTCGAGCTCTTTCCGAGGAGACGACGGCGCACCGCGTGAATGCGGTCGCGCCGTCAGCCCGGGTCAGCTGGCCGACCCGGGTACCGCTACTAGATGGCGGCCTTCAGAAGCCGCCCCATTTCCGACGGGTTTTTCGTGACCGTGATGCCGCAGGCCGCCATCACTTCGAGCTTCTCCTGCGCCGTGCCCTTGCCGCCCGAGATGATCGCGCCGGCGTGGCCCATCCGCTTGCCCGGGGGCGCGGTGACACCCGCGATGAAGCCGACCACCGGCTTCTTCATGTTGTCCTTGATCCAGAGCGCGGCCGTCTCCTCGTCGGAGCCGCCGATCTCGCCGATCATGACCACGGCGTCCGTCTCCGGATCGTCGTTGAACATGCGCATCACGTCGATGTGCTTCAGGCCGTTCACCGGATCGCCGCCGATGCCCACCGCCGACGACTGGCCGAGGCCGAGCTCGGTCAGCTGGCCGACCGCTTCGTAGGTCAGCGTGCCCGAGCGCGAGACCACGCCGATGCGGCCCTTCTTGTGGATGTGGCCCGGCATGATGCCGATCTTGATCTCGTCCGGCGTGATCACGCCCGGGCAGTTCGGCCCGAGCAGGATCGTCTTGCGGTTCTCGCGGCGCATACGGTCGCGCACCTCGATCATGTCGCGCACCGGGATGCCCTCGGTGATGCAGACGACGAGGTCGAGGTCGGCCTCGACCGCTTCCCAGATCGCCGCGGCGGCGCCGGGGGGCGGCACGTAGATCACCGATGCGTTGGCGCCGGTCTGCTGCTTGGCGTCCTTGACCGACGCGAAGATCGGGATGCCTTCGAAGTCCTCGCCGGCCTTCTTCGGGTTCACGCCGGCGACGAAGCACTGCTTGCCGTTGGCGTAGTCACGGCACATCCGCGTGTGGAACTGACCGGTCTTGCCGGTGATGCCCTGCGTGATGACCTTGGTGTGCTTGTTGACCAGGATCGACATGTCGATTCGCTCCGAATGGGGGGGGTCAGGCCTTGGCCGCGGCGGCCACGACCTTCTCGGCGGCCTCGGCCATCGAGTCGGCGGCGATGATCGGCAGTCCGGACTCGGCGAGCAGCTTCTTGCCGAGGTCCTCGTTGGTGCCCTTCATGCGAACCACCAGCGGCACCTTCAGCCCGACCGCGCGCGATGCGGTGATCACGCCCTCGGCGATCGTGTCGCACTTCATGATGCCGCCGAAGATGTTGACCAGGATCGCCTTGAGCTCCGGGTTGCGCAGCATGATCTTGAAGGCCTCGGTGACCTTCTCGGCGGTGGCGCCGCCGCCGACGTCCAGGAAGTTGGCCGGCTCGCCGCCGAACAGCTTGATGGTGTCCATCGTGGCCATCGCGAGGCCCGCGCCGTTCACCAGGCAGCCGATGTTGCCGTCGAGCTGGATGTAGGCGAGGTCGAACTTCGAGGCCTCGATCTCGGCCGGATCCTCCTCGTCGAGGTCGCGCAGCGCGACCAGTTCCGGATGGCGGTACAGCGCGTTCGAATCGAAGTTGAGCTTCGCGTCGAGGGCGATGACCTCGCCGCGACCGGTGAGGATCAGCGGGTTGATCTCGGCGAGGCTCGCGTCGGTCTCCCAGAAGGCCTTGCACAGCGCCTGGAAGATCACCCGCGCCTGCGGGATGCTCGCCGCCGGCACGCCGATCTTCGCGGCCAGGTCGTCGGCCTGCGCATCGGACAGGCCGGTCGAGGGCTCGACGCTGACCTTGTGGATCAGCTCGGGGGTCTTGTCGGCGACCTCCTCGATGTCCATGCCGCCCTCGCTCGAGGCCATCACGGTGACCTTCTGCGTGACCCGGTCCACGACCAGGCCGACGTAGAGCTCCTTCTTGATGTCCGCGCCTTCCTCGACCAGCAGGCGACGCACCTTCTGACCGGTGGGGCTGGTCTGGTGGGTGACGAGCTGCATGCCGAGGATCTGCGACGCATACTGCTTGACGTCGGCCATGGACTTGGCGACCTTGACGCCGCCCCCCTTGCCGCGGCCGCCGGCGTGGATCTGGGCCTTCACGACCCAGACCGGCCCACCGAGCGCTTCGGCGGCCTTGAGCGCGTCGTCGACGCTGAAGCACGGGATGCCGCGCGGGACGCGGACGCCGTAGCGCTTGAGCAGTTCCTTGCCCTGGTATTCATGGATTTTCATCGCGGTCTTTCCCGTTCAATCGGCTTGGACGAACCACTGGGGATAATGCCGCCGGACCACGTCGCCGCTGCGATCGTACGCATGGCAGTGGCCGATGAAGAACGGCGGCTCGGAGGAATCGATCTCGTCGGCCTTGCGCGCGAGGTGCGCGAAGGCCTGCAGCGCCGCGGTCGGGAGGACCGCGGTGAGTTCGGTGAGGTGCGTGCAGCCCTGGACACGCCCCAGACGCTCGTGGACCGCCCGCCGGAACCCGCGCAGCAGGTTCAGTCCGACGAGCCGCTGATACCGGTCGGCGATCGCGTCGCAGGTGCCGGGCACCGGCACGCGCATCGACGCCGATTCGGCGGCCACGACCGTGAAGGTGTCATCGAGCGTCACGCGAAGCATCATGTCGTGCACCGGGTCGCCCGCGGGAAGCATCCCGCCGAGCAGTTCGACCGGATGGGACTTGGTGTCCGTGAGACGTGCTTCGAGCTCGAACAGGCCATCCTCCCGCTGGAACGCCTCGACCTGGACGGCGCGGCGGTGGAGCGGCTGACGCGCGACTGAGGGCGGCGACAAAGCCATGTGACGGAGGGCAGATCCGGGCGAAGCAAAGCCTCGGATTTTACCACACTGGCATCGGGGTCAGGACGCCCTGTTCAGGCCCGCTGCGAGGAGCGAGGGCGGGTGCGACCCATTACAGCGATTCGTCCGGATCGTCTGGCGGCGCATCGTCCTGCGGCGCGGCGCCATGGCGCAGCACCCAATGGATCGCATCGCCGGTGAACCCCCGCTGGGCGAGGAACCGGTGCTGCCTGGCACGCTCGGCGGGGTCGGCTGCGGATTCGCCGAAGCGCTTGCGCCAGGCCACGAGCGCCCGCTCGCGTTCGGTGTCGCGCAGGCCCTGAAGCACCGGCCCGGCCACCGCCGGGTCGAGGCGGTGGGCGCCGAGCTCCTGCTCGATGCGCCGCAGGCCGAAGCGCGGTGCACGCCGGTGCGCCAGGCTCTGCGCGAACCGCTCCGACGACAGGAAGCCGTCGCGCTCCAGGGCGTCGAGCAGAGGCTCGACCTGGTCCGCCGACTCGGCATGGGGCGTCAGCTTGCGCCCGAGCTCCAGCCGACTGTGCTCGCGCTGCGAGAGCAGCTTGAGCGCACGGCCCTTGAGCGACAGGCCAGGGCGTACGGGCTTGCGGGGCGAGGTCGGCGGCGAGTCGCCCCCGCCATCTTCGCTGCCCTCCCCAGCCTCACCCGCTGGCTCGACGCCTCGTGCGGCGAGCGGGCGACGCCCCGCCGGCCGTCGGGCACGGAACCCCCAGCCCATGTCCGACCCCGGCCGCAACGACCGCAACGGCCTCAGGCCGCTGCCGCGCCCTTGCCGCCTTCGATCAGCTTGAGCCCGCGCGGCTTGACGCCGAAGTGCTCGCGGACCTTGTTCTCGATCTCGAGCGCCGTCTCGGGATGCTCGCGCAGGTACTCGCGGACGTTGTCCTTGCCCTGACCGATGCGCTCGCCGTTGTAGCTGTACCAGGCGCCGCTCTTCTCGACGACATTGGCCGTGGCGCCGAGGTCGATGATCTCGCCTTCGCGCGAGATGCCCTCGCCGTAGAAGATGTCGAACTCGGCGGCGCGGAACGGGGGCGCCACCTTGTTCTTGACGACCTTGACCTTGGTCTCGTTGCCGACGACTTCCTCGCCCTTCTTGATCGAGCCGGTGCGACGGATGTCCAGGCGCACCGATGCATAGAACTTGAGCGCGTTGCCGCCGGTAGTGGTCTCGGGATTGCCGAACATCACGCCGATCTTCATCCGGATCTGGTTGATGAAGATCACCAGGCAGTTGGTCCGCTTGATGGTGGCGGTCAGCTTGCGCAGCGCCTGCGACATCAGGCGCGCCTGCAGTCCGGGCAGCGAATCGCCCATCTCGCCCTCGATCTCGGCCTTCGGCGTGAGCGCCGCGACCGAGTCGATGACGATCATGTCGACCGAGCCCGAGCGCACCAGCGCATCGGCGATCTCGAGGGCCTGCTCGCCGGTGTCCGGCTGCGAGATCAGCAGTTCGTCGAGGTGGACGCCGAGCTTCTGCGCGTACTGGACGTCGAGCGCGTGCTCGGCATCGATGAACGCGCAGGTGCCGCCGACCTTCTGCATCTCGGCGATGACCTGCAGCGTCAGGGTGGTCTTGCCGGACGATTCCGGGCCGTAGATCTCGACCACCCGACCGCGGGGCAGGCCGCCGACGCCGAGCGCGATGTCCAGCCCGAGCGAGCCGGTGGACACGACCTGGATGTCCTCGGCCACCTCGGCGTCGGACAACCTCATCACCGAGCCCTTGCCGAACTGCTTCTCGATCTGGGCCAGCGCAGCGGCCAGCGCCTTGGCCTTCTCGGCTTTCGACTTGTCGTCCATTGACGGATCCTGTGGCGGGTGTCGGCGGGCCGGAGCAGCACGAGGCCGACGGGTTGTTGATGCGAAAGAGTATCGCACGGAACCACTGTACAAACAATCAGCCTTTCGATCTACACCGAAGGGCCGCGACCGGCACGGGCCGTGTCCGGGTCAGCCCGCGGGCGGACGGTCCGCGAGCTCGGCGTCGAGCCGCCCGAGCGCCTGTGACAGCGCATGCAGCGCGGCACGGCGCCGGACCTCGGCCCTGTCACCCGGCAGCCGCAGCGTCGCGGCGAACACGAGCGGCGCGCCGTCGGCCAGGCCCGGCGCATGCAGCGCCCAGCCGAAGCAGACCGTACCGACCGGCTTGCCCGGCACGGCCCCGGTGGGGCCGGCGATGCCGGTGACCGCGAGCGCGAGCGCGGCCCGCGAGTGCGCGAGCGCACCGAGCGCCATCTCGCGGGCGACCGGCTCGCTGACCGCGCCGTGTGCGCGCAGCGTCGCGTCCGCCACGCCGAGCGATTCGGCCTTGGCCTCGTTCGAGTAGGTCACGAACCCGCGCTCGAACCAGGCCGAGGAGCCCGCGGTCTCGGTCAGGGCGCGCGCGACGAGCCCGCCGGTGCAGGACTCGGCGGTGACGGCCATCAGCCCCAGCGCCTGCAGCCGCAGGCCCAGCGCGGCGCCGGCCGCGATGACCGCATCCTCGTCGGGCCCCTGCCCCGGCGCGTCGTGAAGCGCGCTCACCGGAACACCGCCTTCCAGACCGCGAAGACCAGGACCGTGTAGAACGCCGCGATCGCGTCGTCGAGCATGACACCGAAGCCGCCCTTGACCTTGCGGTCGACCTGGCGGATCGGCGGCGGCTTGACCACGTCGAAGATCCGGAAGACGAAGAAGGCGGCCAGCTGCGAGGTGAAGCCGGGCGGCACGACCAGCAGCACCGCCCAGAACGCGACCACCTCGTCCCACACCATGCCGCCATGATCCGAGACGCCGAGGTCCCGCCCGGTGCGCTCGCACGCCCAGCAGCCGATCGCGAACGAGGCGGCGATCACCGCCCACCACGCGGCATCCCAGAGGAACGGGTCGAGCGCGGCGAACGCCGCCCACGCCCACAGCGTGCCGACCGTGCCCGGGGCCACCGGCGACAGGCCGCTGCCGAACCCGAGCGCGATCCATCGCGAGAGCCGCGGCTTCATGAACGCGAAGCTTGGCCGGGCCCAGACGCGCTCGGGCACGGGCTCGGCGCGCAGGCGCTCCGGGCCGCCCGGCGGATCAGCGGAAGTGGTCGAAGGATCGGGCATGGAAGGCGATGGGGCGGCCGTGCGGGTCGCGCAGGTGCAGGCCCGCGGCGGCCTCGATCCGGCCGATCCGCGAGAGTGTAAGCCCGATGCGCGCCCCCGCGGCGAGGATCTCGCCGCGTGCCGGCGCAGCCGCCGTGAACAGCAGCTCGTAGTCGTCGCCGCCCGCCAGCGCGAGCTCGAGGCGCCGCGACTCGGGCAGCCCGTCGAGCGCGGGGTCGACCGGCAGCGCGGCGGCCTCGAGGTCGGCGCCGAGCGTGACGCCCGCCTCGGCCGACGAGCGCTCGAGCACGTGGCCGATGTCGCCAGCCAGCCCGTCTGACAGATCGATCGCGGCATGCGCGAGCCCGCGCAGCGCCAGGCCAAGCGCGACCCGGGGTTCCGGCCGCTCGAGCCGCCCGCGCGCCCGGGCCAGCGCCGCGTCGCCGGTGTCCGGCCACACCCCGGCCTGCAGCCGGCAGGCGAGCGCCCAGGCGGCCGCACCGAGCGTGCCCGACACCCAGAGGTCGTCGCCGACGCGGGCGCGGTCGCGGCGCAGTGCCTGCGCGGGTGGCACGCTGCCGAACACGGTGATGCACAGGTTCAGCGGGCCGCGCGTGGTGTCCCCCCCGACCAGCTCGCAGCCGTGTGCATCGGCCAGTGCGAAGAGGCCGCGCGCGAAGGCGCCGAGCCAGGCCTCGTCGGCCTGCGGCAGCGCGAGCGCCAGCGTGAAACCGATCGGGCGCGCACCCATCGCGGCCAGGTCGGAGAGGTTGACCGCGAGCGCCTTGTGCCCGAGCGCCTCGGGCTCGACGTCGTCGAAGAAGTGGCGTCCGGCGACGAGCATGTCGGTGGAGACCGCGAGCACACCCTCGTCGCCCGGCGCGATCAGCGCGCAGTCGTCGCCGATGCCGAGCAGCGCACGACCCGGCGCCTCGGGGCGCTCGAAGAAGCGGCGGATCAGCTCGAACTCGCCGGACCCGGCCATCGGCGAGGCGGCCTCAGGCGGTGCGCGGGCGGCCGCGCTCGCGCACCGGGCTCAACGCGGCCTGACCTCGGTCGGACGGGCCCCGATGGCGACCTTGTCGAGGACGCCATTGATGTACTTGTAGCCATCGGTGCCGCCGAAGGTCTTGGCCAGCTCGACCGCCTCGTTGATGATCACCCGGTAGGGGATCTCGAGGTGCCGGACCAGCTCGAAGGCACCGATCAGCAGCGTCGCGTGCTCGACCGGCGAGAGATCGGCGATGCGGCGGTCGAGATACGGCTCGATCTGGCCGTGCAGCACGTCGATCTCGCGGATCGAGCCGTGCAGCAGCTCCTTGAAGTGCTCGAGGTCGGCCTTGTCGAAGCTCGGCGAGGTCGCGGCCAGGTGCGCCTCGATGGCGCCCGCGTCCTCCCGCGACAGCAGCCACTGGTACAGCCCCTGCATCGCGAGCTCGCGGGAGCGGCGCCGCGCACTCTTGGGCGGCGTGCGCACGTCGGGCGAGTCGGGCGGGCGCGGTGGCCGGGAGGTTCGTTCGGTGCCGCTCATCGTCGCCGGGTCACTCTTCTTCGTCGTCGTCGTCGTCGCCGGAGAGCGTCGCGAGCGACGCGGCGAGGTTGGCCATCTCGACCGCGACGCGTGCCGCGTCGGTGCCCTTCTCCTTGGTCCGCGCGTGGGCCTGCTCGTCGCTGTCGACCGTCAGGATCGCGTTGGCGATCGGGGTGCCGTAGTCGAGCGAGACCTGCATCACGCCTTCGGCGCTGCGGTCGGAGACCACCTCGAAGTGATAGGTCTCGCCACGCACCACCGCGCCCAGGGCGATCAGCGCGTCGAACTCCTCGCTCTCCGCGAGCTGTCGCAGCACGACCGGGATCTCGAGTGCGCCAGGCACCGAGCAGGCGAACACGTCGTCCTCGGCCACGCCGAGGCGACCGAGCTCCTGCACGCAGGCCTCGCGCAGGGCGTCGACGATCGGGCCGTTGAAGCGCGCCTGGACGATGCCCACGCGCAGCCCCTCTCCGTTCAGATCCGCGTTGAAAACCTCGATGTCCACGTCGTTCCTCAGGGCTGGGATTCGAAACCGACGACCTGCAGGTCGTAGCCGGCCATGCTCGGCATGCGCCGGGGGGCAGACAGCAGGCGCATCCTGCCGACGCCGAGCTCGCGCAGGATCTGCGCGCCGACGCCGTAGGTGCGCAGGTCCATCTTGGCGGCGCGCCGCGGCCGCGGGGCGCTGCCCGGCGGCGCATTCAGCGCCTCGAAGTGCGACACCAGGCGCTGACCGTCCTGCGCGCAGTTCAGCATCACGAGCACGCCCGCGCCGCGCGCGGCGATCGCCTCGAGCGCGCGGTGCACGGACCAGGAATGGCCGCCCCGCTCGACCTCGAGCAGATCGAGCACCGACAGCGGCTCGTGCACGCGCACCAGCACCTCGTCCTCGGGGCCGAAGCTGCCGCGCACCATCGCGATGTGCGGCGAGCGGCTCGGCGTGTCGCGGAACATGACCATGCGGAACGCGCCGAACGGCGTCGCGACCTCGCGCTCGCCGAGGCGCTGCACCAGGCTCTCGGTGGCGCTGCGATGCTGGATCAGGTCGGCGATGGTGCCGATCTTCAGGCCGTGCTGCCGACCGAACTCGACCAGGTCCGGCAGCCGGGCCATCGTGCCGTCGTCCTTGAGGATCTCGCAGATGACGGAAGCCGGCGTCAGGCCCGCGAGCTGCGCGAGATCGCAACCGGCCTCGGTATGGCCGGCCCGCATCAGCACGCCGCCGGGCTGCGCCGTCAGGGGAAAGATGTGGCCGGGCTGCACGAGGTCCTCGGGCCGCGCGGCGGCGGCCACGGCGGCCTGCACGGTGCGGGCGCGGTCGGCGGCGGAGATCCCGGTGGTCACCCCTTCGGCCGCTTCGATGGAGACCGTGAAGTTCGTGCCGTGCGCCGTGCCGTTGACCTGCACCATCGGCTGCAGGTTCAGCTGACGGCAGCGCTGCTCGGTGAGCGTCAGGCAGATCAGGCCGCGGCCGAAGCGGGCCATGAAGTTGATGGCCTCGGGCGTGACGAAGTCGGCGGCCATGACCAGGTCGCCCTCGTTCTCGCGGTCTTCCTCGTCGACGAGGATCACCATCCGGCCGGCGCGCAGTTCGGCGATGATCTCTTCGGTCGAGGACACCGCGGCGCCGGGCGAAGGCGTCGGGGCGGGCGGCACGGAATGCAGGGGCGGGACGGCGGGACGGGACATGGCGGGCTCCACCGGCAACGGGACGGCCGGACGGCTCGCCGATCTTACCGGATTCGCATGCCCCCTCGCTCCGGAAGCCGCCGGGGCGTCCTCGCGCCTTCGCGGCTACACTCCCGCGCAGCTCGGCGCGCTGCGCCGCCCGACACCGAGGAGACCCCATGCCGACGAACCCGAACCGCAGGACCGCGACGCTTGCGCTCGCCGCCGGCGCCCTTGCCGCGATCGCACCCGCCGCACGCGCGCAGGCCTTTCCGAACAAGCCCATCCGCCTCATCTGCCCGTTCCCGCCGGGCGGCGCGGTCGACATCGCCTCGCGCGCGATCGCCGCGGAGCTGAGCAAGACGATCGGGCAGCAGGTCAACGTCGAGAACAAGCCCGGCGCCGGCGGCAACATCGGCGGCATCGAGGCGGTGCGCTCGGCGCCCGACGGCTACACGCTGTTCATGACCACGAGCGGCATCCAGGCGATCAATCCGGCGCTCTACGCGAAGATGCCGTTCGACCCCAACAAGGACCTCGTGCCGGTGTCGGCCCTGGTCTCGCTGTCGAACGTGCTGGTCGTGCACCCGTCGGTGAAGGCGAACTCGGTCGCCGAACTGCTCGCGCTGCTGCGCGCACAGCCGGGCCAGCTGACTTTCGCCTCGAGCGGCAGCGGCACGAGCATCCACATGTCCGGCGAGATGTTCAAGCAGCTGGCGAAGGTGGACATGGTCCACGTCCCCTACAAGGGCAGCGCGCCGGCGCTCACCGACCTGCTCGGCGGACAGGTCAACCTGATGTTCGACAACATCCCGTCCGCCCTGCCGCACATCCGCAGCGGCAAGCTGCGCGCGCTCGCCACCACTGGCGCCCGGCGCGACCCGACGCTACCCGATCTGCCCACGATCGCCGAGGCCGGCGTCGGCGGCTACGAGTCGGGCGTGTGGTTCGGGCTGGCGGCGCCGGCCGGCACGCCGCGCGACATCGTCTCGCGCGTGGCGGACGAGGCGATCAAGGGGACGAAGTCGCCGGAGTTCGTCAAGCGGATGACCGAGCTCGGATACGTGATCATCGGCGCCGGACCGGACACGATGGCGGAGATGAACCGGGCCGAGGTCGCGCGCTGGGGTCCGATCGTCAAGGCGTCGGGCGCCAAGGCCGAGTAGCCGCCCACCCTCGGCGGCCGGGCGTGCACGCGGCGCCGGGCGTACGCGTGGCGGCCTGCAGTCCTGCGACGGGCAGCGACCCCTTCACAGCGGGGGACGCGCAGCGAGGCGCCGCCTGCGCCCCCCCCCGGTGTCGCGCCGGCGCAGACGCGATCAGGGCACGCGTCGCCTGCGAACCGCCGGCCGTCCCCCGGCGGGGGGTCAGAGCGACGCAGCGACTTGTAGAGTGGGCGCTCCCGTCCTTTGTCCACGATGCGCCCCGCTCCCTCCCCAACGCCGCCTGCAGACAGCGTCGCTCCGCAAGCACTCGCGCCGAAGGCGCCGGGCACCGGGCCGGGCGCGCAGACGCGGGCCGCACGGGCGAGCACCGGCGGCGAACGGCCCGCCAGCAGGCGTCCGGGGACTGCGTCGCCCCTGACCGACACGCATCCCGACGACGCCCTGCCCCTTCCCGGCACGCGCCCGAGGATCGGCCTGCCGATCCTGCTGCCGGCGACCGGCGCGGCGGTGATCCTGCTGGCCCACGGCCTGCTCGGAGCGCTGATCCACGGCCTGAACTGGAACCCCTCTCTCGACATGCTGCTCGCCGGCAGCGCGGCGATCGGGCTGATCGTCTCGTTCGCCCTGCTGTCGACCGCGGGGCGATGGCTGGGCCGACGCATCGGCAGGATCATCGAAGTGCTCGAGCGCACCCAGGTGGGCGACTACTCCGAGCGCGTCGAGTGCGGCCTGCACGACGACGTCGGCATGCTGGCGCGCCGCGTGAACCTGCTGGTGTCGACGTCGGCGGCCCGCGAGAAGCGGATCATCGAATCCGCGCTGTCGGATCCGCTCACCGGACTGCCGAACCGCACCCTGCTGACCGAGCGGATCCGCCATTCGCTGGCGATCTCGCGGCGGGCCCGCGCGCCGTTCTGCGTCGCGGTGGTCGACCTCGACCGGTTCAAGTTCATCAACGATACGCTCGGCCACGCCGCCGGCGACACGGTGCTGCGCGAGGTCGCGCGCCGGCTGCGTGCGACGGTGCGCGAGACGGACACGGTTGCGCGGCTGGGCGGTGACGAGTTCGTGCTGCTGCTGGTGGGCAGCGAGGAAGCGGGCCGCGAGGTCTGCACGCGGATCCTGGCGGCGATGAGCACGCCGCTCGCGCACCGCGACCAGCTCATCGACATGGGCCTGTCGATCGGTCTCTCGGTGCATCCGCAGCACGGCGACGACGACGTCACGCTGCTGCGCCACGCCGACACCGCGATGTACCGCGCCAAGCGCCGACGCGCCGGCGTGGAGGTGTTCGACGGTGAACTGCACGAGGTGCGACGCAGCTACCTGTCGATGCTCGGCGAGCTGCGCACCGCCCTGCAGGGCGGGCAGCTCGTGCTCGACTACCAGCCCAAGCTCGACCTCACGAGCGGGCTGATCGTGGGCGTCGAGGGGCTGGTGCGCTGGAACCATCCGACCCGCGGCCGCGTGCCGCCCGGGGAATTCATCCCGTTCGCCGAGCAGACCGGCTTCATGCGCGAGATCACCCCGTGGGTGATCGCCGAGGGCGTGCGCTTCGCCGCCGAGATCACCGCGCGCGGCATGCTGCTGAACGTCTCGATCAACGTGTCCGCGCAGGACATCGAGAATCCGGCGCTGTCGGGCCGCGTGGCCGAGATCCTGGCCGAGCGCAAGCTCGATGCCGGCAGGATCACGCTGGAGATCACCGAGAGCGGGCTGCTGAGCGAGACCGCGAATGCGCTCAGCAACCTGCAGTCGATCGCGGCGCTCGGGGTGCGGCTCTCGGTCGACGACTTCGGCACCGGGTACGCGACGCTCAAGCAGCTGCAGAAGCTGCCGGTGCACGAGCTGAAGATCGACCGGTCGTTCGTGAGCGGCATGAACACGAACCGGGGCAACGAGACGATCGTGCGCTCGACCGTCGACCTCGCCAAGCAGCTCGGGCTTCGGACGATCGCCGAGGGCGTCGAGACCGTGGCCGAGCTGCGCGCGCTCGCCTCGATGGGCTGCGACGAGATCCAGGGCTATTACCTCGCCAAGCCCATGCCCTCGGCCGAAGTGATCACCTGGGTCGAGATGCGGCACGCGCTGTACACGAGTTCGCGAGAGACCTACTTCCGCTCGCTCGTCGAACGCTGAGGCGGCGCACCCCGAAGGCACGTTGCATCCGGCAGGCACGGCCCTTGCCTCGCAGGACC
Source organism: Burkholderiales bacterium (assembly GCA_026399835.1). Lineage (GTDB taxonomy): Bacteria > Pseudomonadota > Gammaproteobacteria > Burkholderiales > Burkholderiaceae_E > UBA4615. The sequence goes on along the minus strand of JAPLQE010000016.1, from coordinate 77,168 downwards.
TCGACGGCCGGCCGCATGTCCGGCCCCACTCGAGCCGGAGTCTCCGACGCCTGAAGCTGCGGGTCTGGGTGGAGGACACCTCCGAAGCGGAGCCGGTGCCCGCGACGCTCGAGCTCGAGGCGGTGCACGCGAGCATCCGGCCGCGGCAGCACGAGCGTCGCGCAGGCGCCGAGCGGCGCACGGCGAGCCGCGCGATGCCGGCGGGCTTCGACCGGCGTCACATCGGACGGCGCGCGATCGAGGGCGCCCCGGCGGGGTGAACACGGCACGTCGGGCGCGCGGCGTACACTTCGCGCGATGGCGCCCGCCCCGCCCCGTTCCGGCCCCGAAGAGCCTCCCGCGCTGCAGGCGGCGCGACACGCGCGCACGGTTGCGGGCGAGGACGAGGCGATCGGCGACGACGCCAGGCGCGATGCCTTCGCCGCCTTCCTGTATGGCATGGCGCTCGGATTCGTCGGGCGCGAAGCGCCGACCGCAGACGCTGCCGACCCGTCCGACCCGTCAGACGACGTGCCGCTGCCCGAGCGGGTCGACCTGCTGGCCACGACCCTCGTGCGGCAGGTGATCGGCCTGGGCTTCCGGGATGCCTGCCGCGCCGTTGAAGCGGTGGCCGACTCGCTCGTCGCCACCGATCCGGATCCGGCGGTGGCGGGGCTGGTCCACGGCGGCGTCGCGGCCGCCGGCGACTGGACCGACGGCGATGCCGGCGCCTTCGAGTCGCGCGTGCTCCAGGCCACCGCCAGCGATGCGTTCGCCTCCGACCGGGCCCTGCGCCCGAGGCGCTGACCCGACGCGCGGCGGCGCCCCGCCGAGGACCTAGGTCCTAGGTCCTGCGGGGCTCGGTACCCTGCAGCATCCGCTCCACGTACCGCGCGATCAGGTCGATCTCCAGGTTCACCTTCACGCCCGGCGCGAGGCGCCTGAGCGTCGTCGACTGGATGGTGTGCGGGATCAGGTTGATGCTGACGTCGCAGCGCCCGTCTGACAGGTCGGTGACGCTGTTGACGGTCAGGCTGGTGCCGTCGACGGTCACCGAACCCTTGTAGGCCAGGTACTTGGACAGCCCCGCGGGCACGCGCACGTCGAGCCGCCACGACTCGCCCACCGGCTCGAACACCGCCACTTCGCCGAGCCCGTCGACGTGCCCGCTGACCAGGTGGCCGCCGAGGCGATCGGACAGGCGCAGCGCCTTCTCCAGGTTGACCTCGCCGGTCGCATCGAGCCCTGCCGTCTTGGACAGGCTCTCGCGCGAGACCTCGACGACGAAGCGCGTGCCGTCGATCGAGATCGCGGTCATGCAGGCGCCCTGGATGGCGATCGAGTCGCCGACGGCGACGTCGCCCAGGCCGAGGCCCGCGGCGTCGACGGTGAGGCGCACGCCGGCGCCCTCGCCGAGCGGGTCGATGCGTTCGATGCGGCCGACGGCCGCGACGATGCCGGTGAACATGGCGGGAGACGCTCCGGGAAGGATTCGGGAAGAAGGGTCGGGTACGGGGGTCAGAACCGCGCCATCAGGCGCAGGTCGTCGCCGAGCCGCTCGACCTCGGTGAAGCGCAGGCGACGGCGCCCCTCGAGCTCGGCGGGCGCCTCGAGCGAGAACATCGGCAGCCCGCTGCCGAGCAGCGCGGGCGCGACGTAGGCGAGCAGCTCGTCGACGACCCCGGCCCGAACCAGCGAGCCGTTCAGCTTGTGGCCCGCCTCGACGTGGATCTCGTTCAGGCCGCGCGCGCCAAGCTCGGCCATCAGTGCAGCGAGATCGACCTTGCCCTGCGGATTCGGCAGCTGCAGCACTTCGCAGCCCCGATCGCGCAGCTCGCGCACCTTGTCCTCGTTGTCGACCGCGCAGGCGACCCAGGCCGCCCCCCCCTTGAGCACCTTCGCCTCGAGGTCGATCTCGAGCCGGGAGTCGACGATGATGCGCGTCGGCTGGCGCGTCGTCTCGATCATGCGCACGGTGAGCAGCGGGTCGTCGTCGCGGACGGTGCCGATACCGGTGAGGATGGCGCAGGCCCGGGCCCGCCACGCATGCCCGTCGCGGCGTGCCGCCTCGCCGGTGATCCACTGGCTGCTGCCGTCGGGGAGCGCCGTGAGCCCGTCGAGCGAGGCCGCGACCTTCAACCTGACCCACGGCCGGCCGCGCGACATCCGCGCGACGAAGCCGATGTTCAGCTCGGTGGCCTCGTGCTGCAGCAGTCCGCAGCGTACGTCGACGCCGGCATCGCGCAGTCTCGCGAGGCCGCGGCCGTTGACCGTCGGGTTCGGATCCTCCATCGCGGCGATCACGCGCGCCACGCGTGCCTCGACCAGTGCATCGACACACGGCGGCGTGCGGCCGAAGTGGCTGCACGGCTCGAGGGTGACGTAGACCGTCGCGCCACGGGCCCGGCCACCGGCCTCGCCCAGGGCGACGATCTCGGCATGCGGCTCGCCGGCACGCCGGTGCCAGCCCTCGCCGACGACCTGCCCGTCCTTGACCACCACGCAGCCCACCCGCGGATTCGGCGTGGTGCTCGCCAGCCCCAGGCGGGCCAGCTCGAGCGCCCGGCTCATGAATCCGTGGTCGGCGGAGGTGAACATCCTTCGATTCTAGCGTGGGGCCGCCCTGCTCATCCCCGCTCCGACATCGACCATGCTTGGTCCGACGCGACAATGCGGTAGGCTTGTCGGATAACACCCCAAGCGGAGGAGATGCCGTGCCCGAATCCAAGTCCATCCTTGATCATGTCTACGACCACGAGCAGGCGCACGCGGACCGGGTGTTCCTGACGCAGCCGTACGAAGGCGGCAAGACCGTCGACTACACCTGGGCCGAGGTGGTCGACCAGGCCCGCAGGATGGCCGCCCACCTGCGCTCGCGCGGGATCGTCGACGGGGCGCACGTGGCGATCCTGTCCAAGAACTGCGCGCACTTCTTCATCGCAGAGCTCGCGATCTGGATGGCGGGCGGCACCACGGTCGCGATCTTCCCGACCGAAGGCCCCGACACCATCCGCTACGTGCTCGAGCACAGCGACTCGAAGCTGCTGTTCGTCGGCAAGCTCGACACCTGGCCGCAGCAGGAGCCGGGTGTGCCCGAGGGCATGCCGCGCATCGCCTTCCCGCTCGCCCCGGCGACGCGCCACGAGCAGTGGGACGAGATCGTCGCGCAGACCGAGCCGCTCGCAGGCCGTCGGGCGCGCGGCGCCGACGAGCTCGCGATGATCATCTACACCTCGGGCTCGACCGGCACGCCCAAGGGCGTGATGCACAGCTTCGGGCGCGTGTCGGTCTGCGCCGAGCGGATCTGCGAGGGCGAGCGCTACAGCGAGCGCGACCGGCTGATCTCCTACCTGCCGCTCGCGCACGTCTTCGAGCGCTCGTTCGTCGAGGCCGCGTCGTTCGTCGCATCGCCTCACGTGTACTTCAGCGAGTCGCTCGAGACCTTCGTCACGGACGTGCGCCGGGCCCGTCCGACGCTGTTCATCTCGGTCCCCCGCCTGTGGGTGAAGTTCCAGCAGGGCGTGCTGCACAAGATGCCGCCCAAGAAGCTCGACCTCTTCCTGAAGATCCCGATCCTCGGCGGCATCGTCAAGAAGAAGATCCTCGACGGCCTGGGCCTCGACCAGGTGCGGCTCGCGGGCAGCGGTTCGGCACCGATCCCGCCGGAGGTCATCGCCTGGTACCGGCGTCTCGGGCTGAACCTGATGGAGGGCTACGCGATGACCGAGGACTTCGCGTATTCGCACAGCTCGAAGGCCGATGCGAGCGCGCCGGGCTGGGTGGGCGTGCCCTACCCGGGCGTCGAGGTGAGGATCAGCGAGGACGGCGAGGTGCTGATCAAGTCCCCCGGCCAGATGGTGGGCTACTACAAGCAGCCCGAGCTGACCGCCGAGTCGCTGACGCCCGACGGCTTCTTCCGCACCGGAGACCTCGGCGAGCGCAATCCGCGGGGCATGCTCAAGCTCACCGGCCGCGCCAAGGAGCTCTTCAAGACGGCCAAGGGCAAGTACGTCGCACCCGCGCCGATCGAGAACATGCTCGGCGAGAGCCCGATGATCGAGACGGTGATGGTCTCGGGCGTCGGCCAGCAGGCGGCCTACGGCCTGGTGGTGCTGGCCGAGGACCTGCGCCCGAAGATGGCTGATCCGGCGGTGCGCGCCGAGGTCGAGCGCGAGCTCGGCGAGCGGCTCAGGCAGGTCAACGCGCGGGTCGCCGACTACGAGCAGCTCAAGATGCTGGTGATCGCCAAGGAGCCCTTCTCGATCGAGAACGGGCTGCTGACGCCCACCATGAAGATCCGACGCACGCGGATCGAGAATACGGTGGCACCGAAGCTCGACGCCTGGTACGCCCAGAAGGGCCCGGTGGTCTGGGCCTGAGCCGGGGTTTCAGCGGCCACTGGCCGCTGCCGGCTCAGGAGGTTCCGGCATGCTTGCCGGAACCCGGGCGACTGCCGCAACCCCCACTGGCCGCCGCCCGCTCGGGAGGTTCCGGCATGCTTGCCGGAACCCGGGTGCGCACGCCGCAACCGCCACCCGCCTACTTCTTCCTGACCTTCCCAGCCTTCGGCTGCACTTCCTCGACCGCCGACGCGAACTCGTCGACGTCGCCGAACTCCCGGTACACCGACGCGAAGCGCACGTAGGCGATCTTGTCGATCTTCTTGAGCTCGCGCATCACCAGCTCGCCGATGCGCTCGCTCGGCACCTCGCGGGCACCGAGCGACAGCAGCTTCTCCTCGATGCGACCGATCGTCGCGTCGACCGCCTCCGAGGTCACCGGCCGCTTGCGCAGCGCGAGCAGCGGCGCCGACGACGCATCGCGTCGCCGTCGTCGGCTTCGCGGGTCTCGATGACCTGGGTGTCGGGGTGATCGCAGAAGGGGCAGCGCATCGCGCGGATTGTGCCACGCGCGCGCGGCCCCTCCGGCCCCTCAGCGGTAGACCGGGAAGCGCGCGGTCAGCGCGCCGACCTTCGCGCGCACGCGGTCGATGTTCGCCGCATCGCGCGGCGCGTCGAACACGTCGGCGATCAGGTGGCCCACCTGCTGCGCCTCGGCCTCGCAGAAGCCCCGCGTGGTCATCGCGGGTGTGCCGAGCCGGATGCCGCTGGTGACGAAGGGCTTCTCCGGATCGTTCGGGATCGAGTTCTTGTTGACCGTGATGTGGGCCTGGCCGAGCACCGCCTCGGCCTCCTTGCCGGTGATCGACTTGGCGCGCAGGTCGACCAGCATCACGTGCGACTCGGTGCGGCCCGAGACGATCCGCAGCCCGCGGCCGATCAGCGTCTCGGCCAGCACGCGCGCGTTCGAGATCACCTGCTTCTGGTAGTCCTTGAACGAGGGCTGCAGCGCCTCGCGGAAAGCCACCGCCTTGGCGGCGATCACGTGCATCAGCGGCCCGCCCTGCAGGCCCGGGAACACCGCCGAGTTGATCGCACGCTCGTGCTCGGCCTTCATCAGGATGATGCCGCCGCGCGGGCCGCGCAGGCTCTTGTGCGTGGTGGAGGTGACGACGTCGGCATGCGGCACCGGGTTCGGGTAGACGCCTGCGGCGATGAGGCCGGAATAGTGCGCCATGTCGACCATGAAGATCGCGCCGATCTCCTTGGCGACCCGCGAGAAGCGCTCGAAGTCGATGCGCAGCGAGTAGGCCGACGCGCCGGCGATGATCAGCTTCGGCTTCGTCTCACGCGCGCGGCGCTCCATCGCCTCGTAGTCGATCGCCTCGTTCGCGTCGAGCCCGTAGGACACCACGTCGAACCACTTGCCCGACAGGTTGAGCGGCATGCCGTGGGTCAGGTGTCCGCCCTCGGCGAGGCTCATGCCCATGATCCGGTCGCCGGGCTTCAGGAAGGCGAGGAACACCGCCTGATTCGCCTGGGCGCCGGAATGCGGCTGCACGTTGGCCGCGTCCGCGCCGAAGAGCTGCCGGGCGCGCTCGATCGCGAGCGCCTCGGCGACGTCGACATGCTCGCAGCCGCCGTAGTAGCGCTTGCCGGGATAGCCTTCGGCGTACTTGTTCGTGAGCTGGGAACCCTGGGCCGCCATCACCGCCGGGCTCGCGTAGTTCTCGGACGCGATCAGCTCGATGTGGGCTTCCTGGCGGCGGTCCTCGGACTGGATGGCCTGCCAGAGCTCGGGGTCGACCTGGGCGATCCCTTGGTTACGGTCGTACATGCTGAATCCTAAGTGCAGTCGGGGGGGCCGTGCGGCCGGCAGTCGGCCGCACACGGCGCTTGCACCGCGAAACCCGCGGCCGGCCCCAGGCGAACGGCGGATGGCCCGAAGGGCCACCAGATCCGCGTTTCACGGTGTCGATTCACCCTTACTCGCCAGTCACGCGGACGAGGCGCGATTGTAAGGGATCGGCACGGGATGCGCCCGTCTCCCGGAACGCCCGTAGGGCTGCCCCGCCGGGGCACGGCCCGGCCCCTGCCCTGCCGCGGGCTCAGAGCTCGTCGAGCGAGTCCTGCCAGTGCCCGACGTCGCCCCAGACCAGCAGCTCGAAGCGCTTGCCGTCGAAGCGCAGCCGGTTCAGCCCGGCATTGGGGATCTCGAAATCACGCGGCGCCCCGATCGCCAGGCCGCGGCACAGTCGGTTGGCGACGTCGAGCACGCCGCCGTGGGTGACCACGACCACGGTGCGGCCCCGGTGCGCGGTGGCCAGCCCGACGAGCGCCGCCTCGACGCGCCCACCGAAGGTGCGCAGCGACTCGCCACCCTCGACCTCGAAGTCCGGATCGCGGTGCATCCAGCGTGCGAAGCGTTCCGGGTCGTCGCGCTGCACCTCGGGGTAGGTCCTGCCCTGGAAGACGCCGAACCCGCGCTCGCGAAGCCGGGCGTCGTGCGAGCAGTCCAGGCCGAGGGCGGCCGCGATCGGCTCGGCCGTCTGGCGGCAGCGCATCAGGTCGCTGCTGACCATCGCCGGCGCCGCCCCGCCGGGGGCGGGCACCAGACCCCAGCGCACCCGCTCTGCGGCGAGGCGACGCGCCGCAGCCCGCGCCTGGCGGATCCCCTCGCCGTTGAGCGGCGTATCGAGTTGCCCCTGGATGCGGCGTTCGCGGTTCCAGTCGGTCTCGCCGTGGCGCAGCAGGATCAGTTCGGTCGGAGGCATCGTCGGGAGAGGGTCAGGGCGGCGGTTGCGGACCCGCGAAGGCGCGGGTCCGATCAGGCGGGCGGGGCCGGCTGCTCCGCGAGCCTGGGGTTCAGGCTGTAGCGCCCGGAGATCGTGGCGCGCGCCAGCACATGCCCCTGCATCGCGGCGAGCGCCTGCGGGCCGGTGAAGCGGCCCTCGAGCGGCAGCCGCTCGAGGTCGATCGCATGGAGCGCGAACTGGTAGCGATGGATCAGCGCGTCGTTCCACGGCGGGCACGGGCCGTCGTAACCGTAGTACTCGCCCGCCATGTCATGGTCCTGCGCGAACCACGAGGTGTAGTCGTTCAGCCCGTGCCGCGCGCCGTGCCGGGTCTCCGGCCCGGACTTGCCCTTCGGCACGACCTGGTCGGAGAACTCGCCGACCGCGATCGACGCGAGCTCCGGCGGCAGGTCGATCAGCACCCAGTGGTGGAAGTCGACGCGTGCCAGCGAGGTCTGGACCTCCCGATCCGGATGGTTGACGTCGTCCGGCACGCTCGGCGCGTCGAAGTCGTGACAGATCAGCACCAGCGAGCGCGTGCCCTGCGGCAGATCCCACCAGGCCAGGTGTGGGTTGCGGTTGGGCGCCAGCGCGACGTGGTGTCTCGGGTCGACGCGCGCGAAGGCGAACTCGGCCGGAATGGCCTCGCCGTCGACGAAGGAATCGCTCCACAGCTTCATGTCGTGACCTCGTCCGAAACGGGTCCATCCGGATCCGCGCGCAGCCAGAACGTGACCGGCCCGTCGTTGACCAGATGCACCTGCATGTCCGCACCGAAGATACCGGTTTCGACCGCCGCATGGACGAGCCTGGCCCGCGACACGATGTCTTCGTACAGCACGCGTGCCACCGCCGGCGGGGCCGCGGGCGTGAAGCTCGGACGCAACCCGCTGCGGGTATCGGCAGCCAGCGTGAACTGCGGCACGAGCAGCAGGCCGCCGGCCACGTCCGCGAGCGAGCGGTTCATCCGGCCACGGTCGTCGGCGAAGATCCGGTAGGCCAGCAGCCTCGCCAGCAGCGCCTGCGCCTGCCGGGGCGTGTCGCCGCGCTCGGCGCAGACCAGCGCCAGCAGCCCCGGCCCGATGGCCCCGACGCTCGCGCCTTCGACTTCGACGTGGGCACGCGCGACGCGCTGGATCAGCGCGATCATCGACGCACCAGCCGTGCCATCAGGCCACGGTCACGCGCGCCGCGCGGCGCTTGCCGACCTGCACGACGAAGGAGCCAGCGCCGAGCTTCAGGCCTTTGTCGGACACCTTGCCGCCGTCGATCCGCACCCCGCCCTGCTCGATGTTGCGCATGGCGTCGCTGGTCGAGCTGACCAGCCCGGCCTGCTTGAGCAGCTGCGCGATCGCGACCGGCGCGCCGGCGATCGAGACCTCGGGCAGGTCTTCGGGCAGCGCGCCACGGGCGAAGCGCGCATCGAACGCCTCGCGTGCCGCCTCGGCCGCGCGCGCGCCGTGGAAGCGCGCCACCATCTCGCCGGCGAGCAGGACCTTGGCATCGCGCGGATTGCGGCCGGACGCACATTCCGCGCGCAGTACCGCAACCGCCTCGATCGTCATCGAAGACAGGAGATCGAAGTAGTTCCACATCAGATCGTCGGAGATCGACATCAGCTTGCCGAACATGTCGTCGGGCGCGTCGGTGATGCCGACGTAGTTGCCCTTGGACTTCGACATCTTCTCCACTCCGTCGAGCCCGACCAGCAGCGGCATCGTCAGGATGCACTGCGGCTCCTGCCCGTACTCCCGCTGCAGCTCCCGGCCGACCAGCAGGTTGAACTTCTGGTCGGTGCCGCCGAGCTCGAGATCCGACTTCAGGGCGACGGAGTCGTAGCCCTGCATCAGCGGATAGAGCAGTTCGTGGACCGAGATCGGGATCCCGCCCTTGTAGCGCTTGGTGAAGTCGTCGCGCTCGAGCATGCGGGCCAGGGTGTAGCGGGCGGCGAGCTGGATCATCCCGCGCGCCCCGAGGGGGTCGCTCCACTCCGAGTTGTAACGGATCTCGGTGCGCGAGGCATCCAGCACCAGGCTCGCCTGCTCGAAATAGGTGCGGGCATTCGCCTCGATCTGCTCGCGAGTGAGCGGCGGACGGGTCTGGTTGCGCCCTGACGGGTCGCCGATCATGGCCGTGAAGTCCCCGATCAGGAAGATCACCGTGTGGCCCAGATCTTGCAGCTGCCGCATCTTGTTGAGCACGACCGTGTGACCGAGGTGCAGGTCGGGCGCGGTCGGGTCCAGACCGAGCTTGATGCGCAGCGGCGCACCGGTGGATTCGGATCGCACGAGCTTGCGCAGGAAGTCCTGCTCGACCAGCAGTTCGTCGCAGCCACGCTTCGCGACCGCTAGGGCCCGACGGGCGGATTCCGGGACCTGCGGCTCGGCGGATTCAGGCGTGGCGGTCGGTGAGCTCATCGGCGATACTTTGAGGCTTATGACTGTCTTCGGGTTTGGAAGCGGGTTTCGGCTACAATCGCGCGCTCACGCAGCGAGGCCGGTCTACGCCCACCGTCGGTCGGCGACCGAGGCGGCGCTGGCCGCCGGACTGCCCGTCCGTGGGGCCACGGATCATAGCCCAGCGGGCCACGCGCCCCAACCCGACACCTTCCCGACCCGAGACGGCCCCTTCACGATGCGGTTCCCCCAGGTCAAGACGCTCGCGATCGCCATCGGTGCGGTCACGTCATTCGCAGCGGTCACGGCCTTCGGCGTCGCCCCCCTGTCCGCGCCGGTATTGCCGCCGTCCGAGACCACGATCGAGTCGGTCGTGCTCGCGCCCGAGCTGATGCAGGCCGATGCGGGCTTCGTGCAGCAGGAAAAGATCCGCCGCGGCGAGACGCTCTCGTCGCTGCTCGCGAGGATGGGCGCCGACGACCCTGCCTTCGCCGCCTTCGTTCGCCGCGACCCGGTCGCCCGCCGCCTGCTCGAGCTGCGCCCCGGGCGCACCGTGTCCGCGGTCGTCGCCGAGAACAGAAGCCTCGAACGCCTCAGCTACCGCCTCGCCGGGGACGACTCCGACTCGCTCGGCCGTCGCCTGGTGATCGTCCGCGAGGGGGCCGGCTTCGGCGCCTTCGAGGAGGCCGTGCCGATCGAGCGCTCGATCGAGACCCGCAGCGCCGAGATCCGCCGCTCGCTCATCGAGGCGCTGGACGTCGCCGACATCCCGGACAACGTCGTCACCAAGATGGCCGACGTGTTCGGCACCGACGTCGACCTGCAGAAGGACCTCCGCCGCGGGGACCGTCTGCGCGTGGTGTACGAGACGCTGCGCGAGGCTGGCAGCCTGGAGCCGCCCATCGTCGGCAAGATCCTGGCGGTGCAGTTCCGCGGTGGCCAGCGCAAGCTCGAGGCGGTCTGGTTCGACCGCGGCATCGGGGGCGGGGGCGGCTACTACACCTTCGACGGCCGCAACCTGGCGCGACCGTTCCTCGCATCGCCGCTCGAGTTCACCCGCGTCAGTTCGGGCTTCACCGAGAACCGCCTGCATCCGGTGCTTCGCGACTGGCGCGCCCACAAGGGCGTGGACATGCCGGCCCCGGTCGGCACCAACGTCCGCGTGGTCGCCAACGGCACGATCGACTTCGTCGGCCAGCAGCGCGGTTACGGCAACGTCGTGGTGGTCAAGCACGATGGTCGGCACATGACGCTGTACGCCCACCTGAACCAGTTCGCCGACGGCCTGCAGCCGGGCAGCGCGGTCCGGCAGGGCGAGGTGATCGGCACGGTCGGCCAGACGGGCTGGGCCACCGGGCCGCACCTTCATTTCGAGTTCCACATCGACGGCCAGCATGTCGACCCCATGGCGGTGGTCGCACAGGAGCCGGTCCGCACCCTGACGGGTGAGGATCGCTCGCGCTTCGGCGCGCTCGCCGGCCAGTATCGCGCGCGCTTCGGGCTGCTCGACACCCAGATGGCCGCGCGCTTCGAATAGAGAACCCGCCCCGATGTACATCGGGCTGATGTCAGGCACGAGCGTCGACGCGGTCGACGGGGTGCTCGCCGCATCCGGCGGCAGTTCGCCCGACGCCCCGCTGCGCACCATCGCCTTCGCCTCACGCCCGATGCCGGCGCCCTTGCGGGCCGAACTGCTCGCACTGCAGCAGCCCGGCATGGACGAACTGGCGCGTGCCGCGCTCGCCACGGTCGCGCTCACCGATCTCTATGCCGAGGTCGCCTCCGAACTGCTCGAATGGGCCGGCGGCGGTACCGTGTCCGCAATCGGCGCGCACGGCCAGACGATCCGGCATCGACCCGAGCTCGGCTACACGCTTCAGCTGATCGACGGCGCGCGACTGGCCGAGCGCACCGGATGCCCGACCGTCGTCGACCTGCGCTCGGCCGACGTCGCAGCCGGCGGGCAGGGGGCACCGCTGGTGCCCGCGTTCCACGCACTCGCCTTCGCCTCGCCGACGCGACGCCGTGCGATCGTGAACATCGGCGGCATTGCCAATGTCAGCCTGCTGCCCGCCGGAGGCGGTTCCGTCACCGGCTTCGACACCGGCCCCGGCAACCTGCTGATGGACGCCTGGTGCGAGCGCCACCAGGGCCGGTCGTTCGACCGCGACGGCGCCTGGGCCGCCGGGGGGCGGGTCTCTTCGACACTGCTCCGCCGCCTGATGGACGAACCCTATTTCGGGCTGCCCGCCCCAAAGAGCACCGGCCGGGACCTGTTCACACTGGCCTGGCTGGACGATCGGCTTGCCGCGATGGGGGGCGACTCGCCGTCGGCCCCCGACGTTCAGGCGACGCTCGCGGAACTCACCGCCGCGACGATCGCCGACGCCTGCCTGGTCTTCGGCGCCGAGGAAGTCCGCGTTTGCGGAGGCGGGGCGTACAACGGGTACCTGATGTCGAGGCTGGCCTCGAGAGTCGCGCCCGCCGAGGTCAGCTCGACGGCCGCGCTCGGCGTCGATCCGTTCGCGGTGGAAGCACTCGCGTTCGCGTGGCTGGCGAGGGAGCGGCTGGCCGGGCGACCGGGCAATCTGCCCGCGGTGACCGGGGCCCGCGCACCGAGGGTGCTGGGGGCAATCTACTCGCCCCATCTCGCCCGCTGAGACCGTCCGCTGGCGCGGACGACGGGTGTGGCAGCCGCCACACCGACGGGGCGCACACAGGCGCCCCTCCGTGCAAGCCGACTCAGGCCGAGAACGAGGACCCGCAGCCGCAGGTGGTCGTCGCGTTCGGATTCTTGATCACGAACTGAGCACCTTCGAGGCCGTCCTTGTAGTCGATCTCGGCACCGACCAGGTACTGGTAGCTCATCGCATCGATGAGCAGCGCCACGCCGTTCTTCTCCATCACGGTGTCGTCCTCGTTCGTTTCCTCGTCGAACGTGAACCCGTACTGGAAGCCGGAGCAGCCGCCGCCTTGCACGAAGACGCGCAGCTTCAGCTCGGGGTTGCCTTCCTCGTCGATCAGCTGGCGCACCTTGTCGGCGGCGCTGTCGGTGAAGACGAGGGGGGCGGGCATTTCGGTGACGGCGTTCATAGTTGATCTCCAGACTCGGGAATTGTATCGAGCAGGGGATGACCCTGCATCGCTCAGGGTCGGGGATACGGAAAGCACGAAGCCCGCCGAGGGGGCGGGCTTCGCTGGGTGTTGGGTGAAGAGTCAGTCGCCTTTCGGCGAATTCCCGTTCTCCACCCACCAGTGCGCCGCAGTAGCCCGCCGCCTTGGGCGGCGGCCGCTTCGCCGGCGGCGAGCAGTGCTCGCCGAAACCCCGGCTCCGCCATGCGGCGCCCGTAAAGAAATCGCCCGAGCAGTGCTCGGGCGGTTTCTTTACCGCTTCGAGAACTGCTTCCGGCGGCGCGCCTTGTGCAGGCCGACCTTCTTGCGCTCGACCTCGCGGGCATCGCGCGTGACCAGGCCAGCGCCCGACAGGGCCGGCTTGAGCGTCGCGTCGAAGTCGATCAGCGCACGGGTGATGCCGTGGCGGACCGCACCGGCCTGCCCCGTCTCGCCGCCACCGGCGACGTTCACCTTGATGTCGAACACGCCGACCATGTTGGCGACTTCGAGCGGCTGGCGAGCGACCATGCGGCCGGTCTCGCGGGCGAAGTAGGCGTCGAGGGGCTTGCCGTTGACGACGATGTCGCCCTTGCCCTTCTTGATGAAGACGCGGGCCACCGACGTTTTGCGGCGGCCGGTGCCGTAATTGTATTCACCGATCATGGGTGAGTCCTGGTGCGCGGGGCGCTTGCGGTCAGACTTCCAGCGCCTTCGGCTGCTGGGCGGTGTGCGGGTGGGACGACTCTGCGTAGACCTTGAGCTTCTTGATCATCGCGTAGCCGAGCGGGCCCTTGGGCAGCATGCCCTTGACCGCCTTCTCGAGCGCACGTCCGGGGAACCGGGCCTGCATCTTCTCGAAATTGGTCTCGCTGATGCCGCCCGGGTAACCCGAATGGCGGTAGTACTTCTTGTCCTGCGGCTTGGAGCCGGTGACACGGATCCGCGCGGCGTTCACGACGACGATGAAGTCGCCGGTGTCGACGTGCGGGGTGTACTCGGGCTTGTGCTTGCCGCGCAGGCGGGACGCGATCTCCGCGGCCAGTCGCCCGAGGACTTTGTCGGTGCCATCGACGACGAACCAGTCGTGGCGCACTTCGTGGGGTTTGGCGGAGAAAGTCTTCATGGCCTGGCGAATTCTGTGAAGCCGACTATCATAACCGGAACTGCAGGCCGACGTCAAAAGGTGATCGCGCAGCGATGCACGGGCCAGGCGCGCAGGACGAAAAAAACCCGGGCGGTGAGGCCCGGGTTGAATCCACCTTTTTGAGGAGGGTGGAGGAGACAGCGGAGATCGCCGCGTGCACGCCAGCCACTGGAACCCTGCAAGCCGCGATCGATGAAGCGATGCTAGCACCGCCCGATTGTGCTGTGCAAGATGACCGGGCCATCAAAGTAGAGAATCGCCGCTAACCCCGGAATAGCCGAGGTTTTCTGCAGAGCTGGGCCATCTGCGGAGCAGTGTCCGGCCCCTTGTTATCCCGCAACGCAATAACGCAACAGAGTGGCATGAATATGGAAACCCTCGTCAGATGGACCGGCCCAGGCACGATGAGCTTCGTCGCCGAGACCGGCAGCGGCCACGCGGTGGTGATGGACGGTGCGCCCGAAGGCGGCGGCCGGGACCTCGGCCCCCGGCCGATGGAGATGGTGCTGCTCGGCACCGGCGGATGCACCGCCTACGACGTCGTGCTGATCCTGAGAAAGAGCGGCCAGGATGTCCGGGGCTGCGAGGTGGCGCTGAAGGCGGACCGGGCCGAGACCGACCCGAAGGTCTTCACCGCAATCACCTTCCACTTCACGGTCCGCGGCCGCAGCCTGAAGCCGAACGTGGTCGAGCGCGCGATCAAGCTGTCGCACGACAAGTACTGTTCGGCCTCCGCGATGCTGGCCAGGACGGCCGAGCTGAAGATGAGCTGGGAGATCGTGGAGGACTGACGCCTCGGCGTCGAGGACCGAAGCCTCGGCGTGGCGCTCAGATGCGGTGAGCCGTCTCGGTCATCAGCTTGGCCGCGACCCGCATCGCGGCCCGGACCGGCTCGGGGAGCGGCGCCGCCCCCAGCGCCTCGGCGTGGTCGGCATGGCCGCCTTCGTCGCGCTTCATCTGCTCGACGATCGCACGCGACGCGGCGTCGCCCTCGGGCAGCTGCTCGAGGTGCCCGGCCAGATGACGCTCGACCTGACGCTCGGTCTCGACCATGAAGCCGAGCGAGAACCGGTCGCCGATGCGGCCGGCAAGCGCACCGAACGCGAACGCGCCGGCATACCAGAGCGGATTGAGCAGCGACGGCCGGGCGCCGAGCTCGTCGAGCCGGTCGCGCGTCCAGGCCAGGTGGTCACCCTCCTCGGCCGCGGCGTCGCGGAAGAAGCGCTCCAGCCGGGGATCGGCGGTGGTGGCGGCCTGCCCCTCGTACAGCGCCTGCGCGCAGACCTCGCCGACATGGTTGACGCGCATCAGCGCTCCGGCCAGGCGCCGATCGGCCTCGGGCAGCGGATCGCCGAGCACCTCGGACGCCGGACGCGGCGTCGGGCGGCTTGCACCCGGGGCGGCGGCGATCGCGCCCATCGCACGGCCCGCGCCGGCCAGCAGCCGGTCGAGCGGGGTGAGTCGTCGCAGGGCGGGAACGGTTTGCATCGGGTTCTATTGTAGTAGGGCACATTCCGCGCACCCGGGAGCCGACGGACGGGCGACGGGGGCCAACCGGAGCGCGCCCGCCCCTGTTGCTGACAAACCACAAAGTTCGCCCCGCGCCCTGCAGCCGGAGCCGCTTTCCCTTTGCCCACCGGAACTTTTTGGCGAGAATAGCGGCAACTTCCGGCCGAAGAGTTTTCTCGGGGAGTTGCGGTGTCGGGTTCGTCCGGGCGCCTGTGGAATCCAGAAACCTAGGAGATTGATCAATGAAGAAATCGCTTCTCGCAGTGGCTGTCGCGGCCGCCCTGCCGACGTTCGCTCAGGCGCAATCGTCGGTCACCATGTTCGGTATCCTGGACGCGTCGGTCGAGTACTCGGACAGCCAGGCCAACGCCGGCACCCCGGCCGGCACCGGCCAAGTCTTCCAGGAAGGCGATTCGGGCTTCCGCCTGAACTCGGGCCTCCAGAGCGGCTCGCGTTTCGGCATCCGCGGTGTCGAAGACATCGGCGGCGGCCTGAAAGGCATCTTCACGATCGAGCACCGCCTCGACGTGTCGACCGGTGAGACCGCCGGCGGCAACATCTTCCTGGTCCCGGGCGCGGCGAACACCTCGTTCAACAACAAGTTCTGGAACGGCCAGGCGTGGGTGGGTCTCGAGACCCGCTTCGGTAACATCACGATGGGTCGCCAGTACAGCCCGCTGTTCTGGGCGCTGATCCCGGCCGACTTCACCGTCTACGGCTTCTACAACAACTGGGCCGGCTTCTCGGGCACCAACCTGAACGGCGCGTCGACCCAGGGCCCGTTCCGCCTGGACAACTCGCTGGCCTACAAGTCGCCGACCATGGGCGGCCTGACGGTTTGGGCGACCTACGCCTTTGGCGAGAACCTGTCGAACAACCCTGGCACCTCGACCGCCCCGGGTTCGGGCACGACGGGCAGCGGCGACATCTGGGGCGTCGCCGCGGGTTGGCAACTGGGAGGCCTGTACCTGGCCGCCGGCTACCACTCGATCGACGTCAAGCGTTGGGCGGGTGCCACCGTCACCAACGGCGTCAAGGACGTGATGGCGGGTACGGCGTCGTACAAGTTCACGAACTTCGGCGTGTCGCTCGGCTACTCGGAGATCAACTTCGAACTGGCCGCCAGCTCGCCGAAGCTGACGAACATCATGTTCTCGGGCTTCGCGAACCTCGGGCCGGGCACGCTGTTCGTGAACGCCACGCAACTCGACGCCTCGGGCTTCACCGGCCTGCGCAACGACTCCGGCCTCCAGCTGGGCGTCGCGTACTCGGTGCCGCTGTCGAAGCGCACGAACTGGTACGCCGCCTACGGCCTGAACGACGTGTCGGGCCTGCAGTCGACGACCGCGACCACCCTGATCGACGGCGCGAACCGCTTCTCGATCGGTGTGCGTCACCTGTTCTGACCGGACGCCGGCCCAGGCCGGCTGTCGATCCGAGCATGGAAAGCGCCGGGGCAACCCGGCGCTTTTTTTTCGTCCGCCCATTTTCGACAGCCTGGCCCGTCGAGCGCGATCGTGCCCCCGATATGATTGAGACTTGATATATTCAAGTCTGAAGCATCTGCACGGGAGCGAGGATGGATCCGCAAGCGGCCGACCACGAGACGCGACTCGAAGCCGATGACCATTTCGCGCTGAAGCTCTGGCTGCGGATCCTCACCTGCTCGAACCTGATCGAGGCGCGGATCCGGCACAACCTGCGACGCGACTTCGACTGCACGCTGCCGCGCTTCGACCTGCTCGCGCAGCTCGACCGCAGCGAGGCGCTGAAGATGAGCGAGCTCTCGCAGCGGCTGATGGTCACCGGCGGCAATGTCACCGGCCTCGCCGACCAGCTGCAGGACGAGGGCTGGCTGGTGCGCGAGGCGGTGGAGCACGATCGCCGGGCCACGCGCCTGCGCCTCACCGATGCCGGGCGAGAGCGGTTCAGCGGCATGGCCCGCACCCACGAGGACTGGGTGGTCGAGCTGCTGGGCACGCTGACCCGGGACGAGCAGCGGCTGCTGCACGGGCTGCTCGGCAAGCTCAAGCTCGGCCTGCGCACGCCCGCATCGCCCGCCGAGGGTTCGGGCGCCGGCACACCGGCCCGATCCCGCAAGCCGGCGCGCCCGCGCGCCGCCCCCCCTGCCCGCCCCGGCCGTGCGGCCGCGGCCGTCGCCCGCGGCCCCAGCCGCGGCACCGTCACCCCCATCGCCCGCTCGCGCGGCAAGGTGCGCCCATGAGCCTGAACGGCAACATCCGCCGGCAATTCGCCGACTACGTCCCGCAACACTTCGGCTTCTCGCTCGTCGACAAGGTCGCGACGGTCACGCTGAACCGGCCGGAGCGCAAGAACCCGCTGACCTTCGACTCGTACGCCGAGCTGCGCGAGCT
The DNA here is from genome assembly GCA_026399835.1 of Burkholderiales bacterium. GTDB lineage: Bacteria > Pseudomonadota > Gammaproteobacteria > Burkholderiales > Burkholderiaceae_E > UBA4615. Next base: position 59,516 of record JAPLQE010000016.1, on the reverse strand, counting down.
GTTCCGCGGCCTTCAGTACGCGCAGGACGTGAAGGCCGTCGTGCTGACCGGCGCGGGCGGCAACTTCTGCTCCGGCGGCGACGTGCACGAGATCATCGGGCCGCTGGTCGCGATGGACATGCCGGAGCTGCTGGAGTTCACCCGGATGACCGGCGACCTGGTGCTGGCCATGCGCCGCTGCCCGCAGCCGGTGATCGCCGCGGTCGACGGCGTGTGCGCCGGGGCCGGAGCGATCCTCGCGATGGCGAGCGACCTGCGGCTGGGCACGCCGAAGACGAAGACCGCGTTCCTGTTCACGCGGGTCGGCCTCGCCGGCTGCGACATGGGCGCCTGCTCGATCCTGCCCCGGCTGATCGGCCAGGGCCGCGCCTCCGAGCTGCTGTACACCGGCCGCGCGATGACCGCCGACGAAGGCCAGGCCTGGGGCTTCTACAACCGGCTGGTGGCCTCGGACGCGCTGCAGGCGGAGGCCGCGAAGCTCGCGGCCGAGCTGGCGGGCGGGCCGACCTTCGCCCATGGCGTCACCAAGACGATGCTCCACCAGGAGTGGTCGATGACGGTCGAGCAGGCGATCGAGGCCGAGGCCCAGGCCCAGGCGATCTGCATGCAGACGCAGGACTTCGAGCGCGCCTACCGCGCCTTCGTGGGCAAGCAGACGCCGACCTTCCTGGGCGACTGAGCGGAGACCCACGGCGATGAGCGACACCCGCTACCTCGAGCTGCCCTTCTTCGAACCCCGGCACGCGGCCTTCGCCGCCGAGCTCGACGACTGGGCGGCGAAGACCGCGCCCGGCATCGACCACGGCGACACCGACGCGGCCTGCAAGGCCTGGGTGCGCGCCCTCGGCAGCGCGGGCTGGCTGCGCTACGCGGTGCCGGCCTCGCACGGCGGGGCGCTGCCGGTGCTCGAGTCGCGCACGCTGTGCATCGTCCGCGAGACGCTCGCGCGCCATGACGGCCTGGCGGACTTCGCGTTCGCGATGCAGGGGCTGGGCAGCGGGCCGATCATGCTCGCCGGCTCCGAGGCGCTGCGCGCCAAGTGGCTGCCGAGGGTGGCCCGCGGCGAGGCGATCGCCGCGTTCGCGCTGTCCGAGCCGGACGCGGGCTCGGACGTCGCCGCGATGGCGAGCCGCGCGCGCCGCGAGGTGGCGGCCGACGGCAGCGCGCACTGGGTGATCGACGGCTGCAAGACCTGGATCTCGAACGGCGGCATCGCCGACTTCTACGTCACCTTCGCGCGCACGGCCGACGTGCCGGGCGCCCGGGGCATCGGAGCCTTCGTGGTCGACGCGGACACGCCGGGGCTCGAGATCGCCGAGCGCATCGACGTGGTCGCGCCCCATCCGCTGGCGACGCTGACCTACGACGGTTGCCGGGTGCCGGAGTCGGCACTGCTCGGCGAGCCGGGCGACGGCTTCAAGCTCGCGATGTCGAACCTCGACATCTTCCGGTCCTCGGTGGCGGCCGCGGCGCTCGGGTTCGCACGGCGCGCGCTCGACGAGGGGCTGGCGCATGCGCAGTCGCGCAGGATGTTCGGCGGCGTCCTCGGCGACTTCCAGCTGACGCAGGCGGCGCTCGCCGACATGGCGACCGCGATCGACGCCTCGATGCTGCTCACCTACCGAGCGGCCTGGCTGCGCGACACGGCGGTCGCCCGCGGCACCGGCGAGCGCCAGACCCGCGAGGCCGCGATGGCCAAGATGGTGGCCACCGAATCGGCGCAGCAGGTGATCGACCGCGCGGTGCAGCTCTTCGGCGGCCTCGGCGTGAAGAAGGGCACGGCGGTCGAGGGCCTGTACCGCGAGATCCGCGCGCTGCGCATCTACGAGGGCGCGACCGAGGTGCAGAAGCTGATCATCGGCCGCGACCTGCTCAAGTCCGGGGCCTGAGCGCCCACTGCCGATCGGCGACCGTCCCGGAGGCATCGAGATGTTCCGCAGCGCCCACGTCGACCCCTTCACCCGCGACAACCTGCCGCCGCCCGGGCAGTGGCCGGACTTCCTGCTGGATCGGCCCGAGCTCCGGTATCCGGAGCGTCTGAACTGCGCGGTCGCGCTGCTCGACGGCGCGGTCTCGGCGGGCCACGGCGATCGCATCGCGCTGCGCACCGACGCGGCGAGCTGCACCTATCGGCAGCTGCAGGCGCAGGTCGACCGGATCTGCCGCGTGCTGGTGGAGGACCTGGCGCTGGTGCCGGGCAACCGCGTGCTGCTGCGTGGACCGAACTCGCCGATGATGGCCGCGTGCTGGCTGGCGGTGATCAAGTGCGGGCTGGTGGCGGTGGCGACCATGCCGCTGCTGCGGGCCCGCGAGCTGGTGCCGGTGATCGAGAAGGCGCGCGTCACGGCGGCGCTGTGCGATGCGCGCCTCGCCGACGAGATGCGCCTGGCGCAGGCGCAGTGCCCGTCGCTGGCGCAGGTGCTCTGGTTCGACGACGGCGACGGCACGGTAGGCGGCGCGCGCGCCGGCTCGCTCGAGGCGCGGGCCGCCGCCAAGCCCGCCGACTTCGCGGGCTGCGACACCGCGCAGGACGATGTCGCGCTGATCGCCTTCACCTCGGGCACCACCGGCCAGCCCAAGGGCACGATGCACTTCCATCGCGACGTGCTCGCGATGTGCGACCTGTTCCCGCGCTCGGTGCTGCGCACGCACGCCGACGACATCTACTGCGGCACGCCGCCGCTCGCGTTCACCTTCGGCCTGGGCGGCATGCTGTGTTTCCCGATGCGGGTGGGCGCCTCGACGCTGCTGCTCGAGCGCGCCTCGCCCGACTCGCTGCTCGCCGCAATCGCCCGGCACCGCGCGACCGTGGTGTTCACCGCGCCGACCTTCTACCGGCAGATGGCCGCGCGCGTGGGCGAGTTCGACCTGTCCTCGCTGCGGGCGAGCGTGTCGGCCGGCGAGGCGCTGCCCGATGCGACGCGCCAGCTCTGGAAGCAGGCGAGCGGCCTGGAGATGATCGACGGCATCGGCTCGACCGAGCTGATCCACATCTTCATCTCGTCGCCGCCGGAGTCGGTGCGCCGCGGCACGATCGGCCGGGTGATCCCCGGCTACGAGGCCCGCATCGTCGACGACGCGATGCGCACGCTGCCGCCCGGCGAACCCGGCCGGCTCGCGGTGCGCGGCCCGACCGGCTGCCGCTACCTGGCCGACGCGCGCCAGGCCCAGTACGTGTGCGACGGCTGGAACCTGACCGGCGACACCTTCTCGATGGACGCTGACGGCTACTTCGCGTACCACGCGCGTTCGGACGACATGATCGTCTCGGCCGGCTACAACATCGCGGGCCCGGAGGTCGAGGCCGCGCTGCTCACCCACGAGGCGGTCGCCGAGGCCGGCGTGATCGGCGTGCCCGACGAGGAGCGCGGCACGGTGGTGAAGGCCTTCGTCGTGCTGGCGCCCGGGCACATGGGCGACGCGGCGATGGCGCGGGCGCTGCAGGACCATGTGAAGGCGACGATCGCGCCGTACAAGTACCCGCGTGCGATCGAGTTCCGGGACGCGCTGCCGCGCACCGAGACCGGCAAGCTCCAGCGCTTCAGGCTGCGCGACTGAGAAGCCGCGAATACACCTACTGCGCGTCCCGATCCGGCTTCTGAGGAGCGAGTGCCCTCGCTTACTCGGGCGTGACCGTCACGCGCGCCTCGAGGGCCTGCGCGCCGCCGCCGAGGATCACGCCGCGCAGCGGCGTCACGTCGGAGAAGTCCCGGCCCCAGCCGAGCGTCACGAAGTCCTGGTCGACGCGTCGGTCGTTGGTCGGATCGACGTCGATCCAGCCCTGCCCCGGGCACCAGGCGGACACCCAGGCGTGCGAGGCGTCGGCGCCGACCAGCCGCGGCTTGCCCGGCGGCGGGCGGGTGAGGATGTAGCCGGACACGTAGCGGGCCGGCACGCCCACGCCGCGCAGGCACGCGATCATCAGCTGCGCGAAGTCCTGGCACACCCCGCGCCGCTCGGCGAACACCTCCTCGAGCGGCGTGGTCACGGTGGTGGCCTCGGCATCGAACTCGAAGTCGCGGTGGATGCGGTGCGCGAGCTCGTCGAGGGCGACGATGAAGGGCACGCCCGGCCGGAAGCTGCGCGCCGCGTAGTGCACGGCCCGCCGCGAGCGCGGCACCAGCGGGCTCGGGCCGAAGAAGGACGCGAGCTCGAGCGCCTCGCGGCCGCTGGTGCGGCGCGCGGCCGCGGGGTCGAAGGGCCGCAGCGCGGCCTCGGTGTCGTGCAGGGGCGGCGCGATCTCGATGCGCGACTCGGCGACGACGTCGAGACGCTCGTGCGCGGCGTGGATCGCGAAGGCGGCGACCGCGTTGCCGAACGCATCGGTGTGCGCGTCGATCCAGTCGGGGCGCGGCGTCACCGCGAGGCGGTGCTCGAGCACGTGCTGCCTCGCGCAGGCGCGCGGCGCGAGGTGGGCGAGCTGCCACGACTGCGAGACCGGCGCGTCGTAGCGGTATTCGGTCTCGTGCACGACGTGCACGACGCGCGATGCGCCCATGGGCTCAGGCCGCGAGCGTGGCGCGGCCGCGCTCGTCGGCATGCGCGAAGAAGCGCAGCGACAGGCGATCGGAGAGCGCGGCCGCGCCGTCGGCGATCGCGTCGAGCCGCGCCGCGAGGACCGCGTCGGGCACCAGCGCGGTCGCGTCCTCGAGCGGCCCGAGGTTCGCGAGCACGGCGGGCGCGAGGTCTGCGCCGGCACCGGCCAGGGCGTGGTCCACGCGGGCCAGCACGTCGGCCAGGCCGCGCAGCTGGAATGCGACCGAGCGCGGATTGGTCTCGTCGCGGATCACCAGGTCGAGCGCGGGCAGCCACTCGGGCTGGCCCATGTAGCGCGAGCGGTAGGTGATCGACGAGTCGCAGAACTCGAGCAGCCAGTCGAGGCCGGCCGAGCGGCCCTCGCGGGCGGCGCAGGCGACGGCGGCACAGATCGCGCGCAGCCGCTCGATGCGCCGGCCGATCGACATGAAGCGCCAGCCGGTGTCGCGCGTCATGCCGTCGAGCGCGAAGCCCGACTGCGTGACCAGCCCGTCGACGATGCGGTCGAGCAGGCCCATCGCCTGCGGCAGCTCGCGGAAGGCGTCGAAGGCCGGGTCCTGCAGCAGCCGGTTGATGGTCCGCCAGTGATCGACCGAGAGCCGGTCGCGCAGGCCGAAGGCGACGCGCTGCACCTGCAGCAGCGTCGTGCGCAGGCCGCCCATGCGCTCGGCCTCGTAGAGCGAATCGAGCAGCGCGGTCTCGGTCTCGACCTCGTCGTCGACGACGCCGAGCGCGCGGCCCAGCGCCAGCAGCGGGGCCTGTGCGGCGCGGTCGACGTCGTCGTCGACCGAGAAGCGCGGCAGCGCGACGCGCAGCAGCCGTGCCGAGTCCTCGGCCCGCTCGGAGTAGCGCCCGAGCCAGAAGAGGTTCTCGGCGGCGCGCGAGGACAGCGTCGACGAGCCGCTGCGCACCAGCTCGTCGGCACCGACGGTGGAGCGCAGCAGCGTGAGCGCGCCCTCGGCCGGCGCGCTGGCGAGCACCCAGGTGTCCTTGGAGGCGCCGCCGCGCTGCATCGAGATGACCCGCGCATCGTGCGAGCCCGCGACCCGTGCGAGGCCGCCCGGCATCACCGTCCAGCCGCCGCGCGAGGCGACCGCGAACACGCGCAGTCCAACGGCGCGCGCGCCGAGGTGCCCGGGGCGCGTGCGGTCGTAGACCGGTGCCTGCGACAGCCGCACCAGCTCCTGCGCGATCCAGGCTTCGGGGTGACGGCGGATCCGTGCGGCGAGCGAGCGCGCGCCGGCCGCATCGAGGTCCTGGCCGAAGACCGGCTCCTCGCGCAGCACCGGATCGGCGGGCTTGAACACCAGCTGCGACATCCGCGGCAGCGCGTCGGCGAGCGCGGCGGGCTCGCCGAGCCACCAGGTCGCGATCGACGGCATCTTCAGCGGCTCGCCGAGCAGGCGCTCGGACAGACGCGGCAGGAAGCCCATCATCGCGCCCGACTCGAGCACGCCCGAGCCGATCGCGTTGGCCATCAGCACGCTGCCGCGGCGCGCGCAGTCGGTCAGGCCGGGTACGCCGAGCGCGGAGTCGGAGCGCAGCTCGAGCGGATCGCAGAAGTCGTCGTCCTGGCGGCGCAGGATCGCGTGCACGCGGCGCAGGCCCTCGACGGTCTTGAGCCAGACCTTGCCGCCGCGCACCGCGAGGTCGCTGCCCTCGACGAGCGTCAGGCCCAGGTAGCGCGCGAGCAGGGAGTGCTCGGAATAGGTCTCGTTGTACGGCCCGGGCGTGAGCAGCACCGTGAGCTGGGGGCCGTCGCCCGAGGGCGCGAAGTCGCGCAGCGTGTCGCGCAGCGCGACGAAGAAGCCGGCGAGCCGCTGCGCGTGCAGGTCGCGGAAGAGCTGCGGGAAGATCCTCGAGACGATCAGCCGGTTCTCGATCGCGTAGCCCGCGCCCGAGGGCGCCTGAGTGCGGTCGGCGACCACCCACCAGCGCCCGTCGGGCGAGCGGGCGAGGTCGGCCGCATAGACCACGAGCGAGGGCCGCCCGGTCGGCGTGGCGCCGCAGGCGGGACGCCGGAACGCGCTGTGGCCGAGCACGAGCCGCGGTGGCAGCAGCCCTTCGGCGAGCAGCTGCTGCGGACCATAGAGGTCGGCCAGCACCGCATCGAGCAGGTGCGCGCGCTGCGCGACCGCCGCCTCGATCGCCGGCCACTCGTCGGCGGGGATGATCATCGGCAGCGCATCGAGTGCCCAGGGACGCTCGGCGCCCTTGGGGTCGGCGTACATGTTGTACGTCAGCCCGCTGTCGCGGATCTCGCGCTCGATGGTCGCGATCCGGTCGCGCATGCGTGCCGGCTCGGCCCGAGTGAGCATGTCCACCAGCGGCGCCCAGTGCGCGCGCGGACGGCCGTCCTCCCCGAGCATCTCGTCGAAGCGGGGCTCGGCGCGCGGGTACGCGGCGAGCAGGTCACGCACGCCGCAGGTCCAGCGTGCAAGGGGTCTCTGGATCGATCCGGGCCGCGTTCGGGGTCATCTCGCCGGGGGTGTGCCCCATCCTGAAGAAGCGCGCGAGCCGCCTCGCCTCCGCCTCGTATGCATTGACCGGGAACGTCTCGTGGTTGCGGCCCCCGGGATGCGCGACATGATACTGGCATCCCCCGATCGACCGGCGGTTCCAGGTGTCCACCAGGTCGACCACGAGCGGTACGTGCGGGTCGATCGTCGGATGCAGGCAGGACGACGGCTTCCAGGCGCGGTAGCGCACGCCGCCGACCTGCGCGCCCTCGGGCCCGACGCGCTGCAGCGGCACCGTGCGACCGTTGACCGTGAGCGCGTGATGCCCCTCGATCAGGCCGCGCGCCGACAGCTCGATGCGCTCGAGCGAGGCATCCACGAAGCGCACCGTGCCCCCGGCTGCGCCCTCCTCGCCCATCACCGGCCAGGGCTCGAGCGCCATGCGCAGGTCCACGCGCACGCCGCCCGCCTCGAAGTCGCCGAGCTTCGGAAAGCGGAACTCCCAGTGCGGCGCGAACCAGTCGAGCTCGAACGGATAGCCGTGCGCGCGCAGGTCCTCGACCACCTCGCGCAGGTCCTCGCGGATGTGCGAAGGCAGCATGAAGCGGTCGTGCAGCGCGGTGCCCCAGCGCGGCAGCCGCGAGACCTCGAGCGGCGAGCGCCAGAAGCGTGCGACCAGCGCGCGCAGCAGCAGCATCTGCACGAGGCTCATCCGCGCGTGCGGCGGCATCTCGAAGCCGCGCAGCTCGAGCAGGCCGAGGCGCCCGCTTGTCGAGTCCGGCGAGTAGAGCTTGTCGATGCAGAACTCGGCGCGATGGGTATTGCCGGTCACGTCGACCAGCAGGTTGCGCAGCACGCGGTCGAGCAGCCACGGCGGGCAGGCCTGCGGACCCTGGGCCTGCAGCCGCGCGATCTCGGAGAACGCGATCTCGAGCTCGCGGACCGAATCGTGGCGGGCCTCGTCGATCCGGGGCGCCTGGCTGGTCGGGCCGATGAAGAGCCCCGAGAACAGGTAGGACAGCGACGGATGCGCGAGCCACCAGGCGATCAGGCTGGCCAGCAGGTCGGGGCGGCGCAGGAACGGCGAGTCGGCGGGCGTGTCGCCGCCGAGCACGACATGGTTGCCCCCGCCGGTGCCGATGTGGCGGCCGTCGAGCATGAACTTCTCGGTCGACAGGCGGGTGAGGTGCGCGGCGTCGTAGAGCGCGGTCGTGCGCGAGGCGAGCTCGTCCCAGCTCGATGCCGGCGCGACGTTGACCTCGATCACGCCCGGATCGGGCGTGATGCGCAGCACCGCGAGGCGCGGATCGCGCGGCGGCTCGTAGCCCTCGAAGACCACACGCTGGCCGGTCGCCTTGGCGCTCGCCTCGACCGCTGCGACGAGCTGCAGGTACTCGTCGAGGTTGGCCGCCGGCGGCATGAACACGTAGAGCCGGCCGTCGCGCGGCTCGATGCACAGCGCGGTGCGGGCGATGCCGGCGTAGGCGGCGCCGGCGGCGCTGCCCTGGCCGTCAGCGGCATCGCGCCCGATCGGCTGCGCCGCGGCCGCCGCGCTGCGCGTGCGTGCCGACACCACGGCCCGGGCGCCCGGTTGCGGCGAGACCATCGTCGGGTCGATCGGTTTCGTGCCGCCGTCGCGCGACGGGATCGGCCAGACCCCTCCGGCCGGCAGCAGGGCCGAGTGCAGCGGCAGCGGCGCCTCGGGCTGCATCGGGTCGGCCTGGTGGATCCACGGGTAGTCGTTCGGCGCCACCCAGGGCAACGACGAGAGCGGCAGCCGGTAGCCGATCGCCGAGTCGCCCGGTGCGAGGTAGCAGCGGGGGGTACGCAGCGGCCAGTGGGTGGCCTGCCACAGCTGCTGGGGCTGCGCGACGGAGGGGGCGCGGCGCGCGGCGGGGTTCGGGGTCATCGGCAGGATCCAGCCCACCGGCGCGCCGAGCCCGCGCTCGAACACCCGAGCGAGCCGCTCGCGCTCCATCGGATCCTCGAGCCTGGAATCGGAAGGATCGACGTTGACCGGCAGCTCCTGCTCGCGACGCGAGAAGTGCCAGGGGTCCTCGTAGGCCTCGAACGCGAGCCCCGCATCGAGGCCGAGCCGCGATGCGATGCCGGCGACCAGCTCGCGAGCCTCGTCGATGCCGGCCGCGTCGACCACGTCGAGCGACGCGCCGAACGCGCCGCCGTCCGCCTCGGACGCGAGGATCGACGGATCGGCGACGATCGGCTGGCCATCCTTGCGCCAGAACCAGTTCAGCGACCAGCGCGGCAGCTGCTCGCCCGGGTACCACTTGCCCTGCCCGAAGTGCGGCAACCCGTGGGTGCCGTGCTGCGCCGCCATGCGCTCGAGCAGCTCGCCCGAGAGGCGACGCTTGTCCGGGCCCATCGCCTCGGTGTTCCACTCGGCGCCGTCGCGGTCGTCGATCGACACGAAGGTCGGCTCGCCACCCTGGGTCAGACGCACGTCACCGGCGACCAGGTCGGCGTCGACGCTACGGCCGAGCGCGTCGATCGCCGCCCACTGCGCGTCGTCGTACGGCTTGGTGACGCGCGGCGCCTCGAAGGCGCGCCGCACGGTCATCGTGTGCGTGAACGTGCATTCGGCGGGTTCGACCAGGCCGCTGACCGGCGCCGCCGACGAGGGCTCGGGCGTGCAGGCGACCGGCACGTGGCCCTCGCCGGCGAGCAGGCCCGAGGTCGGGTCCAGGCCGACCCAGCCGGCGCCCGGCAGGTAGACCTCGCACCAGGCGTGCAGGTCGGTGAAGTCGCGGTCGGCGCCCGAGGGGCCGTCGAGCGACTTCACGTCGGGCACGAGCTGGATGAGGTAGCCCGACACGAAGCGTGCGGCCAGCCCGAGGTGGCGAAGCAGCTGCACCAGCAGCCAGGCCGAGTCGCGGCACGAGCCCGAGCGGTTGACCAGCGTCTGCTCGGGCGTCTGCACGCCCGGCTCCATGCGGATCAGGTAGGCGATCTCCTCCTGCAGGCGCTGGTTCAGCGCGACCAGGAAATCGATCGTCTGCATCGGCTCGCGCGGCACGGCCGCGAGTCGCTTCGCGAAGGCCGGCGTCGCCTCGATGCGGACCAGGTAGGGCGCGAGCTCGTGGCGCTGCTCGGGGTCGTACTCGAACGGGACCTGCTCGGCGTGCGGCTCGAGGAAGAAGTCGAACGGGTTGAACACCGCCATCTCGGCGACGAGGTCGATCTCGATGCGCAGTTCGCGCGTGCGCTCCGGGAACACCAGGCGCGCCAGCCAGTTCGACTGCGGATCCTGCTGCCAGTTCAGGAAGTGCTGCACGGGCTCGACCCGCATCGAGTACGACAGGATGCGGGTGCGCGAATGCGGCGCCGGCCGCAGCCGCACGACTTGCGGACCGAGGGCGACCGGGCGGTCGTAGACGTAGTGGCTGACGTGGTTCAGCGCGACGTGGATCGACAAGGGCGATGCTCCGGGACGGCCGCGTCCGGCCGGCCCGATGCCGACCCGCGCAGCCCAGCACCCTCGACGCAAGCGGCGTGCCACCTCGGCGGTGCGCCGGGCGGCACCGCGGCGGGGCGGGCCGACAGGGTAGCGCACCGCGGCGGCGCGTGCGCACCGTGGGGTCGCGCGGGCGGAGCGACGCGCGCTGCGGGCCCGGCATCGACTCGGCGGCGAGCCCGCGCCGCGGCGCAGCCCGCGTCAGCGGCGCGCGATCGTCGCCTGGAGCGCGTCGGCCACGCGGCCGACCTCGATCGCCGCCATGCACGGGCATTCCGGGGCGCCGCGCGGACAGCGCACGCAGGCCTCGCGCGGCGCGACGATCGCGCCGGCATGCGGCCCGAGTGGCCCCCATCGCGCCGGGTCCATGCCCGGGAGGTCGACGAAGAGCCCCAGGGTCGGCGCCCCCGAGAGCGCGGCGAGATGCATCGGCCCGGTGCTGTTCGACAGCACCGCGTCCATGCGCGGCAGCGTGCGCAGCAGGTCCGGGATGGTGAAGCCGCGCGTCGCGTCGGTGACCTGCGGGAGCGCGAAGAGCGCGGGGGCGGCCTCGCGCAGCGCGTCGCCCTCGGCGGGCGTGCCGTTGACGATGAAGTTGAAGCGATCGGCCGGCAGCGCCCCGACCAGTGACAGGTAGTGGCGCAGCGGCCATTCCTTGCCGTTGCCGTTGGAACGGACCTGCAGCAGCACGTTGGCGACGCCGGCGCGCAGCGGCCACGCGGGCGTCTCGCTCCGGGGATCCGGCGCCTCGGGCGCCAGCCCGGCGAGGCGCCACAGGGCCTCGCGCGGCACCTCGGTGTCCGTGACGAAGGGCGCGAGCAGCCTCAGGTCGAGCTGTGCCTCGTGCGCCGACGAGCCGCTGCGGCGCACGAACGGGCGCAGGGTGCACCAGCGCCAGTGGTACCAGCGCCGCGCGGTGCCCACGCGGATCGGCACACCCGCGCGCGCCGCGGCGCGTGCGAGCGACGCGGACGGGAAGGCGAAGATCACGGCGTCGGGCCGCAGCGCGCGCAGGTCGCGCTCGAACGCCGCCTCGTCGGTGACGACGACGACGCCGTCGACGTACCGCGACGCCGCGGCCACGTCCTGCGCATAGCGACGCACCGCGAAGTGCACCGTGCAGTCCGGCCGCGCGCGCTTGAGCAGCCCGGCCATGGGCAGCGCGAGCGCCACGTCGCCGAGGTTGTCGTGCCGCACCACGACGAAGGAGCGGGCCCGCGCCGGGCCCTGCTCGGCGCGGGCCTGGGCATGTCGGCCGGCGACGAGCGCGAGCAGCAGGCCGAACAGGTAGCCGGTCCAGCCGAGGTTCAGCAGGCAGTTCGCCAGGCCCGCGCTCGCGTAGATCGCGACGAACCCGCGCGCGAGCCAGCGCCAGCGCTCGTCGAAGCGCGCCGCGATGCGCCAGATACCGATCAGCCCGCCCACCAGCAGCGCAAGCCCGACGAGGCCGAGCTCGGCCCCGACATACAGGAACTCCTGGTGCGGGTCGTGGAAGAGCTCGGCCGGCACGCGCCCCTTTGCCGCGTAGGCGGCGGCGGACAGCCCCGGATACGCCTCGATGCCTGCGCCCAGGAGCGGCGCATCCGCGAGCATCTGCGCGGCGTTGCGCCACATCTCGAGGCGCTCGCCGGTAGCGTTGTTCGCGCCCGCCTGCCGATAGGCATCGATGTCGGACAGGGTCTCGCCCAGCCGTGCGTTCATCCACAGGCCGGCTGCGAGCACTGTCGCCACCCCGGCGACGGCGGCGATCAGCCCGCGCGCGCCGAAGCGGGCCTGCAGCAGGTAGAGCAGCAGGCCGGACACGACCAGCGTCCCGGTGCGGCCCTTGAGCAGCCACATCATGTCGATCGCGGTCACGACGGCGACCGCCGCCAGCCCCAGGCGCAGCCGCCGCGACGAACCGGGATGGAAGATCGCCATGCCCGCGGCCCAGAGCAGCAGCGGGCCGAGCTGGATGGCCTGCCGGATGCGGTCGCTGAACACGTACGCATCGCGATAGAGGATGCCGAACTCGTCCCGGCTGGCCCGCGCGAAGGGCAACGGATGGACCGCCTGCACAAGGCTGAGCACGAGCACGACGCCCAGCGCGACCAGCAGCGCGCGCAGCGTGCGCTCGCGCCACACCGGGTCGACCAGCACCGGCAGGAACACCAGCGGCATCGCCAGCACGCGATAGCTGCCGAGCTGCAACGCGCCCGCCCGCAGGGGCGCCGCGGTCCACAGCAGGCTCGCCGCGTACAGCGCGAAGAGCGCGAGCGAGCCCACCACCACCGGCTCGCGCAGGCCTCGCCCGAGCGCGCGGCGATCCGCGGCGGCGAGCACGCAGAACGCGATCACGCCGCACCAGAAGAACAGGTTGAACGGTGCCTTGCCGATGGCCACGAAGCCCGCGCAGCCGACGGCGCAGACCCCGAGGGCCGCCCGCGCGCGGTGCGCGAGCGGGCCCGGCCCGGCGGACACCGGCACGCTCAAGACGGGCGTCCGGCGGGCGCCGCCGGCGGTGCGTTCGTCTCGTTGCCGGCGGCGGGCCGGCCGCCGAGCGCGCGCAGCCGAGCGTCGCGCTCGGCACGGGGCAGCGCCGACAGCGCGCGCACCGCCGCGTAGAACGCGGGCAGGTCGCCGCCCTCGCGCCGCAGCATCTCGCGGAACGCGGGCAGCAGGTCGTTGTAGGCGCCGACTGCCGCGAGCTGCGGGTTGGTCGGGCCCTGCGCGAAGAACCGGTCGTAGCCGGCGAAGCCGCCCCAGCCGGCGCGCAGCAGCGCGTAGTCGGCACGCAGCGCGTCGAAGGTCGCACGCTTGCCCGCGCGCTTGGTGTCGTCGTCGACCTCGCGGGCATAGACCGCGGCCAGGGTGTCCTTGTAGCGCCTGAGCAGCGCGACGAAGGCCTCGCGGCGCGCCGACTGCTCGCGGTAGGCGCGCTCGACGGCGGGATCCGCGCGGCGCGCGAGCCAGCGCTCGACGCCGGCCTCCTCGACCGCGGTGGCGAACGACTCGTTGAAGGTCGTGTCGCCCGACACGTACAGCACCTGGTGCGCCAGCTCGTGGAAGATCAGCCGCGCCAGCTCCGCTTCCGGGTACTGGATGAAGCTCGAGAGCAGCGGGTCGTCGAACCAGCCGAGCGTCGAGTAGGCGGGCACGCCGCCGACGTGGGCCTCGAGGCCGCGGCCGCGCAGCGCGTCCGCGAAGCGCTCGGCGGCCTCGCGGTCGTAGTAGCCCCGATAGGCGACGCAGCCGGCGACCGGGAAGCACCAGCGCTCGAGCGCGAGCGACAGCTCCGGCGTGGCGAACACGTTCCACAGCACGAAGGGCCGCTGCAGGTCGGTGTACGCGGCATAGCTGCCGTTGGCGGGCAGCCCGAGCTCGCGGCTCGCGTAGGTCCGGATCTCGCGGGCCCGCTCGAGGCGCGCGCGCAGCACCGGGTCGGTGGCCGGATCGGCGATCAGCTCGGCGACCGGCCGGCGGCGGTTGATCACCTCGAGATGCCCGACCACCGACTGCCAGTAGTAGCCCGGGCCGTCGGTGGCCGAGCAGCCGCCGAGCGCCGCGGCCAGCACGAGCGCCGCGCCGGCCGCGGCTACCGTGAGGCGCCTACGCATCGGCAGCGATGTCCGCCGGCGCCGCCGCGACCTCGACCAGGCAGTCGTAGAACGTCGGGCCGCGGCCCAGGTCGGTGAGGGCCTGGCCGGTGACCGCGTTGACGTTGTGGCCGCCGGGTGCGAGCTTCGGCCACCAGACCCCCCAGCCGACGACCACGCCCGGACGGGTGCGCTCGGACACGCGAAGGCGGGCGAGGAACGCGCCGCGATCGTTGAACACCCGCACCATCGCGCCCGCCGCCAGGCCACGCGCCCGCGCGTCGTCCGGATGCACGTCGACCGCAGGCTCGCGCTCGGTCGCCCGCAGGCTCTCGATGTTGACGAAGGTGGAGTTCATGAAGTGCCGGGCCGGCGGCGAGATCATCGACAGCGGGAAGCGCGCGGCGAGCTCGGGGGCGGACGCGGCCGACTCGTAAGGCGGCACGAAGTCGGGCAGCGGATCCAGGCCCTGGGCGGCCAGCCGTGGAGAGACGAACTCGACCTTGCCCGACGGCGACGGGAAACCGCCGGCCGCGAACGGCGCCTCGGGCACCGCGAGCTTCGCGTAGCCCAGCTCGGCGAGGGTCTCGAGCACCGCGCGCCGCGCCTCGGGCCCCGGGCCGCCGTGGGCCGCGACGACCGCGGCCAGCGGCTCGGGCAGGCGCGGGTCGTCGAGCCGCAGCGCATCGGCCGCCACCGCCTCGTCGCTCGCGTGGAGCGCCGGATGGTCCATCCCCATGCGGGCCGCCAGCCGCCTGAAGATCTCGGAGTTGGGCAGCGCCTGCCCGAGCGGCGCGATCGCGGGCCGGTTCACCACCCACCAGCGGTGACCGTAGGTCTTGTGCAGGTCGAAGTGCTCGAGCTGGGTGGTCGCCGGCAGCACCCAGTCCGCATGGTCGGCGGTGTCGGTCATGAACTGCTCGATGACCACGGTGAACAGGTCCTCGCGCGCGAAGCCGCGCCGCACCTTCGAGCTGTCGGGCGCGACCGCCACCGGATTGGAGTTCCACACCACCAGCGCCTCGACCGGCGGATCGGCCTCGAGCAGCGCGTCGCCGATGGTCGACATGTTGAGCGTGCGCGGGCGCCGCGCACCGAGCAGATCGGGCCGCTGCCAGGCGGCGACATCCAGGTTGAAGTGCCCGCTGGCCGACAGCAGCACGCCGCCGGCCGCATGCTTCCAGGCGCCGACCAGCGCTGGCAGACCGGCCACCAGCCGCACCGCGTTCGCGCCGCCGCGCACGCGCTGCATGCCGTAGTTCAGGCGGATCGCGGCCGGCGCGATCGTGCCGTAGTCGCGGGCGAGCGCGACCACCTGCGCGGCCGGGATGCCGCAGGTCTCGGCCACGCGCTCGGGCGTCCACGCGGCCGCGCGCGCCACGAGCGCATCGAACCCGAGGGTGTGGGCGTCGACCCAGGCGCGATCGACCAGCCCCTGCTCGACGAGCTGCTGCACCAGCCCGAGCGCGAGCGCCCCGTCGGTGCCCGGGCGCAGCGCGACATGCTCGTCGCAGCGCTCGGCGGTGGCGGTCCGGTACGGGTCGATCGCGACCAGCTTCGCGCCGCGGCGCCGGGCGTCCTGCGCGAGGCTCCAGAAGTGGACCGACGAGGTGATCGGGTTCGAGCCCCAGATCAGGATCAGCTTCGAATCCGCGAAACGCTCGACGTCCATGCCGACCGGGCCGCCGAGCGTGTAGGTCAGCCCGTGGATGCCGGGCGACGAGCAGATCGTGCGGTCGATCAGCGACGCACCGAGCGCGTGGAAGAAGCGCTGGCCGAGCCCGTCGCCCTGCACGATGCCCATCGTGCCGGCGTAGCTGTAGGGCAGGATGCGCTCGGGGTCGCGTGCGGCGATCGCGCCGAGCCGCGCCGCGATGTCGTCGAGCGCCTCGTCCCAGGTCGCGGGCTCGAAGCGCCCGGAGCCCTTCGGACCGACGCGGCGCAGGGGCACGGCCAAGCGGTCGGCGGCATACACGCGCTCGAGATAGCGCGAGACCTTGGTGCACAGCACCCCGCGCGTGGGCGGGTGATCGGGGTCTCCGGCGACCCGGATCGCGACGCCGTCGCGCACGGTAGTGCGCAGCGCACAGGTATCGGGACAATCGTGCGGACAGGCACCGCGGACGACGGTTTCGCCGGGGGTGTCCGGGTGCTCGACAGGGTTGGCAGCCATGACCGCGATGTTAAGCTAACCCTTTTGGCGGGAGGCCCCCAATCATGATGCTGGCCGAAGGAATTCTCGAGCTGCAGTCAGAGATCCAGGCGATCCGGCGCGACCTGCATGCCCACCCCGAGCTCCGGTTCGAGGAGCATCGGACGGCCGCGGTCGTGGCGTCCAAGCTGCGCGCCTGGGGGCTGGAGGTCACCGAGGGGATCGGCGGGACGGGGCTGGTCGGCACGCTGCGGCGCGGCACCTCGACCCGTTCGGTCGGGCTGCGTGCCGACATGGACGCCCTGCCCCTGCAGGAGCACAACACCTTCGGCCACGCTTCGAAGCACGAGGGCAAGATGCACGCCTGCGGCCACGACGGCCACACCGCGATGCTGCTGGCCGGCGCGCGCTGGCTGTCCCAGCACGGCGGCTTCGACGGCGTCGCGCACTTCATCTTCCAGCCCGCCGAGGAAGGCGGTGCCGGTGCCCAGAAGATGATCGACGAGGGCCTGTTCGAGCGCTTCCCGTGCGAGGCGGTGTTTGGCATGCACAACTGGCCGGGCATGAAGGTCGGGCAGTTCGCGGTCACGCCGGGGCCGATGATGGCCTCGTCCAACGAGTTCGAGATCACGCTGCGCGGCAAGGGCGCCCATGCCGCGATGCCGCAGAACGGTATCGACCCGGTGCTGGTGGCGACCCACCTCGTGCAGGCGCTGCAGTCGATCATCACCCGCAACAAGAAGCCGATCGACGCGGCCGTGCTGTCGGTCACCGAGATCCATGCGGGCAGCACCACCAACATCATCCCGGACAGCGCGATCGTGCGGGGCACGGTGCGCACCTTCACCCTCGAGACGCTCGACCTGATCGAGTCGCGGATGAAGCAGCTGACCGAGCAGCTGCCGCCGGCCTTCGGGGCCACCGGCTCGCTGCACTTCCACCGCAACTACCCGCCCACCATCAACGATCCGAAGCAGACCGCGTTCGCCGCCTCGGTGATGCGCGAGCTGGTCGGCGACGACGGGGTGGACGCCGCCTGCGAGCCGACGATGGGCTCGGAGGACTTCGCCTTCATGCTGCAGGCCTTGCCCGGCTGCTACGCGTTCATCGGCAACGGCGACGGCTCGCACCGCAGCCACGGCCACGGCCTGGGCCCGTGCATGCTGCACAACCCGAGCTACGACTTCAACGACGAGCTGCTGCCGCTCGGCGGCAGCTTCTGGGTGAAGCTGGTGCAGCGCTTCCTGCCGGTCGCCGCGTGAGCGGCGGCAGACCGGGGCCGGCGGCGGGGGCGCTCCGGCCATGATGATCGCGTTCATCCTGCGCCGCCTGATGCAGGCGGTGGTCGTGATGGCGGTGGTCGCCTTCGTGTCGTTCTCGCTGTTCCAGTTCGTCGGCGATCCGGTGGTCGCGATGCTCGGGCAGGACGCCACGCCCGAGCAGCGCGCCGACCTGCGCCGCGACCTCGGGCTCGACGATCCGATCGCGGTGCAGTTCGCGACCTTCGTCAAGAACGCGGTGCAGGGCGACTTCGGCCTGTCCTACCGGCAGGGCCGCAAGGTCAGCACGCTGATCCAGGAGCGGCTGCCGGCCACGCTCGAGCTGTCGCTCGCCGCGGCCGCGCTCGCGCTCGCGGTCGGCATACCGATGGGGGTCTACACCGCGCTGCGACGCAAGGGCTTCCTCGCGAACGTGTTTCTCGCGGTCTCGCTGATCGGCGTGTCGCTGCCGACCTTCCTGATCGGCATCCTGCTGATCCTGGTGTTCGCGGTGCTGCTCGGCTGGCTGCCCTCGTTCGGACGCGGCGACACCGTCGACATCGGCGGCTGGTCGACCGGCCTGCTGACCCGCGACGGCTGGTCGCACCTGGTGCTGCCCTCGATCACGCTCGCGCTGTTCCAGATGACGCTGATCATGCGGCTGGTGCGCTCCGAGATGCTCGAGGTGCTGCGCACCGACTACATCAAGTTCGCCCGCGCCCGCGGCCTGCCCGATCGGGCGGTCTACTTCGGCCATGCGCTCAAGAACACCCTGGTGCCGGTGATCACCATCACCGGGCTGCAGCTCGGCGCGCTGATCGCCTTCGCCATCATCACCGAGACGGTGTTCCAGTGGCCCGGCATGGGGCTG
The DNA here is from genome assembly GCA_026399835.1 of Burkholderiales bacterium. GTDB lineage: Bacteria > Pseudomonadota > Gammaproteobacteria > Burkholderiales > Burkholderiaceae_E > UBA4615. The sequence goes on along the minus strand of JAPLQE010000016.1, from coordinate 41,192 downwards.
CTGTTCATCCAGTCGGTGCAGGTCGCCGACATCCCGATCATGGCCGCCTACCTGTGCCTGATCGCGCTGATCTTCGTGACCATCAACCTGATCGTCGACCTGCTGTACTTCGTGGTCGACCCCCGCCTGCGCGTCGAGCGCTCGACCGCGGGCCACTGAGCCCCGCCACCGAGCCCCGCCCCGAGCCCCATGTACCTCGCCGCCCATCCCGCGATCGCCGGCCTGCGCGCCTGGCAGGCCGACCTCACCGCGATCCGCCACGCGCTGCACGCCACCCCCGAGCTCGGCTTCGAGGAGCATGCGACCGCCGAGCTGGTGGTGCGTCAGCTCGAGCGCTACGGCGTCGACGAGATCCACCGCGGGCTCGGCAAGACCGGCGTCGTCGGCGTGATCCGGGGCCGCGCGGGCGCAAGCGGCCGCACGGTCGGGCTGCGCGCCGACATGGACGCGCTGCCGATGGCCGAGGAGAACGACTTCGCGCACCGCTCGACGGTGGCCGGCCGGATGCACGCCTGCGGCCACGACGGCCATACCGCGATGCTGCTCGGTGCCGCCCGCTGGCTGGCGAAGACGCGCGACTTCGACGGCACCGTGCACCTGATCTTCCAGCCGGGCGAGGAAGGCTATGCCGGCGCGCGGGCGATGATCCAGGACGGCCTCTTCGAGCGCTTCCCCTGCGATGCGGTCTACGCGATGCACAACTGGCCGGGCCTGGAGCCCGGCACGATCGCGGTCAAGCCGGGCCCGATGATGGCCGCCGCCGACCGCGTCACCATCACGATCGAGGGCAAGGGCGGCCACGGCGCGCACGCCTACCTGGCGATCGACCCGGTGGTGGTCGCGGCCCATGTCATCACCGCGGCGCAGACCATCGTCAGCCGCAACGTCGGCCCCCTCGCCTCGGCGGTGGTCAGCCTGTGCTCGATCCAGGCCGGGCATCCGGCGGCGATGAGCGTCATCCCGCGCGAGGCGGTCATCACCGGCACCGTGCGTTCGTTCCGGCCCCAGACCCAGGACATGATCGAGCAGCGGCTCGCGCAGCTCGCCGAGTCGGTGGCCATCGGCTTCGGCGCGACCGCCCGAGTGCACTACGAGCGCATGTACCCAGCCACCGTGAACACGCGCGACGAAGCGCTGTTCGGCGCGGAGGTGGCCGAGGAACTGGTCGGCGCCGAGCGCGTGCTGCGCGACCTCGAACCGAGCATGGGCGCCGAAGACTTCTCCTTCATGCTCGAGCAGCGCCCGGGCGCCTATTTCCGTATCGGCCAGGGCGGCGCAGAATCCGGCTGTTTCCTGCACAACCCCCGCTACGACTTCAACGACGAGATCCTGCCGCTCGGTGCGGCGCTGTTCGTCCGGCTCGCGGAGCGCTCGCTGCCGCTCTGATCCCGCCCGCCCGAACACCGCCCTCCAGGACGCGCCGGTCCACCCCCAGGGAGCCCCACCCATGACGATCCGCTCCACCCGCCTGGCCGCCCTCGTCGCCGCCGCACTGCTCGCGACCGGCGTGCAGGCCAAGACGCTGCGCACCGCCGACCAGGGCGATGCACTGTCGATGGACCCGCACTCGCTGAACGAGACCACGCAGCTCGGCTTCACGCACAACGTCTACGAGCCGCTGGTCGCCCGCGACGCCCAGCTCACGCCCGCGCCTGCGCTCGCCACCTCGTGGAAGCAGACCGCGCCCACGGTATGGCGCTTCGAGCTGCGCCGCGGCGTGAGCTTCCACGACGGCACGCCGTTCACCGCCGACGACATCATCCTGTACCGAACCGCGGTGATCCAGTGACCGTCACGACGTCGACCGAAGAGCCCGCCGCATGAGCACCTCCGCGATCGCCCGTTTCCTCGACGGCGACGTCTATCACAGCTTCAAGAACAGCCCGGTCGCGGTGGGGGCCGCGATCGTGGCCGCGATCCTGATCCTCGGAGCGGTCTTCGCGCCCTGGGTCGCGCCCTTCGATCCCTTCGACCTGAAGACGCTCGACCTCAACAACTCGCTGCTGCCGCCGTCGTGGACCGAGGGCGGCCAGTCGGCGTATCCGCTCGGCACCGACGACCAGGGCCGCGACGTGCTGTCCACGATCCTCTACGGTTCGCGGATCTCGCTGCTGGTGGGCATCGCATCGGTCGCGTTCGCGATGGTGATGGGCATCGCCCTGGGCCTGCTGTCGGGCTACCTGGGCGGACGGCTCGACGCGTTCATCATGCGGGTCGCCGACGTGCAGCTCTCCTTCCCGTCGATCCTGATCGCGCTGCTGATCAACGGCGTGGCGCGCGCGGTGCTGCCGTCCGACGCCAACATCGACGCGATGGCGCTGGCGGTGCTGGTCGGCTCGATCGGACTGGCGAACTGGGTGCAGTACGCGCGCACGGTGCGCGGCTCGACGATGGTCGAGAAGAACAAGGACTACGTGCAGGCGGCGCGCGTGATCGGCGTCGGCCCGGTCGCGATCATGCTGCGGCACGTGCTGCCGAACGTGCTCGGGCCGGTGCTGGTCATCGGCACCATCAACGTCGCGACCGCGATCATCACCGAGGCGACGCTGTCCTTCCTCGGGGTGGGCGTGCCGCCGACCTCGCCGTCGCTCGGCACGATGATCAACAACGGCAACAACTTCCTGTATTCCGGCGAGTGGTGGCTGGTGATCTTCCCCGGCTCCACGCTGATCCTGCTGTGCATGTCGGTGAACCTGCTCGGCGACTGGCTGCGCGATGCGCTGAACCCGAAGCTGCAATGAGACGCGCACGATGAACGCCCCCGCTCCCCTGCTCGAGGTCCGCCACCTGCGGGTCGAGTTCCCGACGCGACGCGGCACGCTGGTCGCGATCGACGACGTCTCCTTCGACATCGCCCACGGCGAAGTGCTCGGCGTGGTCGGCGAGTCCGGCGCCGGCAAGTCGATCACGGGCGCTGCGATCATCGGCCTGCTCGAGCCTCCGGGACGCATCGCCGGCGGCGAGATCCGTCTGAACGGCCGCCGGATCGACAACCTCGAGCCCGCGCAAATGCGGCGCGTGCGGGGCAAGGAGGTGGGCGCCATCTTCCAGGACCCGCTGACCTCGCTGAACCCGCTCTACACCGTCGGCCGGCAGCTCATCGAGACCATCCAGACCCACCTCGACCTGACCGCCTCGCAGGCGCGCACACGGGCCGTCGACCTGCTCAAGAGCACCGGCATCCCGGCGGCCGAGCAGCGCATCGACCACTATCCGCACCAGTTCTCCGGCGGCATGCGCCAGCGCGTGGTGATCGCGCTCGCGCTCGCGGCCGAGCCGCGACTGATCGTGGCCGACGAGCCGACCACCGCGCTCGACGTGTCGATCCAGGCGCAGATCATCGCGCTGATCAAGCGGCTGTGCCGCGAGCACGGCACCTCGGTGATGCTGGTGACGCACGACATGGGCGTGATCGCCGAGACCGCCGACCGGGTCGCGGTGATGTACGCCGGGCGGATCGCCGAGATCGGGCCGGTGGCCGACGTCATCCACAAGCCGAAGCATCCCTATACCGTCGGCCTGATGGGCTCGATCCCGACCGTGGGCGAGGATCGCGAGCGGCTCGCGCAGATCGACGGCTCGATGCCCCGGCTCAACGCGATCCCGAAGGGCTGCGCGTTCAACCCGCGCTGCCCGAAGGTCTTCGCCACCTGCCGCGAGCGCCGCCCCGACCTGATCGCCGCCGGCACCTCGCTGGCCGCATGCTGGCTGCACGACGCGTCGGTCGCGAGGGAGGCCGCATGAACGCCGCGGAGCGTCCGGTGCAGATCGTCCCGAGGCCGGCGAAGGCCGGCGAGCCGCTGGTGGTGGTCGAGGACATCACGAAGGTGTTCGACGTCTCGCCGCCGTGGCTCAACCGCGTCATCGAGCGCAAGCCGCGCACGCTGCTGCGGGCCGTCGACGGGGTGAGCTTCGAGATCGCCCGCGGCGAGACGCTCGCGCTGGTCGGCGAGTCGGGCTGCGGCAAGTCGACGGTCGCACGGATGATGGTCGGGCTCTACGCGCCCTCGCGCGGCCGCGTCGCCTTCGACGGCACCGACCTCGCGACGCTCGGCACCGCGGCGGGCAAGCCGCTGCGCTCGAAGCTGCAGATGATCTTCCAGGATCCGTACGCGAGCCTGAACCCGCGCTGGAAGGTCGCCGACATCATCGCCGAGCCGATCCGCGTGCACCGGCTGATCGACGGCGAGGCCGCCATCCTCGCGCGCGTGGCGCAGCTGCTGCAGCACGTCGGCCTCGCGCCCGCCGATGCCGAGAAGTATCCGCACCAGTTCTCCGGCGGCCAGCGCCAGCGGCTGTCGATCGCGCGGGCGCTCGCCTCGCAGCCGACCTTCCTGGTGTGCGACGAGCCGACCTCGGCGCTCGACGTGTCGGTGCAGGCGCAGGTGCTGAACCTGATGCGCGACATCCAGCGCCAGGACGGTCTGACCTACCTGTTCATCTCGCACAACCTGGCGGTGGTCCACCACGTCAGCGACCGCGTCGGCGTGATGTACCTCGGCCGGATCGTCGAGCTCGCCGACAAGACCACGCTGTTCGCGACGCCCCGCCATCCGTACACGCGGATGCTGCTCGACGCGATCCCGGACATGCAGATGACCGGCAAGGCCCGCACGCCGGTCGCCGGCGAGGTGCCCAACCCGCTCAACCCGCCGACCGGCTGCACCTTCCACCCGCGCTGCCCGCTCGCCAACGCGCGGTGCAAGGCCGAGCGTCCGCTGCTGCGCCGTCTCGACGACGGCGCGCAGGTGGCCTGCCATGCGGTGGAGGAAGGCCGCGGCTGACACCATGCGACGCAGTCTGCTGCTCCTTCTCGCCCCGCTGCTGCTGCTCGCCGGCTGCCAGACCGATCTCGCGCTGGTCGACCTGAAGGCGCGCTGGGCCGGGCCGTCCTCGCGCTTCCTGCCGATGGACGGCATCGAGGTGCACTGGCGCGACGAGGGACCGGCCAATCTTGCGCCGGGCGCGGTGGCCGCGCCGGCGGCACCGACCGCCGCCTCGCCCGCCTCGCCCGCCTCGGCCGCCTCGGCCGCCTCGGCCGTCGTCGCCGACACCGAGCCGCCCGCGATCCTGCTGCTGCACGGCACCGGATCGTCGCTGCACACCTGGGATGGCTGGGCCCGGCAGATGAGCCCGACCCTGCGGGTCGTGCGCCTGGACCTCCCGGGCTTCGGGCTGACCGGTCCGCATCCGTCGGGCGACTATTCCGGTACCGCCACGGTCGACTTCCTCGAGCGCTTCGCCAACGCCGCAGGCCTGAAGCGCTTCGCGATCGCCGGCAACAGCCTGGGCGGCTACTACGCGTGGCGCTTCGCGCTGCGGCATCCGGACCGGGTCAGCGCCCTCGTGCTGATCGATGCGGTCGGCTATCCGATCGAGCCCGGCACCAGCGGCGCGATCGCGCTCGAACTCGCCCGGATGCCGGTGGTGAGCGAGCTGATGCGCTTCGCGCCGATCCGCGGCATGGTCGAGCGCAGCCTGAAGGACACCTACGGCGACGGCTCGAAGGTCACGCCGGAGCTGGTCGACCGCTACGAGCAGCTGATGCTGCGGCCGGGCAACCGCACCGCCATGGGCGACCGCGCCCGCGCCGAACGCCGCCCGCTGGGCTGGCAGCGCCTGCCCGAGCTGCGGGTGCCGACGCTGATCCAGTGGGGCGGCGCCGATCGCTGGGTGCCGATCAGTCATGCCGAGCGCTTCCGGAAGGACATCCCCGACAGCCGCCTCGTCCTCTACCCCGAGCTCGGCCACCTGCCGATGGAGGAGGACCCGCTGACGACCGCGCGCGACGCGATGACCTTCCTGCGCGGCGGCGCCGTCCCGGGTCAGAAGTAGGTGCGGATGGCGCGGGTCACGTGCCCCGCGTCGTCGATGCCCCAGACCAGGCGCCACTTGTCGAAGGTCGTGCACGGGTGCGACACCCCGAAGCCGATCCAGTCGCCGACCTCGATCGGGTCCGCAGGCGACACCCTGAGGTAGCCGTGCTGGTCGTTGTGGCCGAAGACGGCCCAATGCGCGGGCGCGGGCGCCGGCTGCGCATCGCGGCCCGGTCGGAACCACCACTTCGGCAGCGGCAGGTCGGCATCCGTGCCGACGTCGCGGCGCCCGAGCGTGACGATCGCGCGATCCGGCTCCGGGCGCGACTGCACCGCGGCCCAGACCTCGAGCGCGCCGCGCGGCGGCTCGCCGTGCACCGCGCCGCGGGCGGCGATCGCGGCGACGTGCCGGCGGTACATGCCGTCGTCGTGGCTCAGGTAGCAGCCGCTGCGCAGCACGACGCGCGCCGGGCGCGACAGGGCCGCGCCACCCAGGCCGCCGACGACCAGGTCGTAGGCCGCCGAGCCCCCGGCCGACAGCAGCACCTCGTCGAGGCCTGCGAACAGGCCCTCGCGGTCGCAGTCGCGGGCGAGCCCGAGCAGCGCGCGCATCCAGTCACCGACGAAGGCGGCGTCGCGCGCGGTGTCGTTGCTGACGTTCAGCCCCTCGAAGGCCTCGACGCCGGCCAGCCGCAGCCCGGGCGTCGCCGCGACGGCGCGCGCGAGCGCGAGCGCCCCCGCCGCGTCGCGACAGCCGGTGCGTCCGCCCGGCGTGCCCAGCTCGACCAGCACGTCGACGCGCGGCGCGCCCGCCCGCGCGAGGCCCTCGGCGAGCAGGGCGAGCTGCGCGCTCGAGTCGGTCAGCGTCAGGAAACGCACGCCGGGATTCGCGCCGGCCAGCGCGCCCCAGCGCGCCGCGTCGCCGACGCTCGCGATCTGGTTGGCCATCAGCACGCACTGCGCGCCCGCCTCGACCGCGAGCCGCGCCTGGTGGACATTGGCCACGGTCAGTCCCCAGGCGCCGTCGCGCAGCTGCTCGACGAAGAGCTGCGGCGCGTTGGTGGTCTTGCCGTGCGGCGCGAGCCTCGCGCCCGAGGCCGCGACGAAGCGCATCAGCCAGTCGGCGTTGTGGCGCAGCGCGGATTCGCGCAGCACCGCCACCGGCATCGGCAGGTCGCCGCGCAGCAGCTGCAGGCCCTGCGCACCGGCCTCGGCGACGGTGAACGCGGGCCGCTCGGAGGGAAAGCCCTTGAAGCTGGCGTCGAGGCGCTCGGCCAGGATGCGATCGAGTGTCGGCATCCGACGATTATCGCCCGACGCGCGGCCGACGACACGCGTCGTCGCCGAGGCGCCGCGTCAGACAGGCATCAGGCGGGCGTCAGCACCGCCGCCCGGCCGGCGGTGGCCGCGCCGAACTCGACGAGCAGCGCCTCGGCCGACTCGCCGTCCAGCAGGGTCGGATCGAAGTCGAACGACTCGGCGTGGCGCGCCACCATCGTGCGGTGGGCGAGGTCCGCGGGCACGAAGCCCATCGACCAGCCCGGGAAGCGCCGCGCGTCGATCCGGGCGAACTTGAGGAGCTGCACGTCGCGGTGACGCGGATCCCTCAGCAGCGCCGCGTACAGCTCGTTGAGCGCGCGGCGCGAGCCCTCGACCACCTGCAGGAAGTGCCGGCTGTCGAAGACCAGCAGCCCGGTGATCCCGCGCTGGACGTTGCGCTGGCGCGCCCGCTCGAGCAGGCGGTTGAGCTCGTCGGTGCGCAGGTCGTCGCCGACGGCGCTGGCGTAGATCAGTCGGGAAAGCATCGGTGAACCCCTGCTGCGGCGAGGACGGATCCGGTGACGCGCATCATGCGCCTCGGCCGCGCCGGCGGTACGACGATCACCGGGCGGGCTGCCGTGCACTTCGATGGCATACGGGTCTCTACAATTGGGGACGACACGTACAGAGAGGAGACCCCATGTCCCGTGCCACCCCCGAGCGCAGCCGCCTGCTCGCGCCCTTCGCCCCCGTCGCGCTGGCATCGGCCGCGCTCTCGTCGCGCCCCGCCCGCGCTCAGGAGGCCTGGCCCACCAAGCCGGTGACGCTCGTCGTGCCGCAGGCCGCCGGCGGTGCCAACGACACCGTCGCACGGGCGTTCGGCGCCCGGCTCTCGCAGGCGATCGGCCAGCCGGTGGTGATCGAGAACCGCACGGGCGCCGGCGGCAACGTGGGCACCGCGCAGGCCGCACGCGCGCCCAAGGACGGGCACACGCTGATGCTGACCGCGCAGAGCGCGCAGACGATCAACCCGTGGCTCTACAGGAACACCGGCTTCGATCCGGTCAAGGACTTCGAGCCCGTCATGTCGGTGGCGACCGCGCCGTACCTGCTGGTGGCGAACCCGTCGTTCCCGGTCTCGAACCTCAAGGAGCTGATCGCCTACGCGAAGCAGCGCCCCGGGCGGATCGACTACGCGTCCGCTGGCAACGGCACGCTGAACCACCTGCTCGGGGTGATGCTGAACCGCCAGGCTGGCCTGCACCTCGTGCACATCCCGTACCGCGGTGCCGCGGCAGCGGCGACCGACGTGGTGGGTGGGCAGGTGCCGATCGCCTTCGGGAGCTTCCCCGGCGTGTTCCCGTTCGTGAAGGCCGGCCAGCTCAAGGTCATCGGCGTGGCGACCGAGAAGCGCACGAAGCTCGCCCCCGACCTGCCGACGCTGAACGAATCCCTGCCGGGCTTCCATGCGAACTCGTGGTACGGCCTGTTCGCGCCGGCGGGCACCCCGAAGGCGATCGTCGACCGGATCGCGGCGGAGGGTGCGAAGGTGCTGGCCGATCCGGCCCTGGTCGAGCGGATGGCGGGCCAGGGCGCGGAGCCCGCGCCCTCGACGCCCGATCAGCTCGCCGCGCTGCTGCGCGAGGACCTGAAGCTGTGGCAGGGGATCGTCAAGGCGTCGGGCGCGACCATCGACTGATCGTCACGCTCGTGACGATCAGCGCCCGCCCGACTGCCGCGCGTCGACCCGCTCCATGTTGCCGAGCATCTTCAGCAGGTAGTGCAGCGTGTGGGTCGCGTCGCTGACCGAGAAGTCGCCCAGGACCTCGCGGTAGTAGTCGCGGATCTTGGGCTGCGCGAGCTCGGTCCACACGCGACGCCCCGATGCGGTCATCGTGACCAGCCGCGAGCGCCGGTCCTGGCCGTCGGGCGCCACCGCGACATGTCCGTCGCGCTCCATCCGTCCGATCACGCCCGACAGGTTCTGGCGGCTGACCATCAGGTAGCGCGCGAGCTCGCCGATGCTGATGCCGCCGGCCGCGCGCTCGCGCGACAGCGCGCCGAGCACCGCCCACTGCTGCGTGGTCAGCCCCTCGGCCTCGACCGCGCGGCTGCCGGTTTTATGCAACATGTTTGCGCACTGGTAGAGCCGGAAGAAGAGACGATTGGCCAGCTCCAGCTTCACCGAGTCGGCATCATCCTCTCGTTGCGTCGCAACATTTCGGATCTTTTGTGCCGGCGTCGCCATCTCATCCCCCTTGCAGGCCTCGGTGACCTGCCCTACGATAGGTCGCTATATTGACGTAAATGCAGGCCGAGCGAAACCCAGGCCCCGCACCGCACAGGAGGCAACACCATGGATCGATTCACCGGCAGGGTCGTCGTCGTCACCGGCGGCGGCGGCGGCATCGGCGGCGCCACCTGCCGCCGCTTCGGCGCGGAGGGCGCCCGCGTGGCGGTGCTCGACCAGAACCTGGAGACTGCTGAGGCCACCGCCGCCGCGGTACGCGAGGCCGGCGGCACCGCTGCGGCCTTCCGCTGCGACATCACCGAGCGCGCCAGCGTCGACGCGGCCATCGCTGGCGTGCGCACCGAGCTCGGCCCGATCGACGTGCTGGTCAACAACGCGGGCTGGGACATCTTCAAGCCCTTCACCAAGACCGAGCCCGCCCACTGGGACCGGCTCATCGCCATCAACCTGACCGGCGCGCTGCACATGCACCACGCGGTGCTGCCCGGCATGGTGGAGCGGCGCAGCGGGCGCATCGTCAACGTGTCGTCGGATGCCGCCCGCGTGGGCTCCTCGGGCGAGGCCGTCTATGCCGCCTGCAAGGGCGGGCTGGTGGCGTTCTCCAAGACCATCGCCCGCGAGCACGCCCGCCACGGCATCACCGTCAACGTCGTGTGCCCGGGCCCGACGCAGACCGCGCTCTTCGAGGACTACAAGGCCGGCGCCGGCAACCCCGAAAAGCTGATCGACGCGTTCACCCGCTCGATCCCGCTCGGGCGCATCGGCCAGCCCGAGGACCTGCCGGGCGCCATCCTCTTCTTCGCCAGCGACGACGCGGGCTATGTCACCGGCCAGGTGCTGAGCGTTTCCGGCGGCCTGACGATGGCCGGTTGAGCCGGCCCACCCACACAACGGAATCCGAACCATGAGCACCACCGACTACGAAGACCTGCTGTACGAAGTCCGCAACGGCGTCGCCTGGATCACGATCAACCGCCCGGAGAAGATGAACGCCTTCCGCGGCACCACCTGCGACGAGCTGATCCGCGCGCTGAACCGCGCCGGCTACGACCGCTCGATCGGCGCGATCGTGCTCGCCGGCGCCGGCGATCGCGCCTTCTGCACCGGCGGCGACCAGTCCGCGCACGACGGCAACTACGACGGGCGCGGCACCATCGGCCTGCCGATGGAGGAGCTGCACACCGCCATCCGCGACGTGCCCAAGCCGGTCATCGCCCGCGTGCAGGGCTTCGCCATCGGCGGCGGCAACGTGCTGTGCACGATCTGCGACCTGACCATCGCCTCGGAGAAGGCGATCTTCGGCCAGGTCGGCCCGAAGATGGGCTCGGTCGATCCGGGCTACGGCACGGCCTTCCTCGCGCGCGTCGTCGGCGAGAAGAAGGCCCGCGAGATGTGGTACCTCAACAAGCGCTACTCCGGCCAGGAAGCCGTGGCGATGGGGCTGGCCAACGTCTGCGTGCCGCACGAGCAGCTCGACGCCACCGTGCAGGAATGGGCCGAGACCATCTGCGAGCGCAGCCCGACGGCGCTGGCCATCGCCAAGCGCAGCTTCAACATGGACACCGCGCACCAGGCCGGCATCGCGGGCATGGGCATGCTCGCGCTCAAGCTCTACTACGACACCGACGAGTCCCGCGAGGGCGTCACCGCGCAGAAGGAAAAGCGCAAGCCCGAGTTCAGGAAGTTCGCGAAGTAGACGCCCCGCACGGAGACCCATCACGATGAACCCGTACATCGACGAGGACCTCGCCACGCTCGGCGAGCATGCCCGCCGCTTCGCCGCCGAGCGCGTCGCGCCCGGCTTCGAGGAGCGTGACCGCACGCGCGTGCTCGATCGCACGCTGATGCGCCAGATGGGCGAACTCGGCTTCATCGCGCCCGAGCTGCCCGAGGCGGTCGGCGGCCAGGGCATAGGGTGCCTCGCGGCCGGCGTGATCCACGAGGAGATCGCGCGCGCCGACCTGAGCCTGTCGTACGTGAACCTGCTGGCATCGCTGAACGGCCAGATCCTGGCGGAGCACGGCCGCCCCGAGGTCGCCGGCCCCTGGCTGCGGCGCCTGGTCAGCGGCGAGGCGCTGCTGGCGATCGCGCTGACCGAGCCGCGCGGCGGATCGGACGCGGCCAACCTGCGGCTGCGCGTCGAGCGCACCGCCGACGGGTACCTGATCAACGGCGAGAAGACCTCGATCTCGGCCGCCGACCAGGCCGATGCGATCGTGGTGTTCGGCCGCACCGGCACGCCCGAGTCCGGCGCGCACGGCGTGACCGCGCTGCTGGTGGCCGGCGACGCACCGGGCCTGACCCGCAGCCGCTTCGACTGCCACGGCCAGCGGGCGATCGGCCGCGGCTCGCTGTTCTTCGACAACGTGCGCGTGCCCGCCGACCACCGGCTGGGCGACGAGAACCGGGGCTTCGTGCAGGTGATGCAGGGCTTCGACTACTCGCGCGCGCTGATCGGCCTGCAGGTGCTCGCGGTGGCGCGCGTCGCACTCGAGGAGACCTGGGCCTGGGTGGTCGAGCGCCAGGCCTTCGGCCAGCCGCTGTCGGCCTTCCAGGGCGTCTCGCATCCGCTCGCCGAGCTCGACACGCAGGTCGAGGCCGCACGGCTGCTGTGCCTGCAGGCGCTGTGGCTCAAGGACCGCGGCCGCCCGCATGCGGCCGAGGCGGCGATGTGCAAGTGGTGGGCGCCCAAGCTCGCCTACGACGTCGTCCACCAGTGCCTGCTGATGCACGGCCACGGCGGCTATGACCGAGGCCCGATGGAGCAGCGGCTGCGCGACATCCTCGGCTTCCAGATCGGCGACGGCACCGCGCAGATCATGAAGACCGTCATCGCCCGCACGCGGGCGGGCCGCAAGCACGTGCCGGCCTGAGCCCCGGGACACGCCGGCCCGCCCGTCACGATCCACGACCGATCACCCCAGGAGTCGACCATGCACTTCGATGCCGTGCTGCTCCCCGCCCGCCGCGAGGCCGCCGTCGCCGCGGGCCACTGGCCCGACCGCACGATCAACGACGCGCTCGACGCATGCATCCGCGCGTGCCCGGATCGCGTCGCGATCACCGCGGTCCGCGTCGAGGCCGGCGACACGCGCCGCTTCACCTACCGCGAGCTCGGCACGATGGTCGACCGCGTCGCGGTCGGCCTCTCGAAGCTCGGCGTGGGCCGCGACGACGTGGTCTCGATGCAGTTGCCCAACTGGTGGCAGTTCACCGTGCTCTACCTCGCGTGCTCGCGGATCGGCGCGGTCGTCAATCCGATGATGCACATCTTCCGCGAGCGCGAGCTGTCGTTCATGCTGGCCCACGGCGAGTCGAAGGTGCTGGTGGTGCCGAAGACCTTCCGCGGCTTCGACCACGAGGCGATGGCGCGCGGCCTGCAGCCCTCGCTGCCGGCGCTGCAGCGGGTGGTCGTCATCGATGGCGGCGGCCCCGACGACTTCGATGCGCTGCTCACCACGCCGCAGTGGGAGCGCGACCCCGACGCCGCGCGGATCCTGTCGGCGAATCGTCCGTCGCCGGACGACGTCACCCAGCTCATCTACACCTCCGGCACCACCGGCGAGCCCAAGGGCGTGATGCATTCGGCTAACACGCTGATGGCCAACATCCTGCCGTACGCCGCGCGCCTGCACCTCGGCGAGGACGACGTCGTGCTGATGGCCTCGCCGATGGCGCACCAGACCGGCTTCATGTACGGGCTGATGATGCCGGTGGTGCTGCGCTGCCGGGCGGTGCTGCAGGACATCTGGCAGCCGGCGCGCGCCGTCGCGCTGGTCCGCGAGGAGTCGGTGTCGTTCACGATGGCCTCGACGCCCTTCCTCGGCGACCTCGCCCGCACCGTGGACGAGACCGGGCTGGCGGTGCCCACGCTGCGCACCTTCCTGTGCGCGGGCGCGCCGATCCCGGGGCCGCTGGTCGAGCAGGCGCGCCGCGTGCTCGGCACGAAGATCGTCTCGGCCTGGGGGATGAGCGAGAACGGCGCGATGACCACGACGCTGCCCGAGGACGACGACGCGCGCTCGTGCACGACCGACGGCTGCGCGCTGCCGGGCGCCGAGGTCCGGATCGCCGACACCGAGGGCCGCACGCTGCCCGCGGGCGAGACCGGCCGGCTGCTGGTGCGCTCGGCGTCGAACTTCGGCGGCTACCTGAAGCGGCCGCAGTGGAACAACACCGACGCCGAAGGCTGGTTCGACACCGGCGATCTCGCACGCGTCGATGCCGGCGGCTACATCCGCATCGACGGACGCAGCAAGGACGTGATCATCCGCGGCGGCGAGAACATCCCGGTGGTCGAGATCGAGGCCCTGCTCTACCGGCATCCGGCCGTCGCGCAGGTGGCGATCGTGGCCTACCCGGACGAGCGGCTGGGCGAGCGCGCCTGCGCGATCGTCGTGCCCAAGGCCGGGCAGGCCCTCGATTTCGCGGGCATGCTCGCCTTCCTCGAGACACAGAAGGTCGCGCGCCAGTACATGCCGGAGCGGCTCGTCGTGCGCGACGCGATGCCGACCACGCCCTCGGGCAAGATCCAGAAGTTCCGGCTGCGCGAGATGCTGCGCGAGGGCGCGCCGTGAGCGCCGCGAGCCCTGCACGCGCGACGGGCCGCGTGGACGGAGCCGGGCGATGACCGCGTCCGTCGTGCTCGTCGAGCGTCGCGGGCGCGTCGGCGTGATCACGCTCAACCGACCCGAGGCGCTGAACGCGCTCGACGATGCGCTGATGGACGCGCTCGGCGGCGCGCTGCTCGCCTTCGACGCCGACGAGGGCATCGGCGCGATCGTCGTCACCGGCGGGCCGCGCGCGTTCGCGGCCGGCGCGGACATCTCGGGCATGGTCGGCCGCTCGCACGCGGAGGTCGAGCGCGACCGGTTCATCACCCGCAACTGGGAGACGGTGCTGCAGGTCCGCAAGCCGGTGCTGGCCGCGGTCGCGGGCGTGGCGCTCGGCGGCGGCTGATGGACGAGACGCTCGCGCTCGCCGAGCGCATCGCCGGGTTCTCGCTGCCGGCGCTGATCGCGATCAAGGAGTCGGTGAACCGTGCCCACGAGACGCCGCTCGCCGAGGGCGTGCGCTTCGAGCGGCGCCAGATGTACGCGCGCTTCGCGAGCGAGGACGCTCACGAAGGCATGCGCGCGTTCCTCGAGCGGCGGGCGCCGCGCTTCGGGCACCGCTGAGACCCGGGCCATCCGAGGGGCGGTGCGCGGTACATCGAGGCCACGCCGGGCTCAGTCCTCGACGGTCAGCGCCAGGCTCTCCTTGATCTCCTCCATCACCACGTAGCTCTTGCTCTCGCGCGCCCCCGGCAACCTGAGCAGCATGTCGCCGAGCAGCCTCCGGTAGGCGTTCATCTCGGGGATCCGCGCCTTGATCAGGTAGTCGAAGTCGCCCGACACCAGGTGGCACTCGAGCACGTTGGGCAGCTTGAGCACCTCGCGCCTGAACTCCTCGAAGATCTGCCCGGACTTCGCCGACAGCCGGATCTCGACGAACACCAGCAGCGACTGGCCGAGCGCCTGCGGCGAGAGCCGTGCGTGGTAGCCGGTGATGAACCCGTCGCGCTCGAGCCGCTTGACCCGCTCGCTGCACGGCGTGGCCGACAGTCCGATTCGCTCGGCGAGGTCGGTGATCGAGATGCGCCCGTCGTCCTGCAGGGTGCGCAGGATCCTGCGGTCGATGCGGTCGATCGGGCGCGGCGCACTCTCGGCCCTGGACTTCAAACGATTTCTCCTGTTCAGATCGATCAAGGCAGCGTTATCCACTATTTTATGCAGATACTTTGGTTACATGCACTGTCTTAACAACCGTAGATTGGAGGATATCGCTTTGGAGACTCCCATGCGCGTTCTCGTTCTCGGCAGTGGCGTGATCGGCGTGACCAGCGCCTGGTACCTGGCCCGTCAGGGCCACGAGGTGACGGTCGTCGACCGCCAGCCCGGCGCGGCGCTGGAGACCAGCTTCGCGAACGCCGGCCAGGTCTCGCCCGGCTACTCGACGCCCTGGGCGGCGCCCGGCATTCCGCTCAAGGCGATCAAGTGGCTGTTCCAGAAGGACGCACCGCTGTCGATCCGTCCGGACGGCACGCTGTTCCAGCTGCGCTGGCTGGCCGAGATGCTGGCGAACTGCACCGAGGACCGCTATGCGGTGAACAAGGAGCGGATGCTGCGCCTGTCCGAGTACAGCCGCGACTGCCTCAAGGCGCTGCGCGGCGAGCTCGGCCTGGCCTACGAGGGCCGCCAGCTCGGCACGCTGCAGGTGTTCCGCACCGACGCGCAGATGGCCGCGGTCGACAAGGACGTGCGGGTGCTGCGCGAGCAGGGCGTGCCCTTCGAGCTGCTCGGCCGCGACGCGCTGGCGCGCGTCGAGCCGGCGCTCGCCGCGGTCAAGGACACGCTCGTGGGCGGGCTGCGCCTGCCCGGCGACGAGACCGGCGATTGCCAGCTGTTCACGACGCGTCTCGCCGAGGCCGCGCGCGCGGCCGGCGTGACCTTCCTCTACGGCACCACCATCGACCGCATCGAGCGCCGCGCCGACACGATCGCCGGTGTCTGGGTGCGCGGCCCGCAAGGCCGCCGCCAGCTCGCCGCCGACCAGTACGTGCTCGCGCTGGGCAGCTACTCGCGCGAACTGCTGTCGCCGCTCGGTCTGGACCTGCCGGTGTATCCGCTCAAGGGCTACTCGCTCACCGTGCCGATCACCGACCCCGACGCGGCGCCGGTCTCGACCGTCATGGACGAGACCTACAAGGTCGCGATCACCCGCTTCGACGACCGCATCCGCGTGGGCGGCATGGCCGAGGTCTCAGGCTTCGACCTGCGCCTGAACCCGCGCCGGCGTGCGACGCTCGAGCGCGTCGTGGCGGGCCTGTTCCCGAACGGCGGCGACGTGCGCGCGGCCAGCTTCTGGACCGGGCTGCGCCCGATGACCCCGGACGGCACGCCGGTGGTCGGCGCCACCGGCATCGCCAACCTCTGGCTGAACACCGGTCAAGGCACCCTCGGATGGACGATGGCCTGCGGCTCCGGCAGGCTGATCGCCGACCTGATCTCCCGCCGTCGGCCGGAGATCAGTGCCGGGGGCCTCGGCATCGACCGGTATGCGCGCGCCTCGGGTGCGGCACCGGCACGGCCGCGGGCGCCGCAGCCGGCCCACTGAGCGCTCGCACGCGGGTACCACGACCATGGCAGCGCCCCCTGGCCCGCCGTTCTGGAGCCTCGACGAGGCCGCGCTGCTCGCTTCGCTGGCAGCGCGCCGTGAGGGCCTCGCGTCGGACGATGCCGCCGCGCGGCTCGCGGCCCACGGCGCCAACCGCGTCGACGACTCGCCCGCGTTCGGCGCCGCCCGCCTACTCGCCCGCCAGCTCGAGAGCCCGCTCGTCCTGATCCTGCTCGTTGGCGCGGTGGTGTCCGCCGCCCTGCGCGAATGGGTCGACGCGGCGATCATCGTCGCGATCGTGCTCGGCAGCGCGCTGCTCGGCTTCCTGCAGGAGCAGCGCGCCGCGGGTGCGGTCGCCGCGCTGCGCCGGCGGCTCGCGCCGGTCGCCCGCGTGCGCCGCGACGCACGCGTGCAGCGCGTGCCGACCGAGTCGCTGGTGCCCGGCGACGTGGTGCTGCTGTCCGCCGGCGACCGGGTGCCCGCCGACGGGCGGGTGCTCGAGGCCCTCGACTGCCTGGTCGAGGAGGCCAGCCTGACCGGCGAGTCCTTCCCGGTCGACAAGCGCCCCGGCATCGCCGCGGCCGATGCGCCGCCCTCGGCCCGCACCGGCGCGGTCTTCGTAGGCACCTCGGTACGCAGCGGCTCCGCCACCGTCCTGGTGGCCGCCACCGGCCGCGACACCGCCTACGGCACGGTCGCCGCCCGGCTCGCGGCACGCCCGCCCGACACCGGCTTCGAGCAGGGCGTGCGCGAGTTCGGCACGCTGCTGCTGCGGGTGATGGTGCTGATGACGCTGTTCGTCGTGGTCGTCAGCCAGGCGCTCGGTCGGCCGACGATCGAATCGCTGCTCTTCGCCGTGGCGCTCGCGGTCGGACTCTCGCCCGAGCTGCTGCCGGCGATCGTCAGCGTCACCCTCGCGCACGGCGCCCGGGCCATGGCCGCACGCGGCACGATCGTGCGGCATCTGCAGGCGATCGAGAACCTCGGCGGCATGGACGTGCTGTGCACGGACAAGACCGGCACGCTGACCGAGGGCACGATCGTGCTGCAGGCCGCGGTCGACCCCGGCGGCACGCCGAGCGCCGAGGTGCTGCGCCTGGCCTGGCTGAACGCCACGCTCGAGGCCGGCATCGACAATCCGCTCGACGCGGCACTGGTGTCCGCGGGCGCCGCCGCCTCGCTCGCGCTCGAGGGCTGCCGCAAGGTCGCGGAGATGCCGTACGACTTCGTGCGGCGCCGCCTCACCGTCGTGGTCGCCGACCCGGGCGCGCCGGAACGCCACCGGCTGGTCACCAAGGGCGCGGTCGCGCAGGTGCTCGACCTGTGCACGCACCTGCGGGCTGGCCCGAACGCGGCATCCGCGGCCCCAATGGCCCTGGACGCCGAGCGCCGCGCACGGCTCGAGGCCTGGTGCGCGGCGCGCGGCACCGAAGGCCTGCGGGTGCTCGCGATCGCCGAGGCCGAGCACGATGCACGGCCCGCGTGGAGCCGCGACGACGAGACGGACCTCGTGCTCGCCGGCTTCCTCCTCTTTCGCGATCCGCCCCGTCCCGAGGCGGGCGCGGCGATCGCGGCGCTGGCCGGGCTCGGCATCGCGACGAAGGTGATCAGCGGCGACAACCGCTGGGTGGCAGCGCACGTCGCCCGCGAGGTCGGCATCGACGGCGAAGCGACGCTGACCGGCGCCGAGATCGGCACGATGTCCGACGAGGCGCTCCTGCACCGCGCCCCGCTCACGGCGCTCTTCGTCGAGGTCGATCCGCAGCAGAAGGAGCGGATCGTGCGCGCGCTGCAGCGCGCCGGCCACCTGGTCGGCTACCTCGGGGACGGCATCAACGACGCACCGGCCCTGCATGCCGCCGACGTCGGCATCTCGGTCGACTCGGCGGTGGACGTCGCCCGCGAGAGCGCGGACGTCGTGCTGCTCGAGCGCGACCTCGGCGTGCTGCGCGACGGGGTCGTCGAGGGACGGCGCACCTTCGCCAACACGATGAAGTACATCTCGATCACCACCAGCGCGAACTTCGGCAACATGCTGAGCATGGCGTTCGCCACGCCCCTGCTGCCCTTCCTGCCGCTGGCGGCGACGCAGATCCTGCTGAACAACTTCCTGTCGGACCTGCCGTCGATGGCGATCGCGACCGACCGCGTCGACGACGACCGGCTGGCGCGCCCGCAGCGCTGGAACGTCGCCGAGGTGCGCCGCTTCATGCTCGCCTTCGGGCTCCTGTCGACGGGCTTCGATCTGCTGACCTTCGTACTGCTGCGGCGCGGCTTCGACGCGGACGCTCCGACTTTCCAGACGGGCTGGTTCCTCGTGTCGGTGCTGACCGAACTCGCCGTGCTGCTGCTGCTGCGCACCGCGCGGCCCGCCTGGACCTCGTCGCCGAGCCGGCTGCTGGTCGTCTCGACGCTGTCGGTGGGCGCGGTCTCGATCGCGATGCCGTGGTGGCCCGCGGCAGCCGCGGCGTTCGGCTTCGTGCCGCTGTCGGCGCCGCTGATGCTCGCGCTGGTGGCGGTGGTAGCGGGCTACGCGGCGTTCACCGAGCTCGCCAAGCGCCGCTACCACGTACGCTGAGCCTTACTCGGCGCGCGAGAGCAGCCTGATGTCGCCGTACCAGCCGCGTGCCGACAGCCGGGTGTTGTCGGTATCGCTCAACACGCCGACCGCGACGAGGCGGCCGGGCTTGCGGCCGAACGCGCGCTCGTAGTCGGCGACGATGTCGCGACGGTAGCTGCGCCACTGGCCGACGCCCTGCGCGCCGGACTCGACGACGATCTTCTGGACGCGCGAGGTGTGGGCATTGGGGGTGACCGCCTCGGCCTCGCTCGCATTGCACCAGACGTACATCAGCGTCGCATACGGCATGTCCTGCCCCCCGAGCAGCTTCACGCGCTCGAAGAACATCTGCTCCTTGATCGGCAGCGAGGACACGTCGCCCTCGAAGGCGAGCACCACCCGCACCGGGGAGTCGTCGCCATGACGCTCCCGCATGTTCGCGGTCTCGAGGACGCGATCGACGCGCCAGCGCCATTCGAGGATCGGACGCTCGCCCGGATCGACGTCGACGCGGTGCTGCAGGCCGGAGATGGACTGCTCGGACTGCGCCTCGACGACCCGCACGCCGTCGACCGTCACGCTGCGGAACCGCGTCGGCTTCTTGGTCGGATGGAAGATCCAGGTGGCCCACGGCCCCTTGGGATCGAGCCGGTCGATGCCCGAGAACGGCGCCAGCACGTCGGTCGGGGGCGCCGCGCGGGGAGCTGCGGACACGGCAGCCTGCGGTTCGCCGAGCCCCGGCGCGGCGCAGCCCGCGAGGGCTGCGGCGAGGGTCAGGACGGCGAGGACGGCGGTCTTCATCGAGTTCTCCCGGCGGCACCACGGCGCGTGGATGCGTGACCGAATGCTAGCAGCCCGGTTGCCGCACACGCGTGAAATTCCGCCGCTCGTCTGCCGCCGCCGACGATGTACGGGTATTCCTCAGTGTTGTTCGAACGCTCCTGGCTCGGGACGTCCGTTCGTCGGGCACCTGGACGACGAGCGGCGACGGCCCGGAGCGACCGTTTTCAGGTCGATTCCTGTAGGAATACCCCGACACGACGTCATCCGCAGGACGACAGCGGTCCCGCGGCGCGAAGCCTGTTCGGCGCGCCGCTCGTCCGGGACGAGCGGTCGATCGAGATACGGCGAGGTCGTGCCCTTTCTCGAACGTCCACACTGGGATCAGGGGCAGAGACTTCGGCCGTCACGTCGAACTCGGACCTCGGGGATGCACGAGAACAAGAATCACGCTTCGGCACGGCGCGCCGCATACGGGCCGCTGTGCCTCCTGGGAGTGGCGCTCGGCGCCCAGGCCGCGGTGCTGTCGTCCGGGCAGGCGGGATGGGCCGCCTGGCTGGCCTGCGCCGCGATCGCGTCGGCCGCCGCCTGGCTCGCCATCACACTCCTCCGACGCCCCCGCGAGGGCGGCGCATCGACCGATGCGGGCACCCACGGCCCCGAGGCCACCTTCGAGGCCGCGGCGCCGCGGCTGGCCGAGGCCTTCTCCGTCTGGCACCGGCACCTGCAGACCGCGCAGTCGCAGACCCGGGACGCGACCGACCGGCTGCTCGCCGGCTTCGTGTCGATCCTCCACCAGCTCGATCGGATCATCGAGACCGGCGCCGACGCCGCCGTCGCGGGGGGCCCCGACGCGCGGGCCCGCGTGCTGATCGACGCCGAGGAGGACCTCAAGGCACTGCTCGCGTCGCTCGACGAGGTGCTGCATTCGAAGGACCGGGTGCTCGGCACGATCCGCGCGCTCGACGGCGCCTCGAAGGGCCTGCTCGGCCTGGCCGGCATGGTCGGCACGGTCGCGCGGCAGACCAACCTGCTGGCGATCAACGCGGCGATCGAGGCGGCGCGCGCAGGCCCCGCGGGCGCAGGCTTCGCGGTGGTGGCGGGCGAGGTGCGACGGCTGTCGGCCGAGTCCGGGAACATGGGCAAGCAGATCGGCGAACAGGTGCGTCACTTCGGCGAGCAGGTCGACCGCACGCTGCACGACGCGAGCGCGCAGGCCGAGCACGACCGCGTGGCGCTCGACGAGAACGAGCAGCGCGTGCGCACCGTGATCGGCCGCGTCGAGGGGGCCGTCGAGTCGCTGAACCGGCGCGCCGGGGACACCCGCGAGCTGTCGCAGGCGATCCGCACCGAGGTGGAGGCGATGATGGTCGCGTTCCAGTTCCAGGACCGTGTCAGCCAGATCATCGACCAGGTCCTGCAGGCCGTCGAAGGCGTCTCCGCGCACGTCGAGCAGGCCGCCCGAACGCAGCGGCTGCCGAGCGACGCCGACTGGCAGCGCACGCTGACCAGCGGCTACTCCACCGAAGAGCAGCAGACCAACCACTCGAAGGACACGACCGGTGCGAAGGCGCCGGTGGCGGTCTCCGAGGTCACCTTCTTCTGACCCACCCGAACGGCCGCCCATGAAAAAGACCGTACTGATCGTCGACGACTCGTCCTCGCTGCGGCAGGTGGTGAACCTCGCGCTCAGTCGCGCGGGCTACGAGGTGCTGGAAGGCTGCGACGGGCAGGACGCCCTCGCCAAGCTCGACGGCCGCAAGGTGCACCTGATCGTCAGCGACGTGAACATGCCGCGCATGGACGGGCTCACCTTCCTGAAGGCGGTCAAGGCGCTGCCGAACTACCGCTTCACGCCGGTGATCATGCTGACCACCGAGAGCGGCGACGCGAAGAAGGACGCCGGCCGCGCCGCCGGCGCGCGCGCGTGGATCGTCAAGCCGTTCAACCCGCCCGTGCTGCTCGACGCGGTGGCCAAGCTCTGCCTGCCCTGACCCGTCCGCCCACCCGCCCGAGACTGTCCGGAGACCCCATGGAACCGATCGCCGATCCGGTCGACTGCGCGCTGCCCGCGGAGTTCGGCATCTACACCGTCGCACAGGTGCGCCGCGAGCTGGCCGAGGCGCTCGACGCGCACGGCCTGCTCGCGAACGACACGCTCGTGATCGACGCGCGCCACGTCGACCAGGTCGACGCCGCGGCGCTGCAGCTGCTCGTCGTGCTCGCCGCCGAGCTGCGCCGACGCCGCATGCGGCTGCAGCTGCGCGAGCCGAGCGCCGCGCTCGAGCGGGCGATCCGGCGCCTCGGCGCCGCCCCGGCGCTCGGCCTGCCGGCCGCCGCGCTCACCGACTGAGGGGGCTCCGATGCCCAACCGACAAGCCGATGACGAGAGCTTCCTGCGCGAGGCCCTGCCCGCGTTCCTCAGCGAGGCGCGCGAGCAGCTCGACCAGCTCGAGCAGCTGCTGCTCGAGCTCGAGGCCAGCCCCGACGACCGCGAGCAGCTCGATGCGCTCTTTCGCTGCGCCCACACGATCAAGGGCTCGGCCGGCCTGTTCGGGCTGGACGAGATCGTCGCCTTCACCCATCACGTCGAGACCTTCCTCGATGCGCTGCGCGAGGGCACGGTGCGGCTCGCACCCGCCGTCAACGACGTGCTGCTGCGCTGTGCCGACCAGGTCCGGCGGCTGGTCGCACAGGTCGACGACAGCCCGCTGCCCGACGGCGCCGCCGCCGACGACCGCGAGGCGCTGATCGCGGCGCTGGCCGCGATGCGGCCCGGGGCGGCCGCTGCCGAGCGGACACCCGCCGGCGACTCGACACCGCGCCCGGCGGGCGCGACGAAGGACGGCACGACCGCCCACCACATCGCGCTGCACTTCAAGACCGACACCTTCCGCGACGGCTTCGATCCCCTCGCGATCCTCGAGTACCTCGCCACCGTCGGCACGCTGCACGAGGTCGGGATCGACGCCGACCGCCTGCCGGGATTCGACCTGCTCCACCCCGAGGACTGCCACCTCGACCTGTCGCTGGTGCTGGTCGGCGAGCTCGACGCCGCGCAGCTCGAGGCCGCCTTCGACCTGTTCCGCGAAGACTGTGTGGTGCGCGTCGCCGCGGCGCTGGACGAGCAGTCACGGCTCGCCCGCGACAACCCGGCGGTGCCGATCGGCGAGGTCCTGCAGGCAGCGACCGGCGTGCCCCGGCAGGTGGTCGACGCGGCCGCGCGCAAGCAGCGCGGGCGCGACGGCGATGACGCCCGCACGGTGCGCGTGCCGGCGGACCGGCTCGACGCGGTCATCAACCTGCTGGGCGAGCTGGTGATCGCGGGTGCGGGCACGGCGCTGCTCGCGCAGAAGACGGGCGTGGGCGAGCTGATCGAGTCGAGCCACCAGCTCGGCCGGCTGATCGAGGAGGTCCGCAACGGCACGCTGCAGCTCAGGATGGTGCCGGTCGGCGAGACCTTCACGCGCTTCCGGCGCGTGGTGCGCGACACCGCCGCCGAACTCGGCAAGGACGTGCAGCTCGAGATCGTCGGCGGCGAGACCGAGCTCGACAAGTCGGTGGTCGAGCACATCGCCGATCCGCTGATGCACCTGGTGCGCAACGCGCTCGACCACGGCCTCGAGCCGCCCGCCGAGCGCGAGGCCGCCGGCAAGCCGCCGCAGGGCCGGCTGGTGCTGTCGGCCTGCCACGAGTCGGGCGGCATCCTGATCCGCATCGTCGACGACGGCCGCGGCGTGCGGCGCGACCGCGTGCTCGCGCGTGCCTGGGAGCGCGGCCTGCTCGAGCAGGGCGTGACCCCGCCGGACGACGAGATCCTGAAGCTGATCTTCGAGCCGGGCTTCTCCACCGCCGAGGCCGTGACCAACCTCAGCGGGCGCGGCGTCGGGATGGACGTGGTGCGGCGGAACATCGAGGCGCTGCGCGGCACGGTGACGATCCGCAGCGAGCCCGGCGCCGGCAGCGCGATCGAGATCCGGCTGCCGCTCACGCTCGCGATCATCGACGGCTTCATGATCGGCGTCGGCCCGTCCAAGTTCATCTTCCCGCTCGAGTCGGTGGTCGAGGTCATCGAGAACCGGCGCACCGAGTCGGCCGTCGACACACGCGGATGCGGCGTCGTCGAGCTGCGCGGCCAGGTGCTGCCGGTGGTCGGCCTGAGGGCGCTGTACGGGCTCGACGGACCGGAGCCCGAGCGCAGCAGCATCGTCGTGCTCAAGGCCTCGGGCCAGCACTACGGCGTGAGGGTCGACGCGCTGCTCGGGCAGCACCAGACCGTCATCAAGCCGCTCGGCCGGATGTTCCGCAGCCTGCGCGGCATGTCCGGCTCATCGATCCTCGGCACCGGCGAGGTCGCCCTGATCTTCGACGTCGTCTCGCTCGGTCAGCTGGCGGCCCACCCGCCGCATCCGCTCCACCCTCAGTCACCCGTCGCCGGCGACACCCGGCAAGCCGCCTCCATCTCCCTCGAAGGACAACCGTCATGAACCAACCGAACCCGTCCTGGATCGCCCGTCTCCTGATCGGCGGCGAGCTGCAGCGTCTGCAGGCCGAGATGCAGCGCACCGAGACCGCACGCACCGAGGCCCTCGCCGCGCGCAATGCCGCGCAGGCCGAGGCGCAGGCCGCGCGGAGCGCCGCGCAGGCCGCCGCCGAGCAGGCCGAGGCGGCGATGACCGAGACCCGGAGCCGACTGGCCGACATCGAGGCCGAGCTGAAGGTCCGCACCCAGATCATGAACGAGACGTCCATCGTCTCCGAGTCGGACAAGAAGGGCGACATCCTCTCGATCAACGAGAAGTTCATCGAGGTGTCGAAGTACGCGCGCCACGAGCTGCTCGGCAAGCCGCACAACACGACACGCCACCCCGACATGCCGAAGGAGACCTTCAAGCAGCTGTGGTCGACCATCGGCCGCGGCGAGCTCTTCCGCGGCAAGATCAAGAACCGGGCGAAGGACGGCACGCCCTACTACGTCGATGCGGTGATCGCGCCGATCCTGGGCGAGAACGGCAAGCCGATGAAGTACCTCGGCGTGCGCTACGACATCACCGAGGCGGAGATCGAGCGCCAGAACGCCACGGGCATCCTCGGCGCGATCGACACCTCATACGCGTACATCGAGTTCGACCTGAACGGCACGGTGCTGACGGCGAACGCCAACTTCCTGTCGCTGCTCGGCTACCAGCTCGGCGAGGTGGTCGGCCAGCACCACCGCATCTTCGTGGATCCGGCGATCGTCGCCTCACCCGCCTACCCGCAGTTCTGGCGCGAACTGAACGCCGGCAAGGCGCAGAGCGAGGTCTTCCCGCGGCTCACCAAGGCCGGCCGCGTCGTCTGGATCCAGGCGGTCTACGCGCCGGTCAAGGACGAGATGGGCCGGGTCTCGAAGATCGTCAAGATCGCCACCGACGTGACCGCGTCGGTGAACGACGCGACCATGCTTCGCCAGGCTGTCGAGGAAGCGCAGAAGGTGACGGCCGCCGCGAAGTCGGGCGACCTGTCCCAGCGCATCCCGCTCGAAGGCAAGAGCGGCCCGATCGGCGAGCTCTGCGCCGGCGTCAACATGCTGGTCGAGACCACCTCGGTGATCTTCGGCGACGTCGGCCGCTCGCTCGGCGCGCTCGCCGGCGGCGACCTGTCGCAGCGGATCACCCGCGAGTACTCGGGCGTGTTCGAACAGGTGAAGAACGACGCCAACGCCACCAGCGAGAAGCTGTCGGCGATCATCGAGGACGTCGGCCGCGTGTTCTCCGGCATGGCCGAGGGCGACCTCACGCAGCGCATCACGCGCGACGCCGAGGGCGTGTTCGACCGGGTCAAGACCGACGCCAACGCGAGCTCCGAGAAGCTGGCGCGCATCATCGAGGAGGTGCGCGGCGCGGCCGATGCACTGACCGGTGCGGCCAACCAGGTGAGCAGCACCGCGCAGAGCCTGTCGCAGTCGGCCAGCGAGCAGGCGAGCTCGGTCGAGGAGACCACCGCGTCGGTCGACACGATGTCGGCCTCGATCACACAGAACAGCGACAACGCCCGCGTCACCGACGGCATGGCCACCAAGGCCAGCAAGGAGGCCGGCGAAGGCGGTGCCGCGGTCACGCAGACGGTGGCCGCGATGAAGCAGATCGCCGCCAAGATCAGCATCATCGACGACATCGCCTACCAGACGAACCTGCTGGCGCTGAATGCGGCCATCGAGGCGGCGCGGGCCGGCGAACACGGCAAGGGCTTCGCGGTGGTCGCCGCCGAGGTGCGCAAGCTCGCCGAGCGCAGCCAGGAGGCCGCCAAGGAGATCGGCGACCTCGCCGGCAACAGCGTGAGCACCGCCGAGCGCGCAGGCAAGCTGCTCGACGAGATCGTCCCGTCGATCCAGCGCACCAGCGAGCTGGTGCAGGAGATCGCGGCCGCCTCGCAGGAGCAGAGCCAGTCGGTCACCGAGATCGGCGGCGCGATGGGCCAGCTCTCGAAGGCCACGCAGCAGAACGCGTCGGCGTCCGAGGAACTGGCGGCCACCGCCGAGGAGCTGTCCGGGCAGGCCGAGCAGCTGCAGCAGTCGGTCGCGTTCTTCAACCTCGGCGACGAGGCGCCCGCGGCCGCACGCGGCCGGGGCGAGACACGCGGCACGGGCGGCCAGGGCGGCGGCGGCGAGCGGCGCAGCACCGCCTCGCCGATGCGCGCTTCCGCCCGGCCAGCCGCACCGGCCCCGCGCGGCGTCGCGGCGGCCACCGGCACGCACGGCAACTTCCGACCCTACTGAGCGAGGCCGAGATGAAGCACGACTCGACGGGCACCGGCGCCTCCGCGGAGGCCGGTCCGGCAGCGCAGTACCTCACGTTCACGCTCGGCGCGGAGGTGTTCGCGATGGACATCCGCACGGTGCGCGAGATCATCCAGTACGGCCCGATGACCGCCGTGCCGCTGATGCCGGACTTCGTGCGCGGCGTCATCAACCTGCGCGGCTCGGTGGTGCCGGTGATCGACCTGCAGGCGCGCTTCGGCCGCCCGCCGGCCGACGTCGGCAAGAAGACCTGCATCGTGATCTTCGACACCCTGCGCGATCGCGAGCGCGTCGAGCTCGGGCTGCTCGTCGATGCGGTGAGCGAGGTCATCGACATCCCGCCCGAGGCGATCGAGCCGCCGCCCAACTTCGGCACCTCCGTGCGGCGCGACTTCATCAGCGGCATGGGCAAGGTCGAGGGCGGCTTCATCATCCTGCTCGAGCCCGACCGTGCGTTCGACGTCGACGACATGGCCCGGCTGTGCGAGTCGGCCCAGGACACGGCCGCGGCATGAGCGCCCCACGCCCGACCGGAGGGGCCCGTGGCGACCCTGAATGACCCCACCTTCCGCCGCATCACCGAGCTCATGTACGGCGCGGTGGGCCTGTCCTTCGCCGACGGCAAGAAGCCGCTGGTGTCCTCGCGCCTCGGCCCGCGGATCCAGCGCCTCGGCCTGGACAGCTACGAGGACTACCTGGCGCTGATCGAGGGCCCCGAGGACGGCGGCGAGTTCCAGGTCGCGGTGGACCTGCTGACCACCAACGAGACCTACTTCTTCCGGGAGCCGGCGCACTACGCGCTGCTGGAGGCCGAGCTCTCGGCGACCAGGCCGCGCTCGCTGTCGGTGTGGAGCGCGGCGTCCTCGTTCGGCGACGAGGCCTACAGCACGGCGATGCTGCTGGCCGACCTGCAGCAGCAGGGACGCATCGGCTCGGACTGGCGGATCCTCGGTACCGACATCAGCGACCGCGTGCTGCGCAGCGCCACCGAGGCGATCTATCCGCTCGAGCGGCTGAGGATGGTCACCCCGGAACGGCTGCACCGGCATTGCCTGCGCGGCGAAGGCGCCTCCGACGGCCTGGTGCAGATCCACCCGCGACTGCGCGAGCGGGTCCGCTTCGGCCAGCTCAACCTGTGCCGCCCCGTCGAGTCCATCGGCCCCTTCGACGTGATCTTCCTGCGCAACGTGCTGATCTATTTCGATCCGACGACGAAGAGCGAGGTGGTCGACCGCGTGCTCACGCAGCTGCGTCCGGGCGGGCTGTTCTTCATCGGCACCGCCGAGGGCCGCGTGCCATGCCGCACGCCGCTGCAGGTGCTCGCTCCGGGCGCCTTCCGCAAGGACGGCGCATGAGCCGTCCGGGCATGCTCGCGCCCTGCGCCGGGCCGCGCCGCGACGCCCCGCTGGTACACACGCTGCATCCTGGTGACGTGCGAGTCGTCGAGCGTGGCGAGCGGCTCGAGACGCTGCTCGGCTCGTGCGTGGCGATCGTGATGACCGACCCGCGCCGCACGCTCGGCGCGATGTGCCACGTCGTCCATTCGCGCGCCCCGGTCGCAGCCGCCGTCGAGACGAGCGCCTGGGGCGAGATGGCGCTGCGCACGATGTACGGCGGGCTGCTCGCGCGCGGCATCGTCCCGGCGCTGTGCCTGGCCTGGGTCTACGGCGGCGGGAACATGTTCCCCGCGCTGTTCGAGCAGGGGCACGTGGGTGCCGACAACACCGACTGGGCGTTCGCGGCGCTGGCCCGCGACGGCGTGCGCGTGCTCGCGCACGACACCGGCGGCAGGGTGTACCGCAGGCTCGCGTGGACCGTCGGCGACGGCCCGCCCGAGGTCGCGGCGGTTCAGGTCTGAAGGGCGAGGGAGCGGCGGATGGCGATCATGGTCTTCGTGGTGGACGATTCGGCGGTGGTACGCCAGACGCTGATGCACCTGCTCAAGGACGATCCGGACATCGAGCTGATGGGCAGCGCACCGAACCCGCTGATCGCGGCACCGATGCTGCGGCGGCGCCGGCCCGACGTGCTGCTGCTCGACATCGAGATGCCCGGAATGGACGGCCTGACCTTCCTGCGGCAGATCATGGACGAGTCGCCGATCCCGACCGTCATCTGCTCGACGCTGACGGAAGCCGGCAGCAAGATGGCGCTCGATGCGATGGCCGCCGGCGCGGTGGCGGTGGTCGCCAAGCCGCGGCTCGGCCTCAAGCAGTTCCTCGAGGATTCGCGGCGCGAGCTGCTGCAGACGCTGAAGGCCGCCGCACGTGCCCGGCCGCGCGCCGGCGGGGCCGCATCTGCACGCGTGGCACCCGCCGCGCCGCGCCCGCCGATCGAGGGCCTGCACGCGCTGTCGGTGAACAAGCCGGTGGTGCTCGGCAGCTCCACCGGCGGCACCCAGGCGATCGAGGCGGTGCTGCTCGCGCTGCCGGGCGACGCGCCCGGCATCGCGATCGTCCAGCACATGCCCGAGAAGTTCACGGCGATGTATGCGCAGCGCCTGGACGGCACCTGCGAGATGAACGTGCGCGAGGCGCGCGACGGCGACCGTCTGGAGCGCGGCGTGGTGCTGATCGCGCCGGGCGGGCGGCACATGCAGCTGCGCAAGGCGGGCGGCCAGTACTTCGCCCAGATCGCAGACGGCCCGCCGGTCAACCGGCACAAGCCTTCCGTGGACGTGCTCTTTCGCTCCGCGGCCGACTGCGCGGGGCGCGACGCGCTGGCGATCATCCTGACCGGCATGGGCGACGATGGCGCGCGCGGCATGAAGGCGCTGCACGACCGGGGCGCACGCACCGTCGCGCAGAACGAGGAGACCTGCGTGGTGTTCGGCATGCCCAAGGAAGCGATCGCGCTGGGCGGTGCCGATGCGGTGCTGCCGCTCGACCGGATCGCGGCCGAGATCCTGCGCTTCGACCGGCGGGGCTGAGACGCCGCGAACGAACTTGCTGCGCGTCCCGATCCGGCGGCGGCGGTCACCGCCGGGCGTCAGCCCGCCGCGGCCCGCGCTGCCCCGAAGGCGACGAACCAGTCGATCGAGCCGGGGTTGGACATCGCCGAGCGGTTGCAGGCGCGCTCCGGCGGCTGCCCGAGCAGGATCTTCTTGACCGGCACCTCGAGCTTCTTGCCCGAGATCGTCCGCGGCACCTCCGGGATCTCGAACACGTCGTTCGGCACGTGACGCGCCGAGAGCTGCGTGCGGATCGCGTCGAGCAGCCGGCGCTTGAGCGCATCGGTCAGCGCGTGCGGGGCGCGCGGCACCACGAACAGCGCCATGAACGACTCGCGTCCGAGGTACTCGAGGTCGATGACCAGCGAGTCGGCCACCTCGTCGAAGCCCTCGACGACCCGATAGAGCTCGCTCGTGCCCATGCGGATGCCGTGCCGGTTGATCGTCGAGTCGGAGCGGCCGTAGATCACGCCGGTGACCGTCTCGGGCCGGCGCTCGAGCTTGAGCCAGTCACCGTGCCGCCAGACGCCGGGATAGACATCGAAGTAGCTGTCGAAGTAGCGCTTGCCCTCCGCATCGCCCCAGAAGCGCAGCGGCATCGACGGCATCGGCTTGGCGCACACCAGCTCGCCCACCTCGCCGTAGACCGCCCGGCCCGCGTCGTCGTAGGCATAGACGGCCGCACCCAGCCCGCGCGCCTGCATCTCGCCCGCGTAGATGGGCGCGGTCGGGCAGGTGCCCAGGAAGGCGGTGTTCGGGTCGGTGCCGCCGCTGATGGAGGCGAGCAGCACGTCGGGGTGGACGTGCCCGTAGATCCAGCGGTAGCCGTCCTCGGTGAGCGGCGAGCCGGTCGCGCCGACGGTGCGCAGCGACGACAGGTCGAAGCGCTCGCGCGGGCTCGCGCCGTGCTTGACGTTGAGCTGCACGAACGCGGGCGACAGCCCGAAGAAGGTCGCGCGCTCGCGCTCGGCGAAGCGCCACAGCGTGCCCAGATCGGGGTACCCGGGGTTGCCGTCGAAGAGCAGCACGGTGCTGCCCGGGATGAGGGCCGACACCGTCATGTTCCACATGATCCAGTTGGTGGACGTGAACCAGAAGAACCGGTCGTCCGCACCGAGGTCGCTGTGGATCAGCATCGCCTTGAGGTACTCGAGCGTCGTGCCGCCATGGCCGTGCACGATCGGCTTGGGCATGCCGGTGGTGCCCGACGAGTAGACGATCCACAGCGGATGGTCGAAGGGCACCGGCTGCGCGACGAAGGGCGCGGGCTGCGCGAGCGCATCGGCCCAGCACACCACCGGCACGCGGCGCGCGGGTGCGCCGTCGCGGGCCGGCACCTCGATCGCGTCGCCGAGCGAGGCCTGCGGATCGAGATAGGGCACGAGCACCACCGCCTCGACCGAGGGCAGCTGCGCAACCAGTTCACGTACCGTGTCGAGCCGGTCGAAGTCCTTGCCGCCGTAGCGGTAGCCGTCGACCGCGAACAGCAGCCGGGGCTCGATCTGCCGGAAGCGGTCGAGTACGCCCGCGGCCCCCATGTCGGGCGCGCAGCTCGACCAGATCGCGCCGCGCGAGGTGCTCGCGAGCACCGCGGTCATCGACTCGGGAATGTTCGGCATGTACGACACCGCGCGATCGCCGAAGCCCACGCCGAGCCGCGCCATCGTCGCGGCCAGCGCCCCCGTCTCAGCGGCGAGCGCACCCCAGCTCACCTCGCGCCGCGCGACGATCTCGGACCAGAACACGATCGCGGTGCGTTCAGCCCAGCCCGGCTCGGCGGCGCGCCACAGCATCTGGTCGGCGTAGTTGACGGTGGCGCCGTCGAACCAGACCGCGCCGGGCATCTTCGCCTCGCGCAGCACCTCGCGGTACGGCGTGAACGCGCGCATCCCGCAGAAGGTCCAGATCGACGTCCAGAACGCCGCGGTCTCGTCGACCGACCATTGCCACAGCGATTCGTAGTCCGGGAAGTCGAGGCCGCGCTCGCGGCGCAGCCAGTCGGTGTAGCGGGTCAGCGTCGCGCGCGCGATGCGCTCGGGCGACGGACGCCAGATCGGCCCGGTGGCGGGCAACGAGGACGAGGCGGTCATCGGGAAGTCTCCGTGTCTCGGGTCGGATGGGCGTCGCGTCGGCCCGCGGCGGGCGCGCGTCGTCTCAGAAGAAGGCGTGCGCGACCGCGGCCTCGAGCGGCATGCCGGCCGCGTGCGCACGCTGCACCACGGTCCAGCAGTGCCGGTACGACGCGCGGTCGTGCAGATCGCCGACGAAGTCGATCGGGCCCCAGCCCGCGGCCTGTGCGGCCAGCAGGATTCGCCCGGCGCGCTCGACCTCGGCGTGGCCAGGGCTCATCGCCTCGACGATCGGCGCGATCTGCGACGGATGGATGCTCCACATGCGCAGGAAGCCGAAGCGCTCGCGGGCGATCCGCGCGTCCGAGCGCACCGACCCCGGGTCGCGCAGCGCCAGCGACACGTTGTGCGCCGGCACGACCGCATGCGCGAGCGCGGCCGACACCAGCGCGGTCTTGGCGCGGACCAGCAGCGGATGCTCGAACTGCGCCGGCGAGCGCATCGCGTCGAAACCGAGCGCGCCATGGTGGGCGCTGACGAAGTCCATCACGCCGAAGTCGAGCGTCTCGACCTCGGCGAGCGCTGCGATCGCTGCGGCCTGCTCGAGCGCGCCGTGGGTCTCGATCAGCACGTGCACCGGCGGGGCGGCGCAGCCGGCGAGCGCCGCGCGCCGCTCGATGAAGTCGAGCATCCGCGCGACGTCGGCCACGCCCTCGGGCTTGGGCAGCGTCAGGTAGGCGATGCGCTCGCCGGCTCCGGCCAGCAGGATCTCGACGTCGTCGCGCCAGTGCGGATGCGTGACGTCGTGCACGCGCACGCCGATGCGCCCGGCCGCGTCCGGCGTGGCCGCGAGCACCCGTGCGACCATCGTCGCATGCGCGCGCTCGGCGCCGACGATCGCACCGTCCTCGCAGTCGCAGGTGAGGTCGAAGGCGCCGCGCAGCTCGCGCTGCAGCGCGATCGCCTTGACGATCATCTTCTCGTTGCCGGCGATGTGCTCGCACGGCGCGATCATCGGCAGACTGCGGCCCGGCGCGTGGAGCGCTTCGCGGGGGTGGACGGCGGAGGCGGACGTCGGAGCGCTCATCGCATCGTGGGCATCGGGGAACGCGCACGAAGGTAGCACAGGCCTCGGCGCCGGCCGGGCGCGATCGTCCGCCGTCCGGATCAGCGCGGCGAGACGCCTGCGCTCGGCCCGGCCGGGCCCGCCGGCGCGGCGCCGCGCGGCGCGGTCGGCTCGAAGGCCAGCCGCTGCCACTGGGCGAGCGAGCGCTCGATCGAAGCGGCCACCTCTGCCACGCCGGCATCGGGGGCCGGCGGGTCGACGTCGTAGCCGAGCGAGTTGAAGATGCGTCCCCAGGCCGCCTGCGCGTTCGCGTAGGCGATGTGCCGCTGGTACTCGGAGAGCAGCGCGCGGGCCTCGTTGCGGACCACGTCCAGATCGCCCTCGATGCGGGCCGCCGCGGCCGCGCGCGAGAAGCCGAGCAGGCGCTGGTCGACCGCAGCGCTGACGGCGACCTGCTCGTACTCCGAGACGGTCAGGCCGTAGCGCAGCGTCGCGATGCGCATCTGCGTGAGCACCGCCATCGCCTGGGCCATCCGGCGGGCGTCGTCGACCTGCTGCTGGGCCTCGCCCGCGCGCATCACCGAGGGGATCGAGGCGAGCCGGAACAGGTTCATCGACAAGCGCAGGCCGCCATCGACCCAGGTGTTGTCGAACAGGAACCGGTTCGCGTCGTAGCGGCCGGCGACGTCCACGCCGAGGTTGGGCAGCGTCGAGGCGATCGCGCGGCGGACTTCGCTGGCGGTGATCCGGGTCCGGTAGAACTCCTCGCGCAGCTCGGGGCGCCGCGCCAGCGCCGCCTCCTCGAGACGGCCGATCTCGCCGGGGGTCGGCGGCAGCGGCGCATCCGGACCATCGGCGAGCGTGAACGGCGTGCCCGTGGGCAGGGCCATCAGTCCGGCGAGCTCCTGCTTGGCGAGTTCGAGCTCCTGACGGCGGTACTGCAGCAGCAGGATCGCGTCGAGCAGCCGCCGCTGCGTCTCCAGCACCTGCGTCGTCGGCATCAGGCCCTGCCGCTCGACCTCGCGCGCCCGCTCGAGCGCCGCATTGCTGCGCTCGATCAGCCGGTCGATGCGGCCGGTGAGCCGTTGCGCGCCGAGCGCGCGCCAGTAGGCGTTGCGGGTGTCGACGAGCAGGTTCTGCACGACGCGGCGCCGGCGCTCCTCGAGCACCAGCACCTGGTCGGCCTGCTGCCGGGCGCGGTAGTAGGACACGCCGAAGTCCAGCACGTTCCAGGAGAACTCGGCGCTCGCGATCGTGCGCGTGCGCTCGGACGAGGTCTGGTGGAACGCGCTCTCCAGCCCGGTCTCGACCGTCTGGGTGCGCGAGCCGTCGCCGGCGCTCCGGGTGGTGTAGCCGGCGTTGGCGAGCACTCTCGGGAACATGTCCCAGCGCGCCACGTCGAGCTGCCCGCTCGCCAGCGCGCCTTCCATCGCCTTCAGGCGCACGTCGAAGTTGTACTTGATCGCGCGCGCCGCCGCCTCGCCGTAGGTGATCGGTCCGCGGACCGGCTCCTGTCGAGCGAACATCGCCGACAGGTCCTGCCCGGTCCGGGCGGCGAGTTCAGCCTCGGTCGCGGGCTTCGGGACGATGGTGCAGCCGGCGAGCAGCAGCGCCGACAGCAGCAGCGCCCGCTTCGGCAGCGAGCCGCCGGACGCGAGGTACGTGGCGCGGTCCGGGGTCATCAGGTCGGACGTGCGCTGCGGCCGGGACTGTGCGGGCGCGTCATCGGGTTCTGCCGGAGCACGAGGTCGAGATCCTGTCGCGGGGAGGCACTGCTGGACTGATCCCGCATCATAAGGCCAAGCCGTGCAGCAAGGGGTCGAAGCGGTCGATTCTGCGCCGGACCGCGGTTCGGACGGGGGGCACGCCGAGCCGCGCGGGCAGCATTGACAGCCCGTTGCATCCGCCCCTTCGGGAAACCGAGGGACGCCCGATCACGATCGTGCTTCGCGATACCATTCGCGCGACCGGCCGCTACCGGCCGCTACCGGCCGCGACATGCCGCCCCGCCGTAACGAACCCGACAGCGCCCACCGTGCCGATACCGACGACCTCGCAGGCCTCATGGCCCGCCGTGCCGCCCCGGGCGAACGTGCCCGCCCCCCGTGCCTCGCGCCTGACCGCGATCGCACTCGGCGCGGCACTCCTTGCCAGCGCTGCACCGGCCTGCGCGCAATGGATCGCGCCGGGAGACCAGTTCCGCGCCAGCTACGGGCCGAGCGCCTGGCACTTCAGCGGCAGCGCCGAGCACGTGCGCTACAACCACATGGTGTCGGGCGAGCTGCTGACGAAGCGCTGGACCTTCTGGGGGGCGGAACGCTCCCTGGCCGGGCTCGCCTTGCTCGACAACTCGTTCGGCCAGTTCTCGCAGTACCTGTACGTCGGCCAGGAGTGGGACCTCGCGAAGTTCGCCGGCGGTGAGCTGTTCGTCAACGCGACCTTCGGCCTGCTGCACGGCTACAAGGAACCCTACGAGGACAAGATCCCGTTCAACCGGTTCGGCATCGCGCCGGTCATCATCCCGACGGTCGGATGGCGCTACGGCCCGTTCTCGGCGTTCGCCTCGGTGCTCGGCGCGAACGGCTTCCTGTTCGGCGCCAGCTGGACCTTCGATCTCGCGCGCTGAGCGTGGCCGACGCGTGCGGATGACGCGGCCTCAGAACTCGACACTGACCGTGATCCGTCCCTCGCCCTGCACGACGGAGGTCTTCCTGCCCGCGTCCGCGATGCGCTGCGGCCGGCGGTCCCCGATCGAGACCCGGTAGGGCACCGCCCCGCAGTCGACGGCGACGGCCGTGCGCGGATCGATCGTGGCCGGCATGGCGGTGGCACTGACGATCCGCACGCTGCGACAGGCCGCCACGACACCCGCCGTGACGACGAACTCGGTGCCGGTCCGGTCGGCCAGGCTCGACTCGCCCACGACCATGCACAGCACCACGACGTATCCGCGCGTTCGACGAAGCACCGCTTCCGCCCGTTGACAAGGGTCTCCGGGTTATCGGCAGCACGCCGCGAAACCTGAACCGGCCGCTCAGAACTCGACTGACAGGACCAGACTGTCGGAGTAGACGCCGGGCGCGACGTTCTGGCGCTCGAAGGTTCGGCCGAACACCTGGTAGCGCCGCGTCTGCCTCATCCCGCGCAGCGTGAACGCGTCGGCCACGACCCGCGTGCCGCCGGTGCCATCCCCCCATACGAGGCTGCGCGCAGGATCGGTGTAGAGGTTGTAGCCCAGCGACCAGCCCGACGCGGCGCGCATGACCCGCGCGGTCGGCGTGCCGCTCGCCCCCGGGCCGATACGCAGGACGTAGGCCACGTCGGTTCCGGAGGCGCCGCTGCAGGACAGCGTGATGGTGCCGACCGAATCGTTCGGCACGCCGTGGAACGGGTTGTATCGGCCGAACGACAGCCCGGCGGACTCCGCCGAACAGGTCGTCGCCCCGGCTCCCGAAGCGCTCGCTGCGATCAGCAGTGCGGCCAGTGCGCGGACCGTCCGATGCAGGGTCATCTGTCCACTCCGCTGCAGGTGATCGGGCCGACTCTGGGCTGCACCGGCCCACCGTCCTCGAGATTCACTTGGAACATGCACCGCTGCCCCCGCCACTCGGCCGACATCCCGTTGCGGGCGGACAGGCCGTCGACGAAGACCTCGCCGCGTGCCGCGACCGGAAACGATGTGTCCCGGCCGGTGACCTTCACCTGCGCACCCACCGGCATCGGCGAGCCGTCTTCGAGCACCAGCCTGATCAGTGCGCCCCGGCTGCGTTCGATCGGGAACCGCAGCACGACGCCGCTCCGCGAGTAGGGTACCGCATCGATCTCCGACGCACCGATCGTGGTGTCCATCGGCAGCTGCCCGATCTCGAGCCGCACCGGGTTCGACTGGAAGGGCAGCAGGCGCGGCAGCACCGCGTATCCGGCCGAATTGGTGCGCGCCGCAGGCTGGTTGTTGACCAGCACCTCGACGTCATTGAAGCCGGGCACGTGGACCAGACCGAAGCTGTCCCCCAGCCGACGCGAGGCGAAGACCTGGCCGTCGAGCAGCGCGACCGAGCCGCTCAGGTTCGCCCGGTACGCCTCCAGGCCATTGCCGCGCGCGGCCTCCAGCGAGACCGTCGCGAGGTCGTTCTGGAGCGCCACGCCCGCCTCGAGCCGGCTCTGCGGCCCGGTGCCCGCCGCGAGCAGCCGATAACCCATGCCCCGGCCCTCGGGCAGATTGCGCTGCAGCTGCACCTGGGCGGCCGGATCGGTGGGCGTCGTCAGGGTCGCCGAGGCCGATGTCGCCGAATCCAGTGCCGAGATCAGCGTCAGCGACACCGCGGAGCTGCCGGTCGCGTCGAACGCCTTGAACGCGGAGAGCACCAGTGCAGACCGCGGGCCGAGCGCGAGGCTGTAGCTCAGCGACCCGATCCGGGCGTCGGGGCGATCGCGGTTGTCCTGACGCACATAGCCCAGCCCGATCGAGCCCGCAGGACCGAGCGAGGTCCCGAGATTGCCCGACAACTGCAGCTTGGGCGCCGGCTGGTCCGGCTGCA
The DNA here is from genome assembly GCA_026399835.1 of Burkholderiales bacterium. Taxonomy (GTDB): domain Bacteria; phylum Pseudomonadota; class Gammaproteobacteria; order Burkholderiales; family Burkholderiaceae_E; genus UBA4615. The sequence continues at coordinate 3,969 of JAPLQE010000016.1, read as the reverse complement.
GTCCGAGCTGCGTGAATTCGGGCGTCGCCCATTGCAACCGCACGCCGACGCTCACTCCCGTGCGGGTCTGGCGCTCGAAGCCCGCGTAGGCGAGCTGGCCCGTGCCCGCCGGGCCGCGGCTCACCGCGCCCGCCGCGGTCAGCACGCCAAGTTCGGGCAGCGACACGATCATCCCGCCGCCGCCGGTCTGCCGGTCCGCGAGGGCCTCGAGCCGGACCTCGCCGGTCAGACGGTCGCTGATGCCTCGCCGCTGCTGGTAGGTCGACACGAACCGGCCGTAGTCGTTCGAGCTCAGGCCGAAGTTGTTCCTGATCCAGCCGACCTCGAAGGCGTCGTCGACCAGACCCGCGCGCAGCAGCTGGCTGCTCGCGTAGTAGGGCAAGGTGATCACCTGCTCGCGCCCCAGCAGGTCGCGTGTCACCAGCCGGACCTCGCCGCGTCCGGTGATCACCGGCACGTTGGAGATCGAGAAGGGCCCGGCCGGCAGCGGACTGCTCTGGCGCAGCACGCCGTCGACGTACAGGTCAGTCACGCTCGGCAGCACCGCCTCGCCGCGCAGCCCGGGCAGAGGAAAGGTCACGAAGGTCGGGTTGGTCGCGAAATTCGTGCTGTAGCGCAGCCCGCCGAAGCGAAGCGGACGCCCCCAGAGGCCGGAGGTACCGATCGCGTCGCCGAGCGTCAGCGTGCGGGTGCGGTCGGGCAGGTCGAGCGTCCAGCTCGTGTCGAGACGCACCCTGCTCGGATCGATGCCGACGCCCCTGACGAGCAGCCCGCTCGAGACGACGCCGAATCGGCTGAACGCGCCGACCTCGAACTGCCCGGTGAAGCTGTTGGTCGATGCACCGAGCGGATCGCCCGACGCGCGGCTGAAGAACAGGTCGTAGTTCGCGAAGCCACCCGGCGTCGGCCGGCTCGGCGCCGGGGGGCGGGGCGGGGTCGCCACCAGCTGCGTGGGCTCGAAGTACGCCGCGGGAACATCGATCGACAGGCGCTGCAGCGCCTCGTCGATCACGATCTTAACGCCCGAGAACGCTTCGAGCGGGACGTGCGGCTCGCCGGCGAACAGGACCGGCGAGACGCCTTCGGGGATCCTCAGACGCCAGGCGAGCAGGTCCGCGCGCCGGGCCGCGAGCCGCCCGTCCGGCAGCTTCGCGAGGCGCGTGCTGCCGACCGGCTCGCGATTGATCTCGACCTCGAAGAGCACGGCCGCCGCGCGCGCCGGTGTCGCGACCGCGGGGCCCGGGGCGGGCGCCGTGGCGGGCTCCGGAGGCGGGGCGGGCGCTGACGGCGCAGGCGCCGCGCTGGAGTGGGATGCGGCGGACTCGGGCGCGATGGACTCGGGCGCCGCGGATGCCGATCCGGTGGACGCTGAGTCGGTGGACGCCGCGTCGGTGGACGCTGAGTCCGTGGACGCTGAGTCGGTCGAAGCTGTGGCGGTCGACGCCGCGTCGGTGGACGCGGTGGCAGTGGACGCGGTGGCAGTGGACCCGGTGGCCGTGGACGCGGTGGCGGTGGACGCGGTGGCGGTGGACCGCGTCGGCGCGGACGCCAGCGCGAGACCCGGACCCGCGAGCCATCCGGCGAAGAGCACAGCCCTCACGACCGTCAGCGTGTGGGGGCGCGACGGCATCGTGGGGGAACGCAGCGACATGGCCGCGAGTGTACCGATGCGGGGCAGGCCGACCTCGCCGCAGGCACCGGCCGGGCACCCATCACCGTGCAGGGACTCCGCGACCCGGTCGCATCCGATGCGACGGCGAAGCAGCGACGTGTGGCGCGCCCCGGTCGAGCACGACCGAGACAGGACGGCGCACTTGCGCCCGCGTCAGCGGACGGGCGCGACCTGTGCGCTGATGTCTCCGCCACTGGTGCGCGCGGTGAGACGAAGCGCCTCCCCCGTCCAGGGCCGCAGCGGCGTGACGCGCCACGAGCGTGACTGGCCCTGCAGCACGTAGGCGCGCGGGCTGAGTTCGGCGATCAGGGTGCCGTCCGGCCCCGCGAGGCGCGCATCGACGACCTGCACGTGGGCCGTGCCCTCGTTCGCGAGGGACAGTTCGATCGCGCCGTCCGCACCGTTGCGTGCCTGCCAGGCGAGCCTTGGCGACGCCTTGGCGACCGGCTGCACGAAGAGCGGGAGCGCGAGCTGCAGGGCCACTGCGACGCCCGGCTCGCCGTCCGTCGGCGGCGGCGGCACTTCCTGCAGGAAGAGCCTGTAGGTGACCTCGCGCGTCGGATCCGCTGCGCGCATCAAGCCGACACGCACGGTCTGGCTGCCGCCGACCGGGATCGTGAAGATCGGAGGCGAGACGATCAGGTCCTCGGTCTCGGCAAGCAGGTCGCGACCGTCCTGCTGCTTCCATGAAGCGGTGCTCGCCTGCACGACCACGGGCTTGTCGCCCCGGTTCTCGAGGACGAGCGAGGTCGAGTTCGCGCCCGCAGGCAGCGAGAGGCGGACCGGGTTCGCACTGAACGATCCGGCCATCGCGGGCATCGCTGCGGCGAGCCCGATCATCAGGCCGAAGGCCGTTCCGAGAAGCTGTCGGATCGGATGCATGGGGAGGCTCCTGGCTGGTCGAGGGGAGACGTGGGCGCTGCGTATGGCGCCGTACCGCCGGCTCGAAGCGCCGACGGTGCCCTCGCTATCGGTGAATCAGAACGTCAGCGTCACCAGGATGGTGTCGCTGTAGGTCCCGATGGCCGGGGTCTGGCCCGTCGGGATGCGGCCGTAGACCGGGATCGCCTGCGCGGCGCCCGTGCCCGTCAGCGTGTTGATCGACGAGCCCGGCGTGCCGTCGCCCCAGACCGTCGTGCGACCGGCGTCCGTGTACATCGCATAGTTGACCGTGTTCGGCCCGCTCGACATCTTGCGCGCCACCACCGTCGCGCCCGCGCCGTTGCCGGCGTTGAGCGCGACCGAGAACGGCACGGCATTCGAGCAGGTCGCGGTGATCGTGCTGGTCGCATCGATGTTGCTGTTCACCGGCGTCGGGATCGACGCGCCGAAGTTCAATGCGGTGGCGCTGACCGAGCAGGTGGCCACGACGGTGCCGTTGACCGTGAAGGTCGAGGTCGCGGTGGCAGCCAGCGCCGGGGCGCCGATGCCAGCCAGCATGGCCGCGAGAACGATGCGACGCGAGGAGGTCATGAGTTTCATATTCGTTAATCTCCGATGAAGTCGAGAGCCAGTCGCAGCGAACACAGAAGCCGGGTCGCGGCCCGCCAGTTCGGTGTATCGCGTACGGCTTCGCAGCGTACCGGCTGAGTCTCGATTCAAGTTCGGCCAAGGCGGCCGAAATCGGCGCGTATGCGACGGTTCTTGAACCCTTATCGCCGGACGGTCGGAAACGCCGGACGGCAGGTGTCTCGCCGAGCGAGCCGCTGCCGCATCGAACGTCCCGAAGCGGCCTTGCCGCGATGGCATGAACCGATTCGACCGACCGCAACCACCGGGGCGCGAGACCCCGGCCGCGTGCATCCGGTGTACAGCACCTCCGCGATTACCGCTCAGTGTTCCGCGAGTGTGCCGTACTCGGTGCTCCATCGGCGCCGGCACCGGCACCGGCCCGACAGCCACACCCGCGCTTCGCCAGATGAGCGAAGGTGGCAACCTGCTGACCTATACGATCTACGAGGATGCTGCCCGCACCCGCATCTGGCGAGACGGCACGGTCGGCACCGTCGTCTCCACGATGACGGGGACGGGTGCGCCGCACACGCTGACCGCGTTCGGCAGCGTCGCGGATCGGGCTCTAAACCGACACAGTCACGGTGCCGTGGTGTTCTGAAGCGACTTCGGGCGTCCCCAAAGCAAAAACGCCCCGAGTGAAAAACTCGGGGCGTTGATGCTGCGTAGGGTTGCCTGACGATGTCCTACTTTCACGAGCGAATGCTCACTATCATCGGCGCAGAGTCGTTTCACGGTCCTGTTCGGGATGGGAAGGGGTGGTTCCAACTCGCTATGGTCGTCAG
>JAPLQE010000012.1 GCA_026399835.1 Burkholderiales bacterium | reverse complement strand
TGGCCCGTCTTGGCCAGCCGAACCGCCTCCAGCTTGAACTCCAGCGTGTACCGCGCCCTTGTCGTTCCTGTCACTTCCGTTCTCCTTGCCGTCCATTTTGAACTCCTCAGCAAGGGATCCGGTTTTCAGGGGCAAGGTCAAACAATGCAGGCCATTGATACAAGGTTGGCGCAATCTCAAACTGGAACTTCGTATGGTGGAAGTGGCTGCACTGATCGAGCACTAAGTATACCTAAAGGTTCGACATACAGTGTTGAGGTGAGAACAGGGCCAAAAGGGGTAATCGGTACCCAAATCACCATTGAATGCGTTGGTGGCAGATCTTTTGTGTTATATACTAATAATTAATCCATAATTATAATCCGGCGAGACGTACATCCATTCCGAGTCGCTGTTCGATCCGTCGAGCCCGTCGCACTGGCGCATGAGGGTCGGCGAGGACGGCGTGTAGACGATGCTGATGTCCACGATCGAGGCGGGGGAAAGTTCGCGCTATTCAAGCAATCGAGCGTGCCTGTAGAGATTCGGGGTCTCGGTCTTGCGTGGCGCGGTCTGCTCGAACACCCGGTTTCGCTTGGCCAGCGTCTCTCGGATCGCCTGCGTCGGCGTCGTCACGCGCGACTGGATGACCCGTTGCAGGCGGCCGACGATCGTTTGCTGGCGACGGATCAGGCAGCGTATCCGTTCGGTTGATCCGAGGAGCCATCCGAGCGCCGTGCTGATCGGCGACGTGATCGTCGGGCTGCGCTGAGACGTGGGCGCTGGCGCGGTCATGCGCGGCGACTTCGGCCGCATCGTGCTCGAGGCCGGCGCCAACCTGCAGGACAACTGCGTCGTGCACTCGCTGCCCGACTTCGACACCGTGATGGAGGCCGACGCCCACATCGGCCACGGCTGCCGCATCGGCCGCGACGCGCTCGTCGGCATGAACGCCGTGGTGATGGCGAATTCCTGCCTTGATGCGCTGCGCATGGCGGGGTTCAAGCGCCATCCCAGAAAGCAGGCCAGGCTGATCTTCCATAGCGACCAGGGCAGCCAGTACGCCAGCAAGGACTTGCGCGACATGCTGACCGAGTACGGCATCACGGCATTGATGAGCCGCCGCGGCAACTGCTGGGACAACGCCTGCTGCGAGACGCTGTTCGGCTCGTTTAAGGTGGAACGCCTGCACGGGCAGCGCTTTAACACCCGGTGCAAGCCATGGACGAAGTCGTGTCCGGGATACTCTGGTGCAACCGAATTCGATTGCACTCGACGCTCGACTATGTGAGGCCGCTGCGGTTCGAAGAGAACTGGCTGGCCAATCAGCCCCGGCAAGCCAGTGCATGAGCCGGCTATGGGATACGGTTTCCAAGGTCACGGGGATACCGAGCATAATCCCCTGCGAAGATATTGACCAGTATGGGATCAATGGGCGATAGACTCCCGGCCGTGATAAATCGTATCGCTGCTTGTATTTTGTTTGGCTTTTTGCTTTTAAATTCCGTCGAGAAATTCGAATCAATCTTTTCGAGCGCTGCTATTACCTCGCCAAGGTCGAAATTCTCGTAAATCATGTAAGCGCGCATGACATCCACCGCCGAGATTCGACTAGCAACCGTATATGCTCGGCTTGCTAGATCTTTCTCGGATTCATTCGCGTTTGGATTTTCAGCCAAAAACTGCGCTAAGCGCTCATTGAGGCTCTGGGTGGCTAGATTTAGTTCCATTCTCATCTGATTCGCTAGATCGGGATTCTCTATGAGGCGCTGGAGCGGCAAGCGAATTATTCGCGGATCCAGCTCCTGTCTGGTTATTTGCATTGCCAGTCTGGTTATTTCTGTTTTCTCGGATTCATTCGCGTTTGGATTTTCAGCCAAAACCTGCGCTAAGCGCTCTTCGAAGCGCTCGGTGACATATCTTTCATGCCTTGGGTTTGTATGGATTTTACCTAGCAATTCTTGGGCTGGGTCCGGGCGGAGGAGGTCGGACAGCATCGCTCTTGATAGAAAGTCGTCATATAGTACGGAGGCTAGATAACTCTCGGGCTTACCCCCAAGAACTTCGGAGTAAGTATTCAACCATTTTTCGACCCATTCGCGAGCATTGAATTGTGGGTCAGGGGCGGCCTTGCCTAAAATATCGATTAGGCGCGCCTTTCCGAGCGACGCCACCACAGCGCGCTGCGCGCGGACGTCACCGTCGAGGGCCAGCTGCATCATTGCCTCATCGATGCCGTCCCGCTTGAGGTCAGCACCTACCGGTGGCGGTTCACCGCGATCCGCCTTGGAGCCCGCGCTCCAAGCGAGGTATCTCCGCAGATGGCTTCTAACCGACTCACGGTCTACCTGGACCTTCAGACTGAACTTCCCGAAAGCCGACCCCCCACTGCCCCCTCCGCTGCCCGAGGCCTGGACGCCGCCCGCACTCGCTCTGACGCGCCCTCCACCGTCGCCCCCCGCAAGCGGGCCCGGCGCCTTCACCTGTGAGACGAATGCGTCCTCGCTGAGCCCGACAGCCTGCAGCTCGGGGCGCTCGCGGTAGACCTCGCGCGCGAGCTGAGCGACGGAGGGGCCGCCAGGAAACAGTGTTCTGATGCGCTCGTAGACGATCCGCAGGGCGTTCTTCAGGGCCTCTTCGCGCTGCTCAATGGCCCGTCTCTCGACTTCGGTCCGGGTGCCGGTGCTGCGGGTATGCGTGATCTGGGACTCGCGCTCAAGTCGGGCAGGCTGCGGCGGGGCCGCCGCGCTGGACCCGCCCAGCGCGGGCAGTCGGTGGGTCACGGGCTTCGGTGCTGGGCTCCGCGCCCGAGCGGCCTGCCGGCCGGCTCCGAGGGCATCGCGCGATGAGTTCGATGCCCCCTGAGCCGTTCCAGACGCGCTCGGGCGGGCAGGCGCCGGCAGACGCGGCGCCGTGACCCTCGTCAACCGCGCGATCTCGCGGTCGACGGCGGCGACGCCCGCATTCGTCGCACTGGGATTGAAGGCCATGGCCTTGGCGATCGTTCTGAAGTGCCGCCGGGCCGCGATGCTGTCCCCCCGGGCGATCGCATTCTCCAGCCCGGTGAGCTCGGTTCCCAGCCTCGCCACAGAGATGTCGTTGGCGAACAGCCCCGTCGACAGCCGCGACAGCGCCCGCGCGACTCCCACCTCGCTCCTCAGGTCGCCGACGAACTGGTCGGCGCGGCGCTCTGCCTTCAACAAGCCGACCTCACTCCGATTCACCGGCCGGGGAAGGAGAAGATCGAAGGCTGCCAGCCCGACCCCGAGGAGGGCGGGGAGGACGGGCCCGGACTTGAGCACACCACCGAGCAGCTCGCGAAGCACAGTCGGTCCTGCCGGTGGGCTTGAGGTGGGCAACTGGTAGAAGCTAGTGCGCGACGCGCCGGGCGTCGTGCCCTGCGATTTGATGCTGGGCGACCGGGCGGCGCGTACGGGCGCCTCGGCGGGCACTGCTGGCCGCATGGCCGGCGATCCTCTTACGTTGGTTGGCATCTGATCTCTTTGGTTGCCCGCTGCGCATGGGCCCATGCGCCTCACGCGCTGTCGCCGCGCAAGTCCGCAGACGTGTCTCCCCGGTCTCTCGATCCGACGATGCGCCGACGACGGGCGAACGGTCCCACGAGTCCCGGGTACGTGCCTATCTAGGGTCTACCCTAGGAGGCTGTCCGGCTTGAATCAGCTCGCCCCTCTACGCCGCTCGCAGCACATGCATGCGCTTGATGTTCCGGGCCATGGTGACCAAGCTCCACTCAACATTGGCCTTGTCCAGTCCGCGCATGTTCATCTGGCGCCAGCCCATCACCCGCTTGGTGATGCCGAACACCGGCTCGGGCGCAGCGCACGGGCTGAGCGCGGATGTCGAAGCGTGTGTCGACGCGGCCCGGCCGACCCGCAGGCCCGTCTGCTGACGGCCCTTCGCGACGCCCCGCACCCCCCGATCCGCGACTCGTGGTCCGCGTTTGCGTTCCGCCGCGCTTTGTGTCGACAACGGTCTGACCCGAGACCGCTGCGCACGCCCGTGCGCCGACGATTCCGAGATCAGCGCCACCCGTGGCTCTCCACATGAGGAATCGCGATGTCGATCCGCATGCCAGCCGTCCGAGTCATGGCCGCCGCCGCCCCTGCGCACAAGCGCGGCGGCGACATCGGAATGGCCCAGCAAGCGCAGCCGCCGACCCTCGACGTGGCCACCACCACCGCCCAGGCGTCCCGCAACATCGGGATGCACATCTTCGAGACGCTGGTCACGCGCGACGAGGCCGGCAACGTCATCAACGACCTCGCCTCGAAGATCGACGCCTCGCCCGACGGCCGCATCTACACCTTCACGCTGCGCGAGGGCGTGAAGTTCCACAACGGCAAGGAGTTGACGTCCGCCGATGTGAAGGCCTCGCTCGAGCGCTACCGCCGCGTGGGCGCGAGCCCGACGCCCAAGACGGTCACGCCCAGCTTCATCGACATGCTGTCCTCGCCGCGCGCGCCGGTCGCGATCATCCCGGCCGAGGACGCCGGCAAGATCGAGCTGATCGGCACCGGCCCCGTCCAGTTCGTCGAGTACAAGCCCGACAGCCACGTCAAGCTCAAGCGCTTCGACGGCTTCGTGCCCAACTTCAACGTCAAGGCCGCCGACGGCTTCTCCGGCCGCAAGACGGTATGGGTCGACACCGCGATGATCCGTTCTGCGCGCCGCAGTGCTGGTCACCAAACAGGCCGAGTTCGTCGAGGCGGCGCGCGCCATCGGCGCAGGCCATGCGCGCATCCTCGTGCGCCACGTGCTCGCCAACTCCATGGCGCCCATCCTCGTGCAGCTCACCTTCGTGTTCGCGCTCGCCGTGCTCGCCGAGGCCGTGCTGTCCTTCATCGGCGTGGGCCCCCGCCCGCCCGCGCCCAGCTTCGACAAAGTGATCGCCGACGGCCGCAACGACTTGGCCGAAGCGCCCTGGACCTGCGCCGTGCCCGACGTGGCGGTGATGACGCTGGTGATCGGGTTGAACCTGCTCGGTGACGGGCTGCGCGACGTGCTCGATCCGCGGCTGCGGCTGGAGCTGCGGTGAGCGGAGGTGGGCCAGTCGCGACGCCTGAGGGCGTGGGAGCCGCCGGCCCGGCAGCCGCAGCGGTCGGCGCGCCCGGCACCGGTGGCGCGCCACGGCTGTCGGTGCGCGAGCTGGTGGTCGAGTTCCCGACCGCCGCCGGCCCCGTGAGGCCCGTCGACGGTCGGTGCAGTCCCAGATCCTGAACCTCCTGCGGGATCTGCAGGCCAGCCTCGGGCTGACGTATCTGTTCGTGTCGCACAACCTGGCGGTGGTGCGTCAGGTGGCGGAACGGGTGGCGCTGATGTATCTCGGGCGGATCGTGGAGCTGGCGGCGGCGGATGCGCTGTTCGCGCGGCCTAAGCATCCGTATGCGAAGGCGTTGCTCGCGTCGGTGCCGGTGCCGGATCCCGCGCGGAGGCGGGCGACGACTCCGCTGATGGGGGAGATTCCGAGTCCGTTGGATCCGCATTCTGGCGCAGCCGCCGTCCTGCTGCGGCGCGCTGGTCAGCGGCGACGTTAGGCCCCAACCGTGCTCGATCATTGGAGTGATTGACAACGGTCATAGTTGTTGTCATCGTATCCAACATGAAGGCAGTTCTCGTCGCACGCACTCGCATCGTCTATGCCGAGAGCGCGTTCGCCGGGTTGGTGCTTTGGAAGGTGCCTTCGCCGATTGTCGGTTCGAATCATGCGTTCAAGTACCGCTTGGCGTATGTCGTGAACGGTGTCTGTGTCGTGCGCTACGACAACGAAGTCGGAAAGGGCGACCATCGGCATTTCGGTACCAGGGAGTCGGACTACTCCTTCACCACGCCGGACGCGCTGCTCGCTGCGTTTGAGCGAGATATTGCGAGATGGAACCGTGAAAACTGTGACCCTTGAAGTGCGTGACGCCAGTAGTTCGCTGGCAGAGTTCTCCAAGGCTTGGCGGACGGGTAAGTCCGAGCGTTCTTCGCGAATCAGTTTCGCGACGCCCGAGCTCCTTTGGAAGGTGTTGACCGCCAAGCGCTGGGAGTTGTTGAAGATTCTTTGCGGCGCAGGCCCTGTTTCGATTCGCGAGGCGGCCCGGCGCGTCGATCGAGACGTCAAGGCGGTCCATGGCGATATCACGGCGCTGCTGCGTGCTGGTGTCCTTGATCGCACTGACACCGGTGAGATTGTCTTTCCTTACGACGCGGTGAAGGTCGAGTTTCTTCTGCAGGCTGCTTAGCTTGCGCAGGCGACCGCGTGCCTAACCTAAAGTTGGAGCGGACGGCTTGCATGGGCCGGCTCTCCGCGGCCGATGAATCGTCCACTGTGCGCCGGCACGTGCAAGGCGCCGTTCAACGCCATCGTTAGGCGTCGCAAGGACCCGATTGCGTCAGTCGCGCGACTCTCACAAGAATGCCGGCTCATGCACTGGCTTGCTGGGGTTGATTGGCCAGTCACCCGCGCGCGCAGCGCCGGTCCCCGCTACGCGTTGACCAGCGCGTCCCCGTCGACCCGCGCCGCCCCCGCCTTCAGCAGCCCGGTGATCGCCCAGTCGACCAGCGCGTCCGGCGCCATGCCGATGTAGCGCGCGTTCGCGTTCGCCGTCAGCGGGATCGACGACAGCAGCGGGCCCACGCCCTCGAGCGGCACGCGCTCATGCTCGAGCAGCAGGAACTTGAGCAGCACCTTGACCGCCTGCAGCGCGTTGCGTGCCGGGTCGGCCGACAGGTGCTCGAGCCGCTGGCGCGCGGTGCGCAGCGCGCCGCGCACGTCGGTGAACATCGGCCCGTGGCCGGGGATCACGATGGCGACGTCGAGGCCCTCGATCCGATCGAGGATGGAACGCTGCTCGGCGAAGCCTGACTCGCCCTCGAGTTCGGGGAAGATCACGCCGAAGCCGTTGCCCCACAGCGCGTCGGCCGAGATCAGCACGCGCTCGGCGGCGCAGTAGAGGATCAGCGCCTGCGGGTCGTGACCGGGGGCAGCGATGGCCTGCCACGACAGGCCGCCGAGCTCGATGGTCTGGCCGTCGTCGAGCGCGCCGTCGCAGGCGAAGCGCTCGCAGCGCTGGCCGGTGGCGGCGAAGGTCAGCGTCTCCTCGTCCCAGGCGCGTACGGCGTCGACGCTTGCTGCAGGCACCAGCGTGCGCACGCCGTAGTGCGCCTGCAGGATCGCGTTGCCGCCGCAGTGGTCGCTGTGCAGGTGGGTGTTGACCAGCAGGTCGAGCGGGCGCTCGTCCAGCGCGCGGCGCACCACCGCCAGCGTGAGGTCCTGGTGCTTGACGTAGCCGGTGTCGACCAGCGCTGTGTGCGTGCCGTCGTCGAACAGCACGCCGTTGGCGGACAGCCAGTCGCGCTCGATGAAGCGCAGGGTGGCAGGCAGGCGCGGCGCGGGGCTCATCGAAGCTCCTCGATCGGCGCGGTCAGCAGCCGCACCACCTCGCGGAAGGCGCCGTCGAGCTGGGCGTCACCGCTGTAGAACACGCGTGCGCGGCCCAGGCCGGTCGAGACGACCAGGCGCGGCGACATCGGCATCGGGATGTACCGGATCTTCTGCACCTCGGCCCAGGTGGCCTCGCGCCCCAGCCAGCCGTCCTGGCGGATGCCGGTGGCGTCGATCACGGTGCGCCCGGCGAGGATCGAGGGCATCGGCCAGAGCAGCGCGACCGCGATGAGCGCGGAGGCGCCGATGCGCTGCCAGTCGATCGGGGTGCTGAGGTCGGCGAGCAGGCCCGCCGCGCCCCAACCGAGCAGGCCCGCGACCAGCGCCGCCGCGAGGATGCGGGTCGCCGGCCGATACGCGCGGCCCGAGACCGGGGTCGCGAAGGTCCGTGCGAGCGCGTCGTGGCGCGGGTTCATCGCGGCACCCGCGTCACGCCGTCGGGCAGCGAGGCCGCGCGCGTCATCAGCGGCGAGTCGAAGATCGGGTCGCCGCCCAGGTATGCGATGGCTGCGTCGGTCATGTCGAAGCCCCAGAAGTGCTGGTCGTCGACGGCCAGCGTCGGCACGCCGAACAGGCCCTCGGCGATCGCGCGCTCGGTGTTCCGGCGCAGCGTGTCCTTGACCTCGGGCCGCGCGGTGGCTTCGGCCGGGTCGTCGACGCCGAGGCGACGGCACAGTTCGGCCCAGGGGGCGGCGTCGGTGGGCAGATGGCCGTCGACCCAGACATGGCGGAACAGGGCCTGTACGGCCTCGGGCGTGTTGCCCAGCGCGATCGACAGCCGCAGCATCGGCAGCGGGTTGAACGGATGGGCGGCGGGCAGCGCGAACGGGATGCCGTGCCGGTGCGCGAGCCAGACCACCTGGCGGAAGGTGTGGACCTTCTTCGGCGCGATCTCGGCCGGGCCCTTGTGCGCGTGGTGCTGCAGCAGACCGGCGAAGAGGATGGGCACCGGCTCGATTCGGGCGTGGGGCGCGAGGCGCTCGAGCACGGTGCTCTGCAGGTACGCGTACGGCGAGATGAAGTCGAAGTACCAGCGGACGGTCTTCATCATGCCCCGCCGCGGCTCAGCGCGCCGGCCTCGCGTCGCTCGACGATCCGGGCCCAGACCTCGAGGCGCTCGCCGTCGGCCATCGAGCCCCAGTCGCCGATCTCGTCGAGGGTGCGCTGGCAGCCGACGCACAGACCGCTCGCGGCATCGATGTGGCAGATCGACACGCAGGGCGAGCGCACGGGGCGCGTGGTGTCGCCGGGGGCGGGCGGGGCGGCGCGGACGGGACGGGAGGCGGGGGTCATCGCGGCGCAGTGTACAAGACGGGTCCGGCGCGGGCGCAGGCGTCCCGGGGCCGGGTGCGGCTACCCCTCTGGCCGGTGCGTCGGTCGGGATGCCGCGGCGGCCGTACCCTGGCCACGGTACGCCGGCCGCGGTTCCACTCGCGCGACGGGCATGGCAGGATCGGGACCATGTACCGCGACCCCTCGACGCCGAACGGCTCCGCTCCGACGCCTCGCGTCGCGTCCGGCCCGCGCCGCACGCTGCTGCTGGGCGCGGGGCTGGCGCTCGCGGGGTGTGCGAGCGGGCGCACGGGGTCGTCGGCGCCGGGCGCAGCGTCCGCCGCAGCCTCGGCCTCGGCGCCGCCCCGCGCCCGCGTCGCCGACCCCGCCGCCCTCCGCGAGCTCGCCCCCACCGGCCGCCTGCGCGCGGCGATCGCGGTGGGCCCGAGCGGCAGCACCTTCCGTGGAACGGTCGATGCGCCGGGCGGGCGGCCCAAGGGCGTGCCCGCCGACCTCGCGGTCGCGTTCGGTGCGCGCATCGGCCTGCCGGTCGATCTCGTGCCCTACGGCAACTATCCGGACCTGCTCGACGCCGGCGCCCGCGGCGACTGGGACGTGACCTTCCTGCCCTACGACGACGCCCGCACCCGCGTGATCGACTACGGGCCGTCCTACTACGACCAGTCGTACACCTACCTCGTGCGCGCCAGCGTGCCGATCGCCCGCGTCGCCGACCTCGACCGCGCCGGCATCCGCCTCGCGGTGGCCGACGGCTCGGTGACCGCGCGCAACCGCGAGGGCGTGATCAAGGCCGCGACGATCGTGCGCTTCCGCACCCTCGACCAGATCCGCGAACAGCTCCGGACCGGCACGGTGGATGCGGCCGGAGCGGGCCGCGAGACGCTGCTGGGCCTGGCCGCGCAGGTGCCGGGCTCGAAGGTGCTCGACGATGCCTTCCTGGTGGAGCGCGTGGCGATCGGCGTGCCGCGCGGGCGCCGTGCGGCGCTCGGCGTGGCGGCGGCCTTCATCGAGGAGGCCAAGCGCGACGGCACGGTGCGCCGCGCGTTCGATGCGGCGGGGTACAAGGACGCGATGGTGGCTGCGGCCGCGGCGCGCTGAGCGGGCCTGCCGGGGCCGGGCGTCGCCCGGACGCCGCGAGGCGCGTGCAGCGCCCGCGCCAGGCATCAGGCCGTCGCCGCGTCCGCCCGCTTGGCCGCGATCGCATTCCCCGCGCGCGCCTGCCCCTTGCGTCCGAGCAGCCCCGACACCCACTGCCCGGTCTCGACGACCTTGGCCAGGTCCACGCCGGTCTCGATGCCCAGGCCCTGGAACAGGTAGAGCAGGTCCTCGGTGGCGACGTTGCCGGTGGCGCCCTTGGCATACGGGCAGCCGCCCATGCCGGCCACCGACGCATGGAAGGTGGAGATGCCGGCCTCGAGCGCGGCGTAGGTGTTGGCCACCGCCATGCCGTAGGTGTCGTGGAAGTGGCCGGAGAGCCGCCCCGGCGGCACCACGCGCAGCGCGGCCTCGAACACCGAATGGGTCTGGCGCGGCGTGCCGGTGCCGATGGTGTCGGCGATGTCGATCATGTCGCAGCCGAGGTCGGCGAAGCGCTGCACGACGTCCGCCACCGCGGCCGGCGACACCTCGCCCTGGTACGGGCAGCCGAGCGCGACCGACACGCTCGCGCGCAGCCGGATGCGGTTCGCCTTGGCGGCCTGCGCCACCGGCTCGAAGCGCGCGATGGATTCGGCGATCGAGCAGTTGATGTTCCGCTGCGAGAAGGCCTCGGAGGCGGCGCCGAAGATCACCACCTCGTCGGCCTTCGCCTCGAGCGCGCCCTCGAAGCCTTTCATGTTGGGCGTCAGCACCGAGTAGGTGACACCAGGCTTGCGGCGGATGCGCCGCATGAGTTCCGCGGTGTCGGCCATCTGCGGCACCCACTTGGGCGACACGAAGGAGCCGGCCTCGATGTTGGGGAAGCCGGCATCGGTCAGGCGGTCGCAGAGCTCGATCCGCATGTCGGTGGTGATCGGCGACTTCTCGTTCTGCAGGCCGTCGCGCGGGCCGACTTCGACGACCGCGACGCGGCGGGGCAGGGTGGGGGTCATCGTGGGGTGTCCTTCGGGGGCTCAGTAGCCGCGCGAGCGCTCGACGAGGCCGCCGACCGTCTCGCCGCGCACGAGTGCGGCGAGCTTGGCCGCGACCTGCGCGGCGGAGACCGCGACCTGCGTCGGCGCCGACGAATGCGGCGTCACGCGGATGCGGGGATGGTGCCAGAACGGATGCGAGGCCGGCAGCGGCTCCTCGCGGAAGACGTCGAGCGTGGCGCCGGCGAGCGTGCCGGCATCGAGCGCGGCCACCAGGTCCGCGTCGACGACGAGCGCACCGCGCGCGACGTTGATCAGCCAGCCGCCGGGGCGCAGCCGCGCGAGCGCGGCCGCGTCGATCAGGTTCTCGGTCTCGGCGGTGCGCGGCGCGAGCAGGATCAGCACGCGCGTGGCCTCGAGGAACTCCTGCCAGCGCGACGCGCCGTGCATCACCTCGACGCCGTCGACGAGCTTCGGGCCGCGCGCGAAGCCGCGCACGGTGAAGCCCGAGCGCGCCAGGTGCCGTGCCACGTGTGCGCCCAGCACGCCGACGCCGACGATGCCCACCGGCAGCTCGGCACGGGTGTAGCCGGTCAGCGCCTCCCAGTGCGCGCGCGCCTGCTGCGCGGCGTAGGCGTCGTGGCGGCCCGCGATGCGCAGCAGCTCGAGCAGGCAGTAGTCGGCCATCAGCTCGCCCATGCCCGCATCCTCGAGGCGGATCAGCGGCAGGGCCGCCGGCAGCCCGGGATGGCGCAGCAGGTGGTCGACGCCGGCGCCCGAGGAGAAGAAGCCGCGCAGCCGCGGCTGGCGCGCGAAGAGGTCCGCGGGCGGCCCCCAGCCCACCGCCCAGTCGGCCTCGAAGCCGGGCGGCGCGCCGTCGGCGCCGGCGCCGTCGGGGGTGGCGGGGTCGATGGCGATGCGGGCGTCTGGCAGGCGCGCGGCGAGCGCGTCGCGCCATGCGCGGCCGGCGCCGGGTTCGGAATGGGCGACGAGCAGTCGCACAGGCGGACTCATCGCGGAGGGCAGGGCGGCAGACATGGCGGCGATCATAGGCGATCGGCCCGGCGCGCTACCATCGGGCGTTCCGACACGGGGGAGACACCACCATGCGCCGCTACCGTTCCATCTCGCAGCACGCCGCGGTCCGCCGCCGCGCGCTCGCCGCCGCCGCCACGCTCGGCGTCCTGTCGGCCGTCGCCGCACCCCAGGCCCTGGCCCAGTCCGACTGGCCCTCGAAACCGGTGCGCATCGTCGTGCCCTTCGCCGCCGGCGGCACCACCGACATCGTCGCGCGCGTGATCGCCGAGCAGCTCTCGCCGGTGCTCAAGCAGACGGTGATCATCGAGAACCGGGCCGGCGCGGGCGGCAACGTCGGCGCCGACGCGGTCGCCAAGTCGGCGCCCGACGGCTACACCTTCCTGATGGGCACGCCGGGCACGCAGGCGATCAACCAGTTCCTCTACCCGAAGATGCCGTACGACACGGAGAAGGACCTGATCCCGGTCTCCTACGTGACGCGCGTGCCGAACGTGATGGTCGTGCCGCCCTCGCTGGGCGTGAAGACGATGGACGAGCTGATCGCGCTGGCGCGCTCCAAGCCCGGCAAGCTCACCTACGGCAGCCCGGGCAACGGCTCGACCGGCCAGCTCTCCACCGAGCTCTTCAAGACCCGCGCCAAGGTCTTCGTCACGCACATCCCGTACCGGGGCAGCGCGCCGATGCTGCAGGACCTGCTCGGCGGGCAGATCGACATGTCGATCGACAACCTGCCCTCGGCGCTGCCGCACATCAAGTCGGGCCGCCTGATCGCGCTCGGCGTGACCTCGGCGACGCCGAACGCGCAGCTCCCCGACGTCAAGCCCATCGGCGCCTCGCTGCCCGGCTACGAGGCCGAGTCGTGGTTCGTGCTGGTGGCGCCGCGCGGCACGCCCGAGGCGATCGTCACGCGCGTCTCGACCGAGGTCGACCGCATCCTGAAGAAGCCCGAGGTGATCGAGCGCTTCCGCGGGCTGGGCGCCGAGCCGGTGGGCGGCACGCCGGCGGACCTCGCCCGCCACATCGCGAGCGAGACGGCCAAGTGGCGCGAGGTGGTGAAGACCTCGGGCGCCAAGATCGACTGATATCCACGCTTCCCGACGGACTCGAGCCTTCATGCGATCCCTCGACAACCGCGTTACCCGCCTGCTGGGCGTGCCCTGTCCGATCGTGCAGGCGCCGATGGGCTGGATCGCCCGCGCGCAGCTCGCCTCGGCGGTCTCCAATGCCGGCGGCATGGGCATCATCGAGACCTCCTCGGGGGACCTCGACGCGATCCGCGGCGAGATCCGCAAGATGCGCGACCTGACCGACAAGCCCTTCGGCGTGAACATCGCGCTGGCCTACGTGCGCGATCCGGACATCGTGAAGTTCGTGGTCGACCAGGGCGTGCGCTTCGTGACCACGTCGGCGGGCGATCCGTCGCGCTACTGCGCCGAGCTCAAGGCGGCGGGGCTCACCGTGTTCCACGTCGTGCCCACGCTCAAGGGCGCACTGAAGGCGGTGGAGGCCGGCGTCGACGGGCTGATCGTCGAGGGCGGCGAGGGCGGCGGCTTCAAGAACCAGCGCGACGTGGCCTCGATGGTGCTGCTGCCGCTGGTGTGCTCGAAGGTCGACGTGCCGGTGATCGCGGCCGGCGGCTTCTGCGACGGGCCGTCGATGGCGGCCGCGTTCGCGCTCGGTGCCGAGGGCATCCAGATGGGCACGCGGATGCTGTCGGCGGCGGAGTCGCCGGTGCACGACAACTGGAAGCGCGCGATCGTGGGCGCCGCCGAGACCGACACCGTGTTCCTCAACCGCGGCGGGCAGGGGCCGGCGCTGCGCGCGCTGCGCACGGCGCGCACGACGCGGCTGGAAGCCACGATCCCGGAGAGCGTGCGCGCCGAGTTCGCCGGCGTGCAGGACCTGTACTTCGGCGGCGACATGGAGGCGGCGGTGCCGCTGACCGGGCAGGTCTGCGGGCGCATCGAGGCCGTCGAGACGGTGGCCGAGATCCTGGAGAAGACAGTCGCGGGCTTCCACGCGAGCGTGGCGTCGCTGGCGAAGCGGTACGGCTGAGGGCGCGCGGGCCGGTCCCGACGGCGGTGCGCGCCGGCGGGACGGCCCCGTGTGGCGCGTCAGCCCCGCGGGCCGGTCTTCCTGGCGCCGCGTCCGTTGCGGGCGCCCTCCCGCGCCGCGCCGGCGTGCGTCGGGGCGGCCTTAGCCGGGCCGCGCGGCGTGCCGGGGGCGGTGCTGCGCGCGGCGCGCGCCTTGGTCGCCGCATGCGCGCGGGCGCTGCGGTCGACCTGCGGCGTGCGCCCGGCCGATCCGCCGGCCTCGCCGACCGTGTCCTCGATCACGGACATCGCCGCCTCGGCGGCCTCGCTGGCCTGCGAGCCCGCGCCCGACCGCATGTCGCTCGTGCCGCGCGTCACCACCTCGGTCGCAGGCCGGGTCGCGGTCTGCGCGAGCCGGCCGAGGGCGGCGAGCCCGTGGCTCATCGCGGTCTGCGCGGCGCCGGCGGCCTGCTCGGTGCTGCGGGCCGCCTCCTCGCGCGCCTGGCGCGACAGCGACTCGACCTCGGCGTCGGCGCCGCGCATCTGCGCGGTCACCAGGGTCGTCACCGAGGACACCGCGGTCTGGCCGATGCCGGCGAGGCCCATGGCGTAGCGCCAGACCGGCTCCATGGCGGAAGTGGTGAGCATCGCGTCGCGCAGGGCGGCGCGCGGATCGGAGAAGGCTTGGCGCGAGTGCTCGATGCCGACGCCGACCATGTGGTCGACGAGCTGCGCATGCAGCGACATCGATCGCTGGCAGGCCGCGAGGACGATGTCGGCGATGGCCGATGCGGCGGCGGGCATCGCGAACGCGACGGGTAGGGAAAGGGTGTCGGTGGAGGGCGTCATGGGACTCTCTGCGAGGCGGGATGATGGATCCCGGGGCGGCCTGGCCGCGCACCGGAGCGTCCGGAACCTGCAGGCAACTCCGATGCCCGTCGTCGTGCGCCGTCGCGTCAGCGGGCGGGCCGCACGACCCCCGGCGCATGCCGGAACGGCAGCGTCGACAGGTCGGCCGCGGCCGGCCCCGGGCAGTCGACGTCGACGATGGCACCGAGCAGCGGCGCGAAGGCCGCACGGAAGTGGTTCTTCGCCTTCACCGCGAGCAGGCGCAGCGCGCCGGGGTCGATGCCGTGCAGCGCGAGGAAGCCCGGGTCGTTGGCCGCGCCGACGGCGCTGGTGACCACCACCAGGATGCCGTCGACGTCGAGCACGACGCTCGGCCCCACGTCGACGACCGAGCCGCGTTCCATCGGCCCGGTGTTCACGAAGCGGCCGTCGGTGGCGCGCAGCACGCGGGCGGACACCTTCACGGCGGCGCCGAACGCATCGCCGTGACGCGCGCCGAGCGCCGCCTCGATCGTCGCGCCCGGCCCGGCGGCCCGCGCTCGCGCGACCAGCGCCGCATCGGCGAAGTAGGCGAAGGCGATGCGCCCCGCGGGCAGCGCGGCGAGCGGCGAGCCGGGCTCGCGCCGCATCGCGAGCAGGGCGGCGAAGAGCGCCGGCGTGTCCGCGCCGCCGCCCGACAGCGGGTTGTCGGCGGGGTCGGTGATCGCGACCGGGCCGGCGGAGGCGGCGAGCGCGCTCAGGAGGCCCTCGCGCGCCGACAGCAGCCGCGGCTCGAACTCGGCGGCGCGGGCGGCCATCGCGTCGGCGAGCCGGTGCGCGACGCGTGCGGCGTGCGGAGCGTCGTCGGCCCAGACCATCACCGAGGCGCCGGTGGCCGCGGTGTCCGCATACGGGAACCCGCCGAACAGCGACACGTCGAGCACGCCCGGCTCGCGCTCGGCGGCGCGAGCGAGCGCCTCGAGGGCCTGCATCGGGCCGCCGTCGGTGCGCATGTTGAAGCTCGGCAGCACGCGCCCGAGCGGCACCACCGCGCCCGCGGCGCGCGGCGCGCCGGCCAGCCGCCGCGCGAGCACGCCGAGCGCGCGCGTGGCGGTCTCGTGCATGTCGACGTGCGGATAGGTGCGGTAGACCGTGCCGAAGTCGAGCGGCGCGGCGATGCCCGGATCGAGGTTGCCGTGCAGGTCGAAGCTCGCGACCACCGGCACCGCGTCGCCGACCGCGGCCCGCACGGCGCGCAGCGCGTCGAGCTCGGGCGTGTCGCGCGCGGTGGTGATCGCCGCGCCGTGCAGCGACAGGTAGACGCCGTCGGGCGCCACGCGCCGCAGCCCGGCGAGCACCTCGTCGAGCCAGCGGCCGAACACCGCCTCCTCGATCGGGCCGCCCGGGTCGGCCGACGCGCAGCGCAGCGCGTGCACCGACCAGCCGGGATACAGGCCGTCGGCCGCGGCGGCGTCGACCACCGCGCCCAGCTCGGTGGCGGTGCCGCGTCCGGCCGCGAGCGCCGCCTCGCCCTCGCGCCACTCGCGCCGTGCGAACTCGGCCTCGCCGGTGAGCGTCGGCGAGAAGGCGTTGCCCTCGAACCAGAGCCGGGCGACGGCGATGCGGGTCATCGCCGCCGGCCCTCGTTCGCCCAGGCGCCTCGCACCGGCCTCATCGGGGGCTCATCTCAGGCCGGCGCGGGCACCGACGCCGCGAACCCCACCAGCGCCGCCCCTTCTGCCACCTGGTCGCCGACCCGGTAGAGCAGGGCCTCGACCACGCCGTCGGCGGGCGCGGCGATGGTGTGCTCCATCTTCATCGCCTCCATCACCAGCAGCGGCTGGCCGCGCCGCACCGTGGCGCCCGCCTCGACCATCAGCGCGATCACCTTGCCCGGCATCGGCGCCGCGAGGCTGCCGCCGGTGTCGTCGGCGTCGCCCGCGTGCGCGAGCGGCGGCGCGTAGCCGAGCTGCCAGTGGCCGTCGATGCCGAACAGGTACAGCGTCTCGCCGGCGACCACCGCGCTCGCGTCGAAGCGCGATTCGCCGGCGATGCCGCTCACGCGGGCGCCGTCGCGGCGCAGCGCCGCCAGGCACAGCACGGTGTCGCCGGTGCGCACCGCATGGCCGCCGCGCCCGTACTCGAGCACCACCTCGTGTCGGGACTCGCCGCGCGTGAAGACCAGCGTACGCGCGAGCGGCGCGCCGATCCGGAAGCCGTCGGCGACCGACCACGGGTCGGAGGCGGCGCCGCGCGGCGTCTCGGCGGTGAGCACCGCGGCGGCGGCGGTGGCGAGCACGATTGCGGGCGGTGCGGCGGTGCGCGGCGCCAGGGCCTCGCGCTCGCGCTCGATCAGCGCGGTGTCGAGGTCGGCCTCGGCGAAGCTGCGGCAGCGCATCAGGCGGCCGAGGAAGTCGACGTTGGTCGACGGGCCCACCGCCTCGAAGCGCGCGAGCGACTCGCGCATCCGGGCGATCGCCTGCGCACGGTCCTCGCCCCAGACGATCAGCTTGGCGATCATCGGGTCGTAGAACGGCGTGATCGTGTCGCCCTCGCCGATGCCGCTGTCGATGCGCACCGCGGCCGGCCGGCCGCTCGCGTCCGCACCGACCGTGAACTGCACGGCGGGGGGCGTGCGCAGGTGCACCAGGGTGCCGGTCGACGGCAGGAAGCCGCGGTCCGGGTTCTCGGCGTAGACGCGCGCCTCGATCGCATGGCCGTTCACGCGCAGGTCCGACTGCGCCAGCGGCAGCGGCTCGCCGCCGGCCACGCGCAGCTGCCACTCGACCAGGTCGAGCCCGGTGATCATCTCGGTGACCGGATGCTCGACCTGCAGCCGCGTGTTCATCTCCATGAAGTAGAACGCGCCCGAGGCATCGAGGATGAACTCCACCGTGCCCGCACCGACGTAGCCGACCGCGCGCGCCGCGGCCACCGCCGCCTCGCCCATCGCGCGCCGCGTGGCCTCGGGCAGGCCCGGCGCCGGCGCCTCCTCGATGACCTTCTGATGGCGGCGCTGCACCGAGCAGTCGCGCTCGAACAGGTACAGCGCGTGGCCGTGCGCGTCGGCGAACACCTGGATCTCGACGTGGCGCGGCTTGGTCGCGTAGCGCTCCACCAGCACCGCGTCGTTGCCGAAGGAGGCGGTGGCCTCGCGCTTGCACGAGGCCAGCGCGGCGGCGAACTCGCCGGCCTCGCGCACGATCCGCATGCCCTTGCCGCCGCCGCCCGCGCTCGCCTTGATCAGCACCGGAAAGCCGATCTTCGCGGCCTCGCTCGCGAGCAGCGCCGGGTCCTGGTCCTCGCCGTGGTAGCCGGGCACCAGCGGCACGCCGGCCGCGGCCATCAGCCGCTTGGACTCGGCCTTCAGGCCCATCGCCGAGATCGCCGAGGGCGGCGGGCCGATGAACACCACACCCGTGTCGGCGCAGGCCTGGGCGAAGCCCTCGTTCTCGGACAGGAAGCCGTAGCCCGGGTGGATCGCCTGCGCGCCGCATCGCCTGGCGATCTGCAGGATCGCGTCGCCGCGCAGGTACGACTCGCGCGCCGGGGCGGGCCCGAGCCGGTACGCCTCGTCGCAGGCGCGCACGTGGCGGGCGTCGGCGTCGGCGTCGGAGTAGACGGCGACGGTGCGCACGCCGAGCCGGCGCGCGGTGGCGGCGACGCGGCAGGCGATCTCGCCGCGGTTGGCGATCAGGATCGTGTCGAACATGCGGTCTGTGCACCTTGACGGCACCGGCCCGCGGCGCAGGGCGCACGGTCGGTGGAGCGAGCGGGAAGGGTCTGGGCGGGCCCTGTCCGCAGGCTACCAGCGCCGCGGGGGGCGGGGCAATTCGACGGGTCGGGTTCGGCGCCGCACAAAGACCCGACGCGCCTGTTTGTTCCATTGACAGGACAAGCGGTGCGCACCTACCGTCCGTGCCCATGGTCCGCGGTCTGCCCGTTTCGCTCCCCTTGCCCAAGTATCACCAGGTCTACCTGGTGCTGCGCGAGCAGCTCCTGGAAGGGCGCTGGGCCGAGGGCCTGCCGAGCGAGCCGCGCCTGGCCGCCGACTTCGGCGTGGCCCGGGTGACGGTGCGCCGCGCGCTCGAGTCGCTCGCCGCCGAGGGGTTGATCGAGCGCACGCCCGGGCGCGGCACCGTGCCCGTGCGCCGCGCCGACGAGGACGATGCGCCCGCCGTGCCGCTCGAGGGCCTGCTCGAGAACATCGTGACCCTGGGTCGGCGGACCTCGGTGCGCGTCGTGACCTGCGAGACGCTCGCCGCGCCCGAGGCGGTCGCGCGCGCGCTGGACCTCGCCGCGGGCGCCGCGGTGCAGAAGGCGGTGCGGGTACGCGCCACCCGCGACGGCCCGATCTCGCACATCACCACCTGGGTGCCGGCGCGCCTGGGCGCGCGCTTCGGCCGTCGCGAGCTCGCGCGCACGCCCATCCTGGTGCTGCTCGAGCAGGCCGGCGTGCGGATCGGGCGCGCCACGCAGACGATCAGCGCGCGGCTGGCCGATGCCGCCGTGGCCACGCACCTGGACGTCGCGGTCGGCTCGGCGCTGCTCGCGGTCAACCGCCTGGTGCTCGATGCCGACGAGCGCCCGGTGCAGTGGCTGCACGGGCTGTACCGGCCGGACCGGTACCGGTACGAGATGGAGCTCTCGCGCATCGGCGGTGTCGATGCGCGGGTCTGGGTCAGCAAAGAATCGCCGGTGCCCGCCCCTGCGGCGCGGCCGGTCCGTCAACCCGCCCGCAGCAGTCGGGCGCCGCACGAGGAGCACAGATGAGCACGCGTCGCAGGTTCCTGAAGCAGTCGGCCGTCGCCGGCTCCGCCACCGCCTTCCCGCTGGTGGGCGGTGCGCAGCCGCGCACGGTCAAGATCGGCGTGCTGCACCCGGTCACCGGGGCGCTCGCCTACTCGGGCCAGCAGTGCCGCGAGGGCGCGCTGATGGCGCTCGAGGACGTCAACAAGGCGGGCGGCATCAAGTCGCTCGGCGGCGCCAAGCTCGAGGCCCTGCTCGGCGACGCGCAGTCCACGCCGCAGGCGGGCGCCGCCGAGGTCGAGAAGATGAACGAGGCGGGCGTCTCGGCGGTGCTGGGCGCCTTCGCGTCGGCGATCTGCCTGGCGACCACGCAGGCCGCGGCCCGCCACGGCCTGCCGCACGTGGTCGACGTCGGCGTGGCCGACCAGATCGTCGAGCGCGGGCTGAAGAACACCTTCCGCTTCGGCCCGGGCTACCGCACCTGCGCGCAGGTCGCGGTCGCGAACCTGCACGTGCTCAACACCGCCGCGGGCAAGCCTGCGAAGACGGTGATGATCATCCACGAGGAGTCGCTGTTCGGCACCGGCACCGCCAACCTGCTGTCGCGCGAGCTGCCCGGCTACGGCTACGAGGTGAAGGAGGTGGTCAAGCACGCGAACCCCACCCGCGACTTCAACAACATCGTGCTGAGGATGAAGTCGGTGAACCCGGACATCGTGATCCCGGCCAACTACTACAACGAGTACGCGCTGCTGGTGCGCACGATGCAGCAGCAGAAGGTGCAGCCCAAGGCGATCTACTCGGTGCTGGGCGGGGCGGCCTCGAGCTACAAGTTCCTCAAGGAGTTCCCGGACGCCTCGAACGGCATCATCGACTGCAACCACTGGTTCAACCCGCGCGACAAGCGCAGCCTGGAACTGAGGAAGCGGGTCGAGGCCAAGGGGCTGTTCTTCAGCTACGAGGTGTTCATGGCGTACACCGCCATGCGCCTGCTGGCCGATGCGATCGAGCGCGCGAAGTCGACCGACCGGGCGGCGATCATCGATGCGCTGGCCTCGAGCACCTTCTCGGACCACATCATGCCCTACGGTCCGACGAAGTTCGTCGACGGCCAGAACCAGGGCGCGCAGCCGCTGATGACGCAGGTGATCAAGGGCGACATCCGCGTGATCATCCCGCGCGACTACCGCGAGGCCGAGCCGGTGTTCCCGCTCAAGGCCTGAGGACCGCGCTGCGCCGTGCTCTCGTTCGACGTCCTCTTCCCGTCGGTCCTCAACGGCCTGACGACCGGCGCGGTCTACGCGCTGGTCGCGCTCGGGCTGACGCTGATCTACGGGGTGCTGCACATCGTCAACTTCGCGCACGGCGCGGCGCTGATGGTCGCGCTCTACGCGGTCTGGCTGCTCAAGACGCACCTGGGCATCGACCCGTACCTGGCGCTGCCGATCGTGGTGCCCGGCATGTTCGCGCTCGGTTACCTGCTGCAGCGCGTGGTCATCAACCGCGCCAGCCACGGCAAGGACGAGAACATCCTGCTGGTGACGCTGGGGCTGTCGATCGTGATGGAGAACCTCGCGCTGATGGCGTTCAAGTCGGACACCCGCACGATCGACACGCCGTACACGCTGACGACGGTGGCGATCGGCCCGGCGATGATCGCGCTGCCCAAGCTGATCGCCTTCGCGGGCGCGCTGGTCGCCTCCGCGGTGTTGCTGTGGACCGTGCAGCGCACCGACCTCGGCCGGGCGATCCGCGCGGTGGCCAAGGAGAAACAGGGCGCCAAGCTGATGGGCATCGACGTCGACCATGTCTACGCGATGAGCTTCGGCATCGGGCTGGCCTGCCTGGGCGCGGCCGCGTGTTTCCTGCTGCCGGCCTACTACGTGAACCCGCAGGTCGGCGGCGGCTTCGTGCTGGTCGCCTTCACGATCGTGGTGCTGGGCGGCATGGGCAGCTTCGCCGGGGCGCTGGTGGGCGGGCTGCTGATCGGCGTGGTCGAGTCGCTCGGTGGCCTGTTCCTCGGCGAGTCGCTCGGGCAGATCGGCATCTTCGCGATCTTCATCGCGGTGCTGCTGTTCCGGCCGCAGGGCCTGTTCGGGGCGCGGGCCTGAGATGCGCGACGCCGCCGCCATCCTCGCCTTCGCGCTCGCCGTGCTGGGCCTGGCCTTCAGCACCGACTCGGGCGTGGCGCTGACCTTCCTCACGATGACGCTGTACGCGGCGCTGCTGGCGCAGGCGTGGAACGTGCTCGGCGGCTTCGGCGGGCAGTTCTCGTTCGGCCATGCGCTCTTCTTCGGCACCGGGGCCTACGTGCAGGCGATCGCGCAGCTCAGCTTCGGCCTGAACGCCTGGCTGGCACTGGTGCTGGCGGTGGCCGCGGCGGCGCTCGTGGGCGCGCTGGTCGGTGCCCTGACCTTCCGCTACGGGCTGCGCGGCTCGTACTTCGCGCTGGTCACGCTCGCCTTCGCCGAGGTGTTCCGCATCCTCGCGGTGTCGGTCGACTTCACCGGCGGGGGCGTCGGCCTGATGGTGCCGCTGCGCGAGTCGGCGGCCAACATGCAGTTCGGCTCGCGCCGCGGCTACCTGCTGCTGGCGCTGGGCTTCGTGGTGGTCGCGCTGGCGGTCACCGCGTGGCTGCGCCACTCGCGCTTCGGCGCGCGGCTGCAGGCGGTGCGCGACAACGAGGACGCCGCGCGCGCGATGGGCGTGGATCCGTTCGGCATCAAGCTCGGTGCCATCGTGCTGTCGGGCGCGCTGATGGGCGCGGGCGGCGCGTTCTACGTGCAGGTGTTCCAGTACATCGACCCGGGCATCGCCTTCGGGCCGGCGACCTCGGTCGAGGCGCTGGTGGCGGCGATCGTCGGCGGCATGGGCACGCTGTGGGGGCCGGTGCTGGGCGCGCTGGCGCTGCACCTGCTGGCGGAGACGACGCGCAACCTGTTCGGCCAGCTGCCGGGGCTGAACATGGTGATCTACGGCACGGTGCTGGTGCTGATCGTGACCTTCCTGCCGCGCGGGCTGTCGGGCGCGGGGCGCTCGGTGCGGGACCTGTTCGGCGGGCGGCGCGACGCGGCCACCGGCATCGCCCCGGAGCGCCGCGATGGCTGAGCCGCTGCTGTCGCCGCTGTTGTCCGTGACGGGCGTCTCGCGCGCCTTCGGCGGGCTGCGCGCGGTGCAGGACGTCAGCCTCGAGGTGGCGCCCGGCACGCTCACCGCGCTGATCGGGCCCAACGGCGCGGGCAAGACGACGCTGTTCGCGCTGATGTCGGGCTTCCTGCGGCCCGACAGCGGCCGCGTGCGCTTCGACGGCCGCGACGTGACCGGGCTGGCGCCGCACCTCGCGGCCCGCGCGGGCATGACCCGCACCTTCCAGATCGTGCAGCCCTTCGCTGCGCAGACGGTGCGCGAGAACGTCGCGGTCGGTGCGCACCTGCACGAGCCCCGGCGCGCGGCCGCGCTCGCGGCGGCCACCGAGGTGGCCGAGCGGGTGGGGCTGGGCACGCAGCTCGACCGGCCGGCCGCCGAGCTGACGGTCGCCGGGCGCAAGCGGCTCGAGCTCGCGCGCTCGCTCGCCACGCGCCCCAGGCTGCTGCTGCTCGACGAGGTGCTCGCCGGGCTCAACCCGCAGGAGATCGCCGAGATGATCCCGGTGGTCCGCGACATCGCGGCGGGCGGCGTTACCGTGCTGATGATCGAGCATGTGATGCAGGCGGTGATGAACCTCGCCGGCCATGTGTGGGTGCTCGCCCAGGGGCGGCTGATCGCGCAGGGCACGCCCGCGCAGGTCACCGCCGATCCGGCGGTGGTCGAGGCGTATCTCGGGCACGGGACCGCGGCGCGGCTGCGGGGAGCGGCCTCGTGACCGCGCTGCTTGAGATCGCGGGCCTGCGCGGCGGCTACGGCCGCACCGAGGTGCTGCGCGGCGTCGACCTGACGGTGGCCGCGGGCGAGGTGGTCGCCCTGCTCGGCAGCAACGGCGCCGGCAAGTCCACGCTCAACAACACCGTCTGCGGCATCGTGCCCGCCTGGTCCGGCCGCGTGAGCTTCGATGGCCGCGACCTGAGCGGCGCTCATTATCGCGACGTGGTGCGCGCCGGGCTGATCCAGGTGCCCGAAGGCCGGCGGGTCTTCCCCGACCTCGACGTGCGCGAGAACCTCGAGCTCGGCTCGTTCGCGCGCGGCCGCGCGCGGCGCGCCGCCAACCTCGAGCGGGTGCTGGCGATCTTCCCGCGGCTGGCCGAGCGGCTCGCGCAGAAGGCCGGCACGATGAGCGGCGGCGAGCAGCAGATGCTGGCGATCGGCCGCGGGCTGATGGCCGAGCCGCGGCTGCTGATCCTCGACGAGCCCTCGCTCGGGCTGTCGCCGCTGCTGGTGGAGGAGCTCTTCGCGCTGATCCTCCGGCTGCACGGCGAGGGGCTCTCGGTGCTGCTGGTGGAGCAGAACGTCGCGCAGTCGCTGGAGATCGCCGACCGCGCCTACGTGCTGGAGAACGGCGCGGTGCGCTTCGAGGGCCGCCCCGCCGAGCTGCTGGCGAGCGATGCGCTGCGCCGCGCCTACCTGGGGCTGTGATGGACGCCGCACCCGCCACCCTCGCCGAGAAGCTGGTCGCACGCGCCGCCGGACGCCCGACCGTGCGCCCCGGCGAGTATGTCGACTGCGAGGTCGACCTCGCGATGTTCCACGACTCCAGCGGCCCGCGGCGCCTCGCGCCGATGCTGGCGGCGCTGGGCACGCGGGTGCGCGATCCGTCGAAGCTGGTGCTGGTGATGGACCACTACGTGCCCGAGCAGGACGACGAGTCGCGCCGCATCGTGAAGATCGCGCGCGACTGGGCGGCCGAGGCGGGCCTGACCCGCGTGCACGACTCGATCGGCATCTGCCACGTGGTGCTGCCGCAGCAGGGCCACCTGCGCCCGGGGATGTTCTGCGTCGGCGGCGACTCGCACTCGCCCACGGGCGGCGCGTTCGGCGCGTACATGTTCGGCATCGGCGCCACCGAGATGCTGGGTGTCACGGTCACCGGGCGGATCTGGCTGCGGGTGCCCGAGACGCTGCGGGTGCGCCTCGACGGGCGGCTCGCCGACGGCGTGTCGGCCAAGGACGTGATGCTCGCGCTGATCGGGCGCCTGGGCATGAGCGGCGCCGGCTACCGCGCGGTGGAGTTCGCAGGCAGCGGCGTTGCGGCGATGGGCATGGCCGAGCGCATGACCCTGTGCAACATGACCGCCGAGCTGGGTGCGCAGGTCGGGCTGGTCGCACCCGACGCGGTCACCGTCGAGTGGCTCGCCGCGCACGGCGTGAGCGGCGTCGACCCGGGCCCGTGGCACACCGACCCGGGCGCGCGCATCGACGAGGAGCAGGTCGTCGACGCCGCCGCGCTCGCGCCGCAGGTGGCGCTGCCGCACAGCCCGGCGAACGCGCGGCCGGTCGGCGAGTCGGCGGGCACGCCCGTCCAGGTCGCCTACGTCGGCGCCTGCACCGGCGCTAAGCTCGAGGACCTGCAGGCCGCCGCGCGCGTGCTGCGCGGCGCGCGGATCGCCGCGGGCGTGGACCTGATGGTGGCGCCGGCCAGCCTCGCCGACGCCGCGGCCGCCGAGCGCGACGGCACGATGCGCGTGCTGCGCGAGGCCGGCGCGCGGCTGCTGCCCACCGGCTGCGGCGCCTGCGCCGGCTACGGCGGGCAGATCCCGGCCGGGTCCACCGTCATCTCCAGCACCGCCCGCAACTTCCGCGGCCGCATGGGCGCGGACGACGCGCGGGTCTTCCTCGGCTCGCCGTACACCGTCGCCGCGTCCGCGCTGCGCGGCACGATCACCGATCCGCGCGAGGTGCTGTCGTGACCGTGATGCGCCACCGCGTCTGGACGCTGCCCGCCGACGTCGACACCGACCAGCTCGCGCCCGGGCACACGATGAAGTCCGGCATCGAGGTGACCGCGCGTCACTGCCTGGCCGCGCTGCGGCCGGACTTCGCCACGGGCGTGCGCCCGGGCGACGTGATCGTCGCGGGGCCGGGCTTCGGCATCGGCTCCTCGCGCGAGCAGGCCGCCTCGGTGCTGGTCCACCTGGGCGTGGCCGCGGTGATCGCGCCGTCCTTCGGCGGGCTGTACCTGCGCAACGCCTTCAACGTCGGCCTGCTGCCGCTGGCCTGCGCCGACGCGCCGCGCCTGCGCGACGGCGAGCGCATCGCCTTCGATGCCGCAGCGGGCACCGTCACCGCCGAAGACGGCAGCGTGCTGCGCTGCGAACCCATCCCCGGCTTCCTGCTCGACATGGTGGCCGCGGGCGGCCTCTTCGAGCAGTTGAAGCGCCGACTCGCCCAGGAACGCACCCATGGCTGACCCCGCCCCGACGTCGACGCCCACGATCGACCCGGTCACGCTCGCGGTGCTCAAGGGCCGGCTCGAGCAGATCGCCGACGAGATGGACGCGACCCTGTACCGCAGCGCGTTCAACCCGATCATCGCCGAGGCCCATGACGCCTGCCACGGCCTGTACGACGCGGCCACCGGCGACACGCTGGTGCAGGGCACCGCGGGCCTGCCGGTGTTCGTCGGCGCGATGGCCTTCGCGGTGCGTGCCGCCATCGCCACCGCGGCCACGCGTGGCGGCCTGCGCGACGGCGACGTCTGGCTGTTCAACGACCCGTACGAGGGCGGCACCCACGCCAACGACTTCAAGCTGGTGCGCCCGCTCTTCCACCGCGGGCGCCTGGTCTGCCACCTCGCGTCGGCCGCGCACTGGCACGACGTGGGCGGCGCGGTGCCGGGCAACTACAACCCGGCGGCCACCGAGTGCTGGCAGGAGGCGGTGCAGATCCCGCCGGTGCGCATCCTGCGCGACGGCGACCTGCAGGACGACGTGCTGGCGATCCTCAAGGCCAACACGCGGCTGCCCGACAGCCTGCGCGGCGACCTCGCCGGCCAGCTCGTCGCGCTGGAGCTCGGCGCGCGGCGTACGGTGGCGCTGCTCGACGAGCACGGCGCCGACACGGTGCTCGAGGCGATGCGCCTGCTGCGCGTGCGCGCGCTGCGGCTGATGCGCGAGCACGTGGCAGCGCTGCCCGACGGCCGCTGGCGCTTCGACGACGTGCTCGACAACGACGGCATCGTCGATGCGCCGCTCGCGATCGCGCTGGACCTGTCGGTCGACGGCGACCGCATGACGCTCGACTTCTCGCGCTCGGCACCGGCCTGTGCCGGGCCGGTCAACATCTCGCGGGCGACCGCTGTGGCGGCCTGCTACGTCGCGCTCAAGCACCTGTTCCCCGACGTGCCGGCCAACGCCGGCGTGCTCGATGCGGTGGAGATCGTGATCCCCGACGGGCTGGTGATCTCGGCCACCCGCCCGCGCCCGGTCGGCGGCTATACCGAGACCATCCTGCGGATGATCGACGTGGTGTTCGGCGCCGCCGCGCTCGCCGAGCCCGAGCGCGCGGTGGGCCATGCGTACGGCACGATCAACGCGCTGTCGATCGCCGGCCTCCGCAGCGACGCGGCGCGCCGCGGCCAGCGCTGGGTGATGTTCAGCTTCTTCGGCGGCGGCCACGGCGCGCATTCGGACGGCGACGGCCTGAACCACGGCAACGCGCCGATCTCGATGGCGACCATCCCGCCTCTGGAGATCCTCGAGGCCGCGTATCCGGTGCGCTTCACGCAGTGGGCGCTGCGCCCGGGCTCGGGCGGCGACGGCACGCACCGTGGCGGGCTGGGCGCGGTCTACGAGATCGAGCTGATGGAGGATGCGGCCGAGGGCTTCCTGTTCGGCGAGCGCGCTCGCTCGGGCCCGAAGGGCGTGGCCGGCGGCGGCGAGGCCGCCGCCAATCGCTTCTCGTGGCATCACGACGGGCGCTGGCACGTGCCGCCGATGGGCTCGAAGATGGTCGGCATCCGGCTGGTGCGCGGCGACCGCGTGCGGCTGGAGACGCCCGGTGGCGGCGGCTGGGGGCCGCCCGCAGCGCGGCCCGCGGCGCTGCACGCGGCGGACGAGGCCCTCGGCTACCTGGTCGACGGTGCGACCGGCGCGGGGGTGCCGCGATGAGCGCGATCAGCACGATGAGTGCATCGGGCCGCACCGTCGTCGGCGTCGACGTCGGCGGCACCTTCACCGACCTGTTCGTGCTCGACGAGGCGCGCGGCGTCGCCCGCATCGTCAAGGTGCCGTCCACGCGCGGCGACGAGGCCCGCGGCTTCATGGACGGCATCGCGCGCACCGACGCCGCACCCGCGTCGATTGCGACCATCGTGCACGGCACCACGGTGGCCACCAACGCGCTGCTCGAGCGCAAGGTGGCTCGCACCGGGCTCATCACCACGCGCGGCTTTCGCGACGTGCTGGAGATGCGTCGGCGCGACCGCCCGCGCACCTGGGGCCTGCGCGGCGCGTTCGTGCCGGTGGTGCCGCGCGACCTGCGGCTCGAGGTCGATGAGCGCGTGCTCGCCTCGGGCGAGGTGCTGCTGCCGGTCGATCTCGCGCAGGTGCGCGAGGCGGCGCGGGCGCTGCGCGCGGCGGGCTGCGACGCGGTCTGCGTGTTCTTCGTCAATGCCTACGCCAACGCCGCCAACGAGAGCGCCGCCGCCGACGCGGTGCGCGCGCTCTGGCCCAACCCCTTCGTCACCGCGGCGGCCGAGGTGCTGCCCGAGATCCGCGAGTTCGAGCGCTGCTCGACCGCGGTGCTCAACACCGCGCTGCAGCCGGTGGTGGGCGGCTACCTCGGCCGGCTCGATGCCGACCTGCGGGCCGGCGGCTTCGCCGGCGAGCTGCTGGTGGTGCAGAGCAACGGCGGCACGATGTCGCTCGCCACCGCCTGCGAGCGGCCGGTGGCGACCGCGCTGTCGGGGCCGGCGGCCGGCGTCATCGCCTGCGCGGCGATCGCTCGCGCGGCGGGCTTCGCCGACGTCATCACCGGCGACATGGGCGGCACCTCGTTCGACGTGTCGCTGGTCGCAGGCGGGCGGCCCGCGCTCGCCGAGCAGACCGCGATCGAGTTCGGCATGGTGGTGCGCGCGCCGATGATCCGTATCGAGACGATCGGCGCCGGTGGCGGCTCGATCGCCAGTGTCGACTCGGGCGGGCTGCTGCAGGTCGGCCCCGAGTCGGCCGGCAGCGTGCCCGGACCGGCGTGCTATGGGCGCGGCAACACGCGGCCCACGGTCACCGATGCGAACGTGCTGCTCGGGCGCATCGCGGCCGAGCGCCCGCTCGGCGGCGGGCTGCTCGCCGCGCTCGACCCGGGGCAGGCCTACGAGGCGATCCGTCGCCATGTCGCCGAGCCCCTCGGGCTCGAGGTGCTCGCCGCCGCCGAGGCGATCCTGACGGTCGCCGATGCGCGGATGGCGGGCGCGGTGCGCGTGGTGTCGATCGAGCGCGGCCACGACCCGCGCCGCTTCGCCTACATGCCCTTCGGCGGCGGCGGCGCGCTGCACGTGTGCGCGATGATGCGCGCGATCGGCGTCGAGACCGGCCTGGTGCCGCGCTATCCGGGCGTGACCTCGGCGCTCGGCTGCGTGATCGCCGACCTGCGCCACGACGACGTGCGCACCGTCTCGCGCGCGCTCGCCGACGTCGACTTCGACGCGCTGCGCGCGCAGCTCGACGCGATGGCCACGGCCGCGCAGGCGCGGCTCGACTCGGCGGGCGTGGCGCTCGCCGCGGTCCACGAGGTGATCGAGCTCGACATGCTCTACACCGGCCAGACGCATACCGTGCGGGTCGGCATCGCGCGCGACGCGCTCGACGCCGAGGGCGTGGCGCGGGCCTTCTCCGGCGCCTACCGCGACGCGTTCGGCGCGACCCTCGAGGGCATCGCGCCGCGCGTGGTGAACCTGCGCTGTGCGCGGATCGGGGAGCGCCCGCACTTCGACCTCGCGGTGCTCGGCCCCACGGCGACCGCGATGCCCGCGCCGCTCGGCACGCAGCGCGTGCACCATGCCGGCCGCTGGTGGGAGGCACGCCGATTCGCGCGGCTCGAGCTGCCCGCCGGCGCGCGCATCGAGGGCCCGGCGATCCTCGAGCAGCCCGACACCACCACCTGGATCGAGCCCGGTTTCGCGGCCGCGGTCGATACGCTCGGCAACCTGGTGATCCGCGCCGTCGCCGCCTCGCCCGCACCGTCTCCGGAGTCCGCATGAGCGCGTCCCATCTGTTCGATCCCCGGCGCACCGCGCTGCTCGCCGTCGACCTGCAGAACGACTTCCTCGCGCCCGACGGCGCCTACGCGCGCGGCGGCGCGGCGAGCGAGGCGGCGCGCGCGCTGCCGGCGCGCGTGGCGCCGCTCGCACGCGCCTTGAAGGCCGCCGGCGGCATGGTCGTGGCCAGCCGATTCACGCTGTGGCCGGACGCCGCCGGCGAGCCGATGGTGTCCGCGCACCTGCGTGCGCTGCGCCCGTTCCTCGCGCGCGGCGACTTCGCCCCCGGCAGCCGCGGTCAGGCGGTGGTGGACGGGCTCGCGCCGTACGTGGACGTCGCGGTCGACAAGGTCGCCTACTCGGCCTTCCACATGACGCAGCTCGACTGGGTGCTGCGCCATGCCGGCATCGAGACCGTCGTGGTCTGCGGCATCGTCACCAACGGCGGCGTCGCCAGCACGGCGCGCGATGCGCATGTGCGCGAGTACGCGGTGCAGGTGCTCGGCGACGGCTGCGCGGCCTTTCGCGAGTCGGTGCATGCGACCAGCCTCGCCGACCTCGCGACGGTCGGCGAAGTGCTCGACTGCGCCGACTGGGCGGCGCGGCTGGCCGCGGGCCGGCCGGCGTGAGCTCGCCGCTCGGGCACGCACCGGTCGTACCGCCCGACGGCGCGGGGGATGCGGGCGCCGCGGCCGCGCCTCGCCGCGAGCCCGCCATCGTGCGTGCCGCCGCGATGCCGCCCGACACGCCCGCCGTGCCGGTCGCGATCGTCGGCGCCGGGGCCTGCGGGCAGGTCGCCGCGATCCTGCTGCGCGATGCCGGCATCGACTGCGTGCTGCTCGAGCGCGACGACGCGCCGCGCGGCTCGACGGCGCTGTCCTCGGGCTTCGTGCCGGCCGCCGGCACCGCCGTGCAGCGCGAGGCCGGCGTCGTCGACGACTCCGCCGCCTTCGCACGCGACATCCGCGCCAAGGCGCACGGCACCGCCGCGCCCGAGCTGGTGGACGCCTTCGTCGCCGCCATCGCTCCCGCGATCGACCGCCTGCGGCGCGACCATGGCGTGTCCTTCGAGCTGCTCGACGGCTTCCTCTACCCCGGCCATTCGGTGCGCCGCATGCACGCGCTGCCCGAGCGCACCGGTGCCGCGCTGCTGGCCGCGCTCGACGCCGCCGCGCAGCGCGCGGGTGCCGTGCTGCTGACGCGTGCCCGAGTCGTCGAACTCTGGTGCGACGACGCGCAGCGCATGATCGGCGTCGGCTTCGAGCGACCGGACGGGCGCCTCGAGCACCTGGGCTGCGAGGCGCTGCTGCTGGCCTGCAACGGCTTCGGCGGCAATCCGGCGATGGTCCGCGAGTGGCTGCCCGAGATGCGCGACGCGGTCTTCGGCGGCCACGTCGGCAACGACGGCAGCGCGATCGCCTGGGGGCGCGGGCTCGGCGCGCGCCTGGCCGACCTCGGCGGCTACCAGGGCCACGGGTCCTGGGCCGTGCCGCAGGGCGTGCTGATCACCTGGGCCCCGATGACCGAGGGCGGCATCCAGGTCAATGCGCACGGGCGCCGCTTCCACGACGAGACCCAGGGCTACTCCGAGGCCGCCGTGCGCGTCCTCGAGCAGCCGGGCGGCATCGCCTGGAACGTCTTCGATGCGCCGCTGCGCGCGCTGGCCCGCGGCTTTCCAGACTTCCGCGATGCCGAGGCCGCGGGTGCGGTGCACGATGCCTCGGACGTCACCGCGCTCGCGGCGCTGATCGGCTGCGATGCGACGGTGCTCGCCGACACGCTGGCGTCGGTCGCACCGCCCGGCGACGCGGGTGACGCGGGCGATGCGGGCGAAGCGGGCGAAGCGGGCGACGTGGGCGAAGCGGGCGACGTGGGCGATGGGCGCCACGCGGGTGCCGAGCCGAGACCTGCCCGCCGCTTCACCCGCCGCCTCGCCCCGCCGTACTGCGCGGTCAGGGTCACCGGGGCGCTCTTCCACACCCAGGGCGGCCTCGACGTCGACGCGCGCTGCCGCGTGCTCGACGCCGACGGCCGGCCGATGCCGAACCTGCTCGCCGCCGGCGGCGCCGCGCGCGGCGTGTCCGGCAACGCGGTGTGGGGCTACCTGTCGGGCAACGGCCTGCTGAGCGCCATCGCCGGTGGGGCGATCGCGGCAGGCACGATCGCCCGCACGTTCGAGAACATGGAGACGACATGAACGCAGCGCAGCGCACACCGTCGCTGAAGGACCGCCTCGCCCGCCCCGAGATCCTGGTCGCACCGGGCGTCTACGACGCGCTGACCGCGCTGCTCGCCGAGCAGGCGGGCCTGCAGGCGCTGTACCTGTCGGGCGCGTCGATCGCGTATACGCGGCTCGGCCGCTCGGACGTCGGGCTGACCACCTTCACCGAGGTCCAGCAGACGCTCGAGCAGATCGCCGAGCGCGTATCGGTGCCGGTGATCGTCGACGCGGACACCGGCTTCGGCAACGCGATCAACGTGCAGCGCACCGTGCGCGGCCTGGAGCGCGCGGGTGCGGCGATGATCCAGATCGAGGACCAGTCGTTCCCCAAGCGCTGCGGCCACCTCGATGGCAAGGGCGTGGTGCCGGTCGCGGAGATGTGCGGCAAGCTGCGCGCCGCGCTCGACGCGCGGCACGACGCCGGCACGCTCGTGATGGCCCGCACCGACGCGGTCGCGGTCGAGGGCGTGGAGGCGGCCTTCGAGCGGGCCGAACGCTATCTCGAGTGCGGCGTGGACGCGCTGTTCATCGAGGCGCTGCGCACGCCCGAGCAGATGGACGCGGCCTGCGCCCGCTTCGGTGCGCGCGTGCCGCTGCTCGCCAACATGGTCGAGGGCGGCAAGACGCCGGTGCAGCACGCCCGGGCGCTGCAGGAACGCGGCTTCCGGATCGCGATCTTCCCCGGCGCGACGGTGCGCGTGGTCGCCCGCACGCTGCAGGGCTATTTCGCCGACCTGGCGCAGGCAGGCGGCACGGCCGCGTGGCGCGACCGCATGCTCGACTTCGACGGACTCAACCGGACGATCGGTACGCCCGAACTGCTCGAACGCGGACGGCGCTACGAATCCTGAGAGGGCCGCGACGGCGCGCCTGCGCTGCGACGGCCCCGTGCCGCGGGATGCGATCTCACCACTGCGCGAGGTCGCGCAGGCGTCCGAGGTCGAGCAGTTCGGTGCCGCCCCGCGTCAGCCGGATCGCACCCTGCGCCTCGAGTTGCTTGAGCGCACGGTTCACCGTCTGGCGCGACAGCGCCAGCATCGCCGCGAGCTGGTCCTGCTGCACGCGCACCGTGCCCAGCGGCTGAAGGCGATCGCCGTAGCCTTCGGCGATCGCCTGCAGCCGTGATGCCACGCGACCGATCGCCGGGAGCCGCGTCAGCTCCTCGAGGGCGCCGAACGAGAAGCGTGTCCTGCGGGCGAGCAGCGCGGCCACCGCGGGCCAGCCTCCGGGCGTGGCGTCGAGGATCGCGATCATCGGATCGTGCGCCACCTGCAGCAGCAGCGTCGGTCCGTCGGCCCACGCGTCGTAGGCGCGGCCGCCGCCGTCGATCAGCGCCACCTCGCCGAACCACTGCACCGGCTCGAAGGCGCCGAGCAGCGCTTCCTGACCGCTGCGCAGCGACGCGGTCAGTCGCACCGTGCCCTCGATCACGCAGTACAGCCCGTCGGAAGCCTCCCCGCTCGCGAACACCCGTTGGCCGTCGTCGAGGCGGCGCACGCGCGCGGCCGCGAGCATTCGTGCCTGCATGAGGTCGGACAGATTCCGGAACCAGGATCCGTCGCGAACCGCCGCTTCGTGCTGCTCGATCGACGCGTCGGCGGGACCGGCCTGGCTCTGTCTGATAGGCGACATCGTGCTGCTTAGGTTCCTGAGATCATCCGGCACGACTGAACGGCGAAGCTTCAACTGGAAGCCCTGGGCGCACCGGCACACCGAGTATCGCGCCAAGGACGGATGATTATGACCATTTTCTTACCGATCGCGGGCGCGCCCACTGCGCGGATGCACGCTGCATGAGCACCGGCGTCTCGTCGGGCTGCACCTTCGTGCAGGTGGTCGCCGGAGCTGCAGGCGGCAGCTGGGTGGAGATCGTCCGCGCGGGCGGCCTGCCGCAGCGGCTCGCTGCCGCGCCCCGGATCACGCGGGGTGCGCTCGACGAACTGCTGAGCTGGATGCGCGTCGAAGACCTGCCGACCGTGCGCGGCGCGATGCAGGCGGTGCGGCTCGGTGCGCCGTGCCGACACGCGATGGTCATCATCGATGCCGGCGCCGAGGGCGCGTCCGTCGCGCGGCTGGAGCTGAGCGGCGGCGAGTGGCGCGCGGGTCTGTGGGCCTACGTGCTGCGCGTCGAGATCGATGCGGGTCGGCCCGAGTCCGCAGCGCCCGCCGACGAGACGCCCGTGCGCCATGACGCGGATGAGGCGCTGGGCGTCATCGAGTACGAGCATCCGTCGTTCACCCTCCGGCTGGACGCGGTCGCGCGCCGGCTGCACGGCCTGCCCGATTCGGCGCCGAGCGAGATGCCAGTGATCGAATGGGCGTCCTGCTTCGAAGGCGAGGACCAGATCGGCGCGATCAGCGGCCTGTGCTGGCCGGTCCCCTCGGAGCTGCCGCGTCACCTGCGACTTCGCCTGGGTGGCGCGTCGCACACGACGCATCGACGGCTCGAGCTGGTCGTGGACTTCGGCCGCAGGCCCGGCGCCGTGCGGAC
This sequence comes from Burkholderiales bacterium, assembly GCA_026399835.1. Taxonomy (GTDB): domain Bacteria; phylum Pseudomonadota; class Gammaproteobacteria; order Burkholderiales; family Burkholderiaceae_E; genus UBA4615. The sequence goes on along the minus strand of JAPLQE010000012.1, from coordinate 11,327 downwards.
GGTGTGCAGAGCGTTGCCCGGCTGATGCGCCCGGAGCGGTAAGCTCGGGTCCCCCGCCGACCGTCCGACACGAGTCCCGCCATGACCGCCACGCCGACCTTCACCCGCGTCGTCCTGTTCACCGACACCGACGGACGCGCGCGCTTTCGAGAGGAGGCCGTGCCGCTCGCCGAGGGCTCGCCGCAGTCGAGGCTGTCGGCGCTGATGCCCTCGGGCGGGCTGCAGCTGCGCGAGAGCCCGGTGGGCTTTCGCAGCCCCTTCCACGTGAGCACCACGCCGCAGTGGGTGTTCATCCTGGCCGGGGCCATGGAGATCGGCCTGCAGGACGGCAGCTCGCGCGTGTTCGGCCCGGGCCAGCACTTCTACTCGGCCGACCTGCTGCCCGAGGGTGCCACGTTCGATGCCGCGGTCCACGGCCACTGGAGCCGGCAGGTCGGCGAGGTGCCGCTGCAGACGCTGTTCGTGCGCGGCTGAGCGCCGCGCCGCGGCCTCAGGCCACGTCCATTCGCCGCTTGAGCTCGGGCGGGTTCGCGAAGGTCTTGCGGAACGCGTCGGCGCCCTCGGCCGCGAAGGTCACGCCGGCGGCCTTCACCGCGGCGTCCTCCACCTTCGACAGCGGCGTGTACTGCGGATGGTGGTGCTCGAGGTAGGGGTCGTTGCGCGCCGCGTTGTAGCACATGATCACCGTCCAGCGCCGGTTCGGCGACCGGTTCTGGTCGGAGCGGTGCATCACGTTGGCGTGGAAGAAGAGGCCGTCGCCGGGCTCCATCTCCACGTGCACGAGTTCCATCGACTTCAGCATCTGCCCGACGCGCTTCGGGTCGGCGCCGACCTGCTCGCCCGGCAGCACGCCATGGTCGACGCGTCCCGCGAGGTGCGAGCCGCGCAGCACCTGCAGGCAGCCGTTCTCCTTCGTCGCGCGGTCCAGCGCCAGCATCATCGAGGCCATCGTCGGCAGCAGGCAGCCGTTGTGGTACCAGTAGCCGTAGTCCTGGTGCCACTCCCAGGCGCCGCCGTCGTAGGGCTCCTTGGCGGTGAGCTTCGAGTGGTAGTGGTAGACCTCGCCGCCGAGCATCGCCTCCATCGTGTCGACGACGCGGTGCGAACGCGCAGCCAGGCCGTAGACGCTGTCGCCCGGGTGGTTCCAGGTGGCCATCCGCGTCGACTTGCCCTCGGCGTCGCGGCGGTCGTACAGGCTCGCGCGCAGCGCCGGGTCCTGCTCGATCGCGGCCCGCAGCATCGCGGTCTCGTCGGCGTCGAACAGGGACCGGACGAGGACGTAGCCGTCGCGCTCGTAGGCGGCCTGCTGCTCGGGGGTGAAGATCGATGCCATGCGTGTCTCCGGGGGCGGCCGTGCGCCGGCCTGTCGTCGTCTCGCGGACATGGTCGCGCCGCGCGGCGCGAAGGGCAAGCCGGCGGGGTGCGCGGCGGAATCGCGCCGCCCGGCGCGGCTCAGCCCGGTCGCGCGGCGAACCGCAGTGCCAGTCCGTTGGCCGCCGCGCACCAGTCAGCCGGCAGGGGCCTCACGCTCGAGCCAGGCGAGCACCGGCCCGAGCGCCGATGCGAGGTCGGGCGGCACCCGCAGCGCCGCGGCCGCGGCCGGACCCGTGGTCCACGGGTAGTCGAGCGTGTCGATCGCCTCGAGTGTCGCATCGAGCAGCGCAGGCGCGAGCACGAGCATCGCCTCGATGGTGATGACCAGCCCGCTCGCCAGGCCGCTGCCCGGCGTGTCGAAGGTCCAGTCGTAGCGGCCGCAGCCCACGCGCGCGCAGCGGTGCTCCTTGTCTGACATCGCCACCAGCCAGTCGCACGAGAAGCGCTGCGCGTCGGGCGGCGGGGCGCCGAGGTAGAAGGTCCTGACGTTCTCGTAGGTGCGGCCGAACGCGCGCACCAGCACGTCGGCGATCGCCTCGCGGCCCACGGTGCGCGCGGGAAAGGCGATCGATGCGCTGCGGTTGACGATGTCGAGCGTGGCGTCCGGAGCGAAGGCCTGCCGCATGACCTGCGGGCGGTTCTCGTCCTTGGCGTGGAAGTAGGCGCGCAGGACGGAGCGCGGCGTCGGTGCGGCGTCCGGGCGGGTGAGGGTGGCGACGTGCAAGGCGGGCTCCGGTCGAGCCGTCATGATGCCATCGCAGGTCCTCGGCCCCTGAAGCCGACACGCCGGCTTGCCGGTCCCGCCCCGCCCGGTCACAGTCACACCCCGCGCGCCCGTCCGAGGCGCTCCAGGGCCCGCAGGCCGGCCCGCACGACTCACGGAGACTCCATGCTCAGCTATGACGTCATCGAACACGGCAAGCCTCTGCAGGTCCGCATGCGCGAGACGCCGGTGCCGCAGGGCAGCGAGGTGCGGGTGCGCATCGTGCGCTCCGGCGTGTGCCACTCCGACCTGCACATCTGGGAGGGCTACTTCGACCTCGGCGGCGGCAAGCGCTTCAACGTGAAGGACCGCGGCTGCGTGCCGCCCTTCACCACCGGGCACGAGCCCTTCGGCGTGGTCGACGCGCTCGGCCCCGACGCGAAGGGCGTGAAGGTCGGCGACCGGCGCATCGTCTACCCGTGGATCGGCTGCGGGCAGTGCGCGGTCTGCGCCGACGGCGACGATCACCTGTGCCTGGCGGCGCGCTTCGTGGGCATCGTGCGGCCCGGCGCCTACGCGACCCACCTGGTGGTACCGGACGCGAAGTACCTGGTCGAGGCCGACGGCGTCGACGAGGCCTGGGCGGCCACGCTCGCCTGCTCGGGCCTGACGGTGCACAGCGCGATCGCCAAGCTGCCGGTGCTCAAGCCGCGCCACTGGGTGGCGGTGCTCGGCTGCGGCGGCCTGGGCATGAGCGCCATCGCGATGCTGCGCGCACGCGGCATCGAGAACGTCGTGGCCTGCGACGTCGACGCCGCGAAGCTCGAGCGGGCGCGCGAGCAGGGCGCCGCGCAGGTGCTGGATACCCGCGCGCCCGACGCGCTGGCGCAGCTCAAGGCACTGGCTGGCGACCAGCTCGCGGGCGTGCTCGACTTCGTCGGCATGCCGGCCACGACCACGCTGGGCACCGGCGCGCTCTGCAAGGGCGGGCACTACGTGCTGTGCGGGCTGTTCGGCGGCGAGGTGACGATGTCGCTGCCGCCGATCGCACAGCGCGGCATCTCGATCCGCGGCTCCTACGTCGGCAGCCTGCGCGAGCTGCACGAGGTGGTCGCGCTCGCCAAGACCGGCCGGCTCGCGCCGCCGCCGATCGAGGTGCGCCCGGCCGCCGAGGCGAGCCGCAGCATGGAGGAACTGCGGGACGGCCGCGTGTCGGGCCGCGTGGTGCTGGACTTCGGGACCGTCGACGCCTGAAGTCGTGAATAAGCCTACTGCGCGTCCCGATCCGGCGCCTGCGGTGCTCGCCGTACACCTGTACGGCTGCGCTCCTCGACACCGGCTCGGGCCTGCTCGCTACGGTTTCTTCACGACTTCTCTGCCGGGTTGCGGCGCCCGACTGGGGTAGGCTGGGAGCCTGCGGCCCGTCGGGCCCGCGCCTCTCCCGGTCACCCCCATGGCACGCGCACGCAAGCCCGCCTCGATTCCCGTCTCGTCGGGCAATCCCTGCCCGTTCCTGCGCGCGCTCGTCGCCGAAGGCCTGCTCGCCGACGGCGTCGAGCCGCTGGGCAAGGTGGCCTCGACGGTGGCCCGGGTCGCCCGTTCCGGCGAAGGCAGTCCGTCGCTGCCGCCCGCGGCGATCTGGGCGATCGCGCTGATCGCGCACGGCCTCGGTCCGCTGGCCATGGCGCGTACGGCCCGCGAGGGCCTGCGCCTGTCGGGCCTGCGCGATGGCCCGCTCGACAAGCACGGCGCGGGCTCGGGCATCCTCGATGCGGGCGGCCGCGTGGTCCAGCGCGAGCTCGCCCGGCTCGACGAGTTCGCGAGCGAGCAGATCGGCAGCTCGGGGCAGTCGGAGCGCGGCCTGACGCTGCCGCAGATCCGCCGCTACATGGACGCGAACTTCGAGCGCGCCGAAGGTCGGCGCCGCGCGCTCGACCGCAATCTGATGGACGGCGAGTGGCCGGTGCTGCTCAAGGTGATGGGCCACGACGGTTCGGGCGGGCGCTACCTGAGCGTGGCCGACGTGCGCACGCTGGTGATCGACCGCGCGCTGCCGAAGCGGATGACGCAGGCGCTGGCCGGGGCGACCTGAGCGGCGACCTGAGCGGCGACCTGAGCGGCGACCTGAGCGCGGCGGGCCCGTCCGGCCTGCGCCCCCCCGGGCTCAGCGCCGCGCCGCCTCGAGGATGCGCGTCACCAGCGGATGGTGCCGGCCGCGGCGCGAGCAGATCGCGTGGATCTCGTCGGTCACCTCGTCGCTGCGTCCGAGCAGCGGCAGCCCGCGGGTCATCGCGACGTCGCCGGCGCCGAGGCTGCTCACCGGGAAGACGCCCATGCCGCGCGCCGCGAAGACGCTCAGCAGCGCGCTGTCCTCGAACTCGCCGACGATCCGCGGCCGCAGGCTGCGGGCCTCGAACCAGCGGTCCAGGCGCGGACGCAGCGCCGAGTGCGCGGTGGGCAGCAGCACCGGCAGGCGGTCCAGCGATCCGGGGAAGCGGTCGACCTCGGCCTTGTGCACCAGCGCGGTCGGCCCGTGCGTGGTCGCAGGTCCGCTCGGGCGACCCGCCGACGGGCTCAGCCCTGCGGCTGCCAGCCCGGCTTGCGCTTCTCGAGGAACGAGGCGATGCCCTCGCGGCCCTCGTCGCCCGCGCGCGCGGTGGCGATGCGGCCTGCGGTGTCCGCCATCAGGGCGTCGTCCACCGGGCGGCCGGTCACCTCGCGGATCAGCCGCTTGGTCGCGGCCAGCGCTGCGGGGCCGCCCAGCAGCAGATGCCCGAGCATCGTGTTCACCGCGGCGTCGAGCTCTTCGGGCGGCGCGATCTCCTGCACCAGGCCCATCCGGTAGGCCTCGGCGCCGTCGAAGACCTCGGCGCTCAGGAACCAGCGGCTCGCGGCGCGCGGGCCCATCGCGCGGATCACGTAGGGGCTGATCATCGCGGGGATCAGGCCGATGCGGACCTCGGTCAGGCAGAACTTCGCGTCGTACGAGGCGATCGCGATGTCGCAGGCGGCGACCAGGCCGAGGCCGCCGGCGAAGGCCGGGCCGTGCACGCGCGCGACCGTGGGCTTGGGCGCCTCGGCGATCGTGCGCAGCAGCGCGGCGAGCTTGCCGGCGTCGGCCCGGTTCTCGGCGGGGCCGTACGCCGACGCCTCCTTCATCCAGTTCAGGTCGGCGCCTGCGCAGAACGCCTTGCCGCGGCCGGCGAGCACGATCGCGCGCACGTCGTCGTCCTCGGCAGCGGCGCCCACGGCATCGGTCAGCTCGGCGATGAGCTGCGCGCTCATCGCGTTGCGGACATCGGGGCGGTTCAGCCAGATGACGGCGACGCCCTGTTGCAGCGTCGTCTCGAGGGTGGTGTAGGTCATGGCGGGCCTGCGTCGGTCGAAGTGCCGGGAGCATACCAACACGCCACCGGCCGCGGCCGGCGGGCCGCCCTGGCCGATGCCGACGCTACTTCGCGGCCGAGGTGGCCGGGGCAGCAGGCGCCGCAGGCCTGGCCGACCTGTCCGGCATCAGGCCGAGCCCTGCCGCAAAGCGGTCGAACTCCGGCAGCCAGATCGCCTGGCCCGCGCGGCTGCCGAACATGGCGTGTGCGTCGCCCGGCGCGAAGGTGCCGAAGGCGACCATCGAGGCGCGGCCGCCCGCGCCGGCGTAGGCAGCGTGCATCGCCTCCCAGACGGGCCGGCTCCAGTAGCTGTCGTTGTCGCCGTAGAACCAGAGCGAGGGCACGCGCGACTGGCGTCCGTAGGCCGCGAAGGTGCGCGCGAGCCCGTCTTCCCAGGCGACGCAGTCGGTGTTGCGCAGCCCGCCGGCGAAGTTCACCAGGCCGAGCACGCCGGGCCGGTTCAGCGTCCCGAAGGCCAGCGTCGTCAGTCCGCCGTGCGACTGGCCGAGCACGATCGTGCGCGCGACGTCGGCCTCGGGCAGGGTCGCAAGGTGATCGAGCACCGCGACCACGTCCTCGGCCTGCGACAGTCCGTTGCTCTCGACGTTGCAGCCGACCCCCATGTAGGTGCCGGTCGACTTCCAGAAGCCCTGCCGCATCGGCAGCACCACCATGAATCCGCGCTCGACGAGGGCCCGCGAGGGCAGCAGGAACCGCGCACGCCCCTGCCAGCGCGGGTCGCCCGCGGCCTTGCCGTGGTTGATCACCGCGACCGGGAACGGGCCGTCGCCGGGCGGCGAGAACAGGGTGACCTGCAGCGTCGCCGCCCAGAAGCCGGGCTTGGTGACCGAGATCACCCGCTCGCGCAGGCCGGCATCGAGCGGCGGCTCGGCGGGCTGCTGGGCGCGGGCGGGAGCGATCGCGCAGGCCGCGACGGTCAGCGCACCGGCCACGAAGGCGGTGATGAACCGGCGACGGCGGGGGGGCGGGGGCTGGATCACGAAGGCGCTCCGACGGGGCGCCACCGGAGGCGACGGCGCAGCTCGAGCATACCGGGAGCGCTGCCGCCGTGACCCGGGCGCGCCGGGACAGGCGCCGGCCGCCGGTCGAACGGCGGGCCGCTCAGTGCTCGGGACGCCCGGCCGTGCGGCCCGCTCGCGCGGTGCCCGAGCGAAGCCTCGCCAGGCGCGCGAGCAGCGCGCCGGCCAGACCGGCGCCCGTTGCACCCGCGACGCCCACCGCATGGAAGGTCTTCACCAGCGGGCCGTCGCGCACGCGCAGCGCGTGCAGCGCCCCCGCCGCCACCTCGTCGCGGCAGCTGCGCGCCAGCACCAGCGAGACGCCGAGCCCCGCGGACACCGCGCGCTTGACGCCCTCGGTGCTGCCGAACGCATGGCGGGGCGCCGGCATCGCGATGCGTGCACCGAACGCCTCGCGCAGCAGGGTGGCGGTCCCGGTGCCGCCTTCGCCTCCGATCAGCGGCTCGGTGAACAGCCGCTCGAGCGTCACCGACCTCGCCCGGGCGAGCGCATGCCCGGGCGGCACGATCGCGACGAGCGGCTCGCGGTGCCAGGGCTGTGCGTCGTAGCCGCTGCGGCCGTCCCACCATTCGGTCAAGGCGAGGTCGATGCGGCCCGAGGCGAGCGACTCGAGCAGCTCGGCGTGCGGCGCGACCTGCAGGTCGATGCGATCGACCGCCGCCGCGTCGCCCCAGCCTGCGAGCACGTCGGGCAGGTGATAGACGCCGATGTTGGACGACGCGCCGAGCGTCAGCCGTTCGCCTTCGAGCGCACGGCGCGCGCGCTCGCCCGCATCGAGCAGCCGCCGCGCATGCGGCAGGAAGGTCGCGCCCGCCGGCGTCGGCCGGCAGCCGCTGCGCTCGCGCACCAGGAGCGGCGCGCCGAGCTGCGCCTCCATCCGCTGCACCTGCAGGCTCACCGTGGGCTGCGACACCGACAGCCGCCGCGCGGCCGCGAGGAAGCTGCCCGCGTCGACGACCGCGACGAAGGCGCGGACCTCGCGCAGGTCCAGTGCCTCAGCGCCCGATCGCACCGTGCGGCCTGTCGCCCCGCAGGGCTTCGATGAGGTTGAGCGCGGCATCCATCTCGATGCGGCGTCGAACCGACGCCACCGCCGACCCGATGTGCGGGGTGAAGAGGGTGCGGTCGCGATCGGCGAGCAGGCGCGGGTCGATGGCGCGGGGCCGATCGGGCAGGGCCCAGTCCTCGAGCTCGAAGACGTCGGCCGCGTAGCCGCCGAGCCGCCCGTCCGCGAGGGCATCGGCAACCGCGCGCTCATCGACCACCGAGCCCCGACCGGGGTTCACCAGCAGCGTGCCGGGGCGCATCCGGGCGATCAGTGCGGCGTCGACCAGGTGCCGCGTGCCGGCGGTGAGCGGCAGCGCGACGACGACGAAGTCGGCGGTGGCGACCGTCTCGTCGAGCGCCGCCCACCGGGCGTTCGCGGGCAGCGGCGCCGAGCGCTCGCGGTCGTGCACGAGGGTCTCGCAGTCGAAGCCGGAGAGCTTGCGTGCGATCGCCCGGCCGACCGCGCCGCCGCCGAGCACGCCGATCCGCGCGCCGTCGATCGAGCGGCCGTAGAGCACCGGGCGCCAGCCCTCGAAGCCGCCGCCGCGGACCCGGGCGTCGCCGGGCAGCACGAAGCGGCCGAGTCCGATCATCAGGCCCAGGGTGAGCTCGGCGGTGGGCTCGGTCAGCAGGTCCGGAACGATGGTGAGCCACACGCCGCGCTCGGCGCAGGCCTCGACGTCGAAGTTGTCGTACCCCTTGAGCGCGCAGGCGACGACCCGCAGCTTCGGGCAGGCGGCGAGGAAGGCCCGGTCCACCGAGTCGGGCATGAAGGCGAGCAGCGCGTCGGCGTCGCGGCAGGCGTCGAGCACCCGCGCGGTGGGCCACGGCGCGTCGCCGTCATTGGCGAGGACCTCGCCGTGCGCGCGCAGCGCCGCCAGGGTCTCGGGGAAGGTCCGGCAGGTGACGACGATCTTGGGCACGCTGATCCGTTCTCGGTCGATGATTTGCGAATCGTAATTCATCAATGTGACGAATTGACTTAGGTAATACATCTGACATATTCGGCCCGCATGCTGCGAACCATGGAAACCCCGATCGATCCGGGCGGCACGGTGCTGCTCAGGCTGAACGACGCGTCCGTCGTCTATCCGGACGGCACCGTGGGACTCGCGCGGACGACGACCGGGTTCGCCGCCGGAGCGTTCTGCGTGCTGCTCGGCCCGTCCGGCGCGGGCAAGTCGACGCTGCTGCGCAGTCTCAACGGGCTGGTGCCGCTGAGCGCGGGCACCGTCTGGGCCGAGGGCATCGGCCCGCTCGCCGGCACGGCCGACTGGCGGCTGCACCGGCGCCGCACCGGCATGGTCTTCCAGCAGCACCAGCTGATCGGGCGGCTCTCGGTGCTGCGCAACGTGCTCACCGGCCGGATCGCGTTCGCCTCGACCCTGCGCTCGCTGTGGCCCGCGTCGGTCGCCGACCGGCGCATCGCGCTGCACGCGCTCGACCGGGTCGGGCTGCTCGATGCCGCGCTGCGCCGCGCCGACCAGCTCTCGGGCGGCCAGCAGCAGCGCGTGGGCATCGCCCGCGCGCTCGCGCAGCAGCCGCGGATGCTGATCGCGGACGAGCCGGTCGCCAGCCTCGACCCGGCCACCGCCGCGCGCGTGCTCGAGCTGCTGCGCGACATCTGCCGCGACGCCGGCATCGCGGTCGTCGTGAGCCTGCATCAGGTCGACCTGGCCCGCCGCTTCGCCGACCGCGTGATCGGCGTGTCCGCCGGCCGCATCGTCTTCGACGGCCCGCCGTCCGCGCTCGACGAGCGCGCGCTGCAGGCCATCTACGGGCCGGGGCTCGACCCCGCCATCGACCCCGCCCGCACCGAACCCGCCGCCTCGCCGAGCGAGCGGCCCGCCTTCGACGGCACCGGCCCGCTGTCGGCCGTCGCCTGACCCCACCTGCCCCCACCCGGAGCCTCACGATGGATCGACGTACCTTCACCACCGGCGCGCTGCTCGCCGGCCTGCTGCCCGGGGTCGCCCGCGCGCAGGGCACCGATCCGAAGACGCTGCGCGTCGCGCTGCTGCCCGACGAGAACGCCTCGACGATCATCCAGAACGCGCAGCCGCTGAAGGCGCACCTCGAGCGCGTGGTCGGCAGGCCGGTCGAGATGATCGTCACCACCGACTACTCGTCGATGATCGAGGCGACCCGCTTCGGGCGCATCGACGTCGCCTACTTCGGGCCGCTGTCGTACGTGCTCGCGCGCTCGAAGGCCGACATCGAGGCGTTCGCGGTCGGGGTCTCGCGCGGCTCGCCGACCTACACGAGCGTGGTGATCGTGCCGGCGGCGTCGACGCTGAAGACGGTCGCCGAGCTCAAGGGCCGCACGGTGGCCTACGGCGACCAGGCCTCCACCTCCTCGCACCTCGTGCCGCGCGCGATGCTGCAGGACGCCGGCCTGGTCGCCAACACCGACTACAAGACGGTCTACGTCGGTGCGCACGATGCCGTCGCCCGCTCGGTGGAGACCGGCAAGGTGGACGCGGGCGCGCTGTCGCGGCCGATCTTCGACTCGCTGGTCAAGGCCGGCAAGATCGACGGCACGAAGGTCCGCGTGCTCGCCGAGACGAAGGCGATCCCAAACTACCCGATGGCGATGCAATCGAAGCTCGCGCCCGAGCTCAAGGCGAAGATCCGCGGCGCCTTCCTCGACCTGAAGGATCCGGACCTGCTCAGGAGCTTCCGTGCGGAGGGCTTCGCCGCCACCGACGACCGCGCGTACGACGTGCTGCGCGACACGGCGAAGGTGCTGAACCTGGACCTCGCGAAGTTCCAGTGAGCGCGATCCGGTCGAACGCCGCCGCGCCCGCGGCCGATCCGCGCCACGACGCGCTGCTGGCCGGCAGCGATGCGGCCACGCGCGCGGCCCTGGCGAGGGCCGTGGCGCTGTTCGCGGTCGTCGGGGTGGCGCTCGCGTTCACCGGCGCCTTCGACCGCGATCGGCTGGTCGATGGGCTGCCCGCGCTCGCGCAGATCGGCTCGGAGATGCTGCCGCCCGACTTCGCCCGCTGGCGCTTCTGGATGCGTCCGCTGCTCGATACGCTCGCGATGAGCGTGGCCGGCACCGCGCTCTCGGTGGTGCTCGCGCTGCCGGTGGCGCTGCTCGCCGCGCCCAACACCACGCCGAACCGCGTCGTGCAGCAGGCCGCGCGCACCCTGCTCAACCTGCTGCGCTCGATCCCCGAACTGATCATGGGCATCCTGTTCGTGGCCGCCGTGGGCTTCGGCGCGCTGCCCGGCGTGCTCGCGCTCGCCCTGCACTCGGTCGGCATGGTGGGCAAGTTCTTCGCCGAGGCGATCGAGCATGCCGATGCGCGTCCGATCGAGGCCGCGCGGGCCGCGGGCGGCTCACGCCTGCAGGTGATCTGGCACGCGGTGCTGCCTCAGGTGCTCCCGCAGATGGCCGACACCACCGTCTACCGCTGGGAATACAACTTCCGCGCCTCGACGGTGATGGGCGCGGTCGGCGCCGGTGGCATCGGTACCGAGCTGATGGGCTCGCTGCGGCTGATGGACTACCCGCAGGTCGGTGCGATCCTGCTCTGCATCCTGGTGTGCGTGACCGTGGTCGACGGCATCGGGCAGCGGATCCGGCGGCGGCTGGCCTGAACGCGGCGGGGGCCGCGGCACGCCGACGTGCCCCGACGCGCCCGCCCGGTGCTCGCCCCCGGACACGCTCGACCGCTCAGCGCTGCCAGCAGGCCTCGCTCGCCTCGTTCACCTTCACGTTCCCGCCATCGAGCACGCCGCGCTGTCCGATGTGGTCGATCGCCAGCGGTC
>JAPLQE010000033.1 GCA_026399835.1 Burkholderiales bacterium | reverse complement strand
GGCGGCCACCGGAAGGTGCACCACCGCGCCGGCACCCCCGGCTCCGGCCACACGAACGACGACACGCACTACTTCGACGAGGTCGTGACCGCGATCGGCGACGCGCGGGAAGTGCTGGTCACCGGCCCGGGCACCGCGAAGATCGCCTTCCGCGACCACGTGACGAAGCACCACGCCGCGCTCGCCAAGCGGATCGTCGGCGTCGAGACCGTCGACCATCCGACCGAGGGCGAGCTGCTCGCCCACGCACGCAAGGTCTTCAAGCGCATCGACGCGATGCTCGGCGACCGCTGAGCGGGCCGGGCGCTGTTCGAGCGGGCGGCGGCACAGATTCCCCGGAGGGCCGATGGCCAAACAAGACGACACGCCGAGCATGGCGGTCTTCTGCGACTTCGAGAACGTCGCGCTCGGCGTCCGAGACGCGAAGTACGAGAAGTTCGACATCCGCAAGGTGCTCGAGCGCCTGCTGCTCAAGGGCAGCATCGTCGTCAAGAAGGCCTACTGCGACTGGGCCCGCTACCGCGAGTTCAAGGCCGAGATGCACGAGGCCTCGTTCGAGCTGATCGAGATCCCGCACGTGCGCCAGTCGGGCAAGAACTCGGCCGACATCCGCATGGTGGTCGATGCGCTGGACCTCTGCTACACCAAGTCCCACGTCGACACCTTCGTGATCATCAGCGGCGATTCGGACTTCTCGCCGCTGGTCTCCAAGCTGCGCGAGAACAACAAGACCGTGATCGGCGTCGGCGTGAAGGGCTCGACCTCGGATCTCCTCACCGCGAACTGCGACGAGTTCATCTTCTACGACGACCTGGTGCGCGAGCAGCGCCGCCGCGGCGCACAGACCGCCGCACGGCGCGACGCGAACCGGGAGCCGGGGCGCGGTGATGCGGCGCGCGGTGATGCGGCGCGCGGCGATGCGGGTCGGGGCGAGTCGGGGCGCGGTGAATCGGGCCGAGGTGACTCCGGCCGCGGCGATTCGGGTCGGGGCGACTCCGGTCGCGGCGACTCCGGTCGCGGCGATTCGAACCGGGGCGGCCGCGGCAACGGGCGCGGCCCGGACCGCGACGGCCAGCGCGAGCCGCTGCGCAGCGTGCCGGCCGGCCCGGCCGCGCTGGCCGCCTCGCAAGGCGCGCAGGGCGCGGTCCGGCCGCCGCCGCACGACGAGAGCGAGGACGTCCCGTCGGTCGGCGGTCCGTGGCGCCGCTGGGGGCCCGAGCCCCGCGACGCCACCCTGCAAGGCGCCGATGCGGCATCCGGCGACACGCTGCCCGGCGAGACCGGCGACGGCGCCGCGATGGCCGACGCGCAAGACGCCGACGCGGTCGGCGCGCCCGACGACGCACCGGCGCCCGCCGCACCGGGCCGACGCCCGAGGCGCTCGCGCGCACGCGGCACGGCGACGACCGCAGCGATCGGCGGCGACACCGTCACCGCGGCGGACTTCTTCGCGGAGGATGTCGCCGAGGCGGCTGCCGCTGCGGCGGCCGCCGCGCAGGCACCGGATACCGACGCCGCCGCGACGCAGCTCGGGGCCGATGCGACAGCGGCCGCCGGAGCGCCGGCGGCCGAGGCCGCACCCGTCGCCGACGGACCGAAGAAGCGCGCACCGCGCCGCCGCAAGACCGCTGCGCCCGCGCCCGAGGCGCAGGAGGCCGAACCGGTCGTCGAGCCCCGCATCGAGCCCCGCACCGAGCCCGCCGTCGAGGCGCGGGCCGACGACGTGGACGACACGCCGGGCGACGACGGCCACCGCGACGACGACCGGTCCGACGAGCGCGCCACCGAGCCCGAGCCGCGCCGCCAGCGCAGCGAGGCCGAGCGCCGCCAGGAGGCGGTCGAGCTCGCCGTCGAGACCGTCGAGGCCCTGCTGGCCGAGCGCGGTGCCGACGACAAGATCTGGGGCTCGATGGTCAAGCAGACCCTCAAGCGCCGGCGGCCCGGTTTCGCCGAGAGCTACTACGGCTTCCGTTCGTTCAACGAGGTGCTCGAGGAGGCTCGCGACCGCGGCCTGCTGGCGCTCGAGCACGACGAGAAGTCGGGCGGCTACGTGATCCAGCTGCTCTGAGTCCGCTGCGCGCGGGGCCGATCGGCTCCGCGCGTGTCGTGCCGACGCACGAGCGCGCCGACATCGTCGCGCCCCAGCCCGAGGTCGCGCAGCGTGCGGTCGTCGAGCGCGCACAGCGCGCGCAGGTCGTCGCGCTCGCGCCGCCAGGCGCACCACGCGAGCCATGCGGCCCGCATCCGCTTCATGACGACCGCGATCACGATCGAGCACTTCGTGCGCGTCGATCCCGCCGTCCCCGCAGCCGTGCCGCGGCGCACCGGCATCAGCACCACCTTGCCTGCTTCCATCACCGACTCCCCGGGTTCGCCGGCACAGCGTCCGCGCCGAAGCGGGCAGGCGGCATGTGCAGGTCCAGGCAGACTCGCGTACCCCGCATCGATCGGTCCAGTTGATTGTTATCATCCGGACGATGAGGAATCCTCATCACAAGGCGTCGCAATGCGCGAGCTGAGCCTCGACCAGCTGCGTGCGCTGCTCACCGTCGTCGAGCTGGGCAGCTTCTCGCGGGCGGCCGAGCGCCTGCACCTGAGCCAGTCGGCGGTGAGCCTGCAGATCCGCGAGCTCGAGACGCGCCTCGGCATCCGCCTGGTCGAGCGCCTCGGCAAGCGCGCGCACGCATCGGCGGCAGGCATCGAGGTGCTCTCGCACGCACGCGCCATGCTCGAGGGCGCGCGCCAGGTGACCGACACCGCCCGCCGCCACCGAGATGGCTGGCTCGGGCGGGTGCGCATCGGCACCGGCGTGTCGGTGCTGACCTACCTGCTGCCGCCGGTGCTCGCCCGGCTCGGGCGCACGCACCGCGGCCTAGAGATCGTGCTGTCGGTCGGCACCGCCGTCGAGATGCGCCGGCGGCTGATCGACAACGACATCGACCTCGGCGTGATCGTCGCACCCGTGCCCGAGCGCGAGCTGCTCGCCGAGCGGCTGCGCAGCGACCCGCTGTTCGCGGTACTGCCGCCCGCCGAGAAGGACGCGCCGCGCACGATCACGCCGGCGCAGTTCGCCCGCCACCCGCTGGTGATCGAGGGCGGCACGCGGATGGACGAGATCGCGCTCGACTGGCTGCGCGCGGGCGGCATCGAGCCGCGCCCGGCCATGCAGGTCGGCAACATCGAGGCGATGAAGCAGGTCGTCGCGGCGGGGCTCGGCGCGGCGGTGCTGTCCGGCGACGCGCTGCTCACCGCCGCGTCGCGCCGTGGGCTGGTGATCCGGCCGCTGCGCCCGGGGCTGCGGCGCGAGCTCGTGCGCGTACGACGCCGCGACAAGCCCGAAGACCCGGCGCTCGAGGCCGTGAGTCGCGCGATCGACACGGCACTGCGGACCGCCTGAGCCGGGCGGGCACGGCCCGGCCGACCGCCTCTATACTCCCGCGCACCCGACCCGACCGACTCCCGCCGACGTGACTGCGCTGACGATTCCGAGCCGCTTCAACGGTCCTCCCGCCTCCGGCAACGGCGGCTACGTCGGCGGCCTGCTCGCCGAGCGGCTCGGCGAGCGCTCGGTCGAGGTCACGCTGCGCGCGCCGCCTCCGCTCGACGCCATGCTGTCGCTGCGGCCCCGCGAGGGCGGCGGCCTCGCCCTCGTCGACGGCGACACGCTGCTCGCCGAGGCCCGCGCCGCCGAGTTCACCCTCGAGGTCCCGCCCGCGCCCTCGCTCGAGTACGCGGCCGCGGTCGGCGCGATCGGCCGGATGCTCGCGCACCGCCGCACCGGCGATCCCTACCGCCGCTGCTTCGGCTGCGGCATCGACCGCGAGGACGGCCTGCTGATCGTCCCCTCGCCGGTGGGCGATGCGGGCGTGGTGGCCACCGACTGGTCGCCGCCCGCCGCGCTCGCCGAGCCGGACGGCACGGTCGGTGCCCCGCTCGCCTGGGCCGCGCTCGACTGCCCCGCCGGCTTCGCCTGGACCCACCGGCTGCCGGACGATGCACAGATGATCACCGGCCGCATCACCGCACGCATCGACGTGCCGCTGCGCGCGGGCGAGCGCTACGTGGTGATCGGCTGGCCGATCGCGCAGGACGGCCGCAAGCTGCATGCGGGCACCGCGATCGTCGATGCCGAGGGCGTCGTGCGCGCACGCTCGCTGCAGCTGTGGCTGCTGATGCGGCATTGAACGGGCCCTGCCGCAGCCGCCCGTAGGACCCCGACCCGCCGCCCGTTCCGCCTGCATCGACGGGACGGGACGACGCCCCGGGTCGCCCGACCCGCATGGCAGACTCGCCGCATGCACACCTCGTCCGAGCCCGCTCCCCTGCCCGCGCATCCGCGCGCCCCGGTCGCCCCAGCGACAGCGCCGGTCCCGCCCCGGCGAATCGCCGCGGCCGCGGCCGCCGCCCTGGCGCTGGCGCTCGCCGCCACCGCAGCGCTCGCCGCCGAGCTCGACCGCCTGCTCACCGTGCCGAGCGTCGCGCTGCAGCGCTACGCCGGCACCTGGCACGAGATCGCCCGCCTGCCGAACCGCTTCCAGGCGCAGTGCGCGTCCGAGGTCACTGCCACCTACACGCCGCGCGACGACGGCGCGGTGGACGTGGTGAACCGCTGCCGCACGCAGGCCGGCACGCTCGACGAGGCCGCAGGCCTGGCCCGCCCGCAGGACGACACGAACGCGAAGCTCACCGTCAGCTTCCTGCCCCCGGCGCTGCGCTGGCTGCCCTTCGGGCGCGGCGACTACTGGGTGATCGCGCTCGACCCGGCCTACCGCTGGGTCATGGTCGGCGAGCCACGCCGCGAATTCCTGTGGGTGCTTGCGCGTGAGCCGGTGCTGCCGCAGGACACGCTCGAGTCGCTGCTCGGGCGCGCCCGCGAGGCCGGCTTCCCGGTCGAGCGCGTGACGCTCAGCGCGCAGCGCCCGCCGCCGCCGACCCCGCCGAAGTGAGCCCCGCGCCGGCCACGGCCGCGGTGTGCTCGCCGAGCCGCGGCGCACGCGCCGGCGGCTGCGGCGCCCGGCGGTCCCACTTGGCCCCCGTGCCGATGTCGAGCACCGCACCCCCGGGGTAGACCACCTCGGTGACCGGCGCGCTCGCGAGTCCGCCGGCGGCCCACTCGCCCATGAACTCGGCCAGCGAGCGCACGCGCGCGGCCGGCACGCCGAGCGCCGCGAGCGAGGTCTCGAGCGCCGCCGCGTGCTGCCGCTCGAACGCCGCGGCGACCCGCGCATGCAGCGCCGCCGCGTCGCGCGCCACCACGAAGCCCGCGCTGCCGGCGAGCGCCGCGACGTCGACGAGCGCGGCATCGTGCAGCACATCCTCGATGCCCAGCGCGCGGCACAGCATCGCGAACTGCGCGGGCGTGTTCGCCGCGGTCGCGATCCAGCCGTCGGCGCAGCGGAAGGTCGCCGCGCCCGGACTGCCCGAGAAGCCGCGGTTGCCCGGCCGCGGCCGGTCGCGCTGCTCGAACGCGGCCTGCACCGCGGGCGAGCGCATCAGGTGGACGGCGGCCTGCACCATCGACACGTCGAGGTACGCGCCCTCGCCCGAACGCGCGCGCCGCAGCAGCGCGGCGAGCACCGCCTGCGCCGCCGCCATGCCGGCCGCGGCATCGATCACCGGGAAGCCGACCTTGATCGGCGGATCGCCCTCCTCGCCCTGCAGCGACATCATCCCGGTGAAGGTCTGCACCACGTGGTCGTACGCGCCGCGCGGCCCCCATTCGCCTTCCTGCCCGTACCCCGAGATCGACGCGTAGACCACGCCCGGATTCAGCGCGCGCACCGCGTCGTACCCGAGCCCGAGCAGTGCGGCCACGCCCGGGCGGTGGTTCTCGATGAAGACGTCGGCCTCGCGCACGAGCGCGAGCAGTGCGGCCACGCCCGCGGGCGTCTTCAGGTCGGTCCCGCGATCACGTGCGACAGCTCGACGACCCGGCCCAGGCACCGCCCTGCCGCACGACTGCGGCTCGCGGCGATTGACCTGTCATAACAGGTCGACATAGGATACGGCCAGACGAGGAGCAGTGGCGAGCCGATGCGCAGTGCGCGCGAGCCCGCCCGGAGGAGACCCCCCTTATGACCGACGACACGCGGCGCCCGCCCGGCGCAGGCGGCCGTGGCGGCTGCCTGCGCGAGCGGTCGTCGGGCGTCGGCGACGCGGCCCGCGGCAGGCGCCGTGCGCTTCGCGGGCTGTCCGCCACGACCCTCGCCGCCCTGGCGCCCGGGGTCGTGCGCGCGCAGGACGCCTGGCCGTCGCGGCCGCTGCGCCTCGTCGTGCCCTTCGCGCCGGGCGGCATCAGCGACATCATGGCGCGCACGGTGGGCAAGGCGCTGGGCGACGCGCTCGGCCAGTCGGTGCTCGTCGAGAACCGCCCCGGCGGCGGCACCGTCACCGGCACCGAGGCGGTGGTGCGCGCCAGGCCCGACGGCTACACGCTGCTGCTGGTGTCGGCTCCGATCGCCACCAACCCCGGTCTCTATCCGAAGCTGCCCTACGACGCGCTGCGCGACCTCGCGCCGCTGATCGCACTGTCCGCGCAGGGTTTCGTGGTCTCGGTGCATCCGAAGCAGCCCTGGCGCGGCTTCGCCGAGCTGATCGACGCCGCACGCCGCAGCGAGATCCCGTATGCCTCGCCGGGCATCGGCACGCTGATGCACCTGACCGGCCAGCTCGCCAACGCCGAGTACGGCACCCGCTTCGTCCACGTGCCCTACAAGGGCAGCGGCCCGGCCCTGCAGGACGCGATCGGCGGCCAGGTGCCGGTGATCGTCGATCCGGCCTCGACCTCGCTGCAGCCGCTGCGCGCCGGGCAGCTGCGCGCGCTGGCGGTCACGCATCCGACGCGCCTGTCGACGCTGCCCGACGTGCCCACGGTGCGCGAGCTCGGCTTCCCGAAGCTCGAGGCCGCGGCCTTCTCGGGGCTGATGCTGCCGGCGGGCACGCCTGCGCCGATCGTCGCGCGGCTGCACGCGGAGCTGTCTCGCGCCCTGGAGAGCGCCGAGGTGCGCGAGCGGCTGGTCGTGCAGCTCGGACAGACCCTGCCCGGCGGCACGGCCGAAGACTTCGGCCGTACGATCCGCACGGAGACCGAACGCTGGGCGCCGCTGGTGCGACGCCTGGGCATCACCCCCGACTGAGACTGAACCGGCGCACGCCGCGCGTCCACGACAAGAGGAGCCCTGTCCGATGACCTCGCCCCTTCCCCGCCGTCCCGCCCTTCCCGCCACCCGCCGCACGCTGCTCAAGGCTGCCGGCGCCGCAGCCACCCTCGCCGCCGCGGGCGCCGCCCGCGCGCAGGCCTGGCCCGCCGGCAAGCCCATCCGAATCGTGCTGCCCAGCGGCGCAGGCGGCGGCGCCGACATCTTCGGCCGCTTCATGGCCGAGTGGCTGTCCAAGGAACTCGGCACCAGCGTCATCGTCGACAACAAGCCCGGCGCCAACGGCCTGCTGGCCACGCAGGAAGTCGCGCGCGCCGCGCCCGACGGCTTCACGCTGCTGGTCTCGTTCACCGCGGCCACCGTCGCCAACAAGCTGCTGATGCTCAAGCCGCCGGTGGACCCGCTCAACGACATCGTGCCGATCGCACGCATCGGCGGCGGCGGCGGGAACATGGTGGTGGTCAACCCGACACTGCCGGTGAAGAACATGCGCGAGCTCGTCGAGTACGCCAGGACGCGCAACGACCTGTCGTACGCGTCCTGGGGCATCGGCTCGGGCGGTCACCTGGTGATGGAGTCGATCAAGGCGCAGTCGGGCATGAAGCTGGTCCACGTGCCGTACAAGACCGTCGCGCAGATCCCGCCCGACGTGATCTCCGGCGTGATGCCGATCGCGACCATCGACGCCGCCTCGCCGCTGCCCCACCTGCGCTCGGGCCGCATGCGGGCGATCGGCACGCTGTCGGGCGAGCGGCTGCCGCAGCTCAAGGACACTCCGACGGTGATCGAGCAGGGCTTCAAGCTCGATGCGTTCCCCTGGTACGGCCTGTTCGGACCGAAGGCACTGCCGCGCGAGATCGTCGACCGCATGAACGCCACGCTCAACCGGTGGATGGTCCTGCCCGAAGTCGCCGAGTTCTTCGATCAGAAGCAGAACGGCCCGGCACCCAAGCCGCTGTCGGTCGCCGAGTTCGAGAAGCTGATCCAGAGCGACCTGGTGAGCTGGAAGCAGCTGATCGACGTGGCGGGCGTCAAGCCCGAGTGATCCGGCGCCGCGCGGCGCGCGGGCCGGGGTCTTGAACGAGGAGCGCCGCATGTCCCAAGAATCCTTCCAGGGCCGCATCGGCCGCACCGCCGCCGAGTCCGAGCCCTGGTGGCCGCCCGAGCCGCGGCCCGCCGCGGGCGCGCCGAACGTGGTGGTCGTGGTGTTCGACGACGTGGGCTTCGCGCAGTGGGGCTGCTACGGCTCGACGCTCGCCACGCCGCGCATCGACGCGCTCGCCGCCGCGGGCCTGCGCTTCACCAACTTCCACACCACGGCGCTGTGCTCGCCCACCCGCGCCTGCTTGCTGACCGGGCGCAACCACCATGCGGTGGGCATGCGCGCGATCTCCAACTTCGACACCGGCTTCCCGAACATGCGCGGCGCGATCCCCAGGAGCGCCGCGACGCTCGCGGAGGTGCTGCGCGCGCAGGGCTACGGCACCTTCATGGTCGGCAAGTGGCACCTCGCGCCGATGCACGAGGCCGGCCCCGCGGGCCCGTTCCGCAACTGGCCGCTCGGCCGCGGCTTCGACCGGTTCTACGGCTTCCTGCAGGGCGAGACCGACCAGTTCCGGCCCGAACTGGTGCAGGACAACCATTACGTCGACGCGCCGAAGCGCGCCGAGGACGGCTACCACCTGACCGAGGATCTGGTCGACCGCGCGATCGCGTACGCATCCGACCATGTGTCGGCCGCGCCGGATCGGCCGTTCTTCACCTACCTCGCGTTCGGCGCGTGCCATGCGCCGCACCAGGCGCCCGATGCGTACCTCCAGCGCTGGCGCGGGCGGTTCGACGCCGGCTGGGACGTCATGCGCGAGCACTGGTTCGAGCGTCAGAAGGCGATGGGCGTGGTGCCGCCCGATACCGTGCTGCCCCCGCCCAACCCCGGCGTGCCCGCGTGGAACGAGCTCACCGACAACGAGCGCCGCTTCGCCGCGCGGCTGATGGAGGCCTTCGCCGCCTTCCTCGAGCACACCGACGAGCACCTCGGCCGCTACGTCGACGCGCTGCGCGAGATGGGGCAGCTCGACAACACGCTGCTGGTGGTGATGAGCGACAACGGCGCGAGCCAGGAGGGCGGGCGCACCGGCATCCTCGACGAGATGATGTACTTCAACGGCATGAAGCAGGATGTCGACCGGGCCGTCGAGCGGCTCGACCTGATCGGCACCGCAGACAGCCACACCAACTACCCGTGGGGCTGGGCGATGTGCGGCAACACGCCGTTGAAGCGCTACAAGCAGAACACCCACGCCGGCGGCGTGCGCGATCCCTTCGTCGTCCACTGGCCGGCGCGCGTGAAGGACGCGGGCGGCCTGCGCCGCCAGTTCCACCATGTCGTCGACGTGGCGCCCACGGTGCTCGAGATCCTCGGCCTGCAGGCGCCCGCCGAGGTCGGCGGCGTGCCGCAGCAGCCCATGCACGGCACCTCGATGGCCTACGCGCTGGCCGACGACGCGGCCGGCGTGCCCACGCGCAAGCGCACGCAGTACTTCGAGATGTTCGGCCACCGCGGCCTCTGGCACGAGGGCTGGAAGGCAGTCTGCTTCCACAAGCCCGGCACCGACTACGACGCCGAGCCCTGGGAGCTCTACCACTCGGACGTCGACGCGTCCGAGGCGAACGACCTCGCGGCCGTCCATCCCGAGCGGCTGCGCACGCTCGTCGGGCTGTGGTGGGAGGAGGCCGGACGCCACGGCGTGCTGCCGCTCGACGACCGCCGGGGCGCCGAGCTGTTCCGCTCCGCGCAGGCGCGCGAGGGCGGCGCGGCGCGGCGCGACCGATGGACGCTGTACCCGCCGGTCTCGCGCTACAACGCCGACGTCGCGCCGTCGACCGGCGCGCGGCCCTTCGTGCTCACCGCCGACATCGAGCTCGGCGACGGCCGCAACGGCGCGATCGTCGCGCGCGGCAGCTCCAATGGCGGCTTCGCGCTGTACGTGCGCGAGCGCCGGCTGGTCTTCGACTACAACCACTTCCACGCGCACACCCACGTGGTCTCGGACGCCGAGCTGCCCTCGGGCCCGTGCACCGTCGGCCTGCGGATGGCGCGCGACGGCAAGTCCGGCACCGCGACGCTGCTGCTCGACGGCGTGGAGGTCGGCTCGGTGGCCATCCCCGAGATGGCCGCGATGGTGTCGTCGACCGGCATGGACGTGGGGCGCTCGACGGCGCCGGTCTGCCACGACTACGCGCCGCCCTTCGAGTTCGAGGGACGGATCCGCCGCGTGGTGTTCGACATCGCGCCGAGGACGCCGAAGACCGAGCGGCGGGAGGCGCTGTCGACGGAGCGCAGGGTGCAGGGGCAGCAGTAGGCCGCCCCGCCACGCCGCGATGACCCCGGACATGACCCGACCGACACGCACCGCGTCCTCGGCCCCCGCGCGCGCCACCCTGCTCGGCCTGCTTTTCGCGCTCGCACTCGCCGCGCCGCTCGACGCGAGCGCCCAGACCGCCCCGTCCCCCGCCGAAGCCGCCGCCTACACCGGCCTGCACGCCGCCGCCCACCGCGGCGACGCCGCTGCGGTCACGCGCCTGGCCGCCACCGACCGCCGGGGCCTCGAGGCCCGCGACGGCAACGGCCGCACGCCGCTGCACGTCGCCACCTTCGCGGCGAAGCCCGACGCGATCCGCGCGCTCGTCGCCGCCGGCGCGGACACCGCCGCGCTCGACGCCGACCGCTACGACGCGGTCACCATCGCCGCCGTCGCCGACGACGAGCCGACGCTCGCGCTGCTGCTGTCGCTCGGCGCGAGCGCGAAGCTCGTCACCAGCCGCTGGGACGGGACCGCGCTGATCGCCGCCGCCCACCTCGGTCACGACGGCGTGGTGCGCCGCCTCATCGCCGCAGGCGCGCCGCTCGATCACATCAACTCGCTGCACTGGACCGCGCTGATCGAGGCGATCGTGCTCGGCGACGGCGGCCCGCGTCACGAAGCCTGCGTGCGTGCGCTGCTCGAGGCGGGGGCGGACACGCGGATCGGCGACCGGCAGGGCGTGATGCCGGCCGCACTCGCCAACAGCCTCGGCTACGTGGCGATGGTCAGGCTGATCGGACAGGCACCGGCCCGCACCCAGGGCGCGCCGACCCCGCGGTAGCCCGCCCGGGGCGCCGCGGCGCCCTCAGGACCGCGCCGCGGTCACCGCCGACGACAGGTCCTCGTCGCCGCGCGCCTGCAGCGCCTGCACGACGCCGTCGACGTCGCGCGCCTCGCGATTCTGGCTGAGCTTGCGCTTGCCCTCGACGCGCAGCACCTCGACCTCGATGCCGCCGATCATCGTCAGCATCCGCTCCATGTAGTCGCGCGGCGCATCGGCCATCTTCCAGGGCTTGGGCTCGGTCGACTCGTGCTTGCGCGTGAGCCGCCCCAGCACGCCGCGCAGGAACTTCTCGTCCTCGACGATGCGCAGCACGCCGTGGACGTGCACCACCTCGTAGTTCCAGGTCGGCACCTGCTGGTGGGTCTCGTGCTTGCTCGGATACCAGTTGGGCGACACATAGCCCTGCACCCCGCGGAACACCACCATCACCGGCGTGCCGTCCGGGATCTGCGTCCACAGCGGATTGGCGCGCGCCACATGGGCGGTCAGGGTGCCGAACTCGCCGCGCGTCGCATCGAGCTCGAAGGGGATGTGGTCGGCATCCAGCCCGCGGGCGGAATGGGTGACCAGCATGCCGAGCGGATGGGCGCGCACGATGCGGTGGAGCTCGTCGCGCCGGGTCTCGGCGAAATGGGCGGGCAGGTACATGGTGGGGGGGGTCGCGCGGCCCTCAGGCCGCCAGCCGCTTCTCCAGCGCCGCCTTCGTCTCCGGCAGGTGGTGCGGGAGACCCTGAGCGAGCATCTTGAACAGCTCCTCGTGCAGCTCGAACTCGCGCGTCCACTGGCCCTTGTCGATCGCGGTGATCTTGTCGAAGTCGCCGCGACCGAACTCCAGGCCGCGCCAGTCGAGGTCCTCGTAGCGCGGGCTGGTGCCGAACACATGCTCGCTGCCGCCGGCCTTGCCCTCGAGGCGGCCGATCATCCACTGCAGCACGCGCATGTTCTCGCTGTAGCCGGGCCACACGAACTTGCCCTGCTCGTCGGTGCGGAACCAGTTCACGCAGAAGATCGCCGGGAGCGTCGCCTTGGCGGCCTGCAGCCTGTGGCCGAGGTCGAGCCAGTGGCGGAAGTAGTCCGCCATGTTGTAGCCGCAGAAGGGCAGCATCGCGAACGGGTCGCGACGCACGATGCCCTGCGCGCCGGCCTGCGCGGCGGTGGTCTCGGAGCCCATGGTCGCGGCCATGTAGACGCCCTCGACCCAGTTGCGGGCCTCGGTCACCAGCGGCACGGTGGTCGAGCGGCGGCCACCGAAGATGAACGCGTCGATCGGCACGCCGCGCGGATCATCCCAAGCCGGGTCGATGACCGGATTCTGCGAGGCGGCGACCGTGAAGCGCGCGTTCGGGTGCGCGGCCTTGCGGCCGGCGCGGCCGTCCTCGGGCGTCCAGTCCTTGCCCTGCCAGTCGACCAGGTGCGCGGGCGCCTCCTTGGTCATGCCTTCCCACCAGACGTCGCCGTCGTCGGTCAGCGCGACGTTCGTGAAGATCACCTTCGACTTCAGCGACGCCATGCAGTTGAAGTTGGTCTTCTCGTTCGTGCCCGGGGCCACGCCGAAGTAGCCGGCCTCGGGGTTGATCGCATAGAGCCGGCCGTCGGCGTTCGGCTTGATCCAGGCGATGTCGTCGCCGATGGTGGTGACCTTCCAGCCGGCCAGGCCCGCGGGCGGGATCAGCATCGCGAAGTTGGTCTTGCCGCAGGCCGACGGGAACGCCGCCGCGACGTGGTACTTGCGGCCCTCGGGCGAGGTCACGCCCAGGATCAGCATGTGCTCGGCGAGCCAGCCGATGCCGCCGGCGGCGACGTCCTGGCGGCCCATGTTCGACGCGATGCGCAGCGCGAAGCACTTCTTGCCGAGCAGCGCGTTGCCGCCGTAGCCCGAGCCGTACGACCAGATCTCGCGGGTCTCGGGGTAGTGGACGATGTACTTGGTCTTGTTGCAAGGCCAGGCCACGTCCTTCTGGCCGGCCTCGAGCGGCGCGCCGACGGTGTGCACGCAGGGCACGTAGCCGCCGTCCTCGCC
>JAPLQE010000084.1 GCA_026399835.1 Burkholderiales bacterium | reverse complement strand
CCTTCTACAATCATCGGCGGCTGCACTCGACGCTGGGCTACCTCAGCCCGATGCAGTTCGAACGTAAATGGCTTGCCGATCAGCAACGGCAGGCCGCTTAAGGGCTCGGTTATGGGAGCCGGGTATCGGGGGCAAGGTCAGTTGGCACCCCTACTCGCGCTACCATTTTGATTTCCTTACGTTTGTTAGATGAGCCGATTTGATGCGCCCACGCCCACCTCGGCGCGGGCGAGTTCACATCTACCCGTACAGTAATCCCACCAACTTCTGCAAAACAAGTCAGGGTCGACCCTATCTAGGGTCGACCCCACCCCATTCGTCTAGGAAGTCGCGCTGCATCTCTCCTGCAGCAGAGGCGACACTTCACGCAGCAGTACATTGCGCCAACTGCGCTGAACATCGAGTGCAGCCGGCAATGATCGTAGACGGTCAGCCTCGCGACGATCTCGTCACTGCGATGACGCCACCGACGCGCTGGCGCACCGGTGGCAGCCTCCAGGCCTGGGGGTCGATGACGGGCACGATGACCTCGAAGGCATACACCTGCTGCCGCTTCTCGGCACGGAGATGTCGGCACTCATCAGGAGGTCAGGCTCATCGGGAGGACAGGCAGTGGGCGCCGCTGCTGGAGTACCCGGACGGGCACGAGCCGGTCCGGGGCACTGCGAGCTTCGACGAATCGGAGGACGCGAGGCAGTAGTCGCCGCTGGACGAGTAGCCGCTCGGGCAGGAGCCGCCGTTGCGGGGCACGGCGAAGCGGGCGGAGGACCCGGGCGTGCAGTAGTCGCCGCTCGACGAATAGCCGCTGGGGCATGAGCCGGTACGCGGCAGCGGCTGGGGAGTGGGGGTGGCCGCGAAGGCGGCGCAGGCGAACGGGATGGCGAGGGTGAAGAGGAGGGCGATGGCGGAGGCGACGGGCGAGACGCGCATGCTCGGATCCACGGTGAGGGAACGTCCGGATGCTGACACACCGGCGCCAGCCCCGCCGCAGGACGCCCCGCGGTCCGGCGTCCGACGACCGACGTCCGGGGCCCGAACCGCAGCGCCCCGCACCGCCCAACATCGCCCCCACTGCCCATCCACTAGACTTCCCGCCATGAACGCCCCGACCCTTCGCGACAGCCGCGACGACGACCTCGTCGCGATCCAGGCGATCTATGCCCACCACGTGCGCCACGGCACCGGCTCCTTCGAGCTCGAGCCGCCGGCGGTCGACGAGATGCGCGGGCGCCGCGCCGATGTGCTGAAGAACGGCTTCCCGTGGCTGGTGGCCGAGGCCGAGGGCCGCGTGCTGGGCTATGCCTATGCGAACTTCTTTCGCATGCGCCCGGCCTACCGCTTCACCGTCGAGAACTCGATCTACATCGCCCACGACGCGCGCGGCCGCGGCGTCGGGCGCGCGCTGCTGAGCGAGCTGGTGGTGCGCTGCGAGCGCGCCGGCTGCCGGCAGATGCTGGCGATCATCGGCGACAGCGCGAACACCGGCTCGATCGCGCTGCACGCGGGCGGGGGCTTTCGCTTCGCAGGCACGATGCGCTCGACCGGCTGGAAGTTCGATCGCTGGCTCGACACGGTGATCATGCAGCGCGACCTCGGAGCCGGGGACCGGGCACCGCCCGCGGCCTGAAACACACGCGACCTGGCTCACCCTCGGCGCGAACCCCCGTTCGAGCCGACGAGCCCATGCGATGCCCCACCCCGACCTGTACGACGGCTGCACCGTCGGCCACCTGTTCCGGCGCGCGATCGAGCGCGGCGGCGACCGCATCGCCTTCGTCGACGACGACACGGTGCTGACCTACCGGCAGTTCGGCGCGCGGCTCTCGGGCATCGTGCAGGCGCTGGAGGCGCGGGGCCTGGCGCGCGGCGACGCGGTGGCCACGCTGTCGGACAACCGCGTCGACGGCCTACCTGGTGACCGCGGCGGCCAACACGATGGGCGTACGTTCGACCGCGATGCATCCGCTCGGCTCGGCCGACGACCATGCGTACATCCTGTCGGACGGCGGCATCGTCACGCTGGTCTTCGACCCGGCGGCGCACGGCGAGCGCGCGCGCCTGCTCGCCGTGCGGGCCCCCGGCCTGAGGCTGCTGGCGCTCGGGGCCTCCGAGCTGGCCCCCGACCTGCTCGCCGACGCCGACTCGCGCCCGCCCGCGCCGCCGGTCACGACCCGGTCGGTCGCCCGGAGCGCCTCGCCTCCTGCGGCGTGCCGATCGGGCCGATCCAGGTCGCGCTGCTCGACGAGGCCGGTACCGAGGTGCCCGACGGCGAGGTCGGCGAGATCTGCGTGCGCGGCCCGCTGGTGATGGCCGGCTACTGGAACCGTCCCGAGGAGACCGCGCAGGCCTTCCGGCACGGCTGGCTGCACACCGGTGACCGCGCGAGGTCGAGGACGTGCTCACCACGCATCCGGCGGTGGCCGCCGCGGGCCTGATCGGCGTGCCCGACGACACCTGGGGCGGCGCGGCGCGAGGGGTCGCCTGAGCGACAGCCCGGACGACGGTCCGGATCGCGATCACGCCCTCGTTGCGCCCCGCTGCCTTCCGACCCACGCTCCCGAAGCCGTGAAGAAACCGTAGCGAGCAGGCCCGAGCCGGCGCCGAGGAGCGCAGCCGTACGTGAGTACGGCGAGCACCACAGGCGCCGGATCGGGACGCGCAGTAGGTTTACCTCACGGCATCAGCGCTCGTCGGCGTAGCGGCCGGTACTGGCACGCTTGCGACCCCTGCCGGCACTGCGTCGGCGCATCACCAGAAAGCCCAGCAGCAGCACGACCACGCCGACCGCGCCGAGCACCATCGGGTCCATGTACCACGGCTCGGGCTCGGGCGGCGGCGCCACGCGCCGCGTCGGCGTGGGCAGCATCGTCGCGGCCGCCGCACCGAGCGGTGGCATCGCGTCCGACGGGGCTGCGGCCCGGGCCACCGGCGACTGGGCGTCGGCCGCGGGCACAGGCACAGGCACAGGCACAGGCACAGGCACAGGCACAGGCACAGGCACGGGCACGGGCACGGGCATGCCCTGCGCCGAGGCCGGGACTGCAGCCGGCGCGACCGCCGCGCCGGCCACCTTGAGTTGCCCCGAGATCGCGGCGATCTGCCTGTCGCGCTCCTCGATCAGCTTGTTCAGGCCCTGCACGATCGACTCGAGCTGCTGGACCCGCGAACGCGCCTCGGACATCGCGGCGTCGAGGGCAAGGGCCCGGTTGGCGCCGCCGCCGCTCGCATCGGGCTGCTTGCCGCGGCCGGTGCCGCCCGCCGTCAGCGAGAGCCGGTCGCCGCCGCGCTCGGCGGTCACCACCGGGCGCGAGTCCGCGGCCGGCGCCCGGGCCTGCGCGCGCCGCGCCTCCTCGGCGATCCCCGGCGGCAGCGCGCGCATCTGCTCGGCATCGGGCAGGCGCAGCGTGGCGCCGACGCGGGGCCGGTACACGCTGCCGGCGAAGGCCGACGGGTTGTTCCGATGCAGCGCCATCACCGCCTGCGCCTCGGTGACGTCGGCCGGACGGATCCGGTTCGCGATCGACGCGGCGGTGTCGCCTTGCGCGAGGGTGACGGTCGCCGGCTGGGCGCGCGTCGGCTCGGGGCTCCGTGCGGCCGGTGCCGCGGGTCGGGGCGCCGCGGCTACCGGCGACGCCGGCGTCGGGGACGACGACGGCAACGCGACCGCGGCGGGCGGCGGCAGCGCCTCGACGCGCGGCACGTCGCGCGGCGGCTCCATGAGGGCCGGGTCGGGGGTGAGGGTCAGTGGCGGCATCGCCACGGCACTGGGGATCGCGCGCTCCGGCAGGGGGGGCGGATCCGTCGGCGGCGGCGCGGCCGCGCGGGGCGCACCACCCGTGACGGGCGCGTCGAGATCGAGCCGGTAGCTGCGCAGGTGACGGCCGGCAGAGGTGCCGAGCGACATCACGACGATCAGCTCGGAGCCCTCGGTCGGGACGGCCCCCTGGATGCGGACCACCGGGCGCCCGTCGGAGTCGCGACGCGCCATCGTGACGCGCGCGCCGCGCAGCGACGCGGGCAGGGTCAGGCCGAGGTCGCGGTAGGTCTCGGCGGACACGATGGCGGGCTCGGCAGAGACCGCATCCGCGGCGTCTTCGACGTCGACCTCGGCGCGGAACGGCTGACCGCGCTCGGACAGGACGGACATCGCACCGAGCCGGGCGGCATGTGCCGGGCCGGCGGCGGGCAGACTGAAGGCCAGAACGGCGAGGACGGCGACGAGCCTGATCAGTCGATCGAACGACATCGATGCGGAAGTGTGCCGTGGAGAAGGGCTCAATGGTATACGGTCAGGGCGCCGGCGACCCCTCATCATCCATCCGGCACCGGCCAAGCGGGTCAGGCTTAGGCACCGATACGACGTCTGTCGAGGACAGGGCAGGCGCCCGGCCCGCTCAGCCGCCTATCGCGCGCAGCACCTGCCGGGCGTCGAGCGTGCGGGCACGCGCCTCGATCTGCGGCACGAGCGTCGACTGCAGCGCGCGCGCGTCCTGGAGCAGCCCTGCGAACGCGTTCCTGAGCGACGCGGCGTCGAGCGTCCGGCCGCTCGCGTAGTGGCGGCGCGCAACCTGCCCGAGCGCCCAGGTGCTCGCGAACGCCATCGCCGAGCTCGTGGCCTGGCGGCCGAGTCCGCCGAGCAGCCGGCCGCCGACCGCGCCCAGCAGCCCGCCGACCAGCCGCGTCGCGGCATGCTCGAGGTACTGCGAGCTCAGCCCCACGCCGGCGGCGGCGAGGAACTCGCGCACGTGACCGGTGTCGAGCTCGTAGCCGTAGGCCTTGCCGATCCGGTACACCAGCTTCATCTGCAGCGGGATGATCGCCATCGTCGACACCGACTCCGGCAGCAGCTCCAGCGCGCCGTTCAGGATCGCCGAATGGGTCACCAGGTCGTCGAGCTCGCGCTCGGTCAGGCTCGCGCTGCGCAGCATGCCCGGCCCGGCCGCCGGCGCGAGCGGCGCCGGGCCCGCGAGCGCGACGCCCGACGCGGGCTCGAGCTCGGCCGGCAGCGGCCGACCGAGCGGCGCGTCGGCAAGCGCGTCGGCCCGCTCGGCCAGGTCGGTCGCATCCACCGGATCGAGCGCGAGCAGCTGCTGGAGCTCGGCGAGGAAGCGACGCTCGGGCTCGCGGCGCGCGCCGTCGGCGTCGCACACGCCGACCGCCATCTCGTAGGCGAGGCGGCGCAGCTCGGGCGCGCCGAGCCGGGCGGCGGCCGATGCGGGCGTCACGGTCTTGAGCAGCACCTGCTGGTAGAGGGCCGGCAGGTTCGGCTCGCCGGCCGCAGCGAGCGCGTCGACGATGCGCCGGACCTCGTCGCGCTCGAGGTCGGACTTGCTGCCGTCGGCGAACGCGGCCATCAGCGCGATCGCGAGGATCGCGTGCTGCTCGTCATGGGTCATGGCGGTCTCGGATCGAAGGCGCGGGTCTGCGGGACGGGGATTGTCCCCCGGATCGGGCGGCGCGCCCGGGCTCAGCCGCGATGGCTGACCAGCTTGGGCGTGCTCGCGAGGCCGGACGCGCCCGGCACGGCGCCAGCGCCGACGATGCGCGCGGTGCGGGCCGGGGGCTTGTGCATCGGCTCGAAGCCGAGCGCGCGCTGCACCTTCATCGGCAGGCCGGCGACCACCAGCCGGTGCGAGCGCTCGATGAGCGGGCGCAGCTCGGCGAGCGCGAAGCGCGTCGGGTCGTCGATCGCGACCCAGCCGGCCCGTGCGAGGTACGGCGCCGGCCGGATGCCGGGCCGGTCGGTCAGCTCGAGGAAGCGCCCGGCATCGGCCTTGAACCACAGGTCGACGGGTCGGCCGCGTGCATCGAGCACGATGATCGCGAACATCTTGCGACGGACCAGGAAGGTGTCGACGTTCCCCCACTTGCGCTCGGGCTCGGCGTGCGGCTGCGCCTCGCAGACGCGGCGCAGGGTCGAGAAGGAGGTCATCGCGGGCTCCGGTCGGACGGTCGGTGCGCCGCGTCCTGCCGCGGCGGGCACCACAGTGTGCAACGGCGCCGCCTCATCAGTTGGTGCGGGAACGTCCTGAAGGCGCCGCGCTATCCTTCGCCGATGCCGACACCGACCACCCGTGAAGACTGCGCGGCGCTCGACGCCGCCGACCCGCTCGCCTTCGCCCGCGAGCGCTTCGAGCTGCCCCCGGCCGTGATCTACCTCGACGGCAACTCGCTCGGCGCGATGCCGCGCGCGGTCGCCCCGCGGATGCGCGAGGCGGTCGAGCGCGAGTGGGCGCACGGACTGATCCGCTCGTGGAACGATGCCGGCTGGTACACCGCGCCGCAGCGCGCCGCGGCGAAGATCGCGCGGCTGATCGGCGCGGCACCCGACGAGGTGATCGTCACCGACTCGATCTCGGTGAACCTGTTCAAGCTGATGGCCGGTGCGATCGGCATCCAGCGCCGGCGCGACCCGGCGCGCACCGTGATCGTCGCCGAGCGCGGCAACTTCCCGACCGACGTGTACGTCGACGCCTCGCTCGCGCGGCTGCTCGGCATGGAGCTGGTCTGTGTCGAGCAGGCCGAGGTGCCGGCGGCGATCGACCGGGCCGGCGAGCGCCTCGCGGTCGTGCAGCTCACGCAGGTGAACTACCGCAGCGGGCGCACCTACGACCTGCCCGCGATCACCGCGCAGACCCATGCGCTCGGCGGCCTGGTGATCTGGGACCTCGCGCACAGCGCCGGCGCGCTGCCGGTCGGCCTGTCCGACGCGGGCGCGGACTTCGCGGTCGGCTGCGGCTACAAGTACCTCAACGGCGGGCCGGGGGCGCCGGCGTTCGCGTTCGTCGCGCGCCGCTGGATCGCCGGGCTCGAGCAGCCGCTGGTGGGCTGGCACGGCCATGCGGCACCCTTCGACTTCGAGCACGAGTTCCGCCCCGCGCCCGGCATCGAGCGCCTGCTGTGCGGCACCGAGCCGCAGCTCTCGCTGCTCGCCCTCGAGGCCGCTCTCGATGCGTTCGACGGCGTCGGGCTGCAGGCGCTGAGGGCCAAGAGCGTGGCGATGACCGAGGCCTTCACCGCGCTGGCCGAGCGCGCGGTGGGCGGCTTCGGTGCCGGCTCGGGCTTCGGCCTGGCGAGCCCGCGCGACGCGGCGCAGCGCGGCAGCCAGGTGTCGCTCACCCATCCCCAGGGCTATGCGATCGTGCAGGCGCTGATCGCGCGCGGCGTGATCGGCGACTTCCGCGCGCCGGACATCCTGCGCTTCGGCTTCGCGCCGCTCTACCTGCGCTTCGTGGACGTGTTCGATGCCGCACAGGCGCTGCACGAGGTCGTCGCGCAGCGCCTCTGGGACCGCCCCGAGTTCCTGGCCCGCAAGGCCGTCACCTGAAGCCGCTGCGCACCCGATGATCCGACCCGACCCCGACTTCCCCGCCTCGTTCGCGCAGGCGCGCGAACGCTTCCTCGCCGCCGCCCGCGGCCGTGGTGCGCGCATCGCGTCACACGACAACGCCGCCGGCCCCGGCCTCGACGGCGAGGCGCTCGCCACCGACGTCGCGGTGCTCGGAGCGGCCGACGCGCGTCACGTGGTGCTGGTGCAGTCCGGCACGCACGGCGTGGAGGGCTACTGCGGCAGCGGCGTGCAGCACGCGCTGCTGCGCGAGGTGCTGAGCCGCGAGGTGCGCGGCGCGGCCTCCCTGCACTGGATCGACGTGCACACCGGGCTCGGGCCGGCGGGCCACGGCGAGCTGATCTACGCCGGCCGCGACGACACCGCCGACCTGGCGCGCACCCGCGCGTGCTGGGGGCCGACGGTCACGTCCATCTACGACGGCTCGTCGACCTCGGCGAAGATCAGCGGGATGGTGGGCAACGCGTTCTACGAAGAGTGCCCCGGCACCGCGCTGGCGGCGGTCGCGCTCGAGTACGGCACGGTGCCGATGGACGAGGTCCGCGACGCCCTGCGCTTCGACCACTGGGTGGCCGCCCACGCGCCGGGCGACGCGACGGCACGCGCGAACGCCCGCGAGCGGATGCTGCAGGCCTTCTTCGTGGACACCGACGGCTGGAAGGCGGCGATCCTGGCGCAGGGCCGGGACGCGGTGGCGAAGGCGACGGCGGCGATCCGCGCGGGCTGAACGGGCGGCCCGGCGTCTCAGCCCGAGACTTGCTGGATCGCTTCGCGGATCATCGGCGAGAGCGACTCGCCCAGGGGCTCGGCGCCGCTCACGCGGCGGCGCAGGCCGAGCCGCGCGGTGTAGACGATCATGCCGTCGATGTTGATCCCGACCTTGAGCCAGCGGTGGGCCTCACCGGTCCATTCGAAGATCAGCCCGCCGTCGTCGGCCCGGGTGACCCGCGGCTCGGGCAGGGTCGAGGGCAGCAGCCGCAGGAAGTCGCGGGCGTGACGCAGCACCACCTCGGGCAACGGCGCGTCGGCATGCCAGGGGTCTGTGCCGATCGCCTGCGCAAAGCCCGTCAGCGCCACGTCGTTGCGGAACAGCGCCTTCGCGGACAGTCGGTTGCGCGCCCCGGCCAGTTGCCGGGAGACGCGCAGCGCGTACTGCCCGACACCGAGCGCGGTCGCGGTCGACGCGAGCCCGCGCACTCCATTAGCCAGTTTTGTCATGAGTAGGCGCTCACAAGCTCCTCGGTGACCAGCCCGAAGAACACCCGGTTCTTCAGGTCCCTCAGCGACCCGAGCACCTGCGTGAGGCGCACGGGCAGGCGATCGTCGACCGGGACCGACCGGTCCCAGCTCGCATCGATGTCGACGGTCACCGGCAGCTCGGTCGCGGTTCGCGAGGCGGCATCGGTGGCCTGGGTGATGGCGACCCGCAGGCCTTCGGCGCCGCCCGGCAGCGTCATCTGGGTGAGGAAGTCGGCGATCTCGGGCGCCAGGCCGGCGGGCGGGCGCGGCGCGGTGGTCAGGAACCGCTCGAAGTGGAACTGGTCGCCGATCGGCAGCCGCAGGTCGTTCACGTAACGGACCCCGACCCGCCGGATCTCGATCGGCCGGGCGACCTCGACGAAGGTGCCCCAGACCGACAGGAACCGGTCGGTGAAGGCGTCCCAGCCCGGGTAGCCGGCGATCCGCCCGAACGAGAGCCCGTCCTGGCGGATCAGCGCCACCTCGGCGCCGTCGGCGCTCTCGCAGCGCCAGCCGGTGGCCCGCCCGCCCGCCGCGTCGGCGTCACCCCCCCGCCGCTCCTCGGGAAGCTGCAGGGCGAGCGAGGCGAGCCGGAAGGGCTTGACGTTGGGAAAGGCCCCGGCGAGGAGGTCGCGCAGCTCGTCCACCCGTTGGAGCTCGACGGGTTCGCACTTCACCTCGACGATCGCTTCGCGGATCGGAGGACGTGTAAGGGGGCGCAGCGCGGCCATGGCGCCATTCTAGTAGCACTGGAAGAAATTCGTCTATCTATCTGTCAACGATAGATATTTTCAGAAAACGGGCCTTCAGTTCGAACTGCCGGTCAACTTGCGCCGGACGTCCACGCCGACCGCCTTGTTGACGAACTCGGTGGTCACGACCCGCGACAGGTCCACCTCGCCGGCCTTGAACAGCCCCGCCTTGACCATCTTGTCGTGGAAATCCTTCACGCGCGCCGGATCGATCGCACCGATGCCCCGGGTGCGCGCGTCGCCCGAGTCGACGATGCCGAGCGCCTTGAGCTTGGCGACGCCGCGGTCGAGCTCGTCCTGCGTGACCTCGGGGTTCTCTTTGCGGATCAGCGCGTCGGCCCCCGCGCGGTCGCCGTGCAGGTAATTGACCCAGCCGAGGATCGAGCCCTCGACGAATCGGCGCACGAGCTCGGGCTTGGTCTTCACCAGCTCGGGCCGGGTCTCGATGGTCGTGGAGTAGGTCGACCAGCCGTGGTCGGCGAGCAGGAACAGCTTGGGCGCGAAGCCCGCGGCCTTCTCGATCGAGATCGGCTCGGCGACCGCGTAGCCCTGCTGCACCGAGCGCTTGTTCGCGAGGAAGGGCGCGCTGTTGTAGGTGTAGGGGCGCAGCTGCTCGTCGCGGAAGCCGTCCTGCTTCATCCACTGCCAGAAGCTGAACTGGCCGTCCTTGGCGACGAGGATCACCGGCGCCTTCTTCAGGTCGTTCCAGGTCTCGTACTGGCCGGGGTGCGCAAGAAAGACCTGCGGGTCCTTCTGGAACATCGCGGCGACCACCACCGTGGGCACGTTGTTGCGGACGTTGTCGAAGGTATGCAGCAGGTTGCCGGTCATCAGGAAGTCGATGCGGCCGGCCGGCAGCAGCGGCCGGTTGTTCACCTGCGGGCCCCCCTGGCGGATCTCGACCTCGAGGCCGAGGCGCGCGTAGGTGCCGTCGGCCAGCGCCTGGTAGAAGCCGCCGTGCGCGGCCTGCGCCTTCCAGTTGGTGGCGAAGACCACCTTGTCCTGGGCGGCGGCGGGCAGCGCGGGCAGCGCGAGCCCCGCGGCGAGGGCCGCCCCGGCGCCGGCCAGGCGTCGGCGGGTCGGGGCGGACGGGCGGGCGGACGTCGGGATGGGCATGGGCGTGGTCTTCGATGGGACGAGGAAGTAGGAGACGATGAAGGCGCGGCGGGCCTGCGGTCAGCCGCGCGGCAGCTCGGTGTCGTGCCAGCGTCCGAGCAGCCGGCGGGCGAGCAGGTCGAACACCACGAAGATCGCGATGCCGACCAGCGAGACGAGCACGAGCGCTGCGAACATCTTCGGGATCTCGGTGCGGAAGCTGGCCTCGAGGATCCGCGAGGCCAGTCCGGTCTCGCGGCCGGCGGCGCCCGCGGCGAACTCGGCGACCACCGCGCCGATCAGCGCCAGGCCCCCGGCGATTCTCAGCCCGGCGAGGAAGTAGGGCAAGGCGCTCGGCACCAGCAGCAGGCGCAGGCGCTGCCAGCGGCTCGCCTCGTAGAGCGTGAACAGGTCGCGCAGGCCGGCGTCGGCCGAGCGCAGCCCGACGACGGTGTTCGCGAGGATCGGGAAGAAGGCGACGATGAACGCGCAGATGAGCAACGCCGCGGTGGTCGACTCGACGTAGATCAGGATCAGCGGCGCGATCGCGACGATCGGGGTGACCTGCAGCACGATGGCCAGCGGAAAGAGCGCGGTCTCGAGCGGGCGCGACAGCGCGAACACCGAGGCGAGCAGCACGCCGCCCACCACCGCGAGCAGCAGCGCGCCGACGGTGATCTTGACGGTGAACCACAGCGAGGGCAGCAGCGAGGGCAGGTCGCGCCACAGCGTGGCGGCGACCAGGCTCGGCGCGGGCAGGATGTACGGCGGGATCGCGCCGATCCGCACGGTCGCCTCCCAGGCGAGGAGCAGCAGGGCGATCACGGCGAACGGCGCGACCGCGGCGCCCGTGCGCCGCACCGCGCCCGCGGACCCGGCCGAACCCGCAGAGGCGGCGCCCTGCCGACCCGCGGACCCTGCCGACCTGTCCCGCGCTGCGCTCATGCCATCGCCGCCTTCAGCGCCGCCGACGCGCGCAGGCAGGTGCCCACGTAGGCCGGGCTCGCGCGAAAGGCCTCGTCGCGCGGATGGGGCGCGTCGACCCCGATCGACTCGACGAGCCGCCCGGGGCGCCCGCCGAGCACCGCGACCCGTGTCGACAGGTAGACCGCCTCGTAGACGCTGTGGGTGACGAACACCACCGTGAGCCGCTGCTCGCCCCACAGCGCGAGCAGGTCGTCGTCGAGCCGACCGCGGGTGATCTCGTCGAGGGCCGCGAAGGGCTCGTCGAGCAGCAGCAGCCCGGGGCGCGTGACCAGCGCCCGCGCGATCGACACGCGCATGCGCATGCCGCCCGAGAGCTCGCGCGGATACGCGTGCGCGAAGTCGGCGAGCCCGACACGCGCGAGCACCGCCATCACCTCGTCGCGGACCTCGCCCGCCCCGCGGCCGGCGAGCCGCATCGGCAGGCGCACGTTGTCGAAGGCATCGGCCCAGGGCATCAGCGTGGGCTCCTGGAAGACCACGCCGACGCGCACGCCCTGCGGCCGCGAGACCTCGCCGTCGGTGGCGCGGGCCAGGCCCGCGATCAGCCGCAGCACGGTGCTCTTGCCGCAGCCCGAGGGCCCGAGCAGGCTCAGGAACTCGCCGCGGCCGACGTCGAGGTCGAAGCCGTCGAGCGCCCGCACGCCGTTGGGAAAGCGCATGCCGACGCCGCGCAGGGACAGCAGCGGCGGGCCGGAGGCGGGAACGGTCATCGCACGATGGTAGCCCGGCGCGCCATCGCGCCGCGGCAAGGCCCCGGGATCAGTCGGCGCGGCCCTGGCGTGCGCGGTAGTACATCGTCGCGGCCTCGGTGCGATTGCGCACGCCGAGCCGCTGCAGCAGCTCGCGCACGTGCGCCTTCGTCGTGTTGAGGCTGATGCCGTAGCGCTCGGCGATCTCGCCGTTGGACATGCCCTCGGCGATCGCCTGCCACATCTGCTGCTGGCGCGGCGAGAGGTCGACCGGATCGGGACGGCTCGGCGCGGCGATCGGATCGAGGTGCCCGTTGAGGACGCCGAGCCGCTCGACGAGCAGCGGCCCGAGGCGATCGAGCAGGGTGGTCGCGTTCTCGTTCTTGCAGACCAGCGCGGCCGCGCCGAGCGCCGCGGCGCTGCGCCGCAGCGGCTCGCTGTCGAGGCCGGTGAAGACGACGATCGGCACCTCGGGCCGCAGCGCCCGCAGCTCGCTGATGCCCTCGAGGCCGGCCACGTCGGGCAGGCGCAGGTCGAGCACGGTGGCCACGAGCCGGGGCTCGTCGTGATACATGACCTTGGCCTGGCGCAGGCTCGCGGCCTGCAGCGCGCGCACGCCCGGGAAGCGGCCCTCGATCAGCGAGCGCAGGGCGAGCGGCACGACCGGGTGGTCGTCGACGACGAGCACGACGGCGCTCACGATCAAGACATGCGCCTCGCCGTCCGGAGCGCGGCCGCCGCACGCGCCAGCGTCGTGACCGCAGCCCAGTCCTCGCGGGCGATGGCCGAGGCGGGCGTCAGCCACGAGCCGCCGACCGCCACCACGTTGGGCAGCGCGAGGTACTCGGGCGCGCTGCGCGCGTCGATGCCGCCGGTGGGGCAGAAGCGCAGCGCGGGGAACGGGCCGGCGAGCGCCTTGAGCATCGGCATGCCGCCGGCCGCGCCGGCCGGGAAGAACTTGAGCAGCTCGAAGCCATCGGCCATGGCGGCCATCACTTCGGAGGGCGTCATCACACCGGGCATCAGCGGCAGCCCGTGGTCGCGCGCGGCGGCGACCACGGCGCGATCGAAGCCGGGCGACACCGCGAAGCGGGCCCCGGCCGCCGCGACCCGCGCGACGTCCGCGACAGCGGTCACCGTGCCGGCGCCGACCCAGGCATCGGGCACCTCGGCCGCGATCCGGCGGATCGCCTCGAGCCCGGCGGGCGTGCGCAGCGTGACCTCGAGCACCTCGATGCCGCCGGCCATGCAGGCCCGTGCCAGCGGCACCGCGTGCCGCGCGTCGTCGAGCACGATCACGGGAACGACCGGCGCTGCCGGCGCACGGCCAGCCGCAGGCTGCGGATCGAAGAGCTCCAGCAGTGTCATCGTGGCCCAACGTACACCACGGCCATGCCGACGGACAAGCCGCTCGGGCGGGCCTCCCCGGCGCGCTCACCCATCCGGACCGGTCCCGCTGCCCGCAGGGGGCAGCTTGGCCGTGACTCAAGGTCGAGGGCGTTGCGCGCGCAGCCGCGCGAGGATGCGCAGCGTGAAGCCGTCGTCGGGGGCCTCGACGCCACTCACGGCGTCCTTGATGAGCTGCATCACGGTGAGGCGGTCGCGGAGCTCGGCCGAGCCCGGCGCGCCTTCCTGCAGGGCCTCGAGCAGCGCGGCGACACGGTCCGGCGGCAGTTCGTCGTCGAGGAAGGCGGACAGGATCTCGTCGTTCATTGCGTGCGCTCGGTCGCTCACCAGCGGCGCGAGCGGGTCGGTTGGAGCATGGGGCGGATCGCGGCGGCGATGGCGTCGCGGCCGCGGAAGATCAGGCTCTTGACGGTATTGACCGGCAGGCCCATGGTGGCGGCGATCGAACGGTAGTCGAGCCCCTCGATCTCGCGCATCAGGATCGCGTCGCGCTGGCGCTCGGGCAGCGCGCCGACGGCGTGGCGCAGCGCCTCGAAGAGCTGGCGCGCGGCGAGCTCGTCCTCGACGCTGCCGTGCGAGGTGTGCTGCTCGAACGCGGCGACCGTCGAGTCCGCATCGGGGTCGGCCGGCCGATCGTCGAGCCGGTTCTGGCCGCTGCGAAGATAGCTGCTGGCGACGTTGCGGCTGATCGTGCGCAGCCACGGCCAGAACCGGTCCCGGTCCTGCAGGTCGGGCAGTCCGTCGTAGGCCCGCATGAACGCATCCTGCGTCAGTTCCTCGACGATCGCGGCGTCGTACACCACCCGGCGGATCTCCGCGGCGGCGCGGCGCTGGTACTTGACCACCAGCAGCTCGAAGGCGATCGCCTCGCCGGCACAGGCGCGCGCGACCAGCTCGGCGTCGACCGACGCAGCGGCGGGGACGGCGGGGACGGGACGCGGCGCATCGGCGTCGCCGGGCGGGGCGGCGGGAGGCGCTGGGCTCAAGATCGAGGCTCGCATGACACGAGGAAAGACGCCCGCCCCGCTGCGAAGTTGCATGCCGCGCGCGCAACTTCGCGCCGGACGGCGCGTCTCGACCCCTGCACGGTCATTCCACCGTGCGGCACGCCGCAACCGCGGCGAAGGAGTCGGCGATGAGTGTTCCCTGGCACATCGAGCTGAATCCGGACGTGACCGTGATGACCGACGGCACGTCCTGCGTGATCGGAGGCGTGGTCTCGGTGTCCTTCGAGCTCCACGAGATCGAGTTCGTCTGGTCCGAGGAGCCCGGGCTGTCGCTCGACCCCGCGGGCCTGCTCAAGCTGAACCTGCGCGACCGGCCGGGCACGCTCGCGGCGATCCGGCTGCGCCGCGGCGAGGCCGAGCGCATCCGGACGATGCTCGAGACGGGCGGCCCGCGGCCTCACTGATCGCGCCTTCGCCGGGGCTCAGGGAACGGACGCCGAGCAGCCGTCCATCGGGATGATCGCGCCCGACACGTAGCTGGCCGCATCCGACGCGAGGAATAGCGCCACCGCCGCGACCTCCTCGGGCTCGCCCATGCGTCCCATCGGGATGCGGGCGAGCTCGTCGGCGAGCGCCTCGTCGCGGCTGCGGCCGCTCGCACGCGCGGTCACGGCCAGGCCCTCCTCGACACGGTCGGTGCGCGTGAGGCCGGGGTTGATGCCGTTGACCCGCACGCCCTTGCCGGCGAACGCCCGCGCGAAGCCGACGGTGGCGAGCATCAGCGCGGCATTGGCCGAGCCGCCCGGGATGTGCATCGGCGAGGCCATGCGACCGCCCTGCCCGATCACGTTGACCACCGCGCCGCGGCCGCGCGCGGCCATCGCGCGGGTCACCGGTTCGAGCACGTGGATCGTGCTGAAGTACTTCGCGTCCATGCCCTGGTGGAACGCGGCCGCACCGAGCTCGGCGGGCGCGAAGCGCTTGGCGGCACCGGCCGAGTTCAGCAGCACCTCGATCGGTCCGACCTCGCGCTCGACGCGGGCGACCATCGCCTCGGCCTGCGCCGCGTCGGAGAGGTCGGCGGCGATGACCCGGATCGACAGCCCGTCGGCGGCCAGCGCCGAGCGTGCCGCCTCGAGCCGCGCCGCATCGCGTGCGACGGCGACCACGGTCGCGCCCGCCTGCGCGAACGCCCGTGCGCAGGCCAGCCCGATTCCCTTGCTGGCACCCGTGACCAGCGCGATGCGCCCCTTCAGCTCGATCTGCACGTTCCGCTCTCCTCGACCGACGATGCGCCCGACGGGCGCCGGCGCGCAGTGTGACATCCGGGGGCCCGACCCCGCGGGCATCGAGGGGACCGGGCGGGGACCGGGCGGGGGCGGATCGGAACGGCGCGCGCCGTGCGGCCGCCGCGGCTGGCACAATCGGACGAGGGGAGGGACACCGTGGCGCCGCTCGAAGGCATCCGCGTGATCGACATGACCGGCATCGTCTTCGGGCCGGTGGCGACGCAGGCGCTCGCCGACTGGGGCGCCGACGTCATCAAGGTCGAGCCGCCCGAGGGCGACACGCTGCGCCACGCGGGCGTTGCCCGCCATCGCGGCATGGGCGCGATCTTCCTGAACCTGAACCGCGGCAAGCGCTCGGTCGCGCTCGACCTCGCGCAGCCCGCGGGCCGCGACGCGATGCGTCGCCTGCTCGCCGGCGCAGACCTCTTCGTCCACAACGTGCGCCGCGGCCCGATCGCGCGGCTGGGGCTGGCGAGCGCCGACGTGCTGGCGATCAATCCGTCGATCGTCTACTGCACCGCCAGCGGCTTCCACGAGGGCTCGCCGCTCGCGCACGCGCCGGCGATCGACGACTCGATCCAGGTCGCCTCGGGGCTGGCCGCGCTCAACGCCGACGCCGACGGCACGCCGCGCTTCGTGCCCTCGCTGATCGCCGACAAGACCGCCGGCATGGCACTCGCCGGCGCGATGCTCGCCGCGCTGGTGCGCCGCCTGCGCACCGGCCGCGGCGGCGTCGTCGACGTGCCGATGTACGACACGCTCGCCGGCTTCGTGCTGCTCGAGCACCTGCAGGGCCGGACCTTCGAGCCGGCGACCGGGCCCGCCGGCTATCGCCGCGTGACCGCCGAGGGCCGGCGCCTGTACCGGGCCGCGGACGGCTGGCTGACGATGACGCCGTACACGCAGCCGCAGTGGAAGGCGTTCTTCGCGGCGGTCGGCGACCCGGCGATGGCGGACGACCCGCGGGTGGTCGATCCGGTCGAGCGCAACCGCCACATCCAGTGGCTGTACGCGCGGGTCGGCGAGGCCGCGGCCACCCGCAGCGTCGACGACTGGCTCGCGCTGTGCCGCGAGCAGGGCATCCCGGCGTTCCGCGTGGCGACGGTGGACGAGGTCGCCGACGACCCCATGCTCGAGGCCAGCGGCGCGATCGCCCGCGTCGAGCATCCGAGCGAGGGCCCGCTGCGCATGCTCGCCTCGCCCGGCTTCCTCGACGGCGCGCCGGCGCGCGCCGCGGGCCCCGCACCCAGGCTCGGCGAGCACACGGTCGAGGTGCTGCGCGAGGCGGGGCTCGACGAGGCGGCGATCGCGGCGCTCGTCGCGAGCGGGGCGGCGGTCGCGGCGGATGGCGGCGGAAACAGCGGCGGCGGCAGCGGCGGCAGCAGCAGAGCGGCAGCAGCAGCAGCGGCTAGGGCCGCGGCGAGCCGACGGCGGCACACGACCGCGAAGACACGAGACACCGACGACACGACCGCGAGGAGACCCCCGATGAGCAGCACCGACACCGCCGCGCCAGCCGCCCCCGAGCTGCGCCGCGAGCGACGCGGCCACGCGCTGTGGCTGACCATCGACCGGCCCGCGCGCCGCAACGCGATCTCCCCCGCCGTGCTCGCCGGCCTCTCGGCGGGCCTCGCCGAGGCCGCGGGGGACGACACGATCCGCGTGGTGGTGATCACCGGCGCGGGCGAGCAGGCGTTCTGCGCCGGCGCCGACCTGTCCAAGCACTCCGGCTCGTTCCAGTTCGACCCCTCGCGCCCGCACCTCGAGTACGCCGACCTGCTGCGCCAGGCCTGGGCCTGTCCGGTGCCGATGGTCGCGCGCATCAACGGGCACTGCCTGGCCGGCGGCATGGGGCTGTTCGGGATGTGCGACGTCGCGGTCTCCGCCGACCATGCGAGCTTCGGCCTGCCCGAGGTGAAGATCGGCGTGTTCCCCGCGCAGGTGCTGTCGGTGCTGCAGCACCTGATCGGGCCGCGCTGGCTCGCCGAGCTGTGCCTGACCGGCGAGCCGATCGACGCGCATCGCGCCGAGCGCATCGGCCTGGTCAACCACGTGGTGCCGGCGGCCGAGCTCGACGCGAAGACCGAGTGGCTGGTGGCGCGCATCGCCGACAAGTCGCCGACCGCGAACCGGCGCGGCAAGGCGATGATGCGCGCCGCCTTCGACATGAGCTTCGAGCAGGCGATCTCGTACCTCGAGTCGCAGATCATGACGCTGGCGCTGACCGAGGATGCGCGCGAAGGCCGGGCCGCCTTCGTCGAGAAGCGCGCGCCGAACTGGACGGGCAAGTAAGCCCACCGGGAGACATGCCATGGACCGCCGCCGCTTCACCCTCGCCGCCCTCGCCGCGACGGCCCTGCCCGCCCGCGGACAGGAGGAGTGGCCCGCGCGGCCGGTGCGGATCGTCGTCTCGTTCGCCCCGGGCAGCGGCAACGACATCATCGCGCGCCAGCTCGCGCCGAAGCTCGGCGAGGCGCTAGGCCAGTCGTTCATCGTCGAGAACCGCGCCGGCGGCGGCGGACTGATCGGCACCGAAGCGGTGGTGCGTGCCGCGCCCGACGGCCACACGATCGGCCTGGGCACGAGCTCGCAGCTGGTGATGAACCCGGCGCTGCTCGCGAAGCTGCCGTTCGACGTCGAGCGCGACCTCGCGATGATCGGCCTGGTGTCGCGCACGCAGATGGTCCTGGCCGCGCGCCGCGACGGCCCGGCCGACCTGCGCTCGCTGGTGGCCCGCGCCAAGGCCGCGCCCGGCAAGCTCACCTACGGCTCGGGCGGCAACGGCTCGATCAGCCACATCGTGGGCGAGAGCTTCGCGCGCAGCGCCGGCGTCGAGCTGCTGCACGTGCCGTACAAGGGCAACGGCCCGGCGATGCAGGACCTCGCCGGCGGCCAGATCGACCTGGTCTGGGACGGCTTCTCGAGCGCCGCGCCGATGATGAAGGCCGGGCAGATCCGAATCCTCGCGGTCAGCGGCGAGCGCCGCAATCCGCTGTACCCGGAGGTGCCGACCTTCGCCGAGGGCGGCGTGCCCGACTACGAGGCCTACACCTGGAACTGCCTGATGGCGCCGCGCGGCGTGCCACGCCCGATCATCGAGCGGCTCAACCGCGAGCTCAACCGCGCGCTCGAGCATCCCGAGATCCGCCAGCGCTTCGACACCTACGGCGCCGAGAACCTCGGCGGCTCGACGCCCGACACCGCGGATGCGTTCGGCGCCGCGCAGCGCGCACGCTGGGTGCCGGCGGTGCGCGCGATGGGCATCAAGGCCGACTGATTCCGAACGGGCCGATGCCCGAGGAGCCCCACCGACATGGACACACAGACGGACACGCAGACCCCCTTCGATGGCGCGGCGCTCGCCGCCGAGCTCGAGCGCCTGCTCAAGCTGCGCGCGATCCCGATCGCGATGAAGCGCTTCGCCGATGCCGCCGAGATGGCGGCGATCCCAAAGATCCGCCGGCCGAAGTCGATCCACACCACCGACCAGATCGTCGCGCAGGCCGCGCGCCTGGGCTGGACCGTCGGCATCACCGGCGAGGACCTGGTCGGCGCGCAGTGCCGCGCGGTGGTGGGCCTCGGGCCCGCCGACGACGAGTGGAAGTCGGGCAAGTCCATGGTCGGCGTCTGGTACGCGACGCCCGAGGATGCGCATGCGCACCAGTCGGCGATGCACGTGCCCGGTCGCGCCGCCGCGCTCGCGGTCTCGCCGCTCGCCTCGGGCCGGCTCGATCCGCCGGACATCGCGATGTTCTACGCCACGCCCGGCGCGATGATCTACTTCGTCAACGGCCTGCAGTGGAGCGGCTACAAGCGCTTCGACT
Organism: Burkholderiales bacterium; assembly: GCA_026399835.1. Lineage (GTDB taxonomy): Bacteria > Pseudomonadota > Gammaproteobacteria > Burkholderiales > Burkholderiaceae_E > UBA4615. The sequence goes on along the minus strand of JAPLQE010000084.1, from coordinate 92,430 downwards.
GGAGCATCGTCGGCGAGTCCTCGTGCGCCGACTCCTGGGGCCGCGCGCTCGCCACCGGCACGCCCAGCCTGTCGATCCCGTGCTTCGCCGAGCGCCGCTACGGCGGCGTGCTCGACGACGAGATGCTGATGGCACTGCCGCCCTCGTACCTGCCGAAGGCGATCGCCGGCATGCACGCGCTCGCGAAGAACGGCTTTCGCTATCCGTTCCCGCAGTACGGCATCCAGCAGGACGTGCGGGACGGGATGTCGGCGAGCTATCCTTCGCGAAAGGAGACGACATGACCGAGCACGACCGCTTCCGCGCCGCACGCGACCTGCTGCTCGCGCACCGCACCGACCTCGACGCCGCCCGCGCCGCATTCGCGTGGCCCGCGCTCGAGCGCTTCAACTGGGCGACCGACTGGTTCGACGCGGTCGCCGCCGGCAACGACGCGCCGGCACTTCACATCGTCGAGGAGTCCGGCACCGAGGCGAAGCTGAGCTACGCCGAGCTGTCGCGGCGCTCGACCCAGGTCGCGAACTTCCTGTCGGGCCTCGGCGCCAAGCCGGGCGACCGGATGCTGCTGATGCTGGGCAACGAGGTGCCGCTGTGGGAGACCATGCTCGCGGCGATCAAGCTCGGCGTGGTCGTGATCCCGGCGACGCTGCTGCTGTCGGGCCCCGACCTCGCCGACCGCCTGGCGCGCGGCCGCGTGCGCTGGATCCTCACCAACGCCACCGGCGCGGCGCGCGTGGCCGAGACGCCCGCCGATGCGCTCGCCGGCGTCGGCCGCATCCTCGCCGGCCCCGCGGGCCGCGACGCCGCGGGCAAGCCGCCCACCGGATGGATCGACTACCGCGACTCGGAGCAGGCCGCGACGGTGCTCGCCGCGGCCCCCGCGCTCGGCGTCGACGAGCCGCTGCTCGAGTACTTCACCTCGGGCACCACCTCCAAGCCCAAGCTCGTGCGCCACTCGCGCCAGAGCTATCCGGCCGGCCACCTGAGCACGATGTACTGGCTCGGCCTGCAGCCGGGCGACGTGCACTGGACGATCAGCTCGCCGGGCTGGGCCAAGCACGCCTGGAGCTGCTTCTTCGCGCCGTTCAACGCGCAGGCCTGCGTGTTCATCTACAACTACGCGCGCTTCAGCGGCCCGGCGGTGCTCGACACCGTGGTGAAGCACCGCGTGAAGACGCTGTGCGCGCCGCCCACCGTCTGGCGCATGCTGATCCAGGAGAAGCTCGGCGACTGGAAGACCTCGCTGCGCGAGGCGATCTCCGCCGGCGAGCCGCTCAACCCCGAGGTCATCGAGCAGGTGAAGGCGGCCTGGGGCCTGGAGATCCGCGACGGCTTCGGCCAGACCGAGACCACCGCGATGGTCGGCAACCCGCCGGGCCTGCCGGTGCGGCCGGGCTCGATGGGCAAGCCGCTGCCGGGCTATCCGGTGGTGCTGCTCGACCCCGACGGCAAGCCCGGCGACGAGGGCGAGATCTGCATCGACCTGTCGCGCAGACCCGTGTCGCTGATGCAGGGCTATGCCGACGACGTCGAGAAGACCGCCGAGGCGATGCGCGACGGCTTCTATCACACCGGCGACGTCGGCTCGCGCGACGCCGAGGGCTACATCACCTACGTCGGCCGCGCCGACGACGTGTTCAAGGCCTCGGGCTACCGGATCAGCCCCTTCGAGCTCGAGAGCGCGCTGATCGAGCATCCGGCGGTGGCCGAGGCCGCGGTCGTGCCCTCGCCCGACCCGGTGCGCGGCTTCGTGCCCAAGGCCTACGTGATCCTCGCGCCTGGCCACGAGCCGAACGCCGAGACCGCCCGCGCGATCTTCGGCTTCCTGCGCGGGCGCGTGTCGGCCTACAAGATGATCCGCCGCATCGAGTTCTCGGACCTGCCCAAGACCATCAGCGGCAAGATCCGCCGGGTCGAGCTGCGCGGCCAGGAGAAGGGGCGTCCCGACGTCGGCGCGCGCAACGCGAACGAGCACCTCGAGGAGCAGTCGCGCTGAGCGCGCGGCCGGCGTCCCGCTGCGCCGCGATCACCTGTTCCGCGCGTTCTCGAACACCAAGCTGTTCACCTCGTGCGCGGTGCTCGCGCTGGTCGAGGACGGCCGCATCGGCCTGGACGATCCGATCGGCACGCACATTCCCGAGCTCGCGTCGCTGCAGGTGCTGCGCCCCGGCGCGACGCGGCTCGACAACACCGAGCCCGCGCGCCGGCCGATCACGGTGCGCCACCTGCTGTCGCACTCGGCCGGTCTGTCCTACGGTCTGCTCGACCCCGGCACGCTGATGTACCGCGCGTACACCGAGCGCCGCGTGCTCGGCGACGGCCGCTCGCTGGCCGAACTGGTCCGGATCCTGGACCCGCTCGGCATGCAAGACACCAGCTTCGTGATCCCCGAGTCCGAGCGCTCGCGGCTCGCCGCGCTCTACGTCGGCGTCGACCTGCTCGATCCGACCCAGCCCGGGCTGCGGCGCATGGACGACACGCCCTACCCCGGCGCGTACATGAAGCCGATGCCGCGCCAGTCGGGCGGCGGCGGCCTGGTGTCCTCGCTCGGCGACATGACGGCGCTGATGCGGGCGCTGGTGCCGGGCGGCCCGACGCTGCTGCGGCCCGAGACCCTCAAGGCGATGCGGGTCGACCAGCTGGCCGACGGGGTCTGCGTGGGCTTCCCGATGACCGGCCCGGTGCGCGGCAAGGGGCACGGGCTGGCGGGCGCGGTGACGCGCTCACCGTCGCCGCTCGATCCGCCGGGCTCCACGGGCGCGATGCAGTGGGGCGGCATGGCGGGCACGCACTGGTGGATCTCGCCGGACCAGGGCCTGGCGGCGGTGCTGATGACGCAGCGCTACATGGGCTTCTGGAACCCGTACTGGTTCGAGTTCATGAAGCGGGTGTGCGCCGCGGCCTGAGGCGCACTCAGCCGCGGTCGCCGCTCACCACCCGGCCGCTCGGGAAGTCGATCGTGTAGGCCGTGCCGCTGCCCAGGCACGCGGCCACCGGCACCAGCGTCGCGGCGGTCTGCCCGAAGGGCGCCACCGTCGCCGAGGCGGCCGCGCGCACCGCGTCCTCGGTGGTGCCGACTGGCACGTTGGTCACGCAGGCGAGCGGCGTGCCGCCGGTCAGCCGCTCGAGCGTCGGATTCTCCCAGGGCACGGCGTAGCGCAGCGTGCCGGCCGTCTCGACGAGCAGAGGCGTGACCGGGGTCGGCGGCGGCCGGCCGAAGTCGAGCCCGATCGCCTGCGACCAGGCCGATGCGTTCGAGGTCAGCCCGGACCCCGGATTCGCGACGATGACGCGGCGGATACCGGCGCGGAACGCGGCGAGCTCCTCGTACAGCGTGCCGGCCGCCATCCGCTCGGCGAGCTCGGCCAGCGCCGCGTCGAGCGCCGCGGCCGGCCGGCCGCGCTCGGCCATCCAGCCGCGCACCCCGGCGTTGACCAGGCCGTAGCGCGTGGTGTCGTCGAGCCCGGAGGTCTGCGGGCGCGTGAGGTCGGCCGGGCGCACGCGCTCGATGCCGGACACCCCGAACGTTCGCTCGACCTCGGCCCGAGCCGCCGCCAGCGGCTGCACGCGCAGCCCGCCGAGCGCCTGCGCGCGCAGCACCGCGAGCTCGGTCAGCGCGCTGACCTGCAGGTCGCGCCGGCTCTCGGGACCGTCGAAGGCGAGCGCCCCGCGCAGCCGCGACAGCGGCAGGCGCACCGCGGGCTCGGCCTCGTCGGCATAGGCGCCCTGCGTGGCCTCGACCAGCAGCACCGCCGCGCGCCGCGGCATCGTCAGCGCGTACGTGCCGTCGGCGCCCGATTCGGTGCAGACCGTGCTCGATGCGTCGACCGCGCCGTCGACCAGCCAGCTCGCGCAGACCCGGGCGCCGGCCACCGGACCCTTAGTCACGGCGCCCGCGAAGGTCACCGGCTGTGTGGCGAGGTCGGGCGTGACGTCGATCGACCCGCCACCGCAGCCGGCCAGCACGGAGGCGAGGGTGACGGCGAGCACGGCACGGCCCGCTCGCAGAGCGCTCGGGGCACGGAAGGCGGCAGGGGCGAAGAGGCGAGTCATGGGCATGACGGTACCGGTGATCGCCGCCAGCCGACCACCGGCGCACGCCGGCCGCGACGCGCCGGACACAGACTGCATCACGACTGTCACGTCGGGGACGATGCGGGGTTGCCACGCGCGAAAGGGGTCGTCCGTGCGTGCGCCGCGCCGATCGGGCTGTCGGGACGGCCCACCTCGCCGCACGCCGTCGATCGGCCGCCCCTGCACGGCCGGGCGCCGAGGATTGCGGCGCGGCACGATGTCGTCACACGCTGCCACGCTCGACCCTCACCGCCGGGATCCGCCCTTGGACGACGTCGCAGACCTGCAGGAACTCAACGCGCTGCTCGGCAGCCGCGTGCCGATCATCCTCGTCGAGACCCACGAGGAGCCGCGCGTCCTCTCGATGCTGTCGCGCCTCGCCCAGCGCACGACCACACCGATGTTCCACTGGAGCATCGCCGACGGGATCGTGCGCAACGGCATGGACCTGGCGATCTACAACACGAACGAGCTGCTCGATGCGCTCAAGCACGTCGACAAGACCCCGCAGGCCGGGATCTACGTCTTCTGCGACGCGCACCCCGGGCTGTCCAACCCGGTCAACGTACGGCTGATCCGCGAGATCGCGCTCGAGCACCACGAGACCGGCCGCACGCTGGTGTTCGTGAGCCCGAAGCTCGAGGGCCTGCCCTCGGAGCTGCTGCGGCTCGCCGCGCACTTCCGCCCGCGGCTGCCGTCGCGCGAGGACATCCGCGCGATCGTCGACCAGGAGGCGCAGCGCTACCACTCGCAGTCGGGCGAGAAGGCGCGCGCCGAGCGCAGCCACCTCGACCAGCTGGTGATGCACCTGATGGGCCTGGAGACCGAGGACGTGCGCCGCATGGTGCGCCAGGCGCTGCGCCCCGACGGCCGCATCGACGGCGACGACGTGCGCCGCGTGCTGGCCAGCAAGCTCTCGATGCTGGGCGGCGCCGAGGCGCTGGGCTTCGAGACCGGCTCGGTGCGCTTCGGCGACGTCGGCGGCCTCGAGCAGCTCAAGCGCTGGGTGACCCTGCGCCGTGCGCCCTTCCTCGATGCGTCGACGGGTGCCGCCGCCGACTGCCCGCGCGGCGTGGTGCTGCTCGGCGTGCAGGGCGGCGGCAAGAGCCTGGCGGCGCGCGCGATCGCCGGCGAATGGGGGCTGCCGCTGATGCGGCTGGACTTCGGCGCGCTGCACAACAAGTACCACGGCGAGACCGAGCGCAGCCTGCGCCAGGCGATCGCGGTCGCCGAGGGCATGGCGCCCTGCGTGCTGTGGATGGACGAGATCGAGAAGGGGCTGGCGTCCTCGGGCGGCGGCGAGAGCGACGGCGGCGTCGGACGGCGCGTGCTCGGCAGCCTGCTGACCTGGATGAGCGAGCGCACGAAGCCGGTGTTCGTCGTCGCCACCGCCAACGACATCTCGCAGCTGCCGCCCGAGCTGGTGCGCAAGGGGCGCTTCGACGAGATCTTCTTCGTCGACTTCCCGGGCGAAGCCGCGCGCCGGCGGATCTTCGAGATCCACCTGCGCAAGCGCCGCCTCGATCCCGCGGCCTTCGACCTCGCCGCGCTCGCGGCGCACTCGGAGCAGTTCTCCGGCGCCGAGATCGAGCAGGCGATCGTCGCCGCCTCGTTCGAGACCCGGGCGCGCAAGGCCGTGCTCGATACCGCGGCGGTGACGGCCGAGCTGGTGCGCACGCGCCCGCTGTCGACGGTGATGGCCGAGCGCATCGACGCGCTGCGCGACTGGGCGTCGACGCGTTCGGTGATGGCGGATGCGCCCGAGACGCAGGATCCGGTGGAGCCGGTGCTGGCGGCGACGCAGGGCTGACGCGCGCGGGCCCGAACTGAGGCGGCGCGGCCGTCGCCGCCGCCCGGGCCGGATCGGCACGCAGCCGATCGGCACCCCGGCGCAGGCCGCTCAGGCCACGCGCCGCCCGGCCACCCAGGTCTGCATCACCGCCGCCTGCGCGCCGCGCGGGCGCACGTGGATCAGGTCGGCGCGCCGGCCCGGCGCGATCTCCCCACGGTCGGGCAGCCCCACCGACAGCGCCGGCGCGCGGCTGACCGTCCCGACCGCGGACGGCAGCGACCAGCCGTCGGCGTGCAGCCGGATCACCGACATCAGCAGGCTCGACGGCACGTAGTCCGACGACACGATGTCGAGCAGCCCGAGACCGGCGAGCTCGCCCGCCGACACGTTGCCCGAATGCGAGCCGCCCCGCACGAGGTTCGGTCCGCCCATCACGATCGACATGCCCGCCTCGCGCGCCGCACGCGCGGCCTCGACCGTGGTCGGGAACTCGGACATCACGATGCCTTCGTCGCGGGCCTGCTCGACGTGCCAGACCTCGGTGTCGTCATGGCTCGCGACCGGGATGCCGCGGGCACGCGCCGCCTCGACGACCGCGCGCCGGTTGGCGTCGGCATGGGCCTCGTGCTCGAGGTGCTGCTCGGCGAGCATCGCGTTGAAGCGCTCCTCGGTGTAGCGGCCGTTGCGCTCCATGTACTGCCGGTACTTCGCGAGGTCGCGCCACTGCCGCTGGCCCGGCGTGTGGTCCATCACCGAGACCAGCCGCAGGTCCGGCCGATCGACGTTCAGCATGAACCGCTCGTGCACGTCGGCGGTCGCGAGCTCGCAGCGCAGGTGCAGCAGGTGCTCGACCCGCAGCATGCCGTCCTCACGGCAGCGCTGCAGGCCCTCGATCGCGCTGTCCTGCATCAGCGAGCGCCCGCCGCCGAGGTCGCGGCTGCCGACCACCACGGCGTCGAGCACGGTCGTGATGCCGGCGCCGGCGCACTGCGCGTCGTGCACCACGGTCGCCGCATACGCGTCCCAGAGCACGCCGGGGCGCGGCAGCATGTGCTTCTCGAGGTTGTCGGTGTGGACCTCGACGAAGCCGGGCAGCAGCCAGTCGCCGCCGAGGTCGATCGCGCCAGGCGTCGCGGTCGCGCCCCGGCCGACCGTGCGGATCGTGCCGCCGGCGACGACCACGTGGCCGACGAAGGCGTCGTCGGCGGTGACGATCAGGGCATTGGCGAGGACGGTCTCGTCGCTCATGCCGGGGCTCCGTGCTCTCGGGCCGCGGCGCGGTGCGAGGCCACCTCGAACGCACGGGTGACCAGGGCGGCACGCACCGCCTCGTCGTGGAAGATGCCGACGACCGCGGTCCCGCGCGCGAGCGCCTCGCGGATCAGCGCCACCACCACGTCGCGGTTGGCCGCGTCGAGCGAGGCGGTCGGCTCGTCCAGCAGCAGCACCTCGCGCGGCGCGATCAGCCCCCGGGCCACGTTGACCCGCTGCTGCTCGCCCCCGGAGAAGGTCGCCGGCGGCAGCCGCCACAGCGCCTCGCCGAGCTTCAGACGGGCCAGCAGCCCGCGCGCCCGGTCGAGCGCCTCGGCACCGTCGCAGCCCAGCCGGCGCAGCGGTTCGGCGACCAGCGATTCGGCCGGCACGCGCGGGATCACCCGCAGGAACTGCGACACGTAGCCGAGCCGGGTCCGCCGCGCCTCGACGACCTCGCGCGGCGGCGCGGCCACGAGGTCGAGCCAGCCGGCCTCGACCCGCAGCCGGACCGTGCCGGCGGACGGCGCGTAGTTGCCGTACAGGCAGCGCATCAGCGTGCTCTTGCCGCTGCCGGACGGCCCGGCGAGAGCGACGCATTCGCCGGCCCGCAGGTCGAGGTCGACCCCGGCGAAGACCGGCAGCGCCACACCGCCGCGATGGTGGAGCACGAAGGTCTTGGCCAGGCCGCGGACACGCAGGCGCATCGTGTCGTCGCTCGGGCGGCCGGTCTCGTCGGACGCGGGATCGGAAACGCGGCTCACGGCTGCAGCACCGAGGTGACGAGCAGCTGCGTGTACGGATGCTGCGGATCGTCGAGCACCCGGTCGGTCAGGCCCTGCTCGACCACCGCGCCGTCCTTCATCACGAGCATCCGCTGCGCGAGCAGCCGCGCCACCGCGAGGTCGTGCGTGACGATCACGCAGGACAACCCCAGATCGTCGACCAGCGAGCGCAGCAGATCGAGCAGGCGCGCCTGCACCGACACGTCCAGCCCCGAGGTCGGCTCGTCCATGAACACCAGCCTCGGCCCGGTCACCAGGTTGCGGGCGATCTGCAGTCGCTGCTGCATGCCGCCCGAGAAGCGCTCGGGCGTGTCGTCGACACGGGCCGGATCGAGCTCGACCCGCGCCATCCAGTCGCAGGCGGCAGCACGCAGCCGCCCGTAGTGCGACCCGCCCAGCGCCATCAGCCGCTCGGCGACGTTCGCCCCGGCCGACACCGTCATCCGCAGGCCGTCGCGCGCGTGCTGCTCGACGAAGCCCCAGTCGGTCCGGGCGAGCGTGCGTCGCCGCTGCTCGGAGAGGGTCGCGAGATCCACGGTCTCCGAGCCCTCGGCCTCGTCGCGCAGCGCGTAGCGGACCGTGCCGGCGTCCGGCGGCACGCGCTGCGCGAGCAGGTTCAGCAGCGTGGTCTTGCCCGAGCCGGACTCGCCGACCACGGCCAGCACCTCGCCCGGCCACAGGTCGAAGCCGACGTCACGGCACGCCCAGCGCGCGCCGTAGCGCTTGCCCAGGCCGCGGGCCGACAGCAGCGGCCGAGGATCGGTCGTGGCCCTCATGCCGAACCGTCCGATCCGAGGTGGCCGGCCTCGCGCCGCTCGCGGCAGTGGTCGCTGTCCGAGCAGACGTGACGGCGCGTGCCGGCGTCGTCGACGATCAGCTCGTCGAGGAAACTGTCCGACGCCCCGCACAGCGCGCAGGCCTGAGGCCAGCGCTGGACCTCGAACGGATGGTCGTCGAAGGCGAGGCTCTCGACCGTCGTGTACGGCGGGATCGCGTGGATCCGCTTCTCGCGGCCGGCCCCGAAGAGCTGCAGCGCCGGGCTGCGATGCAGCTTGGGATTGTCGAACTTCGGGATCGGCGAGGGCGACATCAGGTAGCGGCCGTCGACCCGGACCGGGTAGTCGTAGGTGGCGGCGATCGCGCCCAGATGCGCGATGTCCTCGTAGAGCCGCACGCTCATCAGGCCGTAGTCGGCGAGCGCGTGCAGCTTCGCGGTCTCGGCGCGGCGCGGTTCGAGCCGGAACAGCGGCTCGGGCTGCGGCACCTGGAACACCAGGATCTGCCCGTCGTGCAGGGGGCGCTCCGGGATCCGGTGGCGGGTCTGGATCAGGGTCGCGTCGGCGGTGCGCGAGGTGGTCGCCACCCCGGTGGTGCGCGCGAAGAACCGCCGGATGTTGACCGCGTTCACCGTGTCGTCGGAGCCCTGGTCGATCACCTTGAGCACGTCGTCGCGGCCGATGATCGCCGCGGTGACCTGGATGCCGCCGGTGCCCCAGCCGTACGGCAGCGGCATCTCGCGGCTGCCGAAGGGCACCTGGTGGCCGGGGATCGCCACCGCCTTGAGGATCGCGCGGCGCACGTGACGCTTGGTCTGCTCGTCGAGGAACGCGAAGGTGTAGCCCTCGGCGGCGGGTGCGGCGCTCACGGACGGTCTCCTTCGCGTCCGGCGCGCAGCCGGCGCACCAGCTCGAGCTCGGCCTGGAAGTCGACGTAGTGCGGCAGCTTCAGGTGCTGCACGAAGCCGGACGACTCGAGGCTGTCGCCGTGCGACAGCACGAACTCCTCGTCCTGCGCAGGCGCGGTCACCGGTTCGCCGAGCTCGCGGGCGCGCAGCGCGCGGTCCACCAGCGCCATCGACATCGCCTTGCGCTCGCACTCGCCGAACGCGAGTCCGTAGCCGCGCGTGAACTGCGGCGGCACGTCGTGTGCGCCGTGGAACTGGTTGATCATCTGGCACTCGGTGACGGTGATCTCGCCGAGCTCGACCGCAAAGCCCAGTTCGTCCGGCACGAACTCGACCGTGACCTCCCCCATGCGGATCTCGCCGGCGAACGGATGGCTGCTCGCATAGCCGCGCTGCGTCGAGTAGCCCATCGCCAGCAGCCAGCCTTCGTCGGCGCGGGCGAGCACCTGCAGGCGCGCGTCGCGGCCGGCCGGAAAGCCCATCGGTTCGCGGGTCACGTCGAACGGCTCGGGCGGGGTCGCGGGATCGGCCGGGGCCCCTGGCGCGGCGGCCGCCGGGCGCTCGGGCTCGATCAGCCCCTCGCGGCCCAGCAGGTCGAGCACGCGCGGCATCGTCCGGTCGACGGGAACGTCCTCGGGGGCGGCCGGCGCCGGACCGCCCGCGGCGACGAGCGCGAAGTCGAGGAGACGCTGCGTGTAATCGTGCGTGGGGCCGAGCACCTGCCCGCCCGGCAAGTCCTTGAAGGCCGCCGAGATCCGCCGGCGGATCGCCATCGTGCCGGTGTCCAGGGGGCGCGAGGCCCCCAGCCGCGGCAGCGTGGTCCGGTAGGCCCGCAGCAGGAACACCGCCTCGTACAGGTCGCCGCTCGCCTGCTTGATCGCGAGCGCGGCGAGGTCCGGGTCGTACAGCGATCCTTCGGTCATCACCCGGTGCACGCCGAGACGCAGCTGCTCGCGGATCTGCGCGACCTCGAGCTCGGCCAGCGCCGGGTCGCCGCGGCGCGCCGCCGCCAGCAGTCCCCATGAGTGCTCGATCGCGGTCTCGCCGCCCTTCACCGACACGTACACCGTCAGCCTCCGTCCGCGGGCGACACCCGCGTGGTGCGCGGCAGTCCGACGATCGCGTCGCCCGCCACCAGGACCAGGTCGACACCGCTCGGGAAGCGAGCATGGTTGTCGGCCCACTGCGCCCAGAACCCGTCGGGCAGACCCGCCGGGGCCAGCGTGACCGGTGCCGCGAGCCCGGGTCCGCTCGCGCGCATCGGCGGGCCGCCGTCGAGCGCGGGAAGCTGCACGATCAGCGTGGTCGAGCGCTCCGGCGACACGTCGGTGCCGAGCGCGAAGTCGGCGAGGCGCCCGCCCGCGCGACCGAGTGCCGCCGGCTCGACGACCAGCGCGAACACTGCCGCATCGCGTCGCTGCGCGACCGGCGCCCCGCTGTGGAAGCGCAGCCAGGCTGACGCGTCGGCACCCTCCCACCAGACCGGCGTCTCGGGATCGGTGAGCGCGAGCAGCAGCGCCGCGGCCGCAGGGGCGAGCCCCGGCACGTCGGGCGCGACCGCGGGACAGGGAACCGCCGCCGCGGGCCGGGACAGCGCCGTCAGCAGCGCACGGAACACCGCCTGCGCATCGCCCTGCGGGTCGGCGAGCCCGGGCGGCAGGTCGTCCATCGGCGCCGATGCGTTCATTCGCCGCGCACCGACGTGAAGAACTCGACCCGGCTCGCACCGGCCCGCGCCGCCGCGGCCTCGCGCTGCCGCCCCTGCACGCCGCGCAGCGGTTCGATCAGGCCCGGCGCGAGCCGATCCCGATAGGCCGGCACCTGCATCAGCGCATCGAACACCGCCACCAGCTCGGCCTTGCGGGCGTCGCGACCCAGCACATGTCCGCTGCCCACCGGTCCGTCGGCCAGCCGCACCGCGCACCGGGTGACCGTCGCCTCGCCGAGATTGAACGCGTCGCCGCCGCCGCCGATCCGTCCGCGCAGCATCACCATGCCGATCTCCGGGCGCCGCAGCAGCGACCAGCGCTGCGACGGGGCCCAGCGCGCCAGGCCGGCCTCGAGCTCGGCCGTCGCGGCGCGGGCCAGCACCGAAAGCCAGGCCTGTCGTGGCGCGACGTCTTCGGCCACCGTGCCGGGATCGGGCGGAGTCATCTGTCTGTCTCGGAGGGCGTGTAGGCTCGACAGCCTCGCGATCCAACAAGTCACGACCATGACAGTCGGCTGCCTGCCGCACGATTCCCGGCACGGGGGGTGCGGTGCGGCCGCCTTCCGAGGGCGTCGCGCCGCGCTCGCGGCAGTCGGGGATCGACCGTGACCGATCCGACGCAGACCGCGTCACCGCGCTGGGCGGTCTACTACGCACCGGCCGCAGGCAGCCCGTGGTGGCGGTTCGGGAGCGCCTGGCTCGGGCGCGACGAGATCGCCGATCGCCCGCTCGCGCAGACGCCGCCGCCCGCCGGCATCGACGGGGCACGCTGGAGCGCGATGACCGAGGCGCCGCGCCGCTACGGCTTCCACGCGACGCTCAAGGCACCGTTCCGACTCGCCGACGGCGTGGGCGAATCGGACCTCCGGGCGGCCCTGGCCGCGACCGCCGCCCGCCTGCGGCCCGTGCCGCTCGGGGCGCTGGTGCCACGGGTGTTCGACGGCTGGGTCGCGCTGACCGCACCGCAGGCCGACGAGCCGCTCGCCGAGCTCGCCGCCTGCTGCGTGGTCGAGCTCGATGCGCTGCGCGCGCCGCTGTCCGCGGACGAACTCGCGCGTCGCCGCCCCCGGAGCCTGGATGCGCGAGGGCGCGAGCTGCTGCTGACCTATGGCTATCCGCAGGTGCTGGAACGGTTCCGCTTCCACCTGACGCTCGCCGCGGTCGACGATCCGGCGCTCGCCGAGCGCGTCCGCGCGGCGGCCGAAGCGGCGGTCGCATCGCTCGGGTGCGAACACCCGGCGGTGCTCGATCGGCTGTGCCTGTTCGTCGAACCGGCGCCGGGTGCGCCCCTGCGGCGCGTGCACGAGGTCGCGCTCGCTCGCGGCTGACGGGACTCAGCCGCCCGCGACGAACGCCGTCACGTCGTCGAGCACCGGCTCGATCCGGCGCAGCGGCCCGGCAAAGGCGAGCAGTCGGCCCAGCGAGACGGCTCGCCCCAGCCCTACTTCAGCAGCCGCATCCCCAGCCGTCTGGCGGCCTTCGCGTCGAAGGTGACGGCCGTGGCGCCCCGCTCGGCGGCCATGGACACGATCAGCGCGTCATGCAGATCGACGCGACCGCGCCTGTAGAGCGATACGGCACGGCGCACGGCGGCCGCCTCCTGGACCTGAAATGCCGCAGCCGAGAGCAGATCGTCCAGGACCTCACAGACCAAGGACGGCTTGGCGGCATAGCGGCTCTCGAGCACCCAGACGGTCTCGAGCAGCGCGACCAGGCTCACGAAAGCGGGCTCGGCGGGGCTGATCTCTTCCTCGATGAGGCGGGTGGCCGCCGCCGATTGAATCGGGTCGTCCTGCGCGATGTAGCGCACCAGTACGTTCGTGTCGAGGGCCCACATCAGCGCGCGCCGGCTCGCACTCGGCGCTCGACGATCGCCTGCCGCATGTCGTCCAGCGTGACGGGCTGCGTGGGAACCGGTACCCGGCCCTTGAGCCGGCGCACGTCGCCCACGGCCGGGATGAGGCGCACGCCCTCCTCGTCCATGCAGAAGCGCACCACCGAGCCCTGGACGAGACCCAGCCTCCTGCGCACATCCGCGGGGATGACCACCTGCCCCTTGCTCGAAACGGTGGCGCTGAGTTCAATGGCCATGAGTGGGCTCCGTTCGGGCGAGGGCGGCAGGGCGCCGCATCACAGTAAGACATGATGACTTACTATGCAGGCCTTGTCCAACCTGGTCGCGAGCGGCGACGCGCGCCGCGCGCGGACCGGCTCGGTGTCATTTCCCGCTCGACCCGGCGCGACGCCCTCTCGCAGCCCGCGTACCGTTCTGCCGGACGCCCGGCCGAGGCGTCGCAGCCCGCTCGACCCGAGGAGGCCGACATGCCCGCCATTCCGATGCCGCCCGCACCGCGCCGTCGCGCGCCGATCGCCGCGCCCGCAAAGGTCCGCGCCCGCAAGGCCGCCGCCGCACACGCGCCCGCCGTCCCCCCCGCCCGTCTCCCCGAGCAGTCCCACGGCCTGCCGCATGCCGAGCGACTCGCCGCCGGCAAGGCGCTGCGGTCCCGCGTCGCGCGCGAGGCCTTCGCGACGTGGCTGCCCGACGGCCGCCGCGCCGACCCCGTCGACCTGCTGGTGGCGAGCAGCGCCGGCCGCGTGCCCGAGCTCGTGCCGATCCGCTACGGCCGGATGCTGGCCAGCCCCTTCACGTTCTTCCGCGGCGCGGCGACGGTGATGGCGCACGACCTGTCGTTCCTGCCGGTCACGGGCATGCAGGTGGTGGCCTGCGGCGACTGCCACCTGATGAACTTCGGCGGCTTCGCGTCGGCCGAGCGGCGGCTGGTCTTCGACATCAACGACTTCGACGAGGTGTCGGTCGCGCCCTGGGAGTGGGACGTGCTGCGGCTCGCGGCGAGCTTCGTGATCGCGGGGCGCGCCAACGGCTTTCGCGAGGCCGACAGCCGCGAGGCGGCCTGGACGGCCGCGCAGTCGTACCGCACGCACATGGCCCGCTACGCGGAGATGCCGGTGCTCGAGGCCTACTACGAGTCGATCGACCTCAAGCGGCTGCTCCTGACCGAGGAGACCGACGAGGAGATGCGCGCGCTCAACCGCAAGCGCATCCGAAAGGCGCAGCGCGAGTCCGCGCACCTGAAGGAATACGCGAAGCTCGCGGTGCAGTCGGGCGACGAGCCGCGGATCCGCGACGAGCCGCCGCTGATCTTCCACGACACGGACATGACGCGTCAGGCCGGTTTCCGCGGGATGGTGGAGCGGATGCAGGCCGAGTACGCGGCCTCGCTGCCGCCCGAGCGCCGGCTGCTGTTCGACCGCTTCCGTCTCGCCGACGTGGCGATCAAGGTGGTGGGGGTGGGCAGCGTGGGCACCTACTGCGGGATCGCGCTGATGGTCTCGGGCACCGGCGACCCGCTGTTCCTGCAATACAAGGAGGCGCGCCCGTCGGTGCTCGAGCCGTATTGCGGGCGGCTGCCCTTCGCGCACGACGGCGAGCGCGTAGTCTTCGGCCAGCGGCTGCTGCAGGCGGGCGCAGACATCTTCCTCGGCTGGACCACGGGCGGCTTCACCGGCCGCAACTTCTACATCCGGCAGCTGCGCGATGCGAAGATCAAGCCGACGGTGGAGATCATGAAGCCGGCCAACCTGCGCACCTATGCCACCGCCTGCGGCTGGGCGCTGGCCCGCGCGCACAAGCGCACCGCCGACGCGGTGATGCTCACCGGATACCTCGGCACGAGCACGGCCTTCGAGGACGCGGTGACCGCCTTCGCGGCACGCTACGCCGATCGCAACGAGCGCGACCACGCGGCGCTGGTGGCCGCGGTCCGGGCCGGACGGCTGGAAGCGCTCGGCGAGACCTGAGCGCCTGGAGACCCCGTGATGCGCACCTGGCTGATCGCCTGCCTCCTGCTGACCGTGCACGCTGCGGCCATGGCCATCGAGGAACCGGACTGACGGCGCCGGTCACGCGATCGGGCGCGCCGGCGAAGCTAGAGATGACCGCCCCGGTGCCGCGCGCGGCGGAGGCGGACGGCTACGTCGCGCAGTTCGTGCCGCCCAAGGCCGTCGCGCTCGCGACAGCGCCCGAGCCGAAGGCGGCGAGGATCTGGGAGCACCTCACCGGGCCGACGTTCAGGGCTCGGCCGTTCCGGGCCGCGCACCGAGCCGCGCCGAGATCCGCGCCGCGGCCACCGCCTGGCGCTCGCGAGCCTCGACCACCGTCACCGCGACGTCGCGCTGCGCGAGATAGTTCTGCGCGAGCGTGGCGATCGCCGCACCGTGCGCGTCGAGGATCGGAAAGCACAGGTCGAGGATGCCGGGCAGCGTGTCGCTGCGGCGCTGCTCGTAGCCCTGGCGGCGGATGCGCTCGAGGCCGCGCAGCAGCGCGGCCCGCGACGGCGCCTTCGGGTCCCCGTCGCGCATCTCGTCGACCAACGCGGCCCGGCGGGCCTCCGGCTGGAAGGCGGCGAGCACCCAGGGCGACACCCGATCGGCGCGGAACGGGAAGTGCGCGCCCTCGCGCATCCGGAAGCCCATGGCCTCGGGGCTGTCGACCTGGGCAAGCACCAGGATGCGCCGGTCGTGAAACACGACGAGGTGGTTCGACTGCCGGGTGTCGGCCGCGAGCGCGCGCATCTCGGGCAGCGCCGCGGTGAGCAGCCGGTGCACCGGTGCCTGCCGGTGCGCGAGCTCGAAGAGCGCCAGCGTCGTTGCATAGCCGCCGTCGTCGCCGCGCGCGATCCAGCCGCGGCGCTCGAGCACCTCGAGCATCCGGAAGATCTCGCTCGCCGAGCGCCCCAGGCGCTGCGCGATCTGGTTCTGGCTCAGCGGCGCCGGCTCGCCGGCGAGCAGCTCGACGATGTCGAGCCCCTTCTCCAGCGCCGGCGCCTCGTAGCGCGGCGCGACGGATGCGAGCGATGAGAGCGACCTTGACATCCGGCCATTTTAGGGATGAAACTCGTTTTCATTAATGAAAAGACGACGGCCCGTAAGGCCGCGCAGGCAACGGCCCCGCGGGGCCGGGAGGAGACGACACGTTGGGCAAGGTCCTGAGTCCGGCACAGGTCGACGCGTACCGCCGCGACGGCATCCACTTCCCTGTCGACGCGGTCGGCCCCGCCGCGGCAGCGACGATGCTCGAGCGCTTCGAGGCGACCGAGCAGTCGCACGGCGGGCGCATCCCGCCCCGGATCAACCAGAAGCCGCACCTGCTGTATCCGTGGATCGCCGAGCTCGTGCGCCACCCCCGAATCCTCGACGCGGTCGAGGACGTGATCGGCCCGGACGTGCTGTGCTGGAGCGCGCAGTTCTTCTCGAAGAACGCGCACGACCCGTCCTTCGTTTCGTGGCACCAGGACGGCACCTACTGGGGCCTGTCCTCGCCCGACGTCATCACCGCCTGGGTCGCGCTCACGCCCTCGGTGCCCGAGAACGGCTGCATGCAGGTCGTCCCGGGCACGCACACCCGGCAGGTGGCGCATGTCGACACCTTCGCCGAGACCAACCTGCTGTCACGCGGCCAGGAGATCCAGGTCGAGGTCGATCCGAAGACGGTCGTGCCGGTGATCCTGCAGGCCGGCCAGATGTCGCTGCACCACGTGCTGATCGTGCACGGCTCCGAACCGAACACCGCCGACTACCGGCGCATCGGCTTCGCCATCCGCTACATCCCGACCCACGTCCGACAGCTCCACGGCCCGCGCGAGAGCGCGACGCTGGTGCGCGGCACCGACCGCCACGGTCACTTCGACCTCGAGCTGCCGCCCGAGTCCGAGATGCATCCGGATGCGGTCGCGCGCCATGCGGCGATCGTGGACCGCCAGCTGGCGATCCTGTACGCGGGCGCCGCCAAGCCCGGCAAGCTGGGAGCGGGTGCCGCGCGCTGATCGCGCACGGCCCGCCCACCCGATCGAGCGCATCAGCCCATCGGGGCGCATGACGCCCCGCAACGAGGAGGAGACACCATGAGCATCCCGTTCACCGCACGGCGCCGCGCCGTCGCCCTGGCCGCCGGCATCGCGGCCGCCGTCACGCTGCCGGCCGCCGCCCAGGCCCAGGAGATCCGCATCCGCTTCGCGCACTCGCTGTCGACCAGCGAGCCGGCGCACCAGGCGGCGGAGTTCTTCGCGAAGAACGTCGCGGCCCGCACCAACGGCCGCGTGGTGATCCAGGTGTTCCCAGGCGAGCAGCTCGGCTCCGGCAAGGAGGTCAACGAGATGATCCGCCAGGGCGCCAACGTGATGAACATCACGGACCCGGGCTACCTGTCGGACTTCGTGCCAGACATCGGCGTGCTCAACGGGCCCTACCTGATCAAGGATCCGAAGGACTACGAGAAGCTGCTCGCCTCCGAGTGGTACAAGGGCGTCGAGAAGCGTCTCGAGCAGTCGGGCTTCAAGCTCATCATGGCCAACGGCTTCTTCGGCCAGCGCCACCTGATCGCCGACAAGCCGGTGCGCACGCCCGCCGACATGGCCGGCATGACCGTGCGCGTGCCGCCCAACACCATGTGGATCGAGACCTTCAAGGCGATGGGCGCGCGCCCGACGACCGTGCAGTGGTCCGAGGTATACAACGCGCTGCAGCAGAACGTCGTCCAGGCCGCCGAGGCCCCCCTCGGCTCGCTCTGGGGCTCGAAGCTGCACGAGACGCGCAAGGTAATCTCCACCACCGGGCACTTCACCGCCTTCGTGATGTGGCCGATGAACGCGAAGTACTTCGCGTCGCTGCCGGCCGACGTGCAGCGGGTGCTGATCGAGGAAGGCAAGAAGGCCGGCGACGAGATGACCCGGATGACGCTGGCGCTGAACGACGACTACGTGTCGAAGTTCAAGGCGGCGGGCGTGACCTTCGTCGACGTCGACGGCGGCGCGTTCCAGAAGGCGACGGCGTCGGTCTACAAGGCCTTCCCGAAATGGACGCCGGGCCTGCACGACACGGTGATGGACGCCCTGAAGAAGTGAGCTGAGCCCCCGGCCCCCGTCCGCATGTCTTCGCCCTCTCCCGGGACGCGCCGGCCGCGCGGCCTCGCCTGGTTCGCCGATCAGTTCGAGGAGATCGTCGCCTGCATCGCGGTCGTCGTCGTCGTGCTGTCGGTGACCTGGGGCGTGGTCACGCGCTACATCACCGCGCAGCCCGCCGCCTGGGCGAGCGAGGTGGCGACCATGGGCTTCGCCTGGGTCGTCTTCTTCGGGGCGGCGGCCTGCGTGAAGTACAGGCTGCATCCGGCGATCGACGTGCTCGTCGAGAAGCTGCCCGCCGGGCTGCAGACCGCGATCCGGGTCATGAACCACGCGCTGCTGCTGGCGTTCTTCGCGTTCATGACCTGGTTCGGCACGCGCTTCGCGATCGACGCCTGGGACAGCCCGAGCCCGGTGCTGCGCGTGCCCCAGACCTGGCTGTACGGGCCGGTGGCGTTCTGCTCGCTGCTGATGGCGGTGCGCTACCTGCAGGTGCTCGCCGGCCGCGGCTGGGAAATCGACGCGACGCGAGAGACGAATGCTGGCTGACTGGGTCCCCGGCATCCTGATGCTGGTGCTGTTCGCGCTGGGCACGCCGATCGCGTTCGCGATCGCGATCTCGGCCCTGTCCTTCTTCCTGATCGACGGGCAGGTGCCGCTCAACATCTTCGTGCAGAAGATGGTGTCGGCCACCGACTCGTACCCGCTGCTGGCGATCCCGTTCTTCGTGCTGGCGGGCGCGATCATGAACCGCGCGGGCATCACCCGGAAACTGCTGGCGCTGGCCGACGCACTGGTCGGCCACATGACCGGCGCGCTCGCGCAGATGTGCACGGTGCTCGCCACGCTGCTGGGCGGGCTGACCGCATCGTCGAGCGCCGACGCGGCGATGCTGGCGAAGATCCTCGGCCCGGAGATGACCCGCCACGGCTACAGCCCGGCGTTCGCCGCGGTGATCACCTCGTGCTCGGCGATCATCACCGCGCTGATCCCGCCGTCGATCGGGCTGATCATCTACGGCTACATCGCCGACACCTCGGTGGGGCGTCTGTTCATCGGCGGGGTGATCCCCGGGCTGCTGCTGGCCGGCTCGCTGATGGTCGTGACCGCGGTGATCTCGAAGAAGCGCGGCTACCTGCCGCTGCGCGACAAGCGCGCGAGCGCGCGCGAGGTGGGTGTCGCGTTCCGCGAGGCGATCTGGGCGCTGACCATCCCGGTGTTCATCATCGTCGGCATCCGCTACGGCATCTTCACGCCGACCGAGGCGGGCGCGATCACGGTGATCTACGTGATCCTCGTGGGCCTCTTCGCCTACCGGTCGCTGAACCTGCGCGACGTGCCGGAGCTGCTCAAGGAGACCGCGCTCGACACCGCCTCGGTGATGCTGATGATCTGCGCGGCCTCGGCCTTCGGCTTCTACCTCGCCTGGGAACGGATCCCGCCGCAGATGGCCGCCTGGCTGGTCGGGCTCACGAAGGACCCGACCACGCTGCTGCTGCTGATCAACCTGCTGCTGATCGTGCTGGGCACGGCGGTCGAGGGCACCTCGGCGCTGATCATCATGACGCCGATCTTCGTGCCGATCCTGACCAAGCTCGGCATCGACCCGGTGCACTTCGGTGTCGTGCTGGTGACCAACCTGACGATCGCGGGGGTCACGCCGCCGGTCGGGCAGATGATGTTCATCAGCTCGCAGGTGCTGAAGGTGCCGATGGACGACTACACCGTGGAGGTGCTGCCCTTCCTCGGCGTGATGCTGCTGCTGCTGGTGGCGCTGACGGTGTTCCCGCAGATCACGCTGTGGCTGCCGAACCTCGTCTACGGGCCGTGAGCACGAGACCACGGAGGCGCGTGCGATGAGGTACAGGGCGGCGGTGCTCCACGAGACCGGCGGACGCTTCTCGATCGAGGACGTCGACCTGCAGCCGCTCGAGCCGGGCGACGTGCTGATCCGGCTGCATGCGAGCGGCCTGTGCCACACCGACCTCGAGGTGATCGAGGGCGCCCTGCCCTATCCGCTGCCGATCGTGCTCGGGCACGAGGGCGCGGGCGTGGTCGAGCGGGTGGGCGCGGCGGTCACGCAGGTGACGGTCGGCGACCATGTGGTCTGCTCGTGGAACCCGCACTGCGGCCACTGCTTCTACTGCGAGCGCGACCAGCCGATCCTCTGCGAGCCGTTCTCGCGGCACCAGCCGGCCGGGCGCCTGCTCGACGGCGGCTCGCGCTACCGGCTCGCGGGCGGCCGGATGCTGAGCCACTTCTCCACGACCTCGACGCACGCCCAGTACACCGTCGTGCCCGAGTCCGGCGCGATCGCGGTGCCGAAGGAGATCCCCTTCGACCGCGCCTGCCTGATCGGCTGCGGCGTGATGACCGGCGTGGGCGCAGCGGTCCGGATGGCGCGCGTGGAGGCCGGCTCGGCGGTGGTGGTGGTCGGCTGCGGCGCGGTCGGGCTGCATGCGATCCAGGGCGCGCGGCTGCAGCAGGCGGACACCATCGTCGCGATCGACCTCGACCCCGGGCGGCTGGCGCTCGCGCGTGCGATGGGCGCGACCCACCTGCTCGGGCCCTCGGAGGGCGAGGCCGCGGCGCACGCGGGCGCGGTGCGCGGGCTCACCGCCGGCCGCGGCGCGGACTTCGTCTTCGAGTGCGCGGGCGGCGAGGCGCCGCTGCAGCTCGCGCTCGACTGCACGCGGCCCGGCGGCTCGCTGACCATCCTCGGCAAGGTGGCGGTCGACCGCAGGGTGTCGCTGCGCTTCGGCTCGATGATGGGCGAGCGTCGCATCCTGCGCTCGAGCTACGGCGGCGCGCGCCCGCGGCGCGACTTCCCGTGGCTCGCGCAGCTCTACCTAGACGGGCGCCTGAAGCTCGACGAGCTGATCACGCAGCGGCTGCCGCTCGAGCGGATCGACGAGGGCTTCGACGCGATGCGCGCGGGGCGCACGCTGCGCACGGTGCTGGAGATCGCGCATTGAGCGGGGCGGGCGGCCGCCATCCGCCGCTGCAGCCGGGCTGGGTCGACGCGCCTCACCATCATGTCGCGCTCGGCGATCTTGTCCTGGAGTCCGGCGAGGCGATCCGCGAGTGCACGGTGTCGTACGTCGTGCACGGCCCGCAGCGCACGCCGGGCGTCCCTGCCGAGGGCGTGCCGGTCGTGCTCGCGCTGTCGGCGATCGCCTCGCACCATCACCGCCTCGACTTCCTGATCGGCCCGGGCCGCGCGCTCGATCCGTCGCGCGTGGCGGTGGTCGCGATCGACGCGCTCGGCAACGGGCTGTCGTCCTCGCCGTCTAACTCGGCCCTGCAGCCGGGCGAGGCGTTCCCTGCCTTCACGATCCGCGACATGGTCGCCTCACAGGCGGCGGTGCTCGATGCGCTGGGCGTGGGCCGGCTGCATGCGGTGGCCGGCGCGTCGATGGGCGGCATGCAGGCGCTGCAGTGGGCGGTGTCGTTTCCGGACCGTGTCGGGCGCGTCGCGGCGATGACGCCGATGGCGCGCACCACGCCCTGGGCCGCGGCCATCAACGAATGCTCGCGGCGCGCGCTGACCGTCGGCGGCCTGGCCGCCTGGGACGCGTGGGTGCCGCTGATGCAGCTGCTGTCGGGCCGCACGCCGGCACGGGTCGACGCGGACTTCGCCAGCGGGGCGGACGCCATCGCCTGGATCGAGGCCCGGACCGCGTGGTGGGGCGCGCAGGGCTTCGCGCCGATCGACTGGCTGTACCAGTCGAGGGCCTACGACGCGCACGACGTCGGCACGACGCCCGGCTTCGGCGGCGACACCGCGGCGGCGCTCGCATCGATCCGCGCGCGCACGCTGGTGGCCGCGCCACCGCTCGACCTCTACAACCCGGCCGAGGCCGCGCGCTGGGCGGCCGAGCGGATCCCAGGCGCGCGCTTCGTCGAGCTCGACTCCGACTGGGGCCACCAGTCGGCCGGACCGGCCGATGCGAAGAGCGCTGCCAGGCTGAACGCGGAGATCGCGGCGCTGCTGGAGGACTGAGTAAGCCCGCTCGGGCCGTTCCGCGCCCTCAGAACCCCTGGAAGGTCGCGAACCCGGACACCGGCTCGCGCTCGGTCTGCAGCGTGTTGATCATCGCGTCGGGATCGGCGTAGCCGAGCGACATCCCGCAGACCAGCGTCTCGTTGTCGGGCATACCGATCGCGGATAGGAACTTCAACCGCCCTCCCAAGGCCCGGCAGGGGGAAGCAAGCGCCAAGCACAGGGGGCTGCACGACGGGTAAGCGTCCTTTCGGACGCACCCGGGCGTGAAGGCGACCGGGCTGCGAGCGGCCGCGGGTCGCGATCCTGGCCGCGACCCCGTGCTCGGGCCTGATGCCGGACACGGCGCGCAGCCGCCACCCCGACTGCGGCGCTTGTGCGCCAGCCCATGGCGCGCGCCCAGGATCATGCGCGCTTCTCAGTCTGCGGCGAACGCGTGGCCCGCCTCGCTCGCCCGTCCCCGGGGCGGCGGCCGGGGATCCAACAGCGGGATCGGCAGCGACAGCACCCACTGCCGCACCGGCACCTGCGGAATGACGTGATCCACCAGGTTCGCCGCCGTCTGCGACATGCGGCGCGCACCGCAAGACGGGCAGAATCCGCAGCGCGCACAGCTGAATGCCAGCAGCCTGTCGTGGCCGCACTCGCCACAGTGCAGGCGCAGGAAGCCATGCGCCAGGATGCCGCATTTGAGGAACGCGTCGAACTCGTCCTTGATGAACCGCGGCAGCTGCGAGCCGGTGGCGACCTCGGTGTGCGCGATGAAGCTGGCCGCATGCTGCTGCACCAGCCGATACAGCGTGGTCTGCTCGGGGCGCTGGCGCCCGTAGTGCAGCGGCACGCCGTCGGGCGCACTTGACGCGGTATGTTCGCCGGATGGACCGTGATGGCGCGCGCCGGACACACGATGCCTGCGGGGTCGAAGCCCCGCACGGTGGCAGCGCCGGCAGCGGTCCGCCATTGGCCACAGGACCGGTCTTCGCGCTGCTGATCGGCCTGCCCGCCGGCGTGCTGTCGGCGGTGAAGAAGGGCACGTCCTGGGACGTGGGCGCCAACGTCTTCGCGCTCTGGGGCCTGTGCACGCCGAACTTCTGGCTCGGCATCATGCTGATCTTCCTGCTCTCGGTGCAGCTCGGCTGGCTGCCGGCCTCGGGCTACGTGAGTCCGTTCGAGGACCTCGGCGCCTCGCTCGCCACGACCGTGATGCCGGCCTTCGTGCTGGGCAACGCGATCGCCGCGGTGCTGATGCGGCACATGCGATCGGCGATGCTGCAGGCGATGTCGGCCGACTACGTCCGCACCGCGCGTGCCAAGGGCCTGCTCGAGAAGACCGTGGTGCTGCGCCACGCGCTGCGCAACGCGCTGACCCCGGTGATCACGCTGGGCGCGCTCGAGTTCGGCACGCTGCGGTCCGGCGCGGTGCTGACCGAGCAGGTGTTCTCGATCCCGGGCGGCTCGCGATGCACGCGCTGCTGGCGCGTCCCACCGCGGTCTTCGGCGGCGTGGTACTCGTGATCGTCGCGCTGCTCGCGATCCTCGCGCCGTGGGTCGCGCCCTACGATCCGCTCGCCACCAGCTTCACCACGGTCCGCAAGGCGCCGAGCGCCGCGCACTGGTTCGGCACCGACGAGGTCGGCCGCGACCTGCTGTCGCGGACCATCTGGGGGGCACGCGCGTCGCTGTCGGCGGGCGTGATCGCGGTGACCATCGCGGTGGGGGTGGGCGTGCCGATCGGCATGCTCGCCGGCTACGTGGGCGGGCGCGTCGACGCGGTGATCGGCCGGCTGACCGACGCGATGCTCGCGATCCCGTTCCTGATCCTCGCGATCGCGCTCGCCGAGGACTGGGTCGAGGCCGCGCGCGCGGTCGGCAACCCGCCGGCGCGGATCCTGCTGCGGCACATCCTGCCGAACATCCTGCCGAACATCCTGCCGCCGGTGATGGTGCAGGCGACGCTGGCCGTGGCCGCGGCGATCATCGCCGAGGCGAGCCTGTCCTGCCTCGGCCTCGGCCAGCAGCCGCCGGCGCCCAGCTGGGGCTCGATGCTGAACACCGCGCAGCGCTTCCTCACGCAGGCGCCGTGGATGGCGATCTTCCCGGGCCCCGCGATCTTCCTCACGGTGCTCGCGTTCAACCTGTTCGGCGACGGGCTGCGCGACGCGCTGGATCCGAAGCGCTGACGGGCCCCGCGCGCCGGCGAAGCCCGCCGCACGCTCCGGTGGATCGGGGACGGTCGCGGCGACGGCAGGTCACCGCGTATCGGGTCGGAATCGCCACGCGCTCGGATAGTCCCACTCGGCCAGTCGCTGACAGGTCGCGCTCATCCACCGGGCGATCTCGACATTGCGCTCACGGTCCTTCCGGTCGGCGCCGGTCGACGACCCGTCGACGATGAACTCCGGCACCACTCCGGGGCGGACCTCGGCCTCGATGCCATATCGGGCGAGGATGTCGCAGATCGCCTCGTGGATCGACCTCGGCACGGCGCGGCTCGGACGACTGCCGGGCTCGACCGCCGCCAGGCCGGGCGCCCGGATCTCGGCCAGCATCCGCCGCTCCGTCATGTCCCGGCCCAGCGCTTTCATCTCGAGCAGGCTGCGCTCGCTCCCGAGCGCCGGGTCGGTCAGCAGGCTCTCCAACGCGCGCAGCCTGGCCGGGGGGGACGACGACGTGCCTGCGCGGGCCTCGGCCCAGCGCAGCGCGGACTGGTGCAAGCCCTCGATCCCCCAGGGCAGCCGAATGGCCGCCCTGACCCGCTCGTCGAGCCGTTCCAGCACCAGGCGCTGCGCGGTCGCCTCGAACTGCGGGGTCGCGGCGAAGGCCCGCACGGCTCTGGGATCGGCGAACCTGAAAGCCAGGGACTCGTAGAGCCGGGTGCGCAGGTCGTCGCCGGCAAAGGTCGCGCGGGCGATCTGGTGTGCGGCGATGCCGACTCGGGCGACATCCTGAAGCGGGTCGAACTCGCGCATGATCGCCCGGAAGCCGTCGCGTACGGCCCGGTGGAACGCCGGGAAGACCGTGAAGTCGACCGTCCGCAGGCCGGGAATCCGTGCCTCGGCGTCGCCCCAGCTGACGTTCTCGCCGTTGCTGAGGCCGGCAGGGTCCGCGCCGGTCGCCGACGCCGCGCGCAGCGTCAGCCAGAACGCCTCCAGCGCCGCGGCGGACTCGGCGAACCCCGGTGCCGTGGAGGTGGGCCAGCGCCAGTGGGCGGGAGCGATGCCGCGGCTCGCCGTCGCGTCGCCCCGCGTGTCGTGGTCGTAGGCGAGCTGCATGGATCGCAGGTGCTGCAGCACCCACGGAGCGCGCAGCAGCTCGTCGAGGGTCGGCGGTCCGGCTGACAGGCCTTCCATGTGGACGAGGCCGTCGAGGTGCGGGGCGATCCTGCCTCGGGCCTCTGCGTGGGCCTCGGTCGGCGGGTAGATGCCCCGGTACGTCCCGGCCCGGAATTCCGTCAGGGCGGCCAGGTCGTCCAGGGTGCCGTAGTCGGACCAATTGGTGAGGACCTGCCCGAGATCGCGCAGCGTCCTTCCGCTGAGCGGCTCGTCCGGCCGCGACGTGCGCCAGACTTCGCCCAGCGCGTGCAGCCCTACCTCGCCGCCGCGGCCCGCGATCAGCACGCCGAGCAGGCGCTCGAGCTGCTCCGGCCCGAGGTGCGAGACGAGCCGGTCGTGGGCGGCCCGTGCTTCGGGGACCAGTCGGGAGCGATCGACGCCGATCGACACCTCGTCGGAGGGTGCAGTCTTCACCGCCAGGTGCGACGGCTGGCCGGCCTGGCGCAGGTAGGCGGCGGCGCGGAACGCGGCAGGTTCGCCCTCGGACTCGGCCTCGCGGTGGCGCTGGGCCTGCTGCGGCTCCTGCTGCTTCTGCCTGTGGACGATGTGACCGCTCGGCCCCGACCCCGGTGGCGTCGCGCCGCCGCCGGCGTGACCGGCCCTGACGCGCCCGCCCGCGTCGGTACCCTGGTCCATGCCGGGACGCTGCACCTGTTGGACGAAGGCGTCCACGCTCACGCCCAGCGCCCGGGCCCCGCCCCGCTGTGCGTACACCACGCGCGCCAGGGCCTCGACGCTGCCGTCGGGCAGCAGCGTCCTGCGGCCCTCGTTGACGGCCAGCGTGGCCTGCTCCAGCGCCTGGGCCTGCTTCGCCCTCGCCCGCTGCTCGAGCTCGGCCGCCCCGGCGCCGGTCTGGGCGCCGGTGCCCCGGGTGTGCGTGGTCTCGGACCGGCGCGCGGGCAGCCCGGCCGGCGGGGCCTTCGAGGCGTTGCCGTACAGCGTACGCACCGCCTGCGGGGCCAGGGCGTCGAAGTTGCGCCGCGTCGCCGGCGTCCAGTCGTGCCGGTTCGCGTGCAGGCTCTTGGCGAGCGCGAAGACGTCGTTCAGCGCCTCGCGCCCCGCGGGATCGGTGGGCCGGGCGTTGCAGGCGCGGATCGCCCGGCCGAGCTGCTGCACGACCTCGCTGGCACGCTCCGAGACCAGCGGCTGGGCGAGTGCCGAGCGGGCACGAGCCTGCAGCGCACCGTAGAGCGCGGCCGTCTCGGCGGGCCAGCGCGCACCGTGCTGGCCGTGCAGCGAGTCGGTGCGGGCGAGCTCATCGTTGAGCATGCCGCGGGTGCGGGCCGTGGGTGCGGCCTGGTGCGCCTGCAGCGCTCGCTGCAGCCGCTCGACGTCCTGCACCCCGGGCGGCTGGCGCACCGGCTCGCGCGCCTGCGGAGGCCCCGGCGGGCGCGGCGCCGCGGCGGGCGGCCCCGCCGGCGGCACCGGCGCGTCCTGCAGCGTGCGCGCCAGCCGGCCCATCTCGAGCCTGAACGTCTGCGGCGTGATCCGGCCCCCCGCCAACTGCTCGTCCAGCTCGGCGGCTCGCCGCACCGCCTGAGCGGCCTGCTCGGACGTCGCGGAGGCGGACAGTTTCCACTGCGGGTTCCACCGCTCGAACGCGGACCCGGCCCGCTGCCACTGCCCCAGGTCGACGTCCAGCGGCTCTTTGCCCTGCAGCAGCCGCTGCAGCTGCAGCAACGCCAGCTCGCCGCCGCTGCTGGTCAGCACCGCGCCCGCTGCGACCAGGCCCAACCGACCCAGGCTGCGCAGCAGCCCCGGACCCTCAGGCACCTTGGCGCCCCCCTGTGCCGCGGGCAGCTGCCTGGCCCGCTCGAGCATCTGACGGGCCGACTCGAGACCCCCGGCCGCTCCCGCATTGACCGGGACGCGCGGCAGTGGCGTGGGGGTCGTTCGGGCGGGTGCGGGGATCGGCATGAGGCGGGTGGCGAGGGTCTGCAGGCGGCTTCGTTCTGTTCGTTGCCACGATCGGGGAAGGCCACGCCGCGACGGAACGCAGGGAGCGCTCGGTCCCCTGGCGAGATTTTGAGGCGGAACGCCGCCCCGGGCGAGCTGGGGTCCGCCCCAGGTGGGCCGGTTGCCGGATGCGGCACCTGCCCGACCGGTGAACAGGTGGCTCGTCCCCACCGCCGCGGTGCCCCTCCCACCTCGATCCACAGCGTCCCGGGCGGGCGGATAGGAACTTCAACCGCCCTCCCAAGGCCCGGCAGGGGGAAGCAAGCGCCAAGCGCAGGGGGCTGCACGACGGGTAAGCGTCCTTTCGGGCATACCCGGGCGTGAACGCGACCGGGCTGCGAGCGGCCGCGGGTCGCGATCCTGGCCGCGACCCCGTGCTCGGGCCTGATGCCGGACGCGGCGCGCAGCCGCCACCCCGACTGCGGCGCTTGCGCGCCAGCCCATGGCGCGCGCCCAGGATCATGCGCGCTTCTCAGTCTGCGGCGAACGCGTGGCCCGCCTCGCTCGCCCGTCCCCGGGGCGGCGGCCGGGGATCCAACCCCAGGTGGGTGAGGATCTTGCCGATCGCCGCC
This sequence comes from Burkholderiales bacterium, assembly GCA_026399835.1. Taxonomy (GTDB): domain Bacteria; phylum Pseudomonadota; class Gammaproteobacteria; order Burkholderiales; family Burkholderiaceae_E; genus UBA4615. The sequence goes on along the minus strand of JAPLQE010000084.1, from coordinate 64,356 downwards.
CGCTGCAGGATCGCCGCGATGAGCTTCAGCTCCCGGGCGCCGCAGCTCGGGCAGCGCCGCCGTCCTGCCGCGTGGGAAGCAGGCCGCAACGCCCGCTCGGGCATCGATCGGCGTGCGACTGCACGCTCCCCCCGGGTATGCCGGGTGGCTCGGGCTGACGGATCGGGTGGAGGGGTGCCTGAAGCCGGCACCGGGCTGGTGCTGGCTGCCGAGGGGCTGGGGTACGCCCCAGATAGAAATGTCCACTGAGCCAGCATAAGCTCGGAATTGTTGGGGGGGCTTGAGTTCCAGACCTCGGGTCAGGGCCGCCGTGAACACGGCAAACTATTGCAGGAAGGGTTAGGACTTGGGTGCGATCTCGAGAGCTCCAATTTCACCGATTCTGGGCCGGGCGGTCCCAATTGAGCCGCAGCGGAACCTCACCGTGGACGCCTCCGCGGGCGGCGGGGCGCCGGGAGGGGGGCTCGGCTTAAGCCGAAGGACAGGATCCACGACGACGCTCCCCCCAGACGCACCTGGGGCGACCACCACCCGCACCGACACCCGAACGATCAGCGCGCGGGCTGGATATCAAACGGATGGACCGTCCGTCGGCGTTGGCGTCGATCAGGCATCCGACACCATCAAGATCTTCCAAGGCGTGCCGTACGAACGAGGAGGTCGCTCATTCGGGGTTGGAGCAGGCATCTCAGCGGGCGGCCCCTCGGCCTCGTTCTCCTTCACCAAATCCCGGCAAGGCCTGGACCCGACGGACTCATACATGACCTCAGCAACCGTTGGCTTCCAGGCCACCGGTCCGATGTTCAATTTCAGAAGCGAATCTCCAAGGCATTCAATTCAGCTTGGCTTCAACAATTTCAACGTCGGCCCCGTCCCTGTCGGATCATTGATCCCCTGGTCGTGGGGCGCAGTGGTCACGGCCCGCTCCAAAAAGGAGGATGGCCATTATGTTCTCGACAAGGCAACTCAATCGCTCGTCTTTTACGGTGAGGGTGAGGGGAAGTCTGCGTTTTCCGTCGGTGCTGTTGGCGTTGGCTTGATAGGGATTCCAGTTGCCGTCCCCGGTCCAGATGCCGTCCCGCCACGGCGGCTGCCACTCCCCCCCGAGGTCATTCAGGCGTTGGACGCATTTGAGCAAGGCGGTATCAGTTCCAGCTACCTCGGCGGAACCCTTGAAACAGTCCGCCAAACGCTCCAAGGCTTTCGCACCGACCTCTTCCGCACATTCGAGGCCGAAACCCGCGTCTCGGCGCTCGAGGCCGATGGCACACCCAAGACTCGAAAGCAGCTTGAAGCCGATCTCTGGGAAGCATATCGAGGCCAACATTCCGATACCGTTACGCCGCTCGAAACAGACCCACCACCGCAGGATGCCCAAAAACAGCTTGCCGCGCTCCGCGAAACCGCTCTTCGACCGATCAGTCAACTCGAGACGGCCCTCACGACGACCGTCATGCCGGCAAACGCCTCGGTCCATGTCTTTCCCCTGGGCGCGATGGCACAGCAGACCGAGCTGCTGAAAAACTTCGAGCAGGTCACCGGCGTCTCCCCGTTCAATGACGACGGTTCGCTGAAGCCGCCGAGTGCGCTCGACAAAGCGGTATCGGATTGGTTCGAGAACAGTAACAAGCCCCTGTTCGATTTCCTGATGGAACGTCAAGGCTCCAGCAATCCTGCCGTCGCACGCGACGCGACCCAACGCATTCAAGCGCTCCGGAAGTTCGCTCTCGCCCAGGTTGCCCCACCCACGATACCCAGCCCTGACCAGCTTCGTGCCTCCATACGGGAACAACAGCAGCGAGAACTGCAAGGGGTTCGAGGAGGGCCACGAAAGCCCTGGGAACAGCGCTCGGAGCAAAACCCGATCGGTTATCGCACACCGTACGCCGACAAGTTCTCTCTCGACGCCAATCATTCGGTAAACATCGCGAGGCTCGGCAAACAACTGACCGCGACAAGCCGTATCACCCTCGATGTGACCACCCCCGATCACTCGGCCCCCCGCTCGACTCGTGAACAGCGTACGGGGGTCCCTGAGATTGCGCGGAAGAGATTCGGCGTCGAGTACGAGCAGCAGTTGGCGCTCAGTCCGGAAGTGCCGGCGTCCGTGACCCAGTACCAGATCAGGCAGGACCTAAAGGCGAAAGAAACCCGTTTACTCGAGCAATTCCATGGCCCACTCTCCGCTGCCGCACGTCAGGGCACTTCGGTGGTTGAATCTGCCCAATCCCTCATCGCAAGTCTGCCGATCGGCGACATCTCGCGAGGCGAGGTCACGTCGCAGCAGCTCTCTCTTCGGACACCGAAGGGCACCCTTGCGATACGCGCCAGTCACACCGTCGAGATCATCAGGCCTGAGAACGGCGTTCCGTTCGGCATTGCTCAGATCGTGCTCGAAACCAATCGCCCCGGAGCGCCACGCTCAACCACCACGGTGGAACGGAAAGTGGCGCTTGACCCTAACGCTCCCGAGGCATCCGCAGCCGCCGTTCGCGCTGCTCTGTACCGCGACATCGTCGGCGAGGGTCAAGCTGAAGGCCTTCTCAATGCGGCCGGTCGCAACGGCTTGGAGGCTCTGTTGAGCGGCCAACCACTGCCGGAAGTGTCTGGCTTTGTTCCGCTCGCTCCAGGCCAATCCGCGAAAGACCGGGTGACAGCGCTGAGTCAGCCGTCGCCCTAAGGGGGCCTTGCCGCTGAAACACGCACTCCAGAGCTGACGATGAGATCGCAGACATGGGGCACGAGGGTTGAGCAAGCAAGACGACAAGTGCGGCAGCGCGATGCACACGCGGCAGTGGCCTTGCCACCACGCTGCTGACGCGCGTCGTCCCCATTGGAAGCCGGGACCGACCGCACGAGCGCCTACTTCGGCGCCAGCCGTATCGCCCCATCCAGCCGGATCACCTCGCCGTTGAGCATGTCGTTCTCGATGATGTGCTTGGCGAGCTTGGCGTAGTCGGCCGGCGTGCCCAGGCGGCTGGGGAAGGCCACGTTGGCGGCCAGCGCGTCCTGCACCTCCTGCGGCATGCCGAAGAGCATGGGCGTGCCGAAGATGCCCGTCGTGAGCATAGGAGTTTCAAACGCCCTCCCAAGGCCCGGCAGGGGGAACACGACCGCATGCTCGCGATCCGCTTCGCCAGACCCGCCCTGAAAGCCCTGCTCAGGATGCCGAAGCGAATCACCAGGCGGATGCGCGGCGAGCTTGGCCGGGTTGCCGCCGATCCTGCCGCCTATCGTGGCGACTGGAGCTGTCAATGGTCGAACACGCCAAGGCCAAGCCATCGGCTGACCTGCTGGCGAAGCTGGCCGCAGTACTCGGCTGCGACATGGACGATCTTCACACTTAGGCTTCACCCAGGTGTTCGGCTACGCGCGGGATGGTTCGTCCTGGCGCGAGAGTTCCTGCGTATCGCTTCTGCCGCCCAGAGCCGCCAGTCACGTCTGGGCGTACGACTTCGTGTTCGACGCGTGCGCCAACGGCCAGCAGATCAAGTGCCTGTCGGTCGTGGCTGCAGCCGGAGACCATCCCCGCCGTCAGGCATCGTCGGGGTGCATCACCTGCTCGGCACGCGTCGGGTAGATGATCGCATCGGCAAAGCGGTGCATCGCCTCGATCTCCTCGTCGCTGCGGTAGGCCGGGCGCGTGCCCTTGAGCGCTGCGAGCTGCTCGGCGAGGATGTTGCGGCGGACTTCGGAGACGAACGCGTTCAGTCGGTGATAGGCCTCCGACAGCGTCCGGCCGAGCGAGGTCACGCCGTGGCCAACCAGCACGACGGTGTTGGTGTCGGCGATGAAGCCCGCGACGGGCGCCACGTCGGCCTCGACGTCCAGGCTTGCGGACACGTAAGGGGGCGCCTTGCCCAGGATGAACGGCATGTCGAGCGACAGCACCTGCACGCGGTCGAAATGGACCGGCATGTTCATGCTGCGCTCCCCTGGCTGGACGCCGGTCGATGCTAGCGGCACCGGGCCGCCTGGACAACCCGCGCGCGCCAATGTCCGAGCCGACCGCCGAACGCACCGGGTCGAGCGGCTGCAGCGTCAGCCGCGGGCCGGCGCGCGATCGCTTCGGCCCGCAGCGAGGCCCTCGGAAAGGCCTTGGCGGCGCTCAGCCGCCCACGACGAACGCCGTCACGTCGTCGAGCACCGGCGCGATCCAGCGCAGGGGCCCGGCGAAGGCGCCGACCAGCGTCACGTGGTTGGCGCGCGGATAGAGCCGCTCGACGACCGGCGTGCCGGCCTCGCGCAGCCGGCCCGCGAGCTGCACGGTGTTGCGCTTCGGATCGACCAGAGAATCCGATGCGGCCGCGCCCAGGAACACCGGGCGGTCGAAGCCGCGCGCATGGTCGATCGGCTGCGTGCCCGGCGGATAGTCGGGATGGAAGAACACCGGCTTGACGTCGGGGTTCTCGATCGGCAGGAAGTCGTAGGGGCCGGCGAGGCCCCAGAAGCCGGCGAGCGCGCCGGGCGGCACGCCGGCCTCGGCGAGCCAGCGCCGGTCGAAGGCGAGCATCGCGGCGTTGTAGGCGCCCGCGCTGTGCCCGGCCACGAAGAGCCGCGCCGGATCGCCGCCCCATCCGCCGAGCTGCCGGCGTGTCCAGGCGAGCGCGCGTGCACCGTCCTCGAGGAAGGCCGGATAGCGGACCTGCGGATAGACGCGGTAGTCGGGGATCACGGCCAACATGCCGCGCGAGGCGAGCGCGCGGCCGACGAAGCGATAGGTGCCGCGCGCACCGCCGTTCCACGAGCCGCCGTAGAAGAACACCACCACCGGCCAGCCGGCCGCGGGCGGCGTGCCGGCGGGCACGTAGATGTCGAGCCGATGGCGTGGGTCCTCGCCGAAGGCCAGGTCCGCCTGCTCGCGCGCATCGCCGGGCGTCACCGCCGCGAGCGCGCCACCCCACGAGCAGCCGGCGAGCGGGGCCGCGGCGAATGCGGCCACGCTCGCGAGCAGGCCGCGACGACGCCCCCGCGCCATCAGCGGTTCCCGGCCGGCAGGTCCTTCAGCATCGCCTCGAAGCGGGTGCGCAGCTCGCGCTTGAGCAGCTTGCCGCTCGGGTTCTTCGGCAGCGCGTCGACGAACACCACCTTCTTCGGCACCTTGAAGTGCGCCATCTGTGCGCGGCAGTGCGCGATGACCTGCGCCTCGGTCATCGCCTCGTGGCCGGGCTTTCGCACGATGACCGCGGTGACCGCCTCGATCCAGTACGGATGCGGCAGGCCGACGACCGCGACCTCGGACACGCCCTCGAACCGGTAGACCGTCTCCTCGACCTCGCGCGAGGCGACGTTCTCGCCGCCGGTCTTGATCATGTCCTTCTTGCGGTCGACGACGGTGATGTAGCCCTCGTCGTCGATGGTCGCCAGGTCGCCGCTGTGGAACCAGCCGCCCTCGAAGGCGGCGGCGGTGCGCTCGGGATCGTTGAAGTAGCCGGTGAGCAGCTGCGGCGAGCGGTGGACGATCTCGCCGACCTCACCGACGGCCACGTCGCGCATCGCGTCGTCGACCACGCGGGTCTCGACGTTGAGCACCGCGCGGCCCGCGGAGCCGGCGCGGCGCAGCTGGTCCTCGGGCTTGAGCACGGTGGCCAGCGGCGCGATCTCGGTCTGGCCGTAGAAGTTCCAGAGGCGCACCTTGGGCAGCCGCTCGCCCATCTCCTTGAGCACCGCCACCGGCATGATCGACGCGCCGTAGTAGCCCTTGCGCAGCGCGCCCAGATCGGCCGTCTCGAAGCCCGGCGAGCGCATCAGCGCGATCCAGATCGAGGGCGGCGCGAAGAACGAGTCGATGCGGTGCGAGGCCAGGAGCGCGAGGATGGTGTCGGGCGTGGGCTTACCGGTGATGACGCTGGACGCGCCGACATAGACCGCGGGCCCCAGGAACACGTCGAGCTGCGCGCAGTGGTAGAGCGGCAGCGCGTGCAGCATCGTGTCGGACTCGGCGATCTCGCCCTCGACCACGCAGCTCACGTACTCCCAGCACACCGCCTCGTGCGTGAGCATCGCGCCCTTGGGCAGCGACTCGGTGCCGCTGGTGTAGATGATCTGCGCGAGCATCCGCGAGTCGAGCTCGACCGCGGGCGCGCTCGCGTCGTCGGACAGCAGTCCGGCGAAGGTGCGCAGGCCGGCGGGCGGCTCGGCGGGGTCCTCGCCCTCGAGCCAGAGCATGTGCTCGACCGAGGTGCCCTTCGCAGCGGCGGCGCGGCCGAGCTCGACCAGGTCGGGCCCGAGCGCGAGCAGGCGCGCGTCGGAGTGCTTGAGGATGTACGCGACCTCGTCGGCGTTCAGCATGAAGTTGATCGGCACGAGCACCGCGCCCAGCCGCGCGAGCGCGAAGCGCAGGGCCGCGAACGCATGCGAGTTGCGCGACAGCACCGCGACGCGGTCACCCGCACAGACCGGCGCGCCGGCGCCGCCCTCGGCCAGGCCCCGGGCCAGACGGTTCACGATCGTGTCGAACTCGCGGTACGTCCAGGCGGTGGCGCCGCAGCGGATCGCGGGCTTGTCGGGCAGGCGGGCGGCGGTTCGGCGCAGCAGGTCGCCGAGCGTCTGGCTTCGGACGGCGGATTGCATGGAACGTCTCCTGTCGATGGGCTGTCGCCATCGTATAGGATCGACCGATGACCGCCTTCTCGGACGCACTCGCCTTCGCCGCCGCCCACGAGACCCCGTGGGCGCGCGACCCCGCCGCCGACCCCGGCCACTGGGGCATCCACCTGCAGGACCCGCCGCCGTGGAACGTGCTGCGCGGGCCGGTGCATGCGCGCGGCCCGAGCTCGGGCACGATCGTGCACCGCGGCGTCGAGGTCGCGGCCTGGGGCGAGCCCGACCGCGCGGACCTGACCTTCAGCATCGCCAAGACCTACCTCGCGCTGCTCGCCGGCGTCGCGCACGACGCGGGCCTGCTGCCCGACCCCGACGAGCCGGTGCGCACGCGCGTGCCAGCCGGCATCGGCTTCGACACGCCGCGCGCCGCGTCGGTCACCTGGACGCAGATGCTGCAGCAGACGAGCGAATGGGAGGGCAGCTGCCTCGGGCTGCCCGACACCGTCGACCGCTACCGCACGGTGGCCTACGGCGGCGAGCCGGCGGCAGGCCGCAAGGGCGACGCTCGGCCGCTGCGCGCGCCCGGCACCTTCTGGGAGTACAACGACGTCCGCATCAACCAGCTCTCGCTCGCGCTGCTGCACCTGTTCGGACGACCGCTGCCCGAGGTCTTCGAGGCCTCGATCCTCGGGCCGCTCGGCGCGAGCGGCGACTGGCGCTGGGTCGGCTACGACGACGCGTGGGTCGATCTGCCGGATCGCACCGAGGGACAGGGCGGCACGCGTCGCGTGCAGTCGGTGCCCGGCGGCACGCACTGGGGCGGCGGCGTGTCGATCTCGGCGCGCGACCAGGCACGCGTCGGCGGCCTGCTGCTGCGCGGCGGCGAGCACGCGGGCCGGCGGCTGCTGTCGCGCGGCTGGATCGAGCGGATGATGGCGCCGTGCCCGATCGCCCCGTTCTACGGGATGCTGGTGTGGCGCAACGGCTCGGCGCGCCCGGTGTACCCGTCGGCGAGCCCCTCGAGCGTGTTCATGATCGGCGCCGGCGGGCACGTGACCTGGATCGATCCCGAACGCGACCTCGTTGTCGCATCGCGCTGGGTGCAGCCCGATCAGACCGACGCCCTGTTCGCGAGAATCGCGACCGCCCTGCTCTGAGGGTTTTCCCGAGCGGTCGATTTCGCCCCCCGAACGGTACGCCCAGTGTGCACTCCAGCACATACAGTTCGGGCATGGCACTGTCTTCCTTTTCGAGCGCGCCCCATACCGCGCTTCGCGTGGCGATCCGCCTTCGCGGCGCGTCCGCGGCAGCGCTCGTCGTGCTGCTCGCCGCCTGTGCCGGCGGCGATCCGGCGGGTCCGTCGACACCGGCGACCGCGGTCGCCGTCGAGTCGATGAGCCTCACCAGCAACAAGCCGCTCGGCAGTCCGCCCGACGCCTCCGCGGCCGGCGCGGGCGCCGCGTCGACCGGTGCCCTGCCGCTGATCGGCAAGGTCCGCTACGGCGTGCCCTCGACCGCGCTGCCCGGCATCGGACAGTCGCTGTCGGGCGCGCTGCCGTTCCCGATCGACGACGCCTGGAACCGCGACCTCGTGCGTGCGGTGCCGGACCGCGCCTCGCATGCGCTGATCGCCGCGATCGGCCAGGGCGCGCAGCTCGCGCCCGGCTTCGGCGCGCTCGCCGGCGTGCCGTACGCCGTCGTCGACCGCCTGCAGCCCACCGTCGTGGTGCGCTTCGCCGGCACCGACGCGACGCGCGCCTGGCCGATCCCGGTCGACCTGCAGCCCTCGGCCGACGCCTCGGCGAGGCTGGTGCTGGTCGACCGCGACACCGGCCTGCTCCACGAGCTGCGGGGCGCCGCACGCCGCATCGACGGGACCTGGGACGCCCAGAGCGGCACGAGCTGGAAGCTCGACGTCGCCGACGGCGCACCGGTCGATGCGGTGGGCACGCCGGTCGACGACGGCGGCCTGCCGGTCTTCCCCGGCCTCGTGCGCTACGACGAGGCCATAGCGGGCGTGATCCGCCACGCGCTGCGCGTCACCGTCCCCGCGGTCCGCGCCGCCTGGGTGCCGCCCGCACGCCGTGCCGCCTCCGCCGCGCACGACGGGGGGCTGCCGCCGATCGGGCTGCGGCTGCGCCTGAAGGCCGACGTCGCGATCCCGGCGGATGCGAGCCCCGCGTCGCGCGCCATCCTGCAGGCGCTCAAGACCTACGGGATGATCGTCGCCGGCGTCGGGCCCGGGCTGACGATCGAGGGCGCGCCCGACGCACGCTGGGACTCGGCGCGGCTGGCGGCCGACCTGGCCCGACTGCGCGGCTGCGACTTCGAGGCGATGGCGATGGACGGTCTCGCCACGCCCTGAGGACGAGGCCCGAGGGCGCCGCCGGACGACGGGCGCCCTCAGGCGGCGACCGGGCCGCCCGGCGCCGACGCCCGCGGTCGCAGCGGGCCCGCGCGCCGCAGCAGCACCACCGCGATGGTGACGTTCAGCAGGTTCCAGCCGATGCCGTTGACGAAGGCGGCATGATAGGAGCCGGTCGCGTCGAAGATCGCACCCGACATCCAGCCGCCGAGGGCCATGCCCACCAGCGTCGAGGTGATCACCTGGCTCACCCGAGTGCCCGCCTCGGACGCCGGGAAGTGTTCTCGGACGATGAGCGCGTAGGACGGCACGATGCCGCCCTGGAAGAGGCCGAACATCGCCGAGATCAGGTAGAGCGACACCATCCCGTCGAACGGCAGGAACATCAGCAGCGCGACGCCCTGCAGCACCGAGCCGAGCAGCAGCGTGCGCAGTCCGCCGATGCGGTCGGAGATCGCTCCGGACACCAGCCGGCTGACGACGCCCGAGCCGAGCATCAGCGACAGCATCTCGGCGCCGCGGGCCGCGCCGAAGCCGAGGTCGGTGCAGTAGGCGACGATGTGCACCTGCGGCATCGCCATCGCCACGCAGCACGCGAGGCCCGCGACGTTGAGCAGCCACTGCAGCGCGCGCGGCGACATGCCGAGCGGGCGCGCGAAGTCGACGCCTCGTGCGGCGGCGGGACGGTTCGCGGCCGACGCGGCCGCGGCCGCGGCCGACGGCGGCGCGGGCGGGCGGCGGCGCAGCATCAGCGCGAGCGGCAGCATCGTCACGACGCAGAACACGCCGATGCCGACGTAGGTGGTGCGCCAGCCGACCGTCTCGACGAAGTGCTGGGTGATCGGCGGCCACAGCGCGCCGCCCAGGTAGTTGCCGCTCGCGCAGATCGCCACCGCGATGCCGCGGCGCTTCTCGAACCAGAGCGAGGTGTCCGCGATCAGCGGCGAGAAGGTGGTCGCGGTGCCGAGCGCGCCGATCAGGATGCCCTGCGCGAGGCCGAACAGCAGCAGGCCGGGGGCGCTGCCGGCCAGCACGAAGCCGATGCCGAGCCCGAACGCGCCGATCGCGCTCGGCAGCATGATGCCGTAGCGGTCGGCCAGCCGGCCCATGAACAGGCCGCCGATGCCGAAGCCGATCATCATCATCGTGTACGGCATCGATGCGGCCGAGCGGTCGACGCCGAAGTCGGCCTGCACCGCGGGCAGCACGACGCTCACCACGTACATGCCGCTCGCGCCCACGGTCATCAGGGCGAGCGACACGCACAGCCGCAGCCACGCGTAGCGCGAGTCCGCGCCGTGCGCGGCCATCGTCAATGCACGGTCCCCGCTCCGTGGCAGGACTTGTACTTCTTGCCCGAGCCGCAGGGACAGGGGTCGTTGCGGCCGACCTTGTCGCCGTCGCGGCGCACGGTGGCCGGCGCGAGCGCGCGCTCGCGCGCCTCGGTGAAGAAGTCGTAGACGTCCTGCACGCCGTCGAGCATCTCGTGGATGACCGCCTCGCGCTCGTCGTCGGCGATCGGCTCCCAGTCCTCGTCCTCGTCCTCGTCGTCGTCGTCGTCGTCGTCGTTGTCGTCATCGCCCTCGGAGAGCTGGGCGTCGGCCACCAGCCGCATCACCGGGTCGAGCGCGTCGGCGAAGTCCTCCTCGTCCTCGAGTGCCATCCAGGCATCGGGGCGCATCGCCATGCCACGCGCGAAGCCGATCGCCCAGGCGTTGCCCCAGGCGTTGCCGTCCTCGTCGTGCGCGAGCACGGGCGCGAAGCCCTTGCCCTCGTAGAGCATGGTGGCGACCGCGGCGCGATGCCGCTCGACGAGCTTGAGCAGCACCGCGTCCTCGCCCTCGCCGCGCAGCGCCTCGTGCGCCCGCGGCGCGTCGCCCAGGACCATCGGCAGCCACTCCTCGCGCGGCACCGGCACCGGACAGCAGGCGAGCGCGGCGAAGAAGCCGTCGAGCTCCTCGACCGCCATGGAATCGTCGGGGTCGATCGCGACGAGGCGCGTCTCGAGCGTTTCGATCTCGGCGTCTGTCAGGGGCCGATCCTGGCTGGGGGCATTCATGCCGCGTATCGTACAGGCCCGTCGAGGAGGAGCGTTCCGATGTCCAACGAGAAGATGCCCGCCGTCATCGGCGGCGACCCGACGCGCGCGGCCGGCCGGCTGGCCGGCAAGCGCGCGATCGTCACCGGCGCCGGCAGCGGCATCGGCCGCGCCGCGGCGCGGCTGTTCGCGGCCGAGGGCGCAGCGGTGCTCGCCGTCGACCGCAGCGCCGAGGCCGTCGAGCAGACCGCCGCGATGATCCGCGCCGACGGCGGGGTGGCGCTCGCGCAGGCCGCCGACGCGGGCAGCGATGCCGACGTGCAGGCCTTCGTCGCGCGCGCGATCCGCGAGCTCGGCGGTCTCGACGTGGTCTACGCGAACGCCGGCGTGAGCGGCGGCGACGTGCCGATCCACGAGCAGACCGTCGAGCTCTGGGAGGAGGTGCTGCGCGTGAACCTGATCGGCCCCTTCCTCGCGGTCAAGCACGCCGGCGCTCACATGGTCGCGCAGGGGCGCGGTGCGATCGTCTGCACCGCCTCCGTGGCCGGGCTGCGCGCGAATGCAGGCGGCAATCCGTACAGCGCGAGCAAGGCCGGCGTCGTGAGCCTGGTGCAGACCGCCGCCAACTCGTTCTGGGGCACGGGCGTGCGCATCAACGCGATCTGCCCGGGGCTGATCGAGACCGGCATGACCCGGCCGATCTTCGACCATGCCCGCGCCGCGGGGCACGAGGACAAGCTCGGCCAGATCAATCCGCTGCAGCGCTACGGCCTGCCGCAGGAGATCGCGGCCGCGGCGCTGTTCCTGGCGAGCGACGAGGCCTCGTACGTCAACGGCCAGGCGCTGCCGGTCGACGGCGGGCTCACCAGCACCCTGCCGTTCAAGCGTCGGGTGCGCTGAACCCGGGCAGCGTTCCGGAGCGTGTCGGAACCGACACGTTCGGGTGAGTGGCGCGACTTCGGTCACGCCATGGTCACATCTCCCATGCGAAGCTTGGACCGTGAACCCGAGCCTCGCCCCCGCCTCGCCCCCGCACTCGCCCCGTGCCGCGACCGCCGCGCCCCGGTGCGAGGACGGATGCGGGCCCGACGGTGCCGACGCGCCGAGGATCGCGCTGCGGCTGTCCGGGCAGGTCGATGCCGATGCGCTCTGCGAACGGCTGGCCGGGATCTGGCGCGAGGTGCTTCGCCGGCCGCGGGTGGCCTCGCGGGTCGAGCTGTCGGTGGTCGAGATCTGCGGCCGCAGCAGCGGTGACCGCGAGCGCGACGCGCTGCGGCTGCTGCGCACCGAGACGCCGCCGGGCGCGGGCGCGCTGCGCGCCACGCTGGTCAGCCTCGGGCCCCTGGAGCACCTGCTGATGCTCGCCGCGGGCGAGCAGCCGGCGGCGGCCGGGCCGCTGGCCCGGCTCGCGGCCGAGCTCGGCCACCGCTATCCGATGGAATCGGTCTCGCTGGCCTGAACCGCGGGCGCCTCAGGCGCCCTCGTCGAGCCGCGTGCCGCGCCACCAGGCCGGCGTCAGGTTCACGCCGTCGCCGTCGGCGACGCCGCCGATCCAGACCTGCCCGTCCTGCACCGTGCAGGACAGCTTCATCGAGCGCGCGGCGAGCCGCCCGAGCGCGGCCGTCGCCTCGGGATCGATCGCCACCACCGACAGGTTCTCGAAGCGCTCGAGCGCGGCCTGCTGCTGGCGCCACCAGACCTCGGCCCGATGCCCGCCGTAGGCGAGCACCACCACCCGGTCGGCGCGGCCGCAGGCCTTCTTCACCCACTTGTCGTCCGGCAGGCCGACCTCGATCCACAGCCGGATGAGGCCGGTGTCGTCGCGCAGCACGACGTCCGGCTCCTCTTCGGCGGACAGCCCCCGGCCGAAGCCCAGCGCGTCGTCGGCGAAGAGCGCGAACGCGAGCAGGCGCAGCATCATCCGCTCCTCGGTCTCGGAGGGATGCAGCGCGATCGTCAGCGCGTGGTCGGCATACCGGCCGCGATCCATGTCGGCGATCGTCAGCTCGGCCTTGTAGATGGTGGAACGCAGGGCCATGGGCCGCGATTGTAGGCGTGCGCGGCCCGGGGACGTTCCGTGGCAGGATGCCCGGCTGCGCGACGCGCGCCCGCCTGGGGCCGCGCGCGGCCACGGAGACGTTTCGATGAAGGCAGCCTGGTACGAACGCAAGGGACCCGCCCGCGAGGTCCTGCAGGTCGGCGAGCGCCCCACCCCCGAGCCGGCGCCGGGCGAGGTGCGCGTGCGCATCCACCGCTCGGCGGTGAACCCGTCGGACACCAAGAACCGCGGCGGCGCTCGCGGCAACGTCGCGATGCCGTTCCCGTACATCGTCCCCCACCAGGATGGCGCGGGCGTGATCGACGCGGTGGGGGCGGGCGTCGATGCCGCGCGCGTCGGCGAACGTGTCTGGGTCTACGAGGCGACGCAGGGCCGCTTCCAGGGCACCGCCGCGCAATGGTCGGTGGTGCCGGCGAACAAGGCGGTGCGCCTGCCCGACGGCGCGGGCTTCGACGCGGGCGCCTGCATGGGCATCCCCGCGATGACCGCGCACCGCTGCGTGATGGCCGACGGCCCGGTCGCCGGCAAGACGGTGCTCGTGCAGGGCGGCGCGGGCGCGGTCGGCTACTACGCGGTGCAGATCGCGCGGCTCGAGGGCGCGCGGGTGATCGCGACGGTGAGCCGCCCCGAGCAGGCCGAGCGCGCACGCGAGGCCGGCGCCCACGAGGTGATCGACCGCCGCACCGAGGACGTGGCCGCGCGCGTGCGCGCGATCACCGGCGCCGACGCGGGGCTCGACCGCGTGATCGAGGTGGCGTTCGGCGCGAACCTCGCGACCGACGTGGCGCTGCTGCAGGCCGGCGGCGTGATCGCCGCGTACGCGTCGGACGCGGTGCCCGAGCCGACGATCCCGTTCTGGCCGATGCTCGCCAAGGATCTGACCGCGCGCTTCGTGCTGGTCTACGCGATGTCGCGCGAGGCGCACGACGAGGCGGCGCGCTGGATCACCGATGCCCTGGCGCGCGACGCGCTGCGCCACCAGGTGTTCCGCACCTTCGCGCTCGACGAGATCGTGGCCGCGCACGAGGCGACCGAGGCGATGGCCAACGTCGGGAAGGTGCTGGTCGCCGTGGACTGACAGAAGCCGTGAATAAACCTACTGCGCGTCCCGATCCGGCGCCTGCGGTGCTCGCCGTACGCCTGTACGGCTGCGCTCCTCGGCGCCGGCTCGGGCCTGCTCGCTACGGTTTCTTCACGGCTTCGGAAGCTGCGGCGCGCCCGCGCCGCGCTGGCGGCGCCTTGTAGCCCTTCGCCGCCTTCGCCAGCCGCTGCGCGATCCGCTCGCGCAGCGCGGGCGGCGCGACCACCTCGACCTGCTCGCCGTGCCGCAGGATGTCCATCTCGAGCTCCGGGCTCGCCGAGTACGGCAGCGTCAGTTCCCAGCCGCCGTCGGGCAGGTCGTGCGCCTGCTGCTTCGGATGCCAGACCTCGGCGCGCACCCAGCGCGCCGCCTCCGGCGAGAAGCGCAGCACCGCCCAGCTGCGAGGCCGCCCGCGGAAGATGCCGTAGCCGCTGCCCAGCGCGCGATCGACCTCGGCGAGCGAGACGTCGAGCGCGCGGCGGTCGAGCAGCCGCGCCTCCTCCACCGCATCGAGCGCGAACACGCGCAGCGCCTCGGCACGGTGGCAGAACGCATCGAGGTACCAGGCGTTGCGCCAGTGGACGAGGCGCTGCGGCGACACCTCGCGGCGGCCGCGCTCGTCGCGCCCGCGCGAGTGGTAGGCGATCTCCAGGCGCTGGCGGCCGACCAGCGCGCTGCCCACCAGCTCGAAGAAGCGCGGCGCCACCGGCCGGTTCTGCGCCGGAATGATCCGCACCCGCTCGCGCACCACGCGGGCACCGCCCGCGCCCTGGCCGAGCAGCGCCTCGAGCCGCTCGACCAGCGGGCCGACCTGATCGCCGAGCAGTCCGCCCGAGCCGAGGTCCTCGAGCATCCGGTGCATCGTCAGCAGCGCGAGGATCTCGCGGTCGCTGAACCACAGGCCCGGCAGCTCGTACTGCGGCCCGAAGCCCGCGTCGGCGAGCACGTAGCCGCCGCGGTCGCGGTCGAAGACGATCGGCGCGTTGAACCGGTCGCGCAGCGCGGCGAGGTCGCGCGTGAGGGTGGCGCGCGAGACCTCGAGGGCCTCCTGGAGTTCCTTGAAGGCGATGGTGCCGCGCGAGCGGATCAGCTGGTCGATGCGGTAGTAGCGCTCGGTCTGTCTCATGGCCGCGAGACGCTCCTTCAGAACAGGGCGCGGATCTTCGCGCCGACGTCGACGGGCGCGGCGCGCCCCGGCGCCGCGCCGCCCTTCGCGGGCGCCGGCGGCGGCCCGATGCGCCGCAGCGTCGCCAGCACGCCGCGCGTCATGAAGCGGCTGCGCGCCGCGTGCACGTAGGCGGGCCCCAGCCGCGGCTGCTGGACGACCGCGTGGCGCAGCGGCTCGACCAGGTGCAGCGTGTCCTTGGCGCGGGTCATCGCGACGTAGAGCAGCCGTCGCTCCTCGTCGATGCCGGCGTCGCTGCCGGTCTGGTACTCGTTCGGGAAGTTGCCGTCGGTCACGTCGATCACGTAGACCGCGTCCCATTCCTGTCCCTTGGCCGAGTGCACGGTCGACAGCACCAGCCAGTCCTCGTCGCGCAGCGGGTCGCCGGCGAGGTCGCCGCTGGCCGACGGCGGGTCGAGCGTCATCTCGGTCAGGAAGCGCTCGCGCGAGCCCTCGCGCGCGGCGACCACCGCGAGCATGTCGAGGTCGGCGGCGCGCACCGCCGCATCGTCGAAGCGCTGCTCGAGCAGCGGCCGGTACCAGGCCGACACCGCGTCGATCTGCCCGGCCCAGGGCGTGTCCGGATCGGCGAGCGTGGCCATCAACGCGGCGAACGCCGGCCAGCCGTCGCGGGCCGGCGGCGGCGGCACGAAGCCGGCGAGCGCGCCGAGCGCCCCGCCCGCCGCGGCCACGTGCTCGATGGCACGCTTGGCGTTGGCCGGCCCCATGCCGGGCATGAGCTGCAGCACCCGGAACGCGGCGATGCCGTGGCGCGGCATGTCGGCCCAGCGCAGCACCGCGAGCAAGTCCTTGACGTGCGCGGCCTCGAGGAACTTGAGCCCGCCGTGCTTGACGTACGGGATGTTGCGTCGCGCGAGCTCGACCTCGAGCAGGTCGCTGTGGTGGCTGCTGCGGAACAGCACCGCCTGGCGCTTCATCGGCACCCCGGCCTCGCGCTGCGCGAGCACCTGCGCGATCACCCAGTCGGCCTGCTCGCGGGTGTCGGCGACGGTCACCAGCGCCGGCGTCTCGCCGCCGCTGCGCGCGGCGCGCAGTCGCTTGGGGTACTGGCGCCGGCCCTCGGCGATCAGCGCGCCCGCGGCGTCGAGCACCGGCTGCACCGAGCGGTAGTTGGTCTCGAGCGCGATCCGGGCGGCCGGCGGATCGAACTGCTCGGGGAAGTCGAGGATGTTGCCGACGTCGGCCGCGCGGAACGCATAGATCGACTGCGCATCGTCGCCGACCACGGTCAGGCCGCGGCCGTCCGGGCGCAGCGCGCGCAGCACGCGCGCCTGCAGCGCGTTGGTGTCCTGGTACTCGTCGACCAGCACGTGATCGAAGCCCGCGGCGATCTCGGCGGCCAGCGCCGCGTCGGACATCGCCGCGTCCCACCACAGCAGCAGGTCGTCGTAGTCGAGCACGCCGTTGGACTGCTTGCGCGCGATGTAGTCGCGGAACAGCGCGACCAGCTCGTCGGCCCATTCCGCGCACCACGGGAACACCTCGCGCAGCACCCGCTCGAGCGGCCAGCCGGTGTTCACGCGGTGCGAGTAGATGGCGAGGCAGGCGTCCTTGCGCGGGAAGCGCTTGGCCTTGCCCGACAGCCCGAGCTCGTGGCGCGCGACGTCCATCAGGTCGGCGGCGTCGCCCCGGTCGAGGATGCCGAAGGCCTCGTCCAGGCCGACCTGCGCAGCGTGCGCGCGCAGCAGCCGCGCGCCGATGGCGTGAAAGGTGCCGGCCCAGGGCAGGCGCAGGCGCGGCGCGTCGTCGCCCGCGGCCGGCATCCGGCCGGCGCGCCGCGACAGCGCCTGCGCGGCCAGCCGCTCGGCGCGGCGCGTCATCTCGTGCGCGGCGCGGCGGCTGAAGGTCAGCAGCAGGATGCGTGCGGGGTCCACGCCCTCGACCACGAGGTGCGCGACGCGGTGCGCGAGCGTCGCGGTCTTGCCGGTGCCGGCGCCCGCGATCACCAACAGCGGGCCGCTGGCGAAGCGGCCGTCGGCGTCGCGCCCGCCGAAGGTCGCGGCCAGGCGCTGCTCGGGGTTCAGCGCGTCGAGCCAGCTCGCGTCGGGGCCGGGCACGACGCTCGGTTCGGAGAGGGCCATGGTCGCGCCTACTGGAAGGCCACCTCGGCGAAGCTGCGCAGCTTGCGGCTGTGCAGGCGGTTGTTGCCGGCGCGGCGCAGCAGCTCGACCGCCCGCATGCCGATCCGCAGGTGCTGGTCGACGCTCGCCCGATAGAAGCGGTTCGCCATGCCGGGCAGCTTGATCTCGCCGTGCAGCGGCTTGTCGGACACGCACAGCAGGGTGCCGTAGGGCACACGGAAGCGGAAGCCGTTGGCGGCGATCGTCGCGCTCTCCATGTCGAGCGCGATCGCGCGGCTCTGCGAGAAGCGGCGCGTCGGGCCGTGGTGCGGCAGCAGCTCCCAGTTGCGGTTGTCGGTCGAGGCGACCGTGCCGGTGCGCATGATCCGCTTGAGCTCGTAGCCCTCGAGCTGGGTGACGTCGGCGACCGCCGCCTCGAGCGCGACCTGGATCTCGGCGAGCGCCGGCACCGGCACCCACAGCGGCAGCTCCTCGTCGAGCACGTGGTCCTCGCGGACGTAGCCGTGCGCCAGCACGTAGTCGCCGAGCCGCTGGGTGGCGTGCAGGCCGGCGCAGTGCCCGAGCATGATCCACGCATGCGGGCGCAGCACCGCGACATGGTCGGTGATGGTCTTGGCGTTGGACGGGCCCACGCCGATGTTGATCATCGTGATGCCGGTGCCGTCCTCGCGGACCAGGTGGTAGGCGGGCATCTGCGGCAGCCGCGCCGGCTGCGGCGCCTCGGATGGCTCCTCGTCGCCGACCGCGGCGCCGAGCGGTCCGTCACGGCCCGGCGCGCCGTCGGCCGGCGCCGGGGCGTGGCGGGCGTGCACGCGGTCGCCCGGCTCGACGAAGGCGACGTAGCCGTCGGCGGCGCCGTCGCCCGGCATCGCCATCAGTTCGCGGCCGAGCCGCACGAACTCGTCGATGTAGAACTGATAGTTGGTGAACAGCACGAAGTTCTGGAAGTGCGCGGGCGCGGTGCCGGTGTAGTGGCGCAGCCGGTGCAGCGAGTAGTCCACGCGCGGCGCGGTGAACAGCGCCAGCGGCTGCGCGTCGCCGGCGCGCGGCTCGTGCGTGCCGTTGGCGATGCCGTCGTCCATCGACGCGAGGTCGGGCAGGTCGAACAGGTCGCGCATGCGCAGCAGCCGCGCCGGATCGAGCTCGGCCTCGACGTGGGCGCCCTCGGCGAAGGCGAAGTGCACCGGGATCGCCTGGTGGCTGGTGCCCACGGTGAGCGCCACGCCGTGGTTGGCGACCAGCAGCCGGAACTGCTCGGCGTAGTACTGGCCGAACACGTCGGGCCGGGTCAGCGTGGTCTCGAAGGTGCCGGGGCCGGCGACGAAGCCGTAGGCCAGGCGCGAGTCGGCGCGGGCCACGGTGTCGGTCTCGACCCGCACGAACGGATAGCAGGCCCGCACGCGGCCGATGCCGTCGTCGCCGGCCACGTAGCGGCCGAGCGCCTCGCGCAGGTGGGCGACGCCGGCGTCGTAGATCTCGCGGACCCGGGCGAGCGCCGCCTCGGGATCCTCGAAGCGCTGCGGAGCGAAGAACGGCCCGATCATGGAGCCCCCGGAAAGATGGAACCGTCCGATTCTACGGCCCGCCTAGAATGGACCGACCAGGATGACGGCGAGGACCGCGCCGCCACGGCGCGGGGAGAGGCATGTCAGGCGGCATGACAGGCGCAGGATCGGAGCCGGGCGCGGGCGCCTGGCCGGACATCGCGGTGTTCGGGGCGGGGGCGGTCGGTTGCCACTACGGCGCGAAGCTCGCGCTGGCCGGCGCCCCGGTGACGCTGATCGGGCGCGGACCGCATGTCGCGGCGATCCGCGAGCGCGGGCTGTGGTTCGACAGCGGCGGGGCGCGCACCGTGGTCCGGCTTGCGGCCGACACCTCGCCCGATCCGGTCGCCGCGGCCGGCCTGGTGCTGCTGTGCGTGAAGTCCGCCGACACCGCCGAGGCCGCGCGCGAGATCGCCGCGCGGCTGCGCCCGGGCGCCACGGTGGTGTCGATGCAGAACGGCGTCGACAACGTCGAGCGGGCGCGTGCGGCCGCGCCGGGGCTCGATCCGCTGGCCGCGGTCGTCTACGTCGGCGCGTCGATGGGCGGGCCGGGCCACGTGGTGCACGCCGGTCGCGGCGACCTGGTGCTGGGCGCCTACCCGGGCGGGCCGCGGCCGATCGATGCGGCGTCGATGGCGTCCGTCGCCGCCGTGTTCGAGCGCGCCGGCGTCCCCTGCCCGGTCTCGGCGGACGTGCGCGCCGAGCTCTGGACCAAGCTGGTGATGAACGCGACCTTCAACGCCCTGTCGGCGCTGACCCGCGGCCGCTACGGCCCGATCGTGGCCGACGCCGGCCTCGCGGCGACCGCCCGCGTCGTGATCGACGAGTGCGTGGCGGTCGCCCGCGCCGACGACGTGGCGATCGCCGATGGCCGGACGCTGCACGCAGCGGCGCTCGCGCTCGGCGCGGCGATGGCCGGCGCCACCTCGTCGACCGAGCAGGACCTCGCCCGCGGCCGCGCGACCGAGATCGACTCGCTGAACGGCTACGTCGTCGCGCGCGGCGAAGCGCTCGGCGTGCCGGTGCCGATGAACCGCGCGCTGCATGCGCTGGTTCGCATGCTCGAGCGCGAGCGCGCCGCCCGCGGATGAGCGCCGACGCCGTCCCGCCCGGCTGCGACGCGGTCGCCGCGGCGCTGGCGCGGCTCGACGCGAGGCCGCGTGTGGTGCTGCGCGCCGAAGTGACCTCGGGCCGGCCGGCCGACGGTGTGCACCGGTTCGCGCTGCACCGCGACGGCGCCAGCGAGCGCTGGGTGCTCGACGGCCACGCGCTGCGCACCGCGCCCGCCGAGGGCCGCGCGAGCGACGCGCTGAGGCTCGCGCCCGAGGGCGGCTGCGAGCGCGACGCGGCCGACGCGGCCGACGCCCGGCCCGGCACGGTCGTGCTGCGCTACGACGCCTGGGCCGAGCGCGGCCACAGCCGCGTGACGCTGCGCGTGGACGCCGCCAGCGGCCTGCCCCGCGACGGGCTGCGCGACGGCCCCGAGCTCGCCTGGGGGCGTGCGCTGTCGCGCCCGACCAAGCCGCCGCAGGCGGCGCTGCGCCCGACCGGCGCCCGGCTGCTCGAGCGGCTCGACTTCGACTATCCCCCGCTGCCTCCGGGCGGCTCCGACACCGGAGATTCACGATGAGCACGACGATCGCCTTCACCGGCCTGGGCGCGATGGGCGCCCCGATGGCCGAGAACCTGCTGGCCGCCGGCTTCGCGCTGCGGGTCTGGAACCGCGGCCCCGGCCGCACCGATCGGTTCGCCGCACGCGGCGCCACGGTCTGCGCCACCCCGGCCGAGGCAGTGCGGGGCGCGGCCTTCGTCGTCTCGATGGTGGCCGACGACGAGGCGACCCGGCAGGTGATGCTCGGCGAGCACGGCGTGGTCGCCGCGGCCGCCCCGGGCACCACGATCGTCGACAGCAGCACCAACACGCCGGCGATGGTGCGCGAGGTCTCGCGCGCGGCTGCGGCCCGCGGTGTCCATCATCTCGACGCGCCGGTGTCGGGCAGCATCGCCCAGGCCCGCGGCCGCGAGCTGGTGTTCATGGTCGGCGGCCCGCGGTCCGCGTTCGACGCGGCGCAGCCGCTGTTCGCGGCGATGGGCCGGATGTCGCGCCACATGGGCGACTCCGGCGCGGGCGCGACGATCAAGCTGATCAACAACATGCTGTCGGGCACGATGAACGCGGCGCTCGCCGAGGCGATGTCGGTGGCGCTCGCCGCGGGCCTCGACCCGGAGGCGGTCCGCGAGCTGCTCGGCGAGGGTGCGGCCGGCTCGCGTCTCGTGAAGACCAAGATCCCGAAGATGGCCGCGGGCGACTTCTCGCCGCAGTTCCAGCTCGGGCTGATGGAGAAGGACCTGCGCTACTTCCTCGGGCTGGCGCAGGAGCTCGACCGGCCGGCGCCGGTCGCGGCGCTGGTGCGCAGCCAGATGCAGGCGGCGCGACGTGCAGGCCTCGGCACGCAGGACGTCTCGGCGCTGTTCGCGCACATCACCGGACCGCGCTGACGGCTCGGCGGACCGCACCGGGCCGCACCGGACCGCACCGGCGCGTCACCGCAGCGCGCGGACGCGGGTCGCTCAGGCCACCACGCGCGCCATGTGCGCGAGCAGCTCGCGCATCCCGCCCACGCGGGTCTTGGTGACGATGCCGCGGATCTGGGTGCGGACGGTGGAGATGCCCACCTGGTGGCGGCGCGCGACGCCGGCCGGCGACTCGCCGTCGGCCAGCGCCTCGAGCACGCGGGTCTCCTGGGCCGACAGCGCGTTCGCCTGCGCATAGGCCCACAGCCGGCGCAGGCGCCCGGTCGAGTCGTCGCCGACCCGCAGCAGCACCGGCGCGTTCGCGCCGCCGGGCTGCAGCGACAGCGAGCGCGCCTCGGCCTCGCGCGACCACAGCAGCCGGCGCCGCCCCGCCCGCGCCTCGTCCAGCGCCGCGCGCCAGGTCACGCGCAACCTCAGGTCGGCGGGCACCACGCGGCCCCGCTCGAGCACCAGGGTGTCGCCGGCCTGCAGCAGCCGCCGCGCGGCCCGGTTCGCGCCCAGCAGCGCGCCGTCGGCCGACAGCGCGAGCCAGGGATCGTCGATCAGGTCGGCCAGGTCCGGCCCGGCGACGGCGGCTTGGGTCGGGATCGGCGAAGGCGGGTTCGGCGACATGCGCGCCGAAGGCGCGGTGTCCCGCAGGAACGGGGCGTGCGGTTCGGAGGAAGCGGAGTTGAACAAGGCGGACTCCCGGGTGGACCGATGGCGAGTCCTTAGTCTTGCGGACCTGCGGCCCCGCGACCATCCGACGCACGGCCAGTCCGAGGGCCGCAGGCGCTGGCCGATCGGCCAACGCGCGCCCCGCGCCCGGGCAGCGGATCCGGCGGTTCGCCCGGCGCCTCGGGATGCGGCGGGCCGGGCACCGGCCGGTCGGACGCAGCCGGATCGAGCGGGTCGGGTCGATGCAGGGACGCGATCGGACACGATCGCGTCACGAATGCGGACCCGAACATGACGGCACGCTGACCGCCCGCCACGCGGCGTCATCGACATGACCCGTGACCGCGCGGGGCGCATTGCCGCCCGAACTCGGCAGCGGTTAACCTCGGCCGCATCGCCGCGATCCGACCGCTGCGCCGCCCGCCCCGGAGACCCCCCTGATCCCCTATCGATCCTCCATCGGCGTCGGCTCTGACGAGACCGACCGACTCGCCGCTGTGCGTTCGGTCCGGCTGCGCGCCACGCAGTCGATCCACACCGGACCGGTGGTCGCCGGCATCGCGATCGCCGTCGGCGGGCTGTTCGCCTGGATGGGCGGGGGCTGGCCGAGCCTGGTCTGGGGCGCGATCGTCGCCACCGCCGCGATCGTCAACCAGCGGATGTGCGTGCCGATCGCCGCGATGCCGGAGGACGCACCGCCCGCCGAGGTCGCGCGCGCCGAGGAGCGGCTGTGGTGGCTGACGGTGATGAACACGATCGCGGTCGGCGCGGGCATCTGGCTGAACTCGCTGCAGACCGAGGATCCGCCGCTGCTGTTCCTCGTGACCATGCTCCTCGCGCTCTACTCGCTCGGCGCGCTGATCAACGCGTCGACGCATCCACCCACCTTCGCGACCGGCGCATGGATCAACTTCGGGTCGATGATCGCCTACTGGGCGACGCACAGCGAAGTGGGCTGGGCGCCGGCCCTCGCGCTGACCGGCCTGGGGCTGCTGATGACGCGGTTCTCCATGCGCATCAGCCAGGACTTCATCGGATCGGTGCGGATCAGCCGCGAGAAGGACGTGCTGCTCGAACGTCTGCGCAGCGAGACCGAGGCGGCACAGGAGGCGCGCCGCGCGGCCGAGGAGGCGAGCCTGTCGAAGTCGCGCTTCCTCGCCGCGGCCAGCCACGACCTGCGCCAGCCCCTGCACACCCTGATGCTGTTCTCGTCGCTGCTCGAGCGCGGCAAAGCAGAGAACCGCCAGCAGTTCGTGCAGCACATCCAGTCGGCAGCCACATCGCTCGACAAGCTGTTCTCGGGGCTGCTCGACCTCTCGAAGCTCGATGCCGGCGCGGTCAGCGCCTCGGTCAGCGAGGTCGGGCTGCGCACCCTGGTCGAGCCGGTGGTCGGCGAGCTGTCGGTGGCGGCCGCGCAGAAGGGGCTGGCGCTGCACCTGCGCGTCGACGAATGCCTGCGGGTGCGCACCGATCCGTTCCTGTTCGAGCGCGTGCTGCGCAACCTGATCGACAACGCGATCAAGTACACCGAGCGCGGCGAGGTCGAGGTCACGGCCGCCGTCGAGGGGCCGCGGGTGCTGCTGGCCGTGCGCGACACCGGCAGCGGCATCCCCGCGGCCGACCTCGAGCGTGTCTTCGACGAGTTCCACCAGCTTCGCAACCCCAACCGCGCGCCCGAGCGCGGCTCGGGCCTGGGCCTGGCGATCGTGCGGCGGCTCTGCGAGCTGCTCGGTCACCGCATCGAGCTGCGCTCGGCCGAGGGCGCGGGCAGCACCTTCACCCTCGCCCTCGAGCTCGTCGACGGCACGGCCGTCGCGCCCGATGCGCCGCAGGCGCACGCCGGTCGCGGCACGGCCGAGCCCGCGGCGCCCGACTCGCTCGACGTCCTGGTGCTCGACGACGATCAGCGGGTGCGGATCGCGATGACCGAGATGCTGCTCGCATGGCGCTGCCGGCCGCATGTGTTCGAGACCACCGAGGCGCTGCTCGACGCGCTGGCCGGCTGGCGGGGGCCGCCGCCCGCGGCGCTGATCGCCGACTACCGGCTGGGCGGGCGCGGCGACGGATTCGACGCGGTGGCGCGCGCGCGCGCGCTGTGCCCCGGCCTGCCCGCGGCGATCGTGACCGGCGACCTCGAGACCGCCGACCGCGGCGCGGACCGTGCGGCCGACGTGGCGGTCTACCGCAAGCCGGTCTCCGAGCGGACGCTCGCGGCGTGGCTGCGGCGCAGTGTCAGCGAGCGTGCGCCGGGGAGCGCACCGGAACGCTGACGCCGAGCCGCGCGGTGGCGTAGACCGCCTCGGTGCGGTCGGCGACGCCGAGCGCCTGCAGCGCGGCCGACAGGGCATCGTCCACCGCATCCTCGGACAGCTCGAGCTCGCGGGCGATGGTGCCCAGGGTCTGGCCCTGGACCGCACGTCCGAACACCTCGGACTGCCTGGCCGACAGGCCATCGACGACCGCGGACAGCGGACGCGTGCCCGCCGCGGCACGGCCGCGCAGCGCCTGCGGCGGCAGGTAGGTGCCGCCGGCCAGCACGCGACGCAGCGCATCGGCGAACGCCGCCGGCGGCGAGGACTTGGGAATGAACCCGGCGGCGCCGGCCGCGATCGAGCGGTGCACCAGGCAGGGATCGTCCTCGCCCGACACGACGACCTGCGTCGCACGGGCGAAGGCGGCGCGCACGTCAGCGATCGCGGCCTCGCCCGACGGACCGGGCATCGAGAGGTCGAGCAGCACCAGGTCGATCGGCTCGTCACGGTAGCCGTGCGCCTCGGCGCAGCTGCCCGCCTCGAGGACGCGGACCCCGGCGTCGATCTCCGCGAGCAGGAACCTGAGCCCGCTGCGGAACATCGTGTGGTCGTCGATCAGCAGCAGGTTCATCGCGACTCGGCTAAGGGAGGGACGGGGGGGCGTCCGCAAGCGCAATGCAGGCGACGAGGGGGAAAGGAAAGGAGAGGAGAGGAGCGCAGCGAGGCGGACGCTCGGCAACCGTCTCCGAGGCCCTTTGAGCGGATTACACGCCAGGCAGACGGGTCCGTGCAATCGCCCGGATGGTCTAGGCCTTTTGGCCAGTCGCCCCGGCACCCCGTCGTGCTTGACCGGGCGGTCATGGCCAAGCTTTCATACGGCGGATGAACGAGCCGAGCGCCGCGCGGGACTCCCGCCCTCCCCTGTCCCGCACGCGCTACGCGCAGCCGGCCGAGTCCTTCCTCGCGGAGCATGCGTCGCCCGGGACACGCGCCTGCGACGTGGTGGTCGTCGGCTCGGGCTACGGCGGCAGCTTCGCCGCACTCGAGCTCGCGGCCGACCACCGCAGCGTCTGGGTGTTCGAACGGGGGCGCGAGTTCGTTGCCGGCGAGTTCGCCGAGACGCTCGGCGAGCTGCCCGGGCACGTGCAGTTCACGCGCGCCGCGGATGGCGTGCCGCGCGGCTACCGGGACGCGCTCTTCGACCTGCGCATCGACGACGACGCGATGGCGCTGGTCGGCTGCGGGCTCGGCGGCGGCTCGCTGATCAACGCCGGCGTGTTCCTCGAGCCCCGCGACGCGGTGCTCGACGATCCGCGCTGGCCTCAGGCGATCCGCTCTGACCGCGCGGCGCTGCGCCACGCCTACGGCTGGGCGCGGACCGTGATCGGCGTGGCACCGTTCGAGGCGCCCGAGCGCTTCCCCAAGTACAGGGCCCTGGAGCGGCTCGCCCGCGCGATCCCCGAAGCCCGGGTCAGCGCCGCGCCGATCGCGGTGGCCGGGCACGACGGCACGAGCGCGGTCGGCGTCGAGCGACGGGCGTGCATCGCCTGCGGCAACTGCGTGACCGGCTGCAACCACGGCTCGAAGAACACGCTGCATGCGAGCGCCATTCCGCTCGCGGCCGAGCGCGGCGCACGCTTCTGGACCGGCGCGCAGGCCGTGCTCGTGTCGCGGGCTCCGCCCGGCGCCCGCGTGCCCGGCAGCGGCGCGCCGGCCCGCTGGGTGGTGCGCTTCGAGCGCATCGCCACGCTCGGTGCGGGCCACGAACGGGCCGACGGCTTCGAGGTGCTCGCCAACGTGGTGGTGATCGCGGCGGGCGCGCTCGGGTCGGCCGAGCTGCTGATGCGATCGGCATCCGACACGCTGCCGATGCCCGCGACGCTGGGCCGCCGGTTCTCCGGCAACGGCGACCTGCTGTCCTTCGGCTGGGGCCAGCGCACGCCGGTGCACGCGGTCGCCCGGCCGGACGACGCGGCGCAGGGGCGCCCTCAGGTGGGGCCGACCATCGTCGGCGTGATCGCCACGGACGGTGCGGGGACGACGCCGGGCGCGCTGCCGCGCGACGCGGTGCTCCAGGAGGGCGCCGTGCCCGCGGGCATGGCGCCGCTGATCGGCACGCTGCTGTCGGCGGCCGGCACGGTGCAGTCGATGACCAACGCGCGGGCGCCCTCGCAGCATGCCTGGGCGGACGGAGGCGACCCGGCCGCAGTGCGTGACGACCTGCCGGATCGCAGCCAGGTGCTGCTCGCGATGGGCCGCGACGGCGCCACCGGCTCGATCACCCTCGAGGCGACCGCCGGCAACTGCCGCCCGCGGCTGCGCTTCAGCCTCGGCTACGCGCCCGCGGACCCGACCATCGCCGGCATCGAGGCCGCCCTCGAGCACGCAGGACGCGCGGGCGGCTTCGACGGCGGCTTCCACATGCCGAACCCGGCCTGGCGGCTGCTGCCTGCATCGGCCGAGTCGATCTTCGGCACGACCGACCGCAGGCTGGTGACCGTGCACCCGATCGGCGGCTGCGTGATGGGCGAGCACCGCGAGGCCGGGGCGGTCGACGACATCGGCCGCGTGTACGACCCCGCCTCGTCGGACCCGTGCGCGGTGCACGACGGGCTGCACGTGCTCGACGGCGCGATCCTGCCGAGCGCCCTCGGCGTCAATCCGATGGCGACGATCGCGGCGGTCTCGATCCGCGCGGCACGCCGGATCGCCCGCGCGCTCGATGCCGAGGCCGGCCACCGGCTCGTCGCGCCGCCTGCGGCCGGACCGTGGGCGGTGCGCGTTCGAGCGCACCCGGACGGGCTGCAGGGTCTGCCGGCCGGGACCGCCGACGGCGTCGCCTCGCCCCCCGGCACCCGGCTGGGGTTCACCGAGGCCCTGCTCACCGAGCCGGGCGAGCGGCTGCCGCTCGGCGCGCTGGCGCCCCTCTTCGACGCGGTGCAGCCGCCGCTGCAGGGCGGCACGGTGGCCACGCTGCAGGCTGGTCAGGCCCGGCTCGCGCTGCGCATCGACGCTGACATCGATCCCTGGCGCTGGGTGGCCGATCCGGCCCTCGCCTGGACGGGCGCGGCGACGCTGTCGGTGGTCGACGCGCGCGGCGCGGCGCCGGGCGGCACCGAGCGGACGGTCCTGCGCGGGACCTGCACGCTGCACCTGCTGCGCGCCGATCCGCCGGGCAATCCGTTCACGCTCGCAGGGCGCCTGATCGGCTCGCTGCGCGCGTTCAGGGCGCGGCGTCCCGGCGGCCGCTTCATGGCCGAGCTGACGCGCACGCTGCGGGAGCACGGCGCGCGCGCCGCCTGGGACAGCCTGCGCCTGTTCCTGCGCGCGCTGCGCATGCACACCACCCACCGGACGCTCGACTACACCGTGACGCTGCCGGTCCCCGGCGGCTCGCCGCTCGTGCTCCAGGGCGGCAAGCGGCTGGCCTACACCGGCGGCGCCCGCAACATCTGGGACGCACTGCTGCGCCTGGACCTGCATCCGACCCGGGACGGTCGTCGCGGCGCGCCGTGGGCGATGCGGGTCGACGTGCTCGACCTGCTGGCGCGCGGCCCCTACCAGCTGCGGGGCGCCCCCGACACGCCGCATGCGGTGGCCGCGATGTCGGCGGTCGGTGCGCTGTGGCTGCGGGCGCTGGCGCAGACCCACTACTGGAGCTTCCGCGGCCCCGACCGCGACGCGCCGAACCTGCGCCCGCTCGCGTACGCGCCGCTGTCGGCGCTGCGGCTGGCCGACGGCACGCGCATCGGTCCGGAGCCGTTCGCATTCAGCGTGCCGCGCACCGAGCACTCGGCCGAGCGCATCACGCTGCGGCTGTCGCGCTACCGCGCCCCCGCGAACGGTCTGCGCACGGCGCGCGGGCCGATGCTGTTCATCCACGGGCTGGCGCACGGCGGCGAGGTCTACACCACGTCGAGCGTCGACTGCCCGATGGCCGCGTGCTTCGTCGACGCCGGCTGGGACGTGTGGGTGCTCGACCACCGGCTCTCGAACCTGCTGGGCGACACCCCGCGCCAGGCGTCGACGATCGACGACGTGGCCGCCTGCGACATCCCCGGCGCGTTCGCGAAGATCGAGGCGGTGCTGCACGCGCAGGGCACGCCCGCGTCCGACGGGATCCGGGTGTTCGCCCACTGCGTCGGCGCGGCGGCGCTGTCGATCTCGGTCCTGTCAGGCCGACTCGCGCGCGACGACCGCCGCTCGCGGATCTCGGGGCTGGTGATGCACGCCGTGCATCCTTGGACGGTGCCCTCGCGCTGGAACCGCGTGTCGGCGTCGCTCGCGGCGTTCTACCGCGACGTGGTCGGGGACCAGGTGCTCGATCCCCTGCCCGGCTCGCCGGCCCTCGGGATGGACCAGGTGATCGACCGCCTGGCGGCCTCGATCCCGTGGGAGGGCACGGCCAACGCGATCCACCTCGACGACGCGAAGCGGCGCGGCGAGGATCCGACGGATCACGAACGCTACGGCGACCTGATCTGCAACCGCATGACGCTCTTCTACGGGCGCGAGTGGGACCACGACAACCTCGACCCCAGGACCCATTCGCGGCTGCACGAGCTGGTCGGTCCGGCGCACCTGTCGGTCTTCAGGCACCTGTTCTACATCCTGCGGCGCCAGCGGCTCACCGATGCGCACGGCCGCAACGCCTACCTGACGCAGAAGGCGCTCGGCGAGCACTGGACCTTCCCGACGCTGTTCGCCACCGGGCGGGCCAACGGCGTCTTCGATCCGGCGAGCGCGGCCCGCACCTTTCTCGCGATGTCGCTGCTGCGGCGCACGGTGCCCACCATCGGACGCTGCGGGATGTATCTGCCCGAGGGCATCGGCCACATGGACTTCCTGTTCGGGCGGCACAACGGCGCGCCGGCGCCCGCAGCGCGCGCCGAACGCAGGCCCGGTGCCGGCCTGCAGGAGACGCTGCGCGCGTTCGTCGACGACCCGCAGCGCTGGCTCGATGAACGCGAGGCCGCGCACGGCGCGGCAGACCGGCAGGACGCGGTCCGGCTCAGCCCGCAGCTCGAGGTCGACGCCACGCCCTGGGTCGGACCGATGCTGCGCTACACGCTCGAGCCGACGCGCTTCGAGCTGGAGGTGTGGATCGAGCTGCGGCCGTTCCGAAGCGTGCGCGTGCAGCCCGCGCCCGGCTCGGTCTGGGTGCACGAGCAGCTCGACAAAGCGCTGCCGGGCGACTACCGGCGACTGACCTGGGAATGCCCGCTCGGCGCGGGCGGTCCGCAGCCCGACATCCCGCATCCGTACGTCGACACCGGTGTCGACCTGGATCCGGACGGGCCCGGGGCGGACGGGCCCGGGGCGGACGACGGCTGGGACGCCGCGCCCGACCTGCGCGAGCTGTCCGACGCGTACATGGCCCGGCGGATCGCCATCACCGACACCTGGAACCGCGCGCCGTGGCTGCGCCACCTCTTCGAGCTGCGTGCCGCGGGCGATCGCGCGCCGCGCCGGATCACCTTCCTGGTGGGGTCGTGCCGCTGGCCGGGGCTCGCCTTCGAGCGCGGCGCCTCGGCGGCCCCGATCGCCGCGATGAACGCCCGCGTGCAGCGCGACGCACCGACCATCGACGCGCTGCTCCTGCTGGGCGACCAGGTCTACGTCGACGCGACCGCCGACCTGTTCGACACCGGCATCCCGGAGGAGCGCGCCTCGCAGCGCTACCGCGAGGCGTTCTCGGGCGAATCGCTCGCCGACGAGCAGCTGCCCAGCCCCGAGATGGCGACGCTGCTGGCGAGCCTGCCGACCTGGACGGTCGTCGACGACCACGAGTTCGGCGACGACTGGCCGGGGGCCTCGTCCACGTCAGCGATGCCGACGGGGCTCGAGACCCCGCTGTCGGCGCGGTTCCGGGAAGGCTTCGGCGCGGCGCTCGCCTACCAGTGGCGGGGCCTGCGTCTCGGCACGTCGCCGCAGACCCCGTCCCACGACGGCGACCGCGTGACGCGCGGCTTCTGGCATCCGTTCGAGGCGGCGACGCTGCGCGGCTTCGCGCTCGATGCACGCACCGAGCGGACGCGGCGCAGCGCTTCCTCCTGGAAGGACGACCGGATCATGAGCCGGGCGCAGCACGATGCGCTCGCGGACTGGCTGAAGACCGGCCCGACGAGCCCTGCCGCGGCGCCCCGGCTGCTGCTGTGCGGCAGCCCGATCGGCCTGCCGCGCGCGAGCGAGCTCGACGGCTCGGCGGCGACCGCGCTGCGGGCCGACGACTGGCACGGCTACCCGGCCAGCTGCCGCGAGCTGCTGCGGGCGGTGCTCGCGTGCGAGGGTGCACCGGTGGTGCTGCTGTGCGGCGACCCGCACTACTCGTGCGTGATCGAGATCGAGATCGAGG
This sequence comes from Burkholderiales bacterium, assembly GCA_026399835.1. Lineage (GTDB taxonomy): Bacteria > Pseudomonadota > Gammaproteobacteria > Burkholderiales > Burkholderiaceae_E > UBA4615. The sequence goes on along the minus strand of JAPLQE010000084.1, from coordinate 33,657 downwards.
ACCGCGTCGGTCCCGGGCACCGGCGTGCACGGCTGATCGTCGTGGTCGCCTCGGGCCTGAACACCACGCTGCCGTTCGCCAACGGCAGCCCGCGCGAACTCGCCCGTGGCCTCGTGCGGCTGCCGTTCTCGGACGATGCCACGCTGGTCGCCCATGCGCGGGTGCTGGGCGCCGAGGCCACCGTGCCGCGGCACTTCACGCAGCTGGGCGTGCAGCGCGATGCCGACGGGCGCTGGTCGCTCGAGGTCGAGCAGGTCGACGCGCACGGTGCGGCGATCGGCGCGCCGCTGCAGGTCACGCTGTAGGCCCGCCGGCCTGTCGCAGCGCGCGCACCAGCCGCTCGGCATCGATCGGCTTGCCCAGCACCGGCAGGCCGGCCGCCTCGGCTGCGCGCACCGCCTCGGGCGTCCGGTCGCCGCTGATGAGGATCAGCACCAGGCCCGGCCAGTGCTCGCGCAGCCGCAGGGCGAGCTGCAGGCCGAAGTCGCCGCGCCCGAGGCGCAGGTCGACGAGCGCCGCGTCCGGGCGGTCGGCGAGCGCGCTCGCCATCGCCTCGGCCGGGTCCGCGGCGACGCTGACGCGGGCGCCCCGGTCCCCGAGCACGAAGCGGGTGCCGGCGCGCACCGCCGGCTCGTCGTCGACGACCAGCACGTGCAGGCCGGCGAGCGCGCCCGCCGACGCGCCCTCCTCGGGTGCGGCGAGCGCCTCACCGGGCGCGGCGTCGGGCGCCAGCGGCAGCTCGAGCCGCAGGGTCGTGCCCGCATCGGGCTCGGTGTGCGCGCGCAACGATGCATCGAGCCGCAGCACCAGCCTCGCGGCCACCGCGGGCGCGAGATCCCCCGAGGGGTCCGGGGGTACCCGCATGTCCGTCAGCCGCGCGAGTTCCTCGGGCTCCAGCGCGCGACCGCTGTCGATCACCTCGATCACGCACCGGCCCGCCTCGCGCCGAGCCTCGATCGTCACGCCACCGGACCCGGTCCGCGCGATCGCACCGACGACGAACGTGCGCAGCACCCGCTCGAGCAGCCGGCGATCGGTGTCGGCCCGCAGTCCGGGCTCGAGCTCGTGGCCGAGGCTCAGCCCCTGCAGGACCGCCAGCGGCTCGAGCGAGGCGATCACCCGCCGCACCATGCTCTCGGTCTCGACCGGCTCGCGCTCGGGGTGCAGCGTGCCGCCCTCGAGCCGAGACAGGTCGAGCAGCGTCTCGAGGTCGTGGGCCAGGTCCTGCCCCGAGCCGTCGACGCGCCGCGCCAGCTCGGCGGCACGCGCCTCGAGCGGCCGCTCGCCGAGCGACGCGGCGAACAGCCGCAGCGCGTAGACCGGCTGGCGCAGCCGGTGCCCGATCGCGGCGATCGTGCGGGCAGTGGCGCCTTCGGCCGTGCGCAGTCGGGCGAGCGCCTCGTCGCGGCTCGCGCCGAGCGTGGCCCGGTCCGCGCGCAGCCCGTGCGCCTCGGCCAGCAGGGCATCGAGCTCACCGGCCCGCCGCCGCAGCAGCACCACGATCCCGCACAGCAGCGCGGCAATGCCGACCCGGACACCGACGGACAGCGTGTCCGCGGGCACGAGCAGCCAGCCGAGCGCCGAGGCCCCGAGCAGCAGCGCGCACGCCGCCACCGGTCGCGCGCCTGCTGCACCGATCGAGGTCAGCGTCGCCAGGGCGAGCACCACCAGCGTGAGCAGCACGCGCTCGGCGTCGGGCAGCCAGGGGGCGGCGCCGGCGACCGCAGCGAACGCGGCCGCGCTCGCGATGCCGATGCCGCCCGCGCGGCGCAGCCGCGCAGGCGCGGGGCGGGCCGTGTCCGCCGCCAGACGCTCGAGCGCCCGCCCGCGGACCAGCATGACCAGCGCCGCGGCGCCGACCCAGCCCGCCTGCACACCGGCGGGCAGGTGCCCGACTGTCACGCCGAACAGGGCGACCACGGCGAGCGCCACCGGCCAGACATCGTCGCGCGCCTGTCGGGCCAGGCGCGCGAGCGCGGCCTGCTGCGCATCCTCGGCGGCCGCGGCGGGCCGGATCGGATCGGTGCGCACGCCTGCGGGCGCGCCGACCCGGGCCTCAGCCGACATGCGGCGCAGGACCCGCCAGTCCGAGCCGGGCGGCCGCGAAGACCGCCTGCGTCCGGTTGTCGACACCGAGCACGCGGAATGCGGCCGACAGGTGCTGCTTGACCGTCCCCTCCGAAACGCCGAGGTCGCGGGCGATCGCCTTGTTCGACTTGCCGCGGATCGCGAGCATCAGCGAGTCGACCTGGCGCGGCGTGAGCGACTCCAGCACGCCGGCCGAGGCCATCGGCGCGCGTCCCGCCGAGATCGCGGGCGCCGCGTCGGCGCGCAGCACCTGGGGCGGCAGGTAGACCCCGCCGGCCAGCACGAGCCGCAGCGCACCGATCATCACGCCGGGGGTGGAGGTCTTCGGGATGAACCCCGAGGCGCCGTCCTCGATCGTCGCGCGGATCCGCTTGGGGTCCTCCTCGCCCGACAGCGCGACCACGGTCGCGTCCGGCATCCGCTCGCGGATCATCGCGAGCGCCGGCTGCCCGCTCAGGCCGCACAGGTGCAGGTCGAGCAGGACCAGGTCGGGCCGCTCGTCCATCGCCACCGCGGCCTCGACCGAGTCGGCCTCGAGCACGCGCGCGGACACGCCGAGGTCGGCCAGCAGCAGGCGCATGCCGCCGCGGAACAGGGCGTGATCGTCGACGACGAGCAGCGTGATCATGGGGGGCCGGGATCAGGGCGCTTTGTGCCGCCGCCCCAGCAGGAAGGTGTAGCCCTTCGGCCCGTAGTGCTCGGTGTGCGGCTGGTCGGCCGCGACCTCCAGCACGTCGCCCGGGCGGAAGGTGCGCGCACCGCCCCCGCAGTCGATCGTCGCCTCGCCGTCGAGCACCAGGGCCAGCACGTCGTACGGATGCGTATGCAGGCCGATGACGACGTCCGGCTCGAGCGTCTTCGTCAGGATCTCGTCGAAGCCCTCGCGCTCGAGGCGTGACACGAAGGCGGTGCGCTCGGCATCGGTAGGCATGGCGTTCGAGGTCTGCACGGTCGGGACTCCCGGTTCAGTAGGTGTAGACGCCGCGCCCGGTCTTGCGGCCGAGCCAGCCGGCCGCGACCATTTCCTTGAGCAGCGGACAGGGACGGTACTTGGAGTCGTTGAACTCGTCGACGTAGACGTTCATCACCGCGAGGCACACGTCCAGCCCGATCAGGTCGGCGAGCGCCAGCGGCCCGATCGGGTGATTGGTGCCGAGCCGCATGCCGGCGTCGATGTCCTCGGGCGACGCCAGGCCCTCGGCGAGCACGAAGAACGCCTCGTTGATCATCGGCACCAGGATCCGGTTGACGACGAAGCCCGGCGCGTTCTTCACGGTGATCGGCGACTTGCCCAGGCGCACCGCGAGATCGCGCACCATCTCGTGAGTGGTGTCGCTGGTCTGCAGGCCGCGGATGATCTCGACCAGCGCCATCATCGGCACCGGGTTGAAGAAGTGCATCCCGATGAACCGGTCGGGGCGCTTCGTGGCGGCCGCCAGCTTGGTGATCGAGATCGACGAGGTGTTGGTCGCGACGATCGCGTCGGGCCCCAGCAGCGCGTCGAGCTGCTGCAGGATCTTCACCTTCAGCGCCTCGTTCTCGGTGGCGGCCTCGATGACCAGGGGCAGGTCCTTCAGGTCGTCGTACGAGGTCGAGCCGGTGATCCGTGCCAGCGCCGCGTCGCGGTCGGCCTCGGACAGCTTGTCCTTCTTGACGAGACGCTCCAGGCTGGCCGCGACGGACTTCAGGCCGCGATCGACCGCGGGCTGGGCGACGTCGACCATCGTGACCGCGATGCCGCAGACGGCGCAGGCCTGCGCGATGCCGTGGCCCATGGTGCCGGCGCCGATGACGCCGATTCGCGTGATGATCATGACCGATCCGTGCAGGTGAGGACGATGCCCCGCATTGTAGGGGCAGGCCACGCCGAGGGCGTGGCGGCGCCGGGCGCTCCCGCCGCTCAGCCTCCGATCAGGCCCAGCAGATCGTCCCAGCCGTAGGCGACCTCGTCGAGCCGCTGGGCGCCGACGGTGGACGTGCGCTCGGCGATGACCCGACCGCCCAGCCGCTCGTAGAAGACGCGGGCCGGGTCGTTGCGGGCCAGCGCCCAGACGACCATCGAGCCCAGGCCGCGGCGGTCCAGGCCGCGCGCCATCGAGCGCATGAGTCGCGTCCCCAGGCCGTGGCGCTGCGCATCGGGCATCAGGTAGATCATCCAGACCTCGCCCTGGCGGCGGGCCGCTGCCGGGCCGCGCGCAACGCCGCCGGTCGCGAAGCCGACCACGCGGCCGTCGTCGTCGGCGGCCACCCGGGTGAAGCCGGCGGCGGGGGCGGGATCGAAGGTGCGCAGGTAGCGGTCGCGGCCGGCGTCGACCGAGAGCGCATCGAGGTAGGCGTCGTCGATGATCCCGCGGTACGAGGCCCGCCAGCTCGCGACGCGCACGCGGGCGATCGACTCGGCGTCGATCGCCGTGGCTTCGCGGATCAGCGGTGAGAGGGTCTGCACCATGAACGCATCATGACACGCCGGACGCGCCGGGCGCATCCGTCGGATCTCCGGTGTAGAAGTCCGGGAAGCGCTCGCGAACCCAGTCCCCCTTGGACGACCACGCGATGCAGGTGTCGACGACGACCGGCTTCTCGCGCGGCGCGTCGTCGTAGCGCCTGACCCGGGTCTCGCGCATCGACTGGAAGGCCACCGTGGCCATCTGCTGCAGCATCTCGCGGATGTGCGTGCAGCCCTCGACGCCGCCGATCCGCTCGGCCGCGGCCTTGAGGAAGCCCTTTCGGATCGACAGGCCCACCAGCCGCGAGAAGTGCTCGGCGCCGACGGTGCAGACCTCCTTCGGCGAGGCCAGGGTGCGGGCCTCGAACGCGCGGATCGTGCCGCCGGCGTCGACCGTCATGGTCACGACCATGTGGTGCATCGGCTCGCCGGCGGGCAGCGGGCCGCGGGCCCACAGCGGCATGTCGTAGTGCTTGACGTCGGTCAGCCGGGCCTCGATGTCGAGCATGCCGTCGGGCCGTGCGTAGCCGTCGAGGCGGATGTTGCGGGTGTGAAGGGGCGTGCGCGCCTCGGTCATCGCGATGCTCTCGGTTCGGTCCGTGCATTGAAGCACAGGCGCGCGGGAGCTACAGTGGACCGAGTCCGCACGAGCGCCATGAACGACGACGCCCCGCCTCGGAGCCCCGCGCTCGCGTTCCGACGGATCGAGTGCGCCGCTGCGAGCCTGAACGGCGGCTTCGGCCGCGCCTGGCGACTCGAGCCCGCGGACCTCGCCGGCTCGGCCGGGCTCAGCGGTTCGCCGGCAGCGTGACGGGCAGCACGCCGGTGCGCTCGAGCTCGGCCGCGGGCTTGGGGGGCTTGGCGGGCTTGGCGGGCAGGTGCGCATGCGACGGCGCCGCGACGGCGGCCGGCGGCTCGTCCAGCCCTTTCTGCTCGGCGAGGAACTGCTCGACCAGGTCGAAGAACCGGTCGTAGAAGCGGCCGGGCGGGATCGTCTCGCTGCCGATCTTGACCAGCGAGTCGGTGGCCGAGGCCAGCGGCAGCGAGATCGAGCCGAAGGGGCTGACACCCACGCTGGCCGACATCGGGTTCTTCTTCAGCGCGTAGCGGTCCTGGACGGCGCTCACGAACGCCACCGAGGTGGGCTGGCCGCGCGCGAGCGGCGAGCACACGACGTGGAACTCGATCTGCACGTGCGACTCGGCCTCGGGCTGGAAGCGCTTGCGCGCGTCCATCTGCTCGTCCTGCGCGGTCTGCACGATGTAGCCCTGGCTGAGCAGCGCGCGGCGCGCGGCGTTGCAGGTGTCGGCGGGCGAGGCGACGAACTCGCGCGAGAAGGCGGTGGGGCGGTCGAAGACCTCGCGCTCGTAGACGCGGACCGGCTCGCCGCCGCCGAACATGGCGCATCCGGCCGCGAGCGCGGCCGTGCCGAGCAGCAGCGCTCGCAGCAGGGGGACGGCGTGTTGCGTGGCTCGGTTCATGATGCGGCATCCTCGACTTCGGTTAGCTGGGAGTCTACCCGCCGCAGGCGACCTCCTACACGACGGTCATCCCCCGACACGGGTCACCGGTCGGTCGGGGGCGCGGCCCCGCTTGCCTCGGGTAAGGCCGCGCCCGCGGCCACGCTTCAGCCCAGCACCTCCCTCGCCACGATCTCCCGTTGGATCTCCGAGGACCCGCCGAAGATCGTGTAGGCCCGCGCGTTCAGGTACTGCGCGACCAGCGGGCGCGCCTCGTCGTCGAGGCCGGCGGCCGACACCGCATCATGCATCGGCCGCCCGGTCTCCCAGGCGAGCGCATCGGGGCCGAGCAGGCGCACGCCGAGCCGCGTGATCGACTGCTGGATCTCGCTCCAGCGCAGCTTGAGCATCGAGGACACCAGGCCGCCCGGGTTCTGCCCGACCTGCATCGTGGCCATCACGCGCAGTTCGGTCGCCTCGAGCGCGTCGACGTCGACCTCGACCGCCGACATCGCGAGCGCGAGGTCCGGGTCCTCGAGCAGCCCGCGCCGCTCGGCGAGCGCGACCAGCCGCTCGAGCGCGGCGCGCAGCCGGGCCGCGACGATCGCACCGCCCCGCTCGAACTCGAGCAGGTACTTCGCCACCGTCCAGCCCTGCCCCTCGTCACCGACGCGGTCGGCCACCGGCACGCGCACGCCGTCGAAGAACACCTGGTTGACCTCGTGGTCGCCACTGGCGCTGCGGATCGGACGCACGGTGATGCCCGGGCTCGCCATGTCGATCAGCAGGAAGCTGATGCCGTCCTGGCGGCGCGCCGAGTCGGCGCCGGTGCGCACCAGCGCGAACATCCGGTTCGCATGGTGGGCGTGCGTGGTCCAGATCTTGGTGCCGTCGACCACATAGTGGTCGCCGTCGCGCACCGCGCGCGTCGACAGCGATGCGAGGTCCGAGCCCGAGCCCGGCTCGGAGTAGCCCTGGCACCAGGTGTCCTCGCCCGACAGCATCCGCGGCAGGTAGTGCGCGCGCTGCGCGGGCGTGCCGAAGCGCATGATCACCGGACCGGCCATCCGCAGGCCCATCGGCGACAGGGGCGGGGCGCCGGCGCGCGACAGCTCGGTCTCCCAGATCCAGCGGCGCACCAGCGGCCAGCCGGTGCCGCCGTGCTCGACGGGCCACGCGGGTGCGACCCAGCCGCGCGCGTGCAGCGCGCGGTGCCAGCGCATGCAGACCTCGTGCTCGGAGAACACCGACGTGTTCAGCCGCGTGGCACGCACGAGATCGGGCGTGAGCCGCTCGTGCAGGAAGGCGCGGACCTCGTCGCGGAAGGCCAGGTCGTCGGCATCGAGGATCGGAGTCATCGGGTCGCCTCGGTCGCGGTGCGCAGCGTCGCGTGACGCCGCAGGTGCCAGTCGGGCGCGCCCAGCATCGCGTCGAGCGCGAGCTGGCGCTTGAGGTGCCGCGCGATGCGCAGCTCGTCGGTGACGCCCATGCCGCCGTGCAGCTGGATCGCCTCCTCGGCGACCCGACGGGCGACCGCGCCGACCTTCGCGCGGGCGCCCGCCGCGGCGCGGGCGTGCGCACGGGCGTCGCCGGCGCGGGCCGCGTCGTCGAGCGCGAGCACCGAGGCGAGCGCCGAGGAGCGCGCCTCCTCGACCGCGATCGCGAGGTCGGCGACACGGTGGCGCAGCGCCTGGTTCATGGCGAGCGGCCGGCCGAACTGCACGCGCGTGCGCAGGTAGGCGACGGTCTCGCGCAGCAGCGTGTCCATCGAGCCGACCGACTCGGCGCAGGCGACCACCAGTGCACGGTCGTCGACGCGGGCGGACTCGGCCGCGCCGACGCCGGCGAGTCGCGCGTCGTCGCCCACGCGCACGCCCTGCAGGTCGAGCCGGCAGGCGCGTCCGCCGTCGACGGTGTCGAGCGGCCTCGCGTGGAGGCCGGCCCGCCCCGGGGTCAGCACGAAGACCGCGAGCCCGCCGTCCTCGGTCGCCGCGCCGACCAGCCATGCGTCGGCGCCGTCGCCGCCGGGCACGGTGCGCTCGACGCCGTCGAGCACCCAGCCGCCGGCCTCGCGGCGCGCGCGCGTCGCGTCGGGGCGCGCGCGGCCCCGGCCGCCGCGCTCGCACGCCGCGGGCACGACACGCGCCGCGCCGTCGGCGAGCGCCGGCAGCCAGCGCGCGCGAAGCGCGGCGTCGGTGCACGCGGCGAGCAGCCCCGCGGCCTGCACCGCGACCGGCAGCCACGGGTCGCGGGCCGGGCCCGCGCCCAGCGCCTCGGCGAGCGCGCAGGCGTCGGCCAGGTCCTGCCCGAGGCCGCCGTCGGCCTCCGGCACGAGCATGGCGAGCCAGCCGAAGCCGGCGATCGCACGCCAGCGCGCGTCGGCGGGCAGGTCTTCGGCGTCGGCGATCCAGCGGGTCGCCGCGTCGGCGAGCAGGCGCTGCTCGGTGCTGCGTTCGAGACTCATCGGTGTCGTTCCTGCTGAGACTGACGGGACGCGGCGTTCAGGCCGTCGGAGGCTTCGGGCGCAGCGCCTCGGGCAGCCCAGCCGGATCGACCGGCAGCCCGAAACGCAGCATGTTGTGGGCGTGGCAGACGTGGTGCAGCCCGAAGGCCGCGTCGATCGCATTCGACTGTCCCATGATGTCGACGCTGCGGTTGACCGCCTCCTTGGCGAGCCGCACCGCGAGCGTCGGCATCGCGGCGATCCGCACCGCCATGTCGAGCACCGTCTCGTCGAGCCGCTCGCGCGGCACCACGCGGTTGACCATGCCGAGCCGATGGGCCTCGTCGGCGCTCCAGGACTCGGCGAGGAAGAGCAGCTCCTTGGCCTTGTGCGGGCCGAGCTCCCAGGGATGCGCGAACCACTCGACGCCGAGCACGCCCATCGCGACCACCGGGTCCCGGAAGCGCGCGTCCTCGGCGGCGACGATCAGGTCGCAGGCCCAGGCGAGCATCAGTCCGCCGGCGATGCACTGCCCGTGGACGGCTGCGATCGTCGGCTTCGACAGCTCGCGCCAGCGTCGCGTCATCTGCAGGTAGACCTCCTGCTCGTGCGCGAAGCGGCCCTCGGCGCCGGGCGCATCGAACCCCGACCAGGTGCCGACGGTCTTCGGCCGCGGCGTCTCGATGCGCAGCGTCTCGAATCCGCTCGGCTCGCTGGTGTCCATCCCGTGTCTCCCCGCCTGGTGCGGCGACCGATGTTACCGGCACCTCAGCGGCGCAGCACCCACTGTAGCTGGATGAACGGAACCAGTCCGAATCCGATCTGCCCGACCAGGCCGATCACCCCGGGGGGCGTGCGCAGCGCGGCGAGCTGCGCCGCCGCGCCGCGCCCGAAGAGCAGCGTGCCCAGCGTCAGCTCGGCCACCGCCAGCAGCACCAGCGCCAGGCCGCCCATCGCGAGGCGCGCGACGCTGGTGCGCGGCACGCGGAACGAGCGGGTCAGCCACGCACTGGCCGACCACGAGGCCGCCAGCACCACCGGTACCTCCAGGGCGACGGCGCCGAGCTCGCCGAGCAGCGGGACGAGCGTGGTCACGCGCAGTGCACCGAGCGCGAAGGCCAGCGCGAAGACGAGCGCGAAGTAGAGGCTGCCGGCGCAAGCGGCCGCACGCATCGGAGTCTCCTGCCGAAGGTGGCCCGGCATCACGGCCACGCCCGGGATTGTCCCCGATTCCGGCACGCGCGGCCCACCGGCGCCGCGATAATCGGTGCCGCCCCCACGCGGACAACCGGAGCCCCCCCCCATGACCGAGCGCAGCTTCGAGACCCTGCTCTACGCCGTCGAGGACGGCGTGGCGACGATCACGCTGAACCGTCCCGAGAAGATGTCGACTACGCGGAGCGCCGCGACGAGGCGCGCGAGGCGGTCCGGGTCGGCGACGTCTACCGCGACGGCGGCGGCATGGTGACGCTGCGCATCTTCCGCAGCCTCAAGCCGGTGATCGGCGCGATCAACGGCGCGGCGGTCGGCATCGGCGTCACGATGCAGCTCGCGATGGACATCCGGATGGCCTCGAGCGCCGCGCGCTTCGGCTTCGTGCGGCGCGGCATCACGCCCGAGGCGGCGTCGAGCTGGTTCCTGCCGCGGCTGGTCGGCATCCAGACCGCGCTCGAATGGTGCTACACCGGCCGGGTGTTCGACGCGCAGGAGGCGCATCGCGAGCGGCTGGTGCGCTCGGTGCACGCCCCCGACGAGCTGCTGCCGGCTGCACGCGCGCTCGCCCGCGAGATCGCCGACCACACCGCGCCGGTCGCGGTCACGCTGGCCCGCCAGATGCTGTGGCGGATGGCGGGCGCCGACGATCCGATGCGCGCGCACCGCGTCGACAGCCGCGCGATCCAGTCGCGCGGACGCTCGGCCGACGTGCGCGAGGGCGTGGGCGCCTTCCTCGAGAAGCGCCCGGCGAAGTTCCCCGATCGCGTCTCGGCCGACCTGCCCGACTTCTTCCCGTGGTGGGACGAGCTGCCGTTCGAGTGAGCACCGGGTGCGTGCTACGCTCACGCACCAGAAAGAGAAGGACGGGGGAGACACCCATGCGACGACGCATCGTCGGCGCGCTCGCGGCCGTGGCCGCGGCGCCCGCCCTCCTGCAGCCGCGTTCCGCGGCGGCGCAGGCATTCCCGGGCAAGCCCATCCGCTGGATCGTGCCCTTCCCGCCCGGCGGTCCCACCGACGGCTTCTCGCGCGGCGCCGCGCAGAAGCTGTCCGAGGTCGTCGGCCAGCCGGTGATCGTCGAGAACGTGCCGGGCGCGGGCGCCTCCATCGGCATGGAGCGCGTCGCGCGCGCCGCCCCGGACGGCTACACGATCGGGCTGGCCACCACCGGCACGCACGCGATCAACCCGCACCTCTACGGCACCCGCCTGCCGCACGACACCAGCCGCGACTTCACGCCGCTCACGCTCGCGGTGCGCTACGTGAACGTGCTGGTGGTGAACCCGAAGCTCGGCATCGACAGCGTCGGCGACCTGGTCGCCTACGCGAAGGCCAACCCCGACAAGGTCACCTTCGGCTCGGCCGGCAACGGCTCGTCGAACCACCTGTCGGGCGAGGTGCTGAAGATGGTCACCGGCGCGCCGATGCAGCACGTGCCGTACCGCGGCAGCGCACCGGCGCTCGCCGACGTGATCGCCGGCAACATCACCTTCATGTTCGACATCCTGATCACCGCGATGCCCTCGGCGCAGTCCGGCCGCGTCAAGGCGCTCGCGGTCACCAGCGAGCGGCGCTCGCCGTACGCGGCGGCCGTGCCGACGATGGCCGAGTCCGGCGTCAAGGGGTTCTCCGAGGCCGGCAGCGACCTGTGGTTCGGCATCGTCGGCCCGACGGGCATCCCGAAGCCGGTGGTGCAGAAGCTCAACGAGTCGCTGATCGTCGGCATGCGCTCGGCGGAAATGCGCCAGCGGATCTCGGCGGCCGGCTTCGAGCTGTGGACGAGCACGCCCGACGAGTTCGCCCGCGTGATCCGCGAGGACCGCGACCGCTGGGGGCCGATCGTGCGGGCCTCGGGCGCGAAGGTCGACTAACTCGGGCCGACGGAGCCGGCAGATGGAGAGGACTCGCCCCGACGGGCTCGGGATCCGCCCCGAGGCGCTCGCCGGCCGGACCGGCGCCGACGCCATCCCCGATGCGCGCGGCCTGAACCTGTACCGCGCCGACCCGATGGCCGACGCGCTGTTCGGCCTGTACCTGCCGCGGCCGCTGTTCGAGCACCTGCGTCCGCATCTGGAGCGGCTCGGCGCGCTCGCCGGCGGCCCGCTCGACGAGCTGGCCTCGACCGCCGACAAGCATCCTCCGACCCTGTCGGTGCGCACGCGGCGCGGCGCCGACGAGCGCCGCGTGGTCAAGCACCCGGCCTACGTCGAGCTCGAGCGCGTCGCCTTCTGCGACTTCGGGCTGGCCGCGATGTCGCACCGCGCGGGCGTGCTCGGCTGGGACGCGCCGATGCCGGCGTCGGCGAAATACGCTCTGACCTACCTGCTGGTGCAGGCCGAGTTCGGCCTGTGCTGCCCGGTGTCGATGACCGACTCCCTCGCGCGGACGCTGCGCCGCTACGGCGATCCGGCGCTCGTCGAGCGCGTGCTGCCCCTGGTGACCGCGACCGACCTCGACGCGCTCCACCAGGGCGCGATGTTCATGACCGAGCAGGGCGCGGGCTCGGACGTCGCCGGCACGGCCACGCTGGCCCGCCAGGACGGCGACGGCGGCTGGGCGCTGCAGGGCGACAAGTGGTTCTGCTCGAATCCGGACGCCGGCTTCGCGATGGTGCTGGCGCGCAGCGAGCCGCCGGACACGCACCCCGGACTCAAGGGCGTGTCGCTGTTCCTGCTGCCGCGCACGCGGCCCGACGGCACGTCGAACGCCTACCGGATCCTGCGCCTGAAGGACAAGCTCGGCACCCGCTCCATGGCCAGCGGCGAGATCCGGCTCGAGGGTGCGCTCGCGTGGCTCGTCGGCGAGCGTGGCCGCGGCTTCCAGCAGATGGCCGACATGGTCAACAACTCGCGGCTGTCGAACGGCGTGCGCGCCGCCGGCCTGATGCGCCGCGCGCTCACCGAGGCGCTGCACGTCGCGCGTCACCGCGTCGCATTCGGCCGGCCGCTGGCCGAGATGCCCTTGATGCGCCGTCAGCTCGCGAAGATGGCGCTGCGCACCGAGCAGGCCCGCACGATGGTGTTCCAGACCGCGGCCGCGCTCGAGCGCGCCGACCGCGACGGCGGCGAGGCCGCCACGCTCGCGCGGATCATGACGCCGCTGATCAAGTTCCGCGCGTGCCGCGATGCCCGCGTCGTCACCGGCGACGCGATGGAGGTGCGCGGCGGCTGCGGCTACATCGAGGAATGGAGCGACGCCCGCCTGCTGCGCGATGCGCACCTGGGCTCCATCTGGGAGGGCACCAGCAACATCGTCGCCCTCGACGTGCTGCGTGCGGTCAGGCGCGACGGTGCGCTGCCGGCGCTGCGCGCGCACGTCGACGCCCTGCTGGCCGAGGGCGAGCCCTGCCCCGCCGCGACGGCCGCGCTGCAGGCCGAGGTGGTCGACCGGGCGTTCGCGCTCGCCGCCGACGCGGCCGCCGCGGACCGCGCCGAGCTCGCCCGCCAGGCCGCGTCGGCGCTGTACAACGTGACCACGATGGCCGCGCTGCTCTGGGAGGCGCGCCAGGCCGGGCTGCCGTACCGCGGCCGGCTGGCCGACCGGGTGCTGCGACACCGGCTCGCCCCGCGCGACCCGCTGGGCGCGCCGGCCGGCGCCGACGACGACGGCGAGATCGAGCCCGCCGCACGCTGAGGAGACCGCGCGCCGAGGGCCGCACGAGCGACCCCTCGCCGCCCTTGACCCGACCGGGCCGCACGGTCGCGACGAATTGCAGTACCGGCGGGCGCTATGCTTGCTGGTGCCCGACCACACAGAACGATCAACGGGGACCCCGATGCCGAATGCCCGCAACGACCGCACGCCCGCCGCCCGCGCCGCCGTGAGCCCGATGGACGACGACCTCGGCGACCTGCCGATCTCGCAGGACGCGCCGCCCGCCGCGAGCGGCACCGGCGATCGCCTGGCCTTCCTGATGGGCTTCGTGCGCGACCCCTCGGGCGTGGGCTCCGTCGTGCCGAGCTCGCACCGCCTCGAGCGCCGGCTGGTGAACAACGCGCGCATCGCCGAGGCGCGCACCGTGGTCGAGCTCGGCCCGGGCACCGGCGGCACGACGCGCGCATTCCTCAAGGCGATGAGCCCGCAGGCCCGGCTGCTGAGCATCGAGCTCGACCCGGTCTTCCACGCCCGGCTCGCCCGCACCGCACGGGATCCGCGCCACTTCGCCGAGAACGCGAGCGCCGAGCGCATCGCCGAGCTGCTCGCCACGCGGCGCCTGCCGGCGCCCGACGCCATCGTCTCGGGCATCCCGTTCTCGACGATGCCGCAGGACGTGGGCGAACGCATCGCCGCCGCGGTGTCCGCGGTGCTCGCCCCCGGCGGGCGCTTCGTCGCCTACCAGGTGCGGCCGCGGGTCGCCGAGTTCACCTCGCCGCACCTGGGCACGGCCAAGTTCGAGTGGGAGGCCTGGAACATCCCGCCGATGCGCGTGTTCACCTGGGTCAAGCCGGCCGCTTGACCTCGGCCCCCGCCTACTGCGTGCGGACGATCTCGTCGGTGATCCGCCAGCCGCCGTCCAGCCAGTCGACGAGCTCGCGCGCGGCCGGATGGTCGAAGGCCGCGTACTTCGCGCGCAGCGTGGGCGCGAGTTCGCCCAGCCGGTCCAGGCCGGTGTCCTGCAGCCAGATGAGGTCGCCGCGCACCGCGCGCGCCAGGCCCTCGTCGCCGAGCACCTCGGCGCAGGCCCGCGCGAACGCGTCGCCGTAGGCATACGCCGCGTCACCGACCCGGTAGCGCTCGGCCAGCGTGAGCAGCGGGATGCAGCCCAGCTCGGGCTGCAGGGCAGGATTGACCGCATGGCCCGCGATCAGCCCTGCGTTCGACGCGGGCCGGCCGGTGACGCCGCGCAGGTGCAGGCACTGCGACATCCGCTGTCCGTCGTTGACCGGATAGTTGTCCCACAGCACCGGCGCGCGCCGCAGCGTGGCCGCGACCCGCTCGAGGTGGGCCGCGCCGTACTCGCGCGAGCAGACCTCCTCGCCGGTCCAGAACACGCCGATCGCCGGATCGAGCAGGCGGCCGAGGCGCTCGAGGTAATCGGGTGGACGCGCGCCGAAGACCCGGTCCAGCACCGGATCGTCGGAGTAGTAGCTCGGGCACGCGTAGAGCCGGTGCGCGCGCGTGCGCTCCGAGGCGAACGCGACGATCGCGGCCTGGCGATCGGCCAGCGTCGGATCGTCGCCACGGATGTCGTCGAACAGCAGCGCGAGCGCATCCAGTCCGACCGCATCGTCGAGGACCGCGATGCGCGCGGCCAGGTGCGCCCAGTCGGCGGCGCCCGGCGTCGCATCGAACTCGCTCGGGCTCAGGCCGACGCCGAAGCGCACGCCGAGCGCGCGGCAGTGCCGGGCGAAGGCCGCCATCGGCGCGAGCTCGTCGGCGGTCATCGGCTCGCGCCAGCGCCGGCGCAGCGCGGTCGCGGCCTTGGGCGCGTACAGGAAGAACCGGTAGCCGGCCGGCGCGATGCGCGAGACGACGCGCTCGCGCTCGCTCCAGCGCCAGGGGCGGCCGTAGTAGCCTTCGACGATGCCGAGATCGACGGGTGGCTCGAAGGGTGACGAGGGCATCGGGGAATCCGCTGACCGGGGTGGGCGAGCGCCATTGTCCGCCATCGACGCGGCACCGGGAACGGCCGCGGCCGACGCGGGCCGCATCGAGCGCGCGCGCTTCGACCTGCGGCGCTGGCGGCGCTTCCGGGCGATCGCGGGTCCCTACTGGCGCTCCGAGGAACGCTGGCGAGCGAGCGTGCTGCTGGTGACGGCGGCCGTGCTGCTCCTCGGACAGACCGCCTTCAACCTGCAGTTCGTCCACCAGAGCGGCGAGCTGACCTCGGCGCTGGCCGCCCGCGACGCGGCGCGCTTCTGGGCATCGATCCGGTGGACCCTGGGCCTGCTCGTGGTCGCGGTGCCGATCTGGGCCACCTACTACTGGGTGCGCGACACGCTGGGCCTGCACTGGCGGCGCTGGCTCACCCACCGCTTCGTCGACGCATGGCTGCGCGACCGCGCCTACTACGCCCCCGGACCGGCGGGCGACATCGACAATCCGGACCAGCGGATCGCCGAGGATGTCGCGACCTTCACGCAGCAGTCGCTGTACTTCCTGACGATCGCGGTCGGCGCGTCGATCCAGCTCGTCGCCTTCGTCGCGGTGCTGTGGTCGATCTCGCACACGCTGGTGTACTTCCTCGTCGGCTATGCGCTGCTGGGCACCACGGTCACGATGACGGTGTTCGGCCGGCCGCTGGTGGGGCTGAACTTCCGGCAGCTGCGGCGCGAGGCGGACTTCCGCTTCGCGCTGGTGCGCATCCGCGAGCACGCCGAGCCGATCGCGCTGTCGCACGGCGAGGCCGACGAGGCCGAGCGCGCCAAGGGCCGGTTCGAGGCGGTGTTCGAGAACTGGCGGCGGCTGATCCGCACGCAGTTCGGGCTGAACCTGTTCCAGTACGCATTCAGCTTCCTCACCATCGTCCTGCCCAGCGCCATCATCGCCTCGCGGGTGCTGTCGGGCGAGCTCGAGGTCGGGCGCGCGGTGCAGGCGGGCGGCGCGTTCGCCGCGATCCTCGCGGCGATGACGGTCGTCGTCGAGCACTTCGAGGGGCTGAGCCGGCTCTCGGCCGGCGTGGACCGGCTCTACGGCTTCGCGCGCTCGCTCGATGCGCACGCCGAAGGCGCCGGGTCCGGCACGCGCCTGGCCGGGCAGCAGCCGCCGGCGTCGCCGGGGTCCGACGGCCCGCGGATCATCACGACAGGGGGCCACCGGCTCGCGTTCGAGCATGTCACGCTCGAGACGCCGGACCGCGCACGCACGCTGGTCGTCGACCTGACGCTCGCCGTCGAGCCGGGCCGCGGGCTGCTGATCGCGGGGGGCAGCGGCGGCGGCAAGAGCTCGCTGCTGCGCGCGGTGGCGGGGCTGTGGACCGCAGGCAGCGGGGGCATCGAGCGGCCCGGACCCGAGCAGCTGATGTTCCTGCCGCAGCAGCCGTACATGGCGCTCGGCACGCTGCGCGACCAGCTGCTGTATCCGGACCGGGGCCGTCCGATCGACGACGCCGCGCTGCATGCGCTGCTCGCCCGCGTGAACCTCGGCGAGCTCGCCGAGCGATCGGGCGGGCTCGCCGCCGAGCACGACTGGGCCCGGGTGCTCTCGATCGGCGAGCAGCAGCGGCTGGCGTTCGCCCGGGTGCTGCTCGCCGAGCCGCGCTACGCGATGCTCGACGAGGCGACCAGCGCGCTCGACGCGGCCAACGAAGAGCATCTGTACCGCGCGCTCGCCCTGACGCGGACGACGCCGGTGAGCGTCAGCCACCGGCCGGGCGTCGTGCGCTTCCACGCCGACGTGCTCGAGCTGCCCGGCGACGGCAGCTGGCGGCGGCTGCCGGCCGACGGCTACCGGCTGGACTGACCCGGGCGCAGCGCGAGACGCCGCTATGCGGCGGCGGCGTCCGCCGGCTCGTAGGCGAGGATCAGCGTGTCGGGCGCATCGGCAAGCGCGTCGATCCGGCAGGCGGCATGGATCGCCCAGCCCTGGCCGTAGTCGATGCCGATCGCCCGCAGCATGTCGAGGATCTCGTGGTTCTCGACGTATTCGGCGACGGTGCGCATCCCGAGCGAGCGGGCGACCTCGTGCATCGAGCGCACCATCGCCAGGTCGCCCGGATTCGTCGCGATGTCGCGCACGAACGAACCGTCGATCTTCAGCACATCGGTGCGCAGGTTCTTCAGGTGCGCGTAGGACGCGTAGCCGCTGCCGAAGTCGTCGAGCGAGAGCCGGCAGCCGTAGCGCCGGACCTGCCGGATGAAGTCCTGCGCCGCGCCGTAGCATTCGATCGCGGAGTTCTCGGTCAGCTCGAAGGTCAGCTTGGCGGCGTCGGGGCCGAGGCGTCCGAGCCGCTGGTGCAGCAAGCCCAGGATCTCCGGGCTGTCGAGCGAGCGCGGCGAGACGTTGATCGCGAAGCCGCCGATCGCATCGAACACGGCGGGGTTCGCGTCGATCCAGTCGAGCGTCTGGCGCATCACCCACAGGTCCAGCTCGTGGGAGCGCTTGAGCCGCTCGACCGCGGCGACGAAGTCCGAGGGATCGGCGGGGCCGTCGGCCGAATCGATTCCCAGCAGGACCTCGAAGTAAGGCGTCAGCGCCGCGTCGCTGCCGATCGGCTGGATGCGCTGACAGCGCAGGAAGAGCCCGTCGCCCTCGAGCAGCCGGTCCAGGCGGCCGGCCCAGTCGACGAGCGACTCCTGGGTGCGCAGTTCCCGGCTGCTGCGCTCGTGGACCTGAACCCGGTTGCGGCCCTGCTCGCGGGCGGCGGCGCAGGCCGACTCGGCGCGTCCGATCACCTCCTCGGGCTCGTCGCGCCCCGGCACGAAGCGCGCGAGCCCGATGTGCACGCCGATCCGGTAACGCTCCTCGCCGTGCTCGAACGGATGGTCGCGCAGCCGCTCGAGCAGCGCGGCCGCGACCGGCTCGCCGTCGACGCCGTCCCGGGCCGCGATGGCGAACGCGAGCGTGTCGTCGCCGTGGCTGGCCAGCTGCGCGGCGGGGCCGAGCGCCTCGCACGCCTGCTCGACCAGCACGCGCAGCAGCGACTCGGCCGCGTCGACGCCGCAGCGCGCGCCGACGATGCGCAGCGTGTCGAACTGCACCAGGCCGATCCAACGCTCGCCCGCCTGCGCGGACGGCGTACCGTCGGTGCGGGCGAGCGTGGCGAGGAAGCTGCGCCGGTTCGGCAGCCCGGTGACCGGATCGCACTGCGCGCGCTGGCGCAGCGCCTGCCACCCCTCGTCCAGCAGGTCGAGCTCGGAGCGCTCGAGCAGCGGGCGGTCGCGGTCCGAGCAGGGGCGCATCCGACCCGCCTCGACCTCGCGCGCGACCGCGCCGAGGGTCAGCTCGTGGCGCTCGCTCGCCGAGCGGCTCGCGAAGCCGCAGGCGCGCGGCGGCGTGCTGAGCCACACCAGCTGCATCGCGCGCGTGCCGTCCCCGCCATCGAGCTGCCACCAGTCGCCGATGCGCAGGCGGCGCGAAAACGCGGGGTCTGTGTCTTCGGGCTCGGCCTGCGGCACGGGGAGCGGCGTGCCGCCTGCTACCGGTCCGCGCCGCTCGACGGCATCGAGCGCGGTCGCCAGCCCCGAGAGGCAGGCATCGATCCGGTCGGGCTCGGTGCCCATCGCCCGCAGGGTCGGCTCGACCTCTGTGTCCAGCGCGCGGCGCGCGTCGGCCGGCGCGGCGTCGCGCTCGCCCGACAGCGCGTCGACCAGACGCACGAGCGTGCCGAGCGCGCGCTCGGTGGCGCCGCCCGACGCGCCACCACGGATCTCGGCGAGCGTCATGGACTGGGTCCAGCCGCACTCGAGCAGGCCCTGGATGGCAGGCGGCACGCGCCGGCCGCCGAGCCGCGCGGCGAGCGCGGCATCGACGCGGCGCCGCGCAACGCGCACCCCCTCGCGCGCCTCGAACGCCTGCTGCAGCCGCTCGACGCGATGCCGGCGGGCCTTGCGGATCGGCCCGAGCAGACGCTCGAGGACCCGGGCATTGCGCTCGAGGACTGTCGGGTCACGACCGACCTCGGCGGCCACACGCTCGACCATCCGGTTCAGCAGCCGATCGAGCTTCGGGTCCTCGAAGCGGCCGCGGTCGTCGGTGGCGATCGAGCACTGCTCGAGCAGGTCGACGAGCCGGCGGCCCGGATGGATGCGCGACGCCAGGAAGGCCGGGTCGCGCAGCGCGAGCCGCAGCAGCGGCGCCTCGAGGCGCCGCAGCAGCCGGCGGATCGCGGTGTCGGCGTCGGGCTCGGACAGCGCGCGGCCGATCAGGCCGGTCGCCAACTCGATCGTACTGCGCTGCGCGGGCGCGATGGGCAGAGCGTCCAGGGCGAGGGTCAAGCGCTCGCTGAGCGCCGGCCCCGCGGCATCCGCCGCGGGCACGCCATCGGCGGTCGGCGCGGTCGCCGCCGCCAGCAGCGCGTCGAGCAGGCCGGGCAGCGCGGACGGGTCGGCCGGCACGGGCGCCGGATCGGTCGTCTCGGACCCATTGGTCGACGCGCCGGCGGGACGGACCCGGGCGCGCTGGTGGCGGAGTCGCCCGACCAGCTCGAGCAGGCTCTGCGTGCCGGGCGACGCGGTCGCGGCAGCGGTCCGGGGGGCCGGCGACGCGACGGCGGCGAGTGCCCGGGCCGCGACGCGCGGCGCCGTCCGGACGGCGAGGCCCGATGCGGCGGCTGCGGTGGCTGCGGTGGCTGCGGTGGCTGCGGTGGATGCGGTGGATGCGGTGGATGCGGTGGATGCGGTGGATGCGGTGGATGCGGTGGATGCGGTGGATGCGGTGGCTACGGTGGCTGCGGTGGCTGCGGTGGATGCGGCAGCGGTGCCGAGCGCAGCGACCCCGGCGACCCCGGCGGCCCCGGTGGCCGCAATGTTCGGCGCCGCCGTGGCTGCGACTGCGGCCCGCTCAGTCCCGGGCTCGCCGACCGACTCGGACCGCGGCCGCGCCGCGCGACGCACGATGCGCCGGGCCGCGCTTGGCTCGTCGAGCGGCGCCAGCAACTGGTTCAGCGCGTCGTAGAGCGCCGCGCACTGGGCCCGGAGCACCTCGCCGAAGGTGTCGTAGACGACCACCCGGACCGGCGTCGCCAGCTCCAGCGGCTCGATCGCCTGCTGGAACGCACGCATGATCGCCTCCGGGCCGAAGGGGTCGCTGACCCGGTCGAGGGGCAGCACGCGCAGCGCGCCGTAGCGCCGGCGCAGGTCGGCGAGCGGCAGGCTGTGGTCGGACTCGATCCGCTGGACCACGGCCGACAGGCTCAGCCACTCCTCGAACTGCGCGTCGTCGACCAGGGCCAGCGCGATCGGCAGTTCGTCGAGCGATGCCTCGCCGCGGCGGCGGTTCGGATGGCGCATCGCCTCGCGCAGCGCGGCGTTGAATCGGGACGCGATGCCGGCGCGGTCATGGCGCACCCGATGCGCGGCCCCGACGAAGTCGCTGCGCAGCGTCACGCCCTGGCGCATCGCGACCGCGCCGTCCAGGGCGGCCGGCAGCGCGGACAGGAGCCCCTCGAGCACCTTGTTCAGCGAGGCCGCGAACTGCCGCTGGCAGGCGCGCTGCATCACCTGCCTGGCGCTCGCCGCCGCCGCAGGGTTCGGCGGTTCCGCGGCCGTCGCGGCGGCGCGGGCCGCAACGGCCGCGGCGTTCAGGACCGCGAGAGCCTCCTCGGGCAGCGAGCTCACCAGCAGCCCGAGCCCGGCCGCGCCCGCACGCGCGAGCACCGCCTTGAGCACGGGGCCGCCGTCGAGCGCGAGCTCCACGACCTCGCCCCGCACGAGGCGTGCGACCGCCGCGCGGTCGGCGTCCCCGCAGGGCACGGCGAGCAGGCCGGTCAGGCAGTAGTCGCGCACCTGCACCCGCGCGGCGCTGCCCGCAGCGCGCACCCGGGCGTCCAGTCGGGTCGCGAGTCGCGAGTAACGGCGCTGTTCGGTGCGTGCCATCGATGGGTCGTTTCCGCGCGGCGCTGCGCCGCGGCGCAGGACTGGAGGGGAAGGGAGCGGGCCGGCAGCTCGCGTACCGAGATTGTGCCTCTGCCCGGACGCGGCCGGCAGCGCCCGCGGGGGGCTCGAAGGCACGGATGGGCCGCCAGGCCGACCGGCGGCCGATCTGCAGCGACCGGCCGTCGCCGGCCGGCAACGCGCCCGACCCGGGCGCTGCCCTAAGTCCCGGGGCGCGAGCGCCGCTCGATCGCCTCGCGCCGCGCGATCCAGATGGTCGAGGCGACGATGATCGCGCCGCCCGCCATCGTGTCGAAGGTCGGCGAGTCGCCGAACAGCGCCAGGCCGAGCAGCGAGGACCAGACCAGGTCGAGGAAGCGGACCGGCTGCATCGCCGAGATGTCGCCGAGCGAGAACGCCCGCGTCATCGCGACATGCGCGGCGCTGCCGAGCAGCCCGCAGACCAGGAACGCGCCCCACTGGAACGCGCTCGGCGCCTCCCAGAACGGCAGCGCGAGCGGCAGCGCGAGCAGCGTGACCACCAGGTTCTGCCAGGTGACGATCACCGCCGGCGAGTCGTGCTTCGTCAGCGCCTTGTTGATGAGGAACGAGGCTGCGAAGAACGGCGAGGAGGCGAGCATCACCAGGCTCCAGACGCCGGCCTCGCCGCCGCGCAGGTGCGGCCAGACGACGACGGCGACGCCCGCGAAGCCGACCGCGGCCGCGGCCCAGCGCGCGGCGGTCACCTGCTCGCGCAGCACCAGGGCGGCACCGGCCAGCACGAAGATCGGCGAGGTGAACAGGATCGCGGTCATGTCGGCGAGCGGCACGTGCGGCAGGGCGACGAAGAAGAGCGTGAGCGCCGCGGTGTGGATGACGCCGCGCCAGAGCTGGCCCGGCAGGCGGTTCGGGCGGTACGCGGCGAGGCCCGCGCGCATCACCCAGGGGAGCATCACCGCCAGACCGAACAGGTAGCGCAGGAACTGCGCCTGGAACGGCGACATCTCGGCGGTCATGCGCTTCATCAGCGCATTCATCGTCACCAGCAGCAGGCCGCCGAGCGCCATCCACATCATGCCGCGCAGCGTCGCCGAGCGGCACGCGGACTGGGCGGACGCTGGGCCCGCGGGGGCGACCTCGGGGTGGGCGGACATGCTGCAGCCATGGTACGCCCGGCCCGGCCCCCTGCCGAAGGCGGCGTTCCGGATGCGGCCCCGGCTCGCGGCCCGCCGCGATGCGCGCTCGGCACGCGGCTGGCGGACAATCGGACGGTGCCCCCGAATGCGCCCCCCGCCGCGCCTGCCGCCATGCCCGTTCCTGCCAAGCCCGCCACGTCCACCACATCCGCCCCGCCCGTCAGCCCCTTCGACGCGGTCGCCGCGCTGTGGCGCGACGCGGCCCTGCCCGCGGCCACGCTCGCCCGGCTCGACCTCCCGGGCGAGGGCGCGGTGCTGCCCTCCTCGTTCGCGGTGGCGACCGCGGCACAGACGAGCCTGGGCGCGGCCACGCTGGCCGCGGCCACGCTCGGCGCGCTGCGCACGCCCGGCGCCGCGCCGGTGCGCGCATCGGTCGAGCGCCTCGACGCCGCGGCCGAGACCACCTGCCGGTTCTCGATCGACCAGCGCGTGCCGCCGCTGTGGGACCCGGTCTCGGGCCTGTACCCCTGCGGCGGCAGCGAGGCCCCGGACTTCGTGCGGATCCACGCGAACTTCGCCCATCACCGCGACGGCGCGCTGCGCCTGCTCGGCCTGCCGACGGGCGTGGCGACGACCCGGGAGGCGGTGGCGCGGGCGCTGCGCGGCTGGCGCGCGATCGACTTCGAGGACGCGGCCGCGGCCGCCGGCCTGGTGGTGGCGGCCGCCCGCGCCTTCGACGACTGGGACTCGCACCCGCAGGGCCTGGCGGTCGCGGCGCTGCCGACGGTGTCGATCGAACGGATCGGCGACGCGCCGCCCTGCGCCCTGCCCGCCGCGGGTCCGCCGACGCGGCCGCTGCACGGGCTGCGCGTGCTCGACCTCACGCGGATCCTGGCCGGGCCGGTCGCGGGCCGCACGCTGGCGGCCTGCGGGGCGGACGTGCTGCTGCTCAACGCGCCCTCGCTGCCGAACATCGATGCGATCGCCGACACCAGCCGCGGCAAGCGCTCGGCACACCTCGACCTGCGCACCGAGGCCGGCCGCGACACGATGCGCACGCTGGTGCGCGGGGCCCACGTCCTGCAGCAGGGCTATCGGCCGGGAGCGCTCGAGGCGCTCGGCTTCGGCCCGGAGGCGCTCGCACGGCTGCGGCCCGGCATCGTCTGCGTGTCGCTGTCGGCCTACGGGCACACCGGACCGTGGGCCGGGCGCCGCGGCTTCGACTCGCTGGTGCAGACCGCCACCGGCTTCAACGTGGCCGAGGCGCAGGCCGCGGGCGAGGCCGCCCCGAAGGCGATGCCGGTGCAGATCGTCGATTTCGCCTCGGGCTGGCTGATGGCCTTCGGCGCGCTGGCCGCGCTGCACCGCCAGGCCACCGAGGGCGGCAGCTGGCACGTGCGCGTGTCGCTGGCGGGCACCGGCCGCTGGCTGCGGGGCCTGGGCCGCGTGGAGGACGGACTGACGGTGCCGGCGCGCTCCTTCGAGGACCGGATGCTCGAGTCCGACAGCGGCTTCGGGCGGCTGGCCGGGATCCGCTGCGCGCCGCGCTTCGACGGGCAGGCGCCCGGACCGATGCGTCCGTCGATGCCGCCGGGCACGCACGCACCGGACTGGTCCGGATTCGACGACACGGCGGGTGGCGCGTGAGCGGCGGCACGAACCGGCGCCCCCACCCCCTCGCCCGCTGGGGCACCCTCGCCCGCTGGCGCGCCCTCTGCATCGCCGCGCTGGCCGCGACGCTCGCCGGCTGCGCGACCCCCCGCCCCGAGCCGCGCATCGTCGAGCGGCCCGCGCCCGCGCTCGCCGCCTCGCAGAACGTCGCGCCCGCCTTCCCGGTGCCCAGCGCCTGCGAGCGGATGGTGTTCCTCGCGCGGCAGGAGTGGGCGCTGTTCGGCTCCCCCGAGGTGGCCGCGCCCGGCGACCCGCTCGCCTCGCGCGACGCCAGCGCGGGCGCGGGCGGACGGCTCGCCTTCGCCGACCCCGGGGCACCGACCCACGAGCTGCATCCGCCGATGCTCTCGCGCGTGCTGGTCTACTGGTACGGCGTGACCCGCGCGCCGATCGTCGGGACCGCGGGCGAGCTGCGGCCGTGGTCGGCGGCCTTCGTGTCCTGGCTCGCGCGCGGCGCGGGCCTCGGCGGCGACGAGTTCCCGGCGACGGTACTGCACTGGGACTACATCGAGCGCTTCATGCGCGCCCGCCCCAACGACGCCTTCGAGACGCGCGACGCGGCCCGTGCGGTGCCGCGGGTCGGGGACCTGGTCTGCCAGGCCCGCGAGGGCACGGCCGAGCTCGCCCAGCGCAGCGGCTTCGTGCCCTACGGCGCGCTGCGCCGCGGCGCGTATCACTGCGACCTGGTGGTCGCCGCGCGCCCCGGGGAGATCCAGACGATCGGCGGCAACGTGTCCGACGTGGTCGCGATGAGCCGCGTGCCGGTCGACGCCGAGGGCCGGCTGCTGCCGGACCCGAAGCGGCCCTGGGCCGCGGTGGTCGCGCGGCGCGGGCCGGTGCCGCTCAGTGCTTGTGCGCCGGTGCCGCCGACCCCGACGCGAGGGGCCGCACTGGCGCCTTGACCTCGACGGTCTGGCGCGTGCGGTCCGCGCTCTCGAAGATCAGCGTCAGGGGCACGGTGTCGCCGGCGTTCAGCGTCTGCTTCAGGTTCATCAGCATCACGTGGTAGCCGCCCGGCTCGAGCTTGACGGTGCGGCCCGCGGGCAGGTCCAGGCCGTCGATCGCGCGCATGCGCATCACGTCGCCGTCGCGCTTCATCTCGTGGACCTCGACGGTGCCGGCCACCGGCGAGCGCGCCTCGACGAGCTTGGCGCCCTTCGGTGCGGTCAGCGTCATGAACGCACCCGAGGCCTGCTGCTGGGGCACCGTGGCGCGGACCCACGGATCGCCGACGGCGACCTGGGCGAACGACAGCACGGGCGCGACGGCGAGCACGAGGCCCGCGGCGAACGACGACAGCAAGAGGGGGCGGCGCGAGGACTTCACGAGGGGCTCCTTGTTCGAGGTCCCGCACGCGAAGACACGAGGCAGCGCAGGGACGCGGGCGAGTCTAGCACCGGGGCCGAGGCCCTCCGGCGCCCTCTCGTCCGCGTGACGCGCCGGCCGTCAGCGCGGGGCGACCGGCATCCAGGCCGAGGCGCAGCTCGGGACCGACGGGTAGTAGGCCCGCGAGTCGGCGCACCAGTACCAGAAGCCGCCCGGCGGCGTGGCAGCCGCCGGGGCCGCGGCCGGCGCGGCCTCGGCACGCTCGATGTAGACCGTGGGCGCGGCCGCGACCACCACCGGCGGCGCGGCGTAGTACGGCCAGCCGTAGACCGACGAGCCGTAGTAGCCGCCGTAGTAGCCGGCGCCGTAGTAGCCCGGCCAGTAGGACGGGAAGAACGGCCCGACACCAACGTACACGCCGCCGCGCCAGCCGTGCCCGTGGCGCGCCTCGGCCGGTCCGGCGGCGGCCAGGGCCGCGAGGGCGAGACAGGCGGCAGCGATGGCGTTCAGGTGGATTCGCATGGCGGCTCCTCGTGGGCTGCGGATGCACAGCTTACGCCCCCGCCCGCGGCGGCGGCGCCCTCGGCCGACCGCAGGCAGGTCGGGGCGGCCGCCACCCGGGGCCGCGGGCAGGCCCTCGGGTCGAGCCCCGGTCCGGACGCACCGGCCAGCATGGCTACAATCGACCGCTCGCCCGGCGACGCCGCGACGGGACGCGGCGCGCGGCATGACGCTGGGCGCACCCCGCGAGCCCCGCGGCCCGGACCACCGGATGCGAAGCGACTGGAGACGATCGATGGCGAAGGCGGCCGGCAGGCCCGCGCACGCGGCCCGGCAGCAGGCGGCAGGCCGATGCGGCTCGACGACACGCTGAGGTCGGGCGTCGCCGCCCGCCTCGCCGGCTGGCCGGTGCAGGCGATCCCGGACGACGCGCGGCGGCGGGCCGCGGTGGCGCTGGTCCTGGTCGACGCCGGCCACGGCGCCGACCTGAACGGCTTCCCCCGGCATCCGCAGTGGCGCGACGACGCGGCGCTGCTGCTGACCCGCCGTCCCGCGCACATGAACCGGCACGCCGGCCAGTGGGCGCTGCCCGGCGGTCGCATCGACGGCGACGAGACGCCCGAGGCCGCGGCCCTGCGCGAGCTGCACGAGGAGGTCGGGCTCGAGGCCGGGCCCGGCGCGGTGCTCGGTCGCCTCGACGACTACGCCACACGCAGCGGCTTCGTGATCACCCCGGTGGTGGTCTGGGGCGGCGAGGCGCGCACGCTGCAGCCCGCGCCCGAGGAGGTCGAGTCGGTGCACCGCGTGCCGCTCGACGAATGGCTGCGCGACGACGCACCGATCCTCGACGCACCGCACGAGCCCGGCGGCGCACCGGTGCTGCGCATGCCGCTGGGCGACAACTGGGTGGCCGCGCCGACCGCGGCGATGATCTACCAGCTTCGCGAGGTGCTGCTGCTCGGCCGCGCGACGCGGGTCGCGCACTTCGACCAGCCGCGCTTCACCTGGCGGTAGCCGACGCACGCGGCGCGCTGTCCGCGACGGGATCGAGATCACGCCGAAGCGCTCGCCGATCGCCGGCGGCCGCGCTCACAGCCCGAGCGCGGCGACGCGCCGCTCCATGCGGCGCACCAGGTGCGCGACCTCCTCGACGTCGCGCGCCGACAGCTTCGGGCCGGGCGCGCGCACCGCGTCGCTGGCGATCGCGCCGCGCTTCATCAGCAGGTGCTTGCGCACCGCCAGCCCCAGGCCCGGCTGCAGTTCATGGCGCACGATGGGCAGGTAGGCGTCGAACAGGTCCTCGGCGTCGTCGATGCGGCCGGCCTTGAACAGGTCGTAGGTCTTCACCAGCGCTTCGGGGTAGGCGAAGCCGGTCATCGCGCCATCCACGCCGCGCGCGAGCTCCTGCGGGTAGTGGATGCCGCCGTTGCCCACCAGGATCGACACGCGCCGCGCGCCGGCCCGCTCGGCGTCGCGCAGCTTCGTGATCTTGGCCAGCCCCGGCCAGTCCTCGTGCTTGACCATCACCAGGTTCGGGAAGTCCGCGATCATCTTCAGGATCACCGTCGGCGACATGAACACCGTGGTGGTCTGCGGATAGTCCTGCAGCACCCACGGGATGTCGCCCAGGCGCGCCGCGACCTGCTCGAAGTAGCCGTAGACCTGCTCGTCGGAGCGCAGCCCCGGCACCGGCGCGACCATCACGCCGGCCGCACCCGCATCGACCACGCGGCGCGAGAACGCGGCCAGGTTGTCGAGGCCCGCGGCGCTCGCGCCGACGATGATCGGCACCCGCCCGCCGACCGCGCGCAGCGATGCGTCGACGAAGGCGGCGCTCTCCTCGCCCGACAGCTTGGGCGCCTCGCCCATGATGCCGAGGATCGTCATGCCGGTGACGCCTTGGTCGAGGTAGAACGACATCAGCGAGCGCGTCGACTCGAGGTCGAGCGCGCCCTGGGCGGTGAAGGGGGTGGCCGAGATCACGTACATCCCGGCGGCGGTTTCGTCGAGTCCTCGGGTCGGGTTCATGCGGCGATTATCCCCGGCCCCTGCATCCGGTGCCATCGCACGGCCCGCCCGGCTCGTCTATCGTCGGGCCATGCCCAGAGCCGCTCCGCGTACCGCCACCCCCGTCATCCTGCTGACCGGCTTCGAGCCCTTCGGCGGCGAATCCGTCAACCCGAGCTGGCTGATCGCGAGCGCGCTCGACGGCGAGACCGTCGCCGGTGCGACCGTGCGGGCCGTGCGCCTGCCGACCGAGTTCCGCAGCTCGCTGCGCGTGCTGCGCGCCGCGCTGCGGCGGCACGGGCCGCGGCTCGCGGTGTCGCTCGGGCAGGCGGGCGGGCGCGCGGAGCTGTCGATCGAGCGCATCGCGATCAACGTCGACGATGCCCGCATCCCCGACAACGCCTGCGCCCGGCCGATCGACGTGCCGGTGGTGCGCGGCGGCCCGGCCGCGTACTTCAGCACGCTGCCGGTCAAGGCGATCGTCGCGGGGCTCGCCGCGCGCGGCGTGCCGGCGGCGGTGTCGCAGACGGCGGGCACCTTCGTCTGCAACCACGTGTTCTACGGGCTGCAGCACGCGCTCGCCGGCACGCGCGTGCGCAGCGGCTTCGTGCACGTGCCCTACCTGCCCGAGCAGGCCGCGGTCTGGCCGGGCGCACCGAGCCTGCCGCTGTCGACGATGGTGGACGGGGTGCGCGAGGCGCTGCGCATCGCAGCCACGCACACCGGGCCGGATCTGAGGGTGGGTGGCGGGGCGATCGACTGAGGACGCGCCGCCCGCCGCCCGCTCAGGTGCGGCGCGCCGAGTACACCCGATACAGGCCGTGCAGCCCGCTGACGATCAGGATCGGCCACAGGAAGGTGCCCACCGCCGCCCAGAACAGCCGTCCGCCCAGCCCGCCCTGCGGGTCGACGTGCTGCTGCGGCGGCCCTTCTCCGAACAGGTGCCGGTGCGGGTAGGTGAGGAGGCCGAACAGCAGTCCGACCACGAGGAACGAGGGGATCACGACATGGGCCATGGCGGTTGTGCATTTCTTGTGACAAGAAGACCTGTAATACCAGCTTGACGTTGGTTGGACAAGCGTGCGTTTCGACGGACGAGACGCGCGTGCCGATTCCCCGGGCCCGTCGCGTCGGACGGCCGCAGGCCGCTTGTCGCGGCCCGGTCGCACGGGGTCCGGTCTCGCGGAGGCGAACGGAACGCGGACGGGCCATCCGGCCCGCGACGGACCGTGGCCCGGAGGAGACGCCGATGCCCCGCATCAACCACATCGCGCTCAAGGTCCCGGACCTGGCGCAGGCGAGCGCGCTGTACGAGGGCGTGTTCGGATTCCGCCACGTGTCGACGGTGAAGAACCCGGGGCGCACGTCGCATCACCTGAGCGACGGCTACCTGTTTCTCACGATGATCCAGTACGACAGCGAGGACGCGCCCGAGGCCGGGTTCGCCGGTGCCGGGCCGTGCATCCACCACTTCGGGATCGTCGTCGACGACCCGGCGGCCTACGAGGCGAAGCTGCTCGAGGCGGGCTGCGAGGTGCTGTCGGGCAGGACGGCCCCTACGCGCTGCGCCCGGGCGTCGACCAGATCGTGCAGGGCATGGGCGGCCTGATGTCGCTCACCGGCACCGAGGCGACCGGACCGCTGCGCGCCGGGCTCGCGGTGTCGGACCTCTCCACCGGGCTCTTCGCCGCGATCGGCGTGCTGGTGGCGCTGCGCGAGCGCGAAGTCTCCGGTCGCGGCCAGTGGGTGCAGGCCTCGCTGCTGCACTCGATGATCGCGATGATGGACTTCCAGGTCGCGCGCTACGTCAACGACGGCGCGGTGCCGCAACCGGCGGGCAACGACCATCCGACCAGCGCGCCGATGGGCCTGTTCGACGCGTCCGACGGCCGCTTCAACATCGGCGCCACCGGCGAGGCCACCTGGCGGCGGCTGTGCGAGACGATCGGCCGGCCCGACTGGGTCGGGCGCCCCGAGTGGGCGAGCGAGCCGCTGCGCGTGCGGCACCGCGCCTCGCTCAGCGAGGCGCTGCAGGCGGTGTTCTCCGGCGGCACGGTGGACCGCTGGGTGCGCGCGCTGAACGACGCGGGCGTGCCCGCAGGCCCGCTCTACACGGTGCCGGAGCGGGTCGAGGACCCGCAGGTGCGCCACCTCGGCGTGGTCGCGCAGACCACGACCTCCGACGGCGCGCCGGTGCGGGTGATCTCGCAGCCGGTGAAGCTCTCGCGCACACCGGCGCGGGTGGCGCGCGGCGCGCCCGACTGGGGCGAGCAGACCGACGAGATCCTGGGGGAGCTCGGCTACTCGGCGGGGGAGATCGCCGCGCTCCGGGCTGCGAACGCCGTCTGAGCGCGCCCCGGTTCGGGCGAGCGACGGTCCGACGGCGCCCTGCCGTCCCAGGGGCCGGCGACCCTGCACGGAAGGCATGCAATCGATGCGCTCCATGCATTTGCCTAATGCAGACCGTACACTTAGTCTCGGGGGTGACCTGACCTGGACGCCCCTCCGAATGCACCGTTCCGCCCTCCGAGTGTTCAAGGCCTGCGCGCGCGCCGCAGCGTTCGCCCTCGCTGCCGCCGTGATCGCGCCGGCCGCAGCGCTGTCGCAGCCGTCCCGCCACGACGCATTGGCCGCCAGCCCCAGCTTCGAGAACCGGCCCACGGCCCAGTCGAGCCGGACGCTGATGGACGAGCTGCTGTTCCAGCGCGCCACGCAGGCCTACCTGTGGGCGCTGCCGCTCATCAACACGCTCGGCATGAAGGAGGGGTCCGAGAAGGTGTTCGGCAGCGGCTACGAGGTGCTGCCCGTGTGGAAGAAGCGGCTCGACGCCAGGACGCTGGTGACGACGCCGAACTCCGATGTCATCTACGCGATGAGCTACGTCGACCTGGGCAAGGACGGCCCGATGGTGTTCGAGGCGCCGCCGAACCTCCAGGGGATCCTGCTGGACTTCTGGCAGCGCCCC
The DNA here is from genome assembly GCA_026399835.1 of Burkholderiales bacterium. Classification (GTDB taxonomy): domain Bacteria; phylum Pseudomonadota; class Gammaproteobacteria; order Burkholderiales; family Burkholderiaceae_E; genus UBA4615. The sequence continues at coordinate 2,928 of JAPLQE010000084.1, read as the reverse complement.
ATCCCGGTGGACGGCGGCGCCTTCGCGGGCGATGTCGGACTGCCCGGCCCGGACGCCGGCAAGGGCGGCAGGTTCCTGATCCTGCCGCCGGGCTACACCGGCCCGGTACCCGCCGACCACTACGTCTACCGGTCCGGCACGAACAACGTGTTCATCTTCCTGCGGGCCTTCTACCAGGACCCGCGCGACGTGAGGCCCGCGGTCTCGCTGATCGAGCAGTCGAGGATCTACCCGCTGGGCGCCAAGGACACCGCGCGGCCGATGCGTTTCCCGGATGCCTCCGGCGTCCCCGCCAACATGCTGCCGGTCGCCGACGGTCGCGCCTTCGATCAGCTCAAGCGACTGGTCGACAGCGAGGGCGCCAGCCTGGCCGACGCCGACTCGCTCGGCCTGCTGGCGGCCATCGGCATCGTCCGGGGCGAGCCCTTCGCGCCCGATGCGCGGACGCGCGCCATCCTCGACCGCGCCGCGCGGACCGCCTACAAGATGAGCCGGGTCGTGGGCTTCCAGGAGACCGTCGGCGGACGCTCGCTGCGCATGTATCCCGACCGGCGCTGGGTCAATCCGATGGCCGACGCGACCAGGGAGAAGCCGGCCGGGCCGTTCGACCTCGCGTGGCGACGGCCGGCGGCGGGATTCCTCGACCACGACATGCGGATCTGGTTCTTCACCAACTACTACTCGGTCAGTCCGGGCATGCTGTCCCAGGTCCCCGGCAAGGGCGCCAAGTACATGATCGCCTTCACCGACGGCGAGGGCGGGAACCTGTCGGGCGGACGGGCCTATCGCCTGAACCTGCCGGCGGGCATTCCGGCCGCCAACTTCTGGTCGGTCACGCTGTACGAGGCCGAGAATGCCTCGGGCCTGGCCAACGGCCAGCCGTTCCCCTCGCTCGGGTCGCGCGATGCGCCCGTGGCGAACGCGGACGGCAGCACCGACGTGTTCATGGGTCCCAAGGCACCCGCCGGCAAGGCGCGCAACTGGCTGGCCACCGTGCCCGGCAAGGGCTATTTCGTCATCATCCGGCTCTACGGTCCGACCGAAGCGGCGTTCGACAGCAGCTGGAAGCCGGGCGACCTGCAGAAGGTCCGCTGAGCCGGCACGGCGGATCCCGGCGGCTCCGCTGATCGAGGCCGAGGCAGGACAGGCGCGGCGCGGTCCGGATCCGCGCGGGGCCTCCGCGGGGACTTGGCCTCGGGCGGCAGCGTTGCCGCTAAGCTCGCGGGTGCCGCACCGACATCCCGGAGCGGCCCCTCGACCGTGCGCCGCACGAGGTTCCCGATGCCCGACGTCCACAAGCTGATCCTCTCGACCGAGAAGTCGATCCTGATCCTGATCGCAGGATTCACCGTTCTGGCGGTCGGTCAGGAGATGCTGCTCATGCTGCAAGGCGGCGGCGTGAAGCTCACCGACCTGCTGCTGCTGTTCATCTACGCCGAGGTGCTGGGCATGATCGCGGCGTTCTACCGGAGCCGCGAGATCCCGATCACGATCACGATCTTCATCGCGATCACCGCGCTGTGCAGGCTGATCATCCTGCAGGGCAAGGGCATCAGCACGGTGGACCTGGTCTACGAGAGCGGCGCGGTGCTGCTGCTGGCGGCGTCGGCGGTGGCGATCCAGTGGCGCTCGAACCTGGCCGCGCGGATCGCGAAGCCCGGCGACCAGGACTGACACGCCGCGCTCGATCGCGAGGCGCCGCTCACGGGCGCGCGCGGCGCCCGGTCAGCGTGCGCGCCGCATCCGAGCCGGGTGCACCGCGCAGCGCATCGTCGCGCACCTCGAGCAGCAGACGGCGCGGCAGGCCGGCGCCACCCGCCGTGCCCGCCCCGAGATCGAGCGCGAGCCGCGCGCCGTCGAGCCGCCCCTCGACCGGCCGCACGCGCCGGTCGGCGTCGGTCAGCGTCCCGCTGACCACCTGGTGGCGCTGCTCGAGCCGAAGCATCGCCCGCCCGCCCTCGGGCAGGCCCTCGAGCGTCCAGTCGCCCGCCACGCGCGCCGGCACGATCCACAGGAACAGCGGGTTCTGTTCGGGCAGCCGCACCGTGCGGTCGGGCTCCCAGGTGCCCATGCCGAACGAGTTCGACACGACGCGCGTGCCCGGGCGCATCGCGAGGATGGTCGGCCTCACCTTCTCGTTCAGCGCTTCGCCGAGGTACAGGGTGAGCACGGTGGCCGACGAGAAGTCCTCCTTGAAGATGTCGCCGTGGATCATCTTCACGCGGTCGGTCACGCCGGCCCGCTCGGCGTTGCGCTGCGCCAGCGCGGACAGCTTCGCGTCGTACTCGATGCCGACGGCCCGTGCACCGAAGCGGCGGGCGGCCCAGATCGGGATCTTGCCGTCCCCCGAGCCGAGGTCGTAGACGAGGTCGTCGGCGGTCACCCCCGCCAGCTCGAGCATCGGCAGCAACAGCGTATCGAGGGTCGGCACCCACATCACGTCCTTGCCGCCCTGGCCGACGAGCGGACGGTAGGTCTCGTCGCCGGCCCCGCCGGTCGAGCATGCGGCCAGCGCGGCCGACAGCAGGGTCACGAGGGCGGTGCGGCGGGCAGGCAGGTGCATCGTGCGGGCTCGGCGGGGTTGGACGGCGACGCGCGCGAGCTTGACAGTGGCGGCGGCGCGCCGCAAGCGGCGCCCCGGGCCGGGACCTCGATCGGGCCCCCGTCCCGACGGCGCCGGGGCCCGGCCACCGACCCGCCTCAGGGCGCCTCGCCCGGAAGCGCCTGGACGACCTCGCCCGAGATCACCGATCGCAGCCACGCCTCCCGGTCCCGGCGGCCGAGGTCGTGGCGCCAGGCATCCACGCCGAAGCGGTTCGGATCGGCGAGGTGGGCGATGTCGCTGATCTGCAGGGTGGACGTGAAGCCCGGACCCGGGAACTTCGCGAGCACCCGCTCGCGCAGGCCCGGCGCCATCGTCGCGAACAT
>JAPLQE010000057.1 GCA_026399835.1 Burkholderiales bacterium | reverse complement strand
CACAGAGCACAGTATTCAATGACTCAACAAGAAATCCGTGTCACTACACGGACTTCCGGGCCGCAAGAGTCAACTCATTGATCTGCAAGGATATATGGCTCCGGAATCGAGCGACTTCGGCTGAAATCTGTCGAACTCGGGTGCTCGCGGTGCTGGGCGACAATGCGCGCGTCGCGCGGCTGCACGAGCCGGTGTACTCAATGGTCGCCTACCCGTGGGCGGCCCGGTACCAGCAGTCGAACCAGTGAGTGATCGAGACGATGGCATTCGCGGCTAATCCGGCAGCATCGAACCGGGAGCGTGCGCAGGCGTGGCTGCGATTGAGGGGCTGCGAGCCGGCGGTGCTGCGGATCGACGCCTTCAACCGGCTCGGTGCCCGCGTCGGCTCGGCCAATGTGGCCTTCGACGACCCTCCGGACGCCCAGCGCTTCGCCGGTCGCATCGAGGCGGTAACCGCCGATTCGATGGTCGCGTGGCTCTCGCGCGCCGACCGCGCCGACAGCCTGCCTGCGTCGCCGGTCGGCGACCGCATCCATCCGAGGACGCCCGCGTGAACCCCACCCAGCCCAACCAGTTCGCGCTGCTGCGCCAACGCCGCTTCGCGCCGTTCTTCTGGGTCCAGTTCCTCGGCGCCGGCAACGACAACCTGTTCAAGTTCGCGTTGACCGTGATGGTGACCTACCAGCTGCAGGTCGGCTGGCTGCCGGCGTCGCTTGCCGGCCTGGTGATCGGCGCGCTGTACATCGCGCCGTTCCTGCTGTTCTCGGCCACCAGCGGCCAGCTCGCCGACAAGCTCGACAAGGCGTCGCTGATGCGCTTCGTCAAGAGCTTCGAGATCGCGGTGATGGGGCTGGCCGCCTGGGGCTTCTGGATGCAGCACGTGCCGGTGCTGCTCGGCTGCGTCGTTCTGATGGGGCTGCACTCGACGCTGTTCGGGCCGGTGAAGTACGCCTACCTGCCGCAGCACCTCGACGAGCGCGAGCTCACCGGCGGCAACGGCGTGGTCGAGATGGGCACCTTCGTCGCGATCCTGCTGGGCAACGTGATCGGCGGCCTGCTGATCGCGATCCCGGAGACCGGTGCGCGCTGGGCCGCGCTGGGCTGCGTGCTCGTCGCGCTCGCCGGGCGCTTCGTCGCGCAGGCCATCCCCGTCTCCCCCGCGAGCGACCCCGGCCTGCGGATCAACTGGAACCCGTTCACCGAGACCTGGCGCAACCTGAAGCTGGCGCACCGCAACGTCGTCGTGTTCCGCTCGCTGCTCGGCATCTCGTGGATGTGGTTCTTCGGCGCGGTCTTCCTGTCGACCTTCCCGTCCTTCGCGCGTGACGTGCTGCACGGCGACGAGCAGGTGGCCTCGCTGCTGCTGGTGGTGTTCTCGATCGGCATCGCGACCGGCTCGCTGCTGTGCGAGCGGCTGTCGCACCGGCATGTCGAGATCGGTCTGGTGCCGCTCGGCGCGATCGGCATAACCGTGTTCGCGGTCGACCTGTATTTCGCGACCCGCGGCTTGGCGCCGGCCTCGGCGCCGATGGGCGTGGGCGCGTTCACCGCGGTGCCCGCGCACTGGCGCGTGCTCTTCGACCTGGCGCTGCTGGCGCTGTTCGCGGGCCTGTACAGCGTGCCGATGTACGCGCTGATCCAGCTGCGCTGCGAGCCTACCCATCGCGCGCGGGTCATCGCGGCCAACAACATCCTCAACGCGCTGTTCATGATCGCGAGCTCGCTGGCGACCGGCGCGATGCTCGCCGCGGGTCTGACGCTGCCCCAGGTGTTCCTCGCCGTGGGCCTGCTGAACGCGGTGGTCGCGGCCTACATCTTCCTGCTGGTGCCGGAGTACCTGCTGCGCTTTCTCGCGTGGATCCTGTCGAACCTGGTCTACCGCTTCCGCGTGCGCGGCGGCGAGCACATCCCGGTGCAGGGCGCGGCGCTGCTGGTCTGCAACCATGTGAGCTTCGTCGACGCGATCCTGTTGATGGCGGCGAGCCCGCGGCCGATCCGCTTCATCATGGACCACCAGATCTTCGCGATCCCGGTGCTGGGCAGTGTGTTCCGCCTTGCCAAGGCGATCCCGATCGCCTCGCAGAAGGAGGACCCGGCGACCTACGCGGCGGCCTTCGACGCCGCGCGCGCGGTGCTCGACGAGGGCGACCTGCTGGCGATCTTCCCCGAGGGCGCAATCACCCGCGACGGCACGCTCGGCGAGTTCCGCGGCGGCGTCGCCAAGATCCTGTCGACACATCCGGTGCCGGTGGTGCCGATGGCGCTGACCAACCTCTGGGGCAGCTTCTTCTCGCGGATCGAGCGCGGCCGCGCGATGGTGCGCCCGTTCCGGCGCGGGCCGTTCAGCACCGTCGGGCTGGAGGTCGGCGAGCCGATGGCCGCGGCGCACGCGTCGCCCGAGCGGCTGCGCGAGCGGGTGGCGGCGCTGCTCGGCACCGATCCGCAGGCATCCGGGGCCTTGACAGCGGCACGTCCGTAGACTGTATATCCGTACAGTCCCGAGGCGGCCCGCAGCCCGCGAGCGGCCTGCGGCGACACCGTCGCCGGAGGGGCAGGGTGCAGCCGATCGCCATCGTCAGGAAGGGCCGCGGCGCGGTATCGAATCCGGCCGGCCGCTTCGAGCGCGACATGCACGCCGATCGCGATCGGCACGGTCACCGACGCCTGGCAGCCGATCGAGCGCGAGCTCCGGCTGACCCGCAGCTGCCTCGAGGTGCTCGCGCGCACCCGGCATCCGGTCTCGCTGATCACGAAATCGAGCGGCGTCGAGCGCGACCTCGACCTGCTGGCGCCGATGGCCCGCGACGGGCTGGCGTACGCGATGGTCACCATCACGACGCTCGATCCGGCGCTCTCGCGGATCCTCGAGCCGCGCGCCCCCGCGCCCTGGCGGCGGCTTCAGACGATCCGCCGGCTCGCCGACGCCGGCGTGCCCGTCGGCGTGTCGCTCGCGCCGCTGATCCCCTTCGTCAACGAGCCCGGGATCGAGGCCATCCTCGGTGCCGCGCACGAGGCTGGCGCCCGCCATGCCAACTACGTGGTGCTGCGCCTGCCGCACGAGCTCGTCGAGGTGTTCCACGCCTGGCTGGACGAGCACTTCCCCGAGCGGCGGGCCCGGGTCGTCGCGCGGCTGCGCGAGATGCGCGGCGGCCGCGACAACGACCCGCGCTTCTTCTGGCGCATGCGCGGCACGGGGCCCTGGGCCGACATGATCCGGATGCGGATCGACGTCCGCCTGCGCCGCTTGGGGCTCGGCCGCGAGCGGCCGAGCCTGCGCCGCGATCTGTTCGAGCCGCCTGCCGCGGCAGGGCGGGGGGCAGGGCGCGCCGTCGGCGCCGCGCCACCCGTGCGCCGCATCGCCGATCCAGGGAAGCCCGTTCTGATCATCGCGTCACGCCCGCCCGGAGGTCCGGCGCTTGCGTTCGCATCGTGAGCGTCTAGAATCCGGAAAGGTCCTGAAAAATCAGGGTGTTAAGTTTTCCGACACCGGTGCGTCGCACTGCGTGGCGGTCCGGAGGCGGTGATGGCTGCAGGGTCGATGGATCGCGGTCGGACGGGCGGTGGACTGAGGGCTGCGCTGATCGTGGCCGCCTGCATGGCGGGCGGTGCGGGCGTCGCGTCGGCGGCGTCGCCGGGCACGCCCGTCGGCGCCGCGGTCGTCGGCGGCGGGCGCGCGATGAGCGCCGACGAGCTGGCGCAGGCCGGGCGCGCGGTCGGCTCGACCCCGTCGACCACGATCTGGCAGTCGCGCCTGCCGGACGGCACGCTCGAACTGAGCGACCGCCGGCCGCCGGTGGGGGCCTCGCAGGTCGGCCAGCGCAGCTACGTGATGCCCACGGAGGGGGTGGCCCGCCAACGGGCCGATGCCGAACGCGACTACTGGCGCAAGCAGGCCGAGGGCTTCAACCGCCGCCAGCAGGACCGCGACCGGCTCGAGCAGGCCGAGGCCGAGCGCCGGGCACGCAGCCAGCCGCAGCCGGTCTACGCCGACGCCGGTGCGCCGGTCTGGTACGGCGCCCCCCGGGTGTGGCCCTGGCCCGGGCACGGCGGCCAGTACTTCCCCCCGGCCTTCCCCCCGCCCTTTCCCCCGCCGTTCCCGCCTTCCAACGGCGCGGTCACCCTGCCGGCCCCGGTCCAGGGCAACGGCGGTTCGGCCTATGTCAGCTCCCCGGGAGCCGTCCAGGGGCGCGCCACCGGCGGCTTCATCGGCAGCGGCTTCGCCACCGGACGCTGATACCTTCGCCAGGGCTTCACTGCGAGGCCGTTAATCGGCTATCATCGTGGGTTTCCCGGAAAGTCTGCAAGGAACCCAGATGGTCGTTCTGCGTCTCTCGCGCGGCGGTGCCAAGGCCCGCCCGTTCTTCAACGTCATCGCCACCGACAGTCGCAACCGTCGTGACGGCCGCTTCATCGAGCGGCTCGGCTTCTACAACCCGATCGCTTCGGGCAGCGAGCAGGGCCTTCGCCTGTCGCTCGAGCGCATCGAGTACTGGAAGAGCCACGGCGCGCAGGTCTCGCCGACCGTGCAACGCCTGATCAAGCAGTTCGCCAAGCAAGCCGCTACGCCGGCCGTGGTCTGAGCCGAGCGAGCGGCACGCCGCCCGGCGAGGCTGCGATCGAGGCCCCGGTGCACGCTCAGGATCCCGCCGTCGTCCCGGAGCCCGGGCAGGGCGGTGCGCCCGTCACCCGTGACCCTCGGCGCACCGTGCCGCTCGGCCGGATCGTCGATGCCTGGGGGGTTCGCGGCTGGGTCAAGGTCGAGCCGTTCGCCGGCGCGGGTGACACCGCGCTGCTGGGCGCCTCGGTCTGGCACCTGCAGCGTCCGGCCGCGCCCGCGCATCCCGCGATCGACCGCTGGCTGACGCTGGAACGCTCGCGTCGCCATGCGTCCACGGTCGTCGCCAAGCCCGAGGGCGTCGAGGACCGCACCGGCGCGCTGGCCCTGAAAGGGGCCGAGGTGGGCGTGCGCCGGATGGATTTCCCGCCGCTGCCCGAGGGCGAGGTCTACTGGGTCGACCTCGAGGGCTGTGCGGTGGTCAACGAGGCGGGCGAGTCGTTCGGCACCGTGGTGTCGGTGGACGATCACGGCGCGCATCCGATCATCGAGACCGACACCGGTCACCTGATCCCGTTCGTGGACGCCTACGTCGTCGATGCCGTGCCCGCCGAAGGGCGGATCGTCGTCGACTGGCAGGCCGACTGGTCGCGCTGATCCCGGGCCTGCCCGGGGCGCCGCTGCACGCGATGGACATCGAGGTCGTCACGCTCTTTCCCGAGATGGTCGGACCCGCGGCGGGCTTCGGCGTGACCGGGCGCGCCATCGAGCGCGGCATCTGGCGGCTGCGCTGCTGGAATCCCCGCGACCACGCCCCCGATGCCTACCGGCGCGTCGACGACCGGCCGTTCGGCGGCGGCCCCGGCATGGTGATGCTGCCCGAGCCCCTGTCGGCCTGCCTCGGAGCGATGCACGCCCGGCGCGAGGCCGACGCAGGCGCCCGCGCGCATGTCGTCCACCTGTCGCCGCGGGGTGTGCCGATCACGCAGCGGCGCGTCGCCGAGCTGGCCGCGCTGCCGGCGCTCGCGCTGCTGTGCAGCCGCTACGAAGGGGTCGACCAGCGCCTGCTCGACGCCGCGGTCGACGAGGAAGTGTCGGTCGGCGACTTCGTGGTCTCCGGCGGCGAACTGCCCGCGCTGTCGCTGATCGACGCGGTGGTCCGTCTGCTGCCGGGCGTCATGACGGACGGCGACTCGCCCCAGCAGGACTCGTTTTCCGATGGACTGCTCGAAGGACCGCACTACACGCGGCCCGAGACCTGGGGCGGCACGCCGGTGCCGGCGGTGCTGATGTCCGGCCATCACGCGAAGATCGCCCGCTGGCGGCGCGAGCAGGCGCTGCGCGTGACCGCCGAGCGCCGGCCCGAGCTGATCGAGCAGGCGAGGCGGGATCACCGGCTGTCGGCGCAGGACGAGGCACTCCTGCGAGGAATGAGCTAGAATCGTGGGCTTTGCGACTTCCGCCCGCCGGATGAGCGAGAGAATCGACGCAAGAACGAAGCAAGAACGAAGCACGCCATCCTCTGCCCCGGGCATTCCGGTCTCGAACCGGCCCTCCCAACAATCCGGCGCACGATGGTCTGGAGCCCTACATGGATGTCATCAAGCAGCTCGAGCAGGAAGAGATCGCTCGCCTGAACAAGACGATTCCGGTCTTCGCCCCCGGCGACACCGTGATCGTCAACGTCAACGTGGTCGAGGGCACGCGCAAGCGCGTCCAGGCCTACGAGGGCGTGGTCATCGCCAAGCGCAACCGCAGCCTGAATTCTTCGTTCATCGTCCGCAAGATCTCGTCGGGCGAAGGCGTGGAGCGGACGTTCCAGCTTTACTCGCCGCTGATCGCCTCGATCGAGGTCAAGCGCCGTGGCGACGTGCGCCGCGCGAAGCTGTACTACCTGCGTCAGCGCTCGGGCAAATCGGCGCGGATCAAGGAGAAGCTGCCGGGACGCGCGCCCGTCGCATCGGCCGCGCAGCCGAAGTGATGCGGGCGCCGGCCGTGCGATGAGCGCGGCCGACCGTCCGACGCAGCGCGCCGCCGGCGCGCCCGCGTCCACCGGCCGCGCACCCGCCGCGGTCGATCCGAGCACGACGCGCCGCTCCATCCCGGACCCGCGCGACGCACCGATCGACGACTCCGTCGCGGCCCTGCCGCCGGTGCCGTTCGAGCGGCTGAATCCCGATGCCCTGCGCGAGCGCTTCCGACACCCGCCGGTGTGGACGCCCGAATTCATCGACGACCGCTGGCGCCTCGGCCCGGACACGCCGCGTCCGGCCGCCGTGCTGGTGCCGCTGGTGCCGCGCGGGGACGGGCTGTCGGTGATGCTCACCGTGCGCACCGCGCACCTGTCGACGCATGCCGGCCAGATCGCCTTTCCCGGCGGACGCACCGAGCCGCAGGACGGCTCGCCGGTGGGCACGGCGCTGCGCGAGACCGAGGAGGAGATCGGCCTGGCGCGCGCCCGCGTCGAGGTGCTGGGACAGCTGCCGACCTACACCACGGGCACGGGGTTCATCGTCACGCCGGTGGTCGGTCTCGTCGACGCCGGGCACCGGCTCGAGCCCGACGCGAACGAGGTGGCCGAGGTCTTCGAGGTGCCGCTCGCGTTCCTGCTCGACCCGGCGAACCACCAGCGCCGCCTGTACCGCTGGAGCGACGGCCTCGAGCGCAGCTTCCTCGCGATGCCCTGGCGGCGACCGGGCGACGGCCGCGAGTTCTTCGTCTGGGGCGTCACCGCCGCGATGCTGCGCAACCTCTATCGATACATCGCGGCCTGAGCGCCGTCGGTATCATCCGCCCATGGGCTTCGTCGCACTGATCCTGGCGCTCGTGCTCGAGCAGATGCGCCCGCTGCCGCGCGACAACGGCGTGCACCGCTCGGCAGGGGCGGTCGCCGATGCGATCGCGGGCGCGACCGACGCCGGTCAGTGGCGCCATGGCGCCTTCGGCTGGGGGCTCGCGGTCGGCGTCGCCGTCGTCGGCATCTGGCTCGCGCAGGTGCTGCTCGAGCTGATCGGGGTGCTGCCGGTGCTCGCGCTGCACGTGCTGGTGCTCTATCACACGGTCGGCTTCCGGCAGTTCAGCCATGCGTTCACCGAGATCCAGCTCGCGCTCGCCGCGAGCGACTCCGAGGGCGCGCGCCAGGCCCTGCAGGGATGGATCCGCCAGCGCGACCCGGACTTCGCGATCGGCGAGCTGCCGGTCGACGAGCTCTGCCGGATGGCGATCGCGCATGCGCTGATCGCGGCCCACCGCCATGTGTTCGGTCCGCTCTTCTGGTACATCCTGCTGCCCGGCGCGATCGGCCCGGTGATGTACCGCGCCGCGCAGTTCCTCGCCGAGCACTGGGCACGCGGCGGGCATCCCGCGCGCGAGGTGGCGCCGGACACGCTGGTGGCAGCGGTCGGCGCTGCGGCCACCGCGCCCGCCGCGCCCGCCGCGCCGGTCGCCCCGGCCGCCGAGCCCTACGGCCGCTTCGCCGCCCGCGCGTATCGGGTGCTCGACTGGCTGCCGGTGCGGCTGTCCGCGGCGGGCTTCGCCGTGGTCGGCAACTTCGAGGACGCCGTCTACTGCTGGCGCGCCGCCTCGGCGGTGCGCGGTGGTGACGAGCAGCGCCGGCTGCTGCTGATGACCGGCGGCGGCGCGCTCGGCCTGAGGATCGCCGACGCCCGTGTCGAGGCCGAGGTCCGGGGCGACGCGGCCGCGCTCGACGCCGACCCGTCGCTGTCGGGCGGCGCCCCGAGCGGCTTCGACTGGGCGGGCAGCCCGCCGGACGCCACCGGCCTGCGCAGCGCGGTCGGTCTGGTCTGGCGCTCGGTGGTGCTGTGGATCGGGCTGTTCGCGATGCTGACAATCGCGAACTGGCTGGGCCGCTGACTGGCGCGCGTCAGCGCTCGCGCGCGCCGTCGCGCAGCTGCTCGTACAGCGTGTGCCGACGGGTGTCGATGCGACCCTCGGCCACCGCCGTGCGGATCGCGCAGCCCGGCTCGTGGCGGTGCGTGCAGTTGTAGAACCGGCAGTGCCCGAGCAGCGGCTGGAACTCGCGCATGCCGTGCTCGAGCTCGGTGGCCGACAGGTGCGCGAGGCCGAACACCTGGAAGCCCGGCGAGTCGATCAGCCGGCCGCCGCCGGCGAGGTCGAAGGCGCGGGTGAATGTCGTCGTGTGCTTGCCGGTCTGCAGCGCCTCGGAGATGGTCTGCGTGGCGAGCGCCGCATCCGGCACCAGCAGGTTCACCAGCGTCGACTTGCCCATGCCGCTCTGGCCCAGCAGCAGCGTCGTGCGCCCGCCGAGCTCGGGCCGCAGCCGTGCGATCGTCTCCTCGGGCTCGGCCTTCGCGGCGATGCGGAACACCGGATAGCCGAGCGACTCGTAGACGTGCAGCCGCGGCTCGATCGACTCGAGCGCGCCAGGCACGTCGGCCTTGGTCGCGATCAGCAGACACTCGATGCCTTCGCGCTCGGCCGCGATCAGCACCCGCACCAGCAGTTCCTCCGAGAAGGGCGGCTCGCCGCTGATGACGATCGCCGCGCGATCGAGGTTGGCGGCCAGCGCCTTCTCGCGGCGGTCGTCGCTGCGGCGCAGCAGGTTGCGGCGCGGCATCACCGACTCGATCACCGCCTGCCCGGAGCCGAGGTCGCGCCAGGCGACCCGGTCGCCTGCGACCACGTCGCCGCGGCGCCCGCGCGTGACGGCGCTGCGCTCGCCGCCGCCGCCGTTCTCGTCGTCACCGTCGAGCCGCAGCCAGAACTGCCGCCCGTAGGCGGCCAGCACGGTGGCGTGCGCCAGGGCCTCGCTCAAGGCGTGCGCCGCATCGGGCGCGCCGTGCACGTCATGCGCCCGGCCTCGCGTCGTGGATCGCGTCGCTGCGCGCCGCGCAGACGAAGTCGTTGACGGTGATGCCGCGGGCCGAATGCGTGTTCCAGCGCACGGTGCAGCGGTCGTAGCCGACGAGGAGCTCGGGATGGTGGTCCTGGCGGTGGACCATCCAGGCGAGCGCATTGACGAAGGCGACGGTCTCCCACCAGTCCTTGAACGCGTAGGTCGCCTGCAGCGCGCCGTCGACGACCGACCAGCGCGGCAGCACCGCGAGCTGTGCGTCGATGGCCTCGGGGCGCAGCGCGTCCCGGCCGGACAGCGGCGCGCAGTCGCGCTCGCGCAGGTGCTCGGGGCTCTGGGGCACGTGCATGGCGGACCTCCGGGGTGGTGATGTTCAGGTGGCCGGCGCGGGCGGCGCGCCGGGGTGCAGCGCGGCCAGCCGCGCCAGCCGGATCGCGGCGGGCGGATGGGAGTCGTAGAAGGCCGAGTGCACCGGATCGGGCGTCAAGGTCGCTGCGTTGTCCTCGTAGAGCTTGACCAGCGCGCGCGACAGGTCCTCGGCACTCGACTGCCGTGCGGCGAAGGCGTCGGCCTCGAACTCGTGACGCCGCGACAGCCAGCTCGACAGCGGCTGCAGCACGAAGGTGAAGACCGGCATCGCCATGAAGAACAGCAGCAGCGCGTAGCCGCCGAGCGCGTCGCCCGCCTGCGGCGTGGCGCCCAGGCCCTGGTAGAACCACGGTTGGGTCGAGAGCCAGCCGAGCAGCCACAGGCCGGCCAGGCTGATCGCGAAGGTGAGCACGATGCGCTTGAGGATGTGCCGGTGCCTGAAGTGTCCGAGCTCGTGCGCCAGCACCGCCTCGATCTCGTCGGCATCGAGCCGCGACAGCAGCGTGTCGAAGAACACGATGCGCTTGCCACGCCCGAAGCCGGTGAAGTAGGCGTTGCCGTGCGCCGAGCGCCGGCTGCCATCCATCACGAACAGGCCCTTGGAGGCGAAGCCGCAGCGCTCGAGCAGTCGTTCGACGCGTTCGCGCACCGGGCCCGGCTCGAGCGGCACGAAGCGGTTGAACATCGGCGCGATCACGGTCGGGTAGAGCACCAGCACCGCGAGGTTGAAGGCGACCCACAGCGCCCAGGCCCACAGCCACCAGGCCTGGCCTGCGCGCTCCATCAGCCACAGCACCGCGACCAGCAGCGGCGTGCCCAGCACGATCGCGAGCGCGGTGCCCTTGAGCAGGTCGGCGAGGAACAGGCCGGGCGTCATCCGGTTGAAGCCGAAGCGCTTCTCCAGCACGAACTGCCGGTACACGGACAGCGGCAGGTCGATGGCGCCGCCGATCGCGGCGACCGCGCCGACCAGGAGCACCTGACGCCAGAAGGGCGATCCGGGCAGCGCTTCGCGCAGCAGGTCGGCGATCGCGGCGATGCCGCCGAGCAGCGTGAAGCCGACCAGCGCGGCGGCGCCCAGCACCGTCTCGAGCAGGCCGAGCCGCACGCGTGCGACGGTGTAGTCGGCGGCTCGCTGGTGCGCCGACAGCGGGATGCGCTCGGCGAACTGGGCGGGTACGGCGTCGCGGTGCCGGGCGACGTGGTGCGCCTGACGGCTCGCCAGCCACAGCCGCGTGGCGACCGAGGCGAGGAGGGCGAGCACGAAGGCCAGCGTGAAGCTCAGGGCCGGGGACGCCGGAGAGGGCAATTCGGTGCTCGTGAGAGAATGCAGGCGGAGCCGAAAATTATGTCACAGCCCCTTCCCGCCTCGCCGAACGAAACCCACCTGGTCTGGGTCGACATGGAGATGACCGGGCTTCGGCCCGAGGTCGACCGCATCATCGAGGTCGCGGTCGTCGTCACAGACGGCAATCTCGAGGTCCTCGCGCAGGGGCCGGTGTTCGCCATCCACCAGCCGGATTCAGTGCTGGCCGCGATGGACGCCTGGAACACCGCCACGCACGGGCGCTCCGGGCTGACCGAGCGAGTGCGCGCCTCCACCGTGACCGAGACCGAGGCGCAGGCGCTGCTGATCGACTTCCTGCGCCCCTGGGTGCCGCCGGGCAAGTCCCCGATGTGCGGCAACTCGATCTGCCAGGACCGCCGCTTCATGGCGCGGACCATGCCCGAGCTCGAGGCGTACTTCCACTATCGCAACCTCGACGTGTCCACCGTCAAGGAGCTGTGCAAGCGCTGGCGCCCCGAGGTCGCCAAGGCCTTCGCCAAGCGCAGCGCGCACACGGCGCTCGCCGACATCGAGGAATCGATCGACGAGCTGCGCCACTACCGCGAGCACTTCTTCCGGCTGACGGCCGCGCAGTGAGCGCGGTCTGCCTGCGGGCGACCGGCGCCGCCTGATTCGCGCCCCATGACGCTCGCGCTGCTCGAACGCATCGCCGGCATCATGGTGCCGGTGCTGGCCATGGTCGCCGTCGGCTGGCTGTACGCGCGCCGCCACGCGCCGGACATGTCGGCGATCAACCGCATCAACATGGACCTGTTCGCGCCCGCGCTGATCTTCTCGGCGCTGGCGAGCCGCGACTTCAGCATCGCCGACAACCGCTGGCTGCTGCTCGCCTCGGCTCGGGCGTGCTGGCCTGGGGCGTGGCACGGGCCGCGCGGGTGCAGCCGCGGACCTTCGTGCCGCCGATGATGTTCAACAACTGCGGCAACATGGGACTGCCGATCTCGGTGCTCGCCTACGGGCAGGCGGGGCTCGCGCCCGCGGTCGCGATGTTCGTCGTCTCCAACGCGATCCACTTCACGCTCGGCGCGCGCATCGTCGATCCGCGTGCCTCGATCCGGCAGCTGCTGGCCACGCCGATGAACGTGGCGACCGTCGCCGGCTTCGCGGTCGCGGCGACCGACCTGCCGCGGCCCGAGATCGTGATGACCTCGCTCAAGCTCGCCGGCGACGCGATGATCCCGCTGATGCTCTTCGCGCTCGGCGTGCGCATGGTGTCGGTCAACCGCGGCAGCTGGCGGATCGGGCTGCTCGGTGCGCTGGTCTGCCCGCTGACGGGCCTCGCGGTCGCGCTCGCGGTCGATGCGCTGCTGCCGCTGACGGCCGATCAGCGCGGCCTGATGTACATCTTCGCGAGCCTGCCGCCGGCGGTGCTGAACTTCATGGTCGCCGAGCGCTGGAACCGCGAGCCGGGCAAGGTCGCCGCGATCGTGCTGGTGGGCAACATCGCATCGGTGGTGTTCGTGCCGATCGGCTTGGCCTTAGGCTTGCGCTGAGCCGGAGGCGGCTGCCCGGACTGCGTCGCGCGTGGTCCGCGCGAACAGGATCGCCAGCCCGGCCGAGGCGAGCGCGAGCGCGGCGATCGCCGCCATCCAGAAGCCGGGTGCACCGAGCGACAGCCCGACAGCGAGCCACCAGCCGCCGCCCAGGCCCACGCCCCAGAGCGAGACCGCGAACACCACCATCGGCAGCACCGCGACCTTCCAGGCGCGCAGCGCGAAGGCCAGCGCGCACTGCAGCGCGTCGACCAGGTGGTAGGCGGCGACCCAGGCCAGCAGCGTTGCCGCGACTGCGGCGACCCTGGGCGCATCGCTGTAGGCGCGCGACAGCGGGCCGCGTCCCAGCGCGAGCGTCAGCGCGCCGAGCAGGGCCAGCCCGAGCACCAGGCCGATGCCGCGCAGCGCGATCGCGCGCGCCTCCACCGGGTCGCCGCGGCCGAGCGCCTGGCCGGCGAGCACGCCGGCCGCGCCGGACAGCGCCAGCGGCAGCATGTACAGCGTCGCCGCGACGTTGGCCGCGATCGCATGGCCGCCGACCACATCGGTGCCGAAGCCCGCGACCAGCAGCGTCACCACGTTGAACGCGCTGACGTCGATCAGGTAGATGCCGCCGATCGGCAGCCCCAGGCGCGCGAGCTCGGCGAGCGGTGCCCGCCGCGGCCGGCCGAGGCCGCGCATCGCGAAGCGCTCGTAGAACCGCCCGCGGCGCAGCAGCACGAAGCCGATCGCCGCTGAGATCCAGAACACCACCGCGGTCGCCAGCCCGCAGCCCGCGCCGCCCATCGCAGGCACCGCGGGCAGCCCGAGCATTGCCGGCGCGTCGCTGCCGTACATGAAGAGGGTGTTGAGCGGCACCTTCAGCGCCAGGCCGAGCAGGTTGATCGCCATCACCGTGCGCGGGCGCGACACCGCGACGTTGAAGGTCGAGAACGCGCGGAACCAGAGCGCCGCGGGCAGGCCGAGCGCGACCGCCTGCAGGTAGGAGACCGCGCCGGCGCGCACCGCCGTCTCGGCATCGGCGAGCGCGAGCAGCGGCTGCGGGAAGGCGAGCAGCAGGGCGCCCGGCACCAGCAGGGCCGCCGCCAGCCACTGGCCCTGGCGCCAGGTCTCGCCGACCTCGCGCAGCCGGCCGGCGCCGACGTGCTGCGCGGCGACCGGCGAGATCGCCTGCAGCGTGCCCATCAGTCCGACGAACACCACGAAGTAGATGCTCGAGCCGATCGCGACCGAGGCGAGATCGCGGGGCGACAGGTGCCCGGCCATCATGGTGTCGATGATGCCGTTGGCCATCACCGCGAGCTGTCCGATGAACATCGGCCAGCCGAGCGAGACGATCGCGCGCGTGGCGCCCGCCGCTGCCATCGTCGTGCGTGGGTTCAGGCGGCTGTTCGGCGGAACAGTCGGAACTGCTCCTGGCGGTCCACCGGACGCTGGCCGCGCCAGACCTGGCGCCAGCGGCCGCTCGCCTGCGCCGGGTCGAGCGGGGCGTTCGAGCGGTCGGCGACGAGCAGCCACTCGCAGTCGCCGCGGGTATCGTCGAGCCGCAGTCCGCCGAAATAGGCGAAGGTCGCGCGCTGCGCGACGTCGAGGCCGAGGGTCGCGACGCAGCCGTGGCGCGGCGAGACCACCAGCCCCGCCTGCTGTGCGACGTCGCGGTAGGTCTTGCGGTGGTTGCCGGCGGGCAGCCACAGCGTCATCAGCAGGCACCAGGCCAGCACCATGCCGCCGGCAGACAGGATCACCGGCCGCCACATCGCGCGCGGCTGGCGCGACACGCGCCAGGCCACGAGCGCCAGCCACGCGAGCGTCACCACCGCGCCGGCCACCACCTCGAAGACGTCGATCGAGGGCAGGAAGCCGAGCACCGACTGCTGCGCGCGGAACGCCATCTTCGGCGGCCAGCCGGTCTGGAACGCGATCCAGTAGGCCCAGAGCGCCGCGCCGATCAGCGTGAAGGTCATCACGGCGAACCAGTCGATCAGGCTGACCAGGCCGCGTCGGATGGTCGGCAGGCCCAGCGCGCCGAGCATGGCTGCGGCGGGCACCAGCGGCAGCAGCATCGCCTCGGTGCCGCGCGGCGACAGTACCGAGGCGATCGCGAGCACGGCCGCGCTGATGCCCGGCACCGCGAGCGCAGGCTCGAGGCTGCGCTCGCGCCACCGCCACAGCGCCCAGGCGGCCATCGGCCAGGCCGGCCAGAAGAACCACGGGACGTTCTGCACGGCGTAGGCGACGGTGTCGAGCGTGGGCCCGGACACCAGGGACCGGTTCCAGGCCAGCCAGCCGGCGAGGTGCCGTGCGCCCGCTTCGCCTGCCGTCGACAGCGCCAGCGGCCAGGCCGCCGAGACGATCAGGGCCACCGGCAGCAGCCCGGCGATCATCGGCCGCGCGACCAGCCGGAAGGCGCCGACGCGTGCCGCCAGCAGCAGCGCGGCGAGCAGCAGCGCGCCCGCCAGCGGCAGCCCCCGAGTTGCGGCGGTCAGCCCGATGGCGAGCCCCGCGAGCGCGCCCCCCAGCCGCGGGCGTTCCAGCGTCAGTGCGCAGCCGAGCAGGAACACGCCGACCCAGGCGACCTGGGCCGCCTCGGCCGTCGTCTCGTGGATGCGGGCGAGCAGCCCGAAGGTCGCCAGCGTCAGCAGCAGCGCCGAGTCGGCGATCGCACGGCCGAAGTCGACCGGATTGGCGGACGCGCCGAACGGATCCATCGGCTGCGCCTCGGGCCGGCGCGCGAGCAGCCAGGTCGCATACCAGAGGCAGACGAAGAACAGGGCGAGCCAGGCCATCGCCACGCCGCGCACCACCGCGTCGGGCGCCAGGAAGGGCAGCGCCCGCACCGCGATCGCGCCGAGCCAGAAGGGCAGGGGGCCTTCCTCGACCATCGGCACGCCGACGACATTGGGCATCAGCCAGTCGGCCAGGCCGCGCGGGGCGGCCGACATCGTCCAGGCCACGCCGAAGCCGGCGGCATCCTCGAATCGCCACGGATCCCGGCCGACCAGCCCCGGCACGACGTACAGCGCGCACATCAACAGCAGCAGCCACCGCGGCATCTTGGCGGCCTGCAGGGCGGTGACGAAGAAGGGCTTCACGGTCGTAAATGGCACAGGGCAGCCGAGAGGCTGCCCTGGTAAAGCGAAGCAGCCGAGAGGCTGCCCTGGAGGGCGGAGCGCGCAGCGGGCGCCCCGGGATCGGCGTCGGCGCCGATCCCGGACCGACGGGTCCGGGACAGCCGACCCACGATCAGGACGCCGAGCTGGGCTTGGTCGCGCCGGTGCGCGCGAAGCGCTGGCGGAACTTCTCGACGCGGCCGGTCTCGCTGATGCGCTGCTGGGCGCCGGTGTAGAACGGGTGCGACTCGGAGGTGACGTCCAGCTTGTAGAGCGGGTATTCCTTGCCGTCGTCCATCGTGATCTTCTCGCGGGTATGCGCCGTCGAGCGGGTGATGAACTTGAAGCCGTTCGACATGTCGAGGAACACGACTTCGCGGTACTCGGGGTGGATGCCGTCTTTCATGCTGGAGCCTCGGTCTTGTGGGTCGCCGCGCGCAGGCCGTCTTGACGGGGCGGGCACGTTCCCTGGGTTTGGGAAAGCTTTTGAGTGTATCAGTTTTGGGAGAGATTGGCCGCCTCTCGGCGGATTCACGTCCGGGGGGGCACCCGGCCGCCGCAAGTATGCGGCGTCCGTTGATCGGGCTCGCTGCTGCGCAGCTCGAAACCCCCGATCAACCAGCTCGAAACCCCTCGTCAGCCGCCGCGCTTCATCAAGTCGAAGAACTCCTGGTTCGACTTGGTCTGCTTGACCTTGTCGAGCAGGAATTCCATCGCGGCGAGCTCGTCCATGTCGTGCAGCAGCTTGCGCAGGATCCAGATCTTGGTCAGCTGCTCCTTCGGGATCAGCAGCTCCTCGCGCCGGGTGCCCGAGCGGTTGATGTCGATCGCGGGGTAGACGCGCTTCTCCATCATCCGGCGGTTCAGGTGCAGCTCGGAATTGCCGGTGCCCTTGAACTCCTCGAAGATCACCTCGTCCATCCGGCTGCCGGTGTCGACCAGCGCGGTGGCGATGATGGTGAGGGAGCCGCCTTCCTCGATGTTCCGGGCCGCGCCGAAGAAGCGCTTCGGGCGCTGCAGCGCGTTGGCGTCGACGCCGCCGGTCAGCACCTTGCCCGAGGCCGGCACCACCGTGTTGTAGGCGCGGGCCAGGCGGGTGATCGAGTCCAGCAGGATCACCACGTCCTTCTTGTGCTCGACCAGGCGCTTGGCCTTCTCGATGACCATCTCGGCGACGGTGACGTGGCGGGTGGCGGGCTCGTCGAAGGTCGAGGCGACCACCTCGCCGCGCACCGAGCGCTGCATCTCCGTGACCTCCTCGGGCCGCTCGTCGATCAGCAGCACGATCAGCACGACGTCCGGGTGGTTGGCAGTGATCGCATGCGCGATGTGCTGCATCAGGACGGTCTTGCCGGCCTTCGGCGGCGCGACGATCAGGCCCCGCTGGCCCTTGCCGATGGGCGCGATCATGTCGATGATCCGCGCCGTGTAGTTCTCTTCCGACTTGGTGTCCCGCTCGAGCACCATCGGCACCTCGGGGTGCAGCGGCGTCAGGTTCTCGAACAGGATCTTGTTCTTGCTCGCCTCGGGCGGCTCGTAGTTGATCTTGTCGACCTTGACCAGCGCGAAGTAGCGCTCGCCGTCCTTGGGCGTGCGGACCTCGCCCTCGATGCTGTCGCCGGTGTGCAGGTTGAAGCGGCGGATCTGCGACGGCGAGATGTAGATGTCGTCCGGGCTGGCCAGGTACGAGGTCTCGGGGGTGCGCAGGAAGCCGAAGCCGTCGGGCAGCACCTCGAGCACGCCGTCACCGAAGATCTGCTCCCCGGTCTTGGCGCGCCGCTTCAGGATCGCGAACATCAGTTCCTGCTTGCGCAGGCGGTTGGCGTTCTCGATGTCGAGGCCGGCGGCCATCTCGATCAGTGCCGATACGTGGAGGGCTTTGAGTTCGGACAGGTGCATCGTGGGGGGGGCGGACAGCGTGACGGCTGATCGGAGCCCTGCGGGACGTCCATGGGCGCCTAGGCGAATGTCGCCTTGCTGCGCTCCCGTCCGGGGGGCTGGAGGTGAACCGGCGGGGGGCCGGTCAGGGAAAACGGGGGTCGAAACGCAGAAGCGGGGGGCCGGAGACCGGAAGATCTAACTCGGGGTGCATCAGGCCGATGGGCCCGGCCCGGTGACCGCGGGGTCGATCGCCGGGGGTACCGGGAATCGCCCGCAGCATGCGGGAGCGCTTTCGCGCGCCCCTAAAGGATACGATGGATCAGAGGTTGGTGTCCAGGAACTGCGTCAGCTGCGACTTCGACAGGGCGCCGACCTTGGTCGCGACCTCTTGGCCGTTCTTGAAGAGCTTGAGCGTCGGGATTCCGCGGATGCCGTACTTCGCGGTGATCTCCTGGTTGTCGTCGACGTTGACCTTCACGATGCGCAGCTTGTCGCCGTAGTCCTTGGCGACCTCGTCGAGCAGCGGCGCGATCATCTTGCAGGGGCCGCACCACTCGGCCCAGTAGTCGACGAGCACCGGCGCGTCGGACTTGAGCACGTCGGCGTCGAAGGTCGCGTCGGAAGTGTGGGTGATCTGGGTGCTGGACATGAGCGTGGGTCTCCTGTCGTCTAAATTACCATAGCCAGATGGCGAGCGTTGAGCATCTCAGGGTCGGTCCGTGGGCGGCGTGCCCGTGACCGGCAAGCTCGGCACGGGCGCCGTGGTGCGCCGGTTCGCCCCCGACGGACCGGGGAGCGGCGCGTTCTGGAGCGCGGCCGCAGACGCGCTCGTGCCCTGGCTCGGCGACGCTGCGGCCGCCGCCGACGGACCGCCCGCGGTGGTGGTCCCCCGGGGGGCGCTGGTGGGTCCCCTGCAGCGCGCAGTGCGCGCACGGCTGGCCGTGCCCGGGCGGCCGTGGGCGCCGCCGCCGATCCGGCCCTGCGCCGCCTGGGCGGACGAACTGGCCCCCGCGGTGCCCGTCGATGCGCTCGCCCGCACGCTGGCGCTGCTCGAGGCGCTCGATGCCGCGCTGCCCAACAGCCTGCCGCAGCGCGCGCCGGCCGACCGGCTGGCCTTCGCCGGCGGCCTGCTCGAGGTGCTCGATGCCTTCGCGCAGGCCGGTGCCGCCGGCCGGCTCGGCGATCCGGACTGGATCGCCACCGTGGTCGAGGCATTCGGTTCGCCGGCCGCAGAGACCCGACTGCGCGAGGACCTGTCTCTGCTCGAACGCATCGCCCGGGCCACCGAAGGGGCCGGCGTGGATCCGGTCGCCCAGGGCATCGAACGCATGCGGCGGCTCGTCGCCGCCTGGGCTGCGCGCGGCACGCGGATCGCGTGGGTCGGGTGGCAGCCGCCGGAGCCGCTCGAGGCGCTGCTGCTGGCCGAGCTCGAGGCGCGGTTGCCGCCCGGGCGGCTGCTGCGCCTGGAGCCCGACTGGGCCGCGGTCGGGCGCGCCGCGCCGCTGCTGGCCGCGGCCTGGCCGGAATGTTTCGATGACGCGCCGCCGCGGCCCTTGCGCGAGCGCCGTCGGCAGTGGGCCGCGAAGGCGCCCGCGACGCTCGGGCCGGTGCCGACGATCCTGCACGCGGCCGACCGCGAGCGGGAGGCGCAGCTCGCCGCGCAGTGGGTCCATGCCCGCCTTGCAGGGGCAGCGCTCGCCGGGGCGGCCACGGTGCCGACGCTGGCGATCGTCGCGCTCGACCGCTGGCTCGCGCGGCGGGTGCGTGCGCTGCTCGAGCGCGCCGGCGTGCTGATCGACGACCGCGAGGGCTGGCTGCTGTCGACGACGGTCGCCGCGACCGCCGCGATGGGCTGGCTCGATGCGGTGGCCGCGGACGGCTACTACGACGATCTGCTCGGCTGGCTGGACTCGCGCTTCGTGCGGCCGCCGGGCGGGCTCGTGCTGCGCGACTGGATCGAGCGCCGCGCCACGCGCCACGGGTACCTGCGCGGCTGGGACGGATTGCGCGGCGACGCCGACCGGGCGGCGCCCGAAGGGCTCGCCCGGCTGCGCGAGCTGGCCGAGCGGCAGGTACGCGCGCAGCCGCTGCGGGCGCACCTCGACGCGCTGGAGCATGCGATGCGCTGGGCTGGCGCGCCGCGCCGGCTCGCCGGCGACGCGGCCGGCCGCCAGCTGCTGTCGCGGCTCGAGTCGCTGCGCCGCACCGCCGATGCCGAGGGGCATGCTCGCGCGCTGCCGTTCGCAGAGTTCCGCGCGATGCTCGCCATGACGCTGGAGCGGCACCGCTTCTACGGCCCGATCGAGAGCCCGGTCGAACTTCTGACGCCGGTCGACGCGGCCGGCCGCGCGTTCGACGCGGTGCTGGTGCTCGGCGCCTCCGACGCGGCGCTGCCCGCTGCGCCCGGTGCACTGCCCCTGGTCAACGAGCCGCTGCGTGCGCTGATCGGACTGCCGACCGCCGCCTCGGCCGCGGTCCGCCAGCAGCGCGACCTCGCGCTGCTGCTGGCGCTGTCGCCCGACACCGCCATCACCTGCCGTACCGATCCGGGCGACGGCACCCGCCCGAGCCCTTGGGTCGAGCGGCTCGAGGCGATGCTCGACGACACGCCGCTCGCCCTGCGCGAGGACCGTCCGGGGCAGCCGCGCGAGCTCGTGCCGGCGCGTGCGTCGCGCCCGGGCCTGGCTTTCGGCGGGCTGCCCACGACGCTGTCGGTCGGTGCGCTCGAGCGGCTCGTCGCCTGCCCGTTCCGGTTCCTCGTCCAGGACGGCTGGCGGCTGCGCGAGGCGGATCAGGCGGTCGACGTGCCCGGCGTGCGCGAGCGCGGGGAACTGGTCCACGAGGTGCTCGAACGCTTCCATCGCGAGGCGCCGGCGCGCGGCGTGGTGCTCGCCGAGTCGGGGCGCGCGGGCGCTCGGGCGCTGATCATCGAAGTCACCGATGCGGTCGCGGCCCGCGAGCTCGCGACCGGGGGCGGGGCGCTCGGCGAACTGGCCGAGTGGCACGCGACCCTCGATCGCTACCTCGACTGGGCGATCGAGGACGCCTCCCGCGGCTGGAACTGGCTCGACGGCGAGCGGCCCGGCGGCACCGACCTGCGCATCGAGGCCCGCGACGGTCCGCGCACGGTGCGCATCGAAGGGCGGCTCGACCGGCTCGACGAGGGGCCGCAGGGCCTGCGCGTCGTCGACTACAAGCTCGGCGCCCCCGACCGGCTCAAGCGCATCGCCGCCGAGCCGGACCATGCCGCACAGCTCGCGCTGTACACGCTGATCGCGGCCGAGGCCGGCACGGTCGTCGAAGGCGGCTACCTGTCGCTGCGCCGGGACAGCGTGACCTGGGTGCCGCTGTCGCAGCCTGCCGCCAGCGTGCTCGCCGGCTGGCGCACGCGGCTGCCCGTGCTGCTTGCACGCATCCAGGACGGCGAGCCGCTGCACGCCTCGGGCGTCGAGTGCGGGCACTGCGCGAGTCGCGGGCTGTGCCGCAAGGGGCACTGGTCGTGAGCGCTTCCGGCGAGCGTTTCGAGGTCGACGGACACGCGGTCGACGCCGACGTCTTCCGGCTCGCATCCATCGATCCGGCCGCCAGCGTCGTGGTCGATGCCTGCGCGGGCAGCGGCAAGACGACGCTGCTGGTGACGCGGATCGTGCGTGCGCTGATCGAGGGCTGCGAGCCCGACCAGGTGCTGGCGGTGACCTTCACGCGGCTGGCCGCGCACGAGATGCGCGAGCGCCTGGACCGCGCGCTGCGCGAGCTCGCGCTGGCCGACGACGCGACGCTGCACGAGCGGCTGTCCGGCTGGTACGGGCTCGGCGAGGCCGGTGCCGAGGCCGCCGCCCCGCACGCGCGCGGGCTCTACGAGGCCGTGCTGCGCCATCCGCGGGGCCCCGAGATCACCACCTTCCACCGCTGGTTCCGCACGCTCGCGGCCATCGGCCCGCTGTCGGTCGACGCCGCCGAGGGCACGCAGCTGAGCGAGGAGGGCGCGTCGCTGCTGCAGCAGGCGTGGTTCGGCTGGCTCGACGCGCTGCGCGCGCCCTCGCGCATCGCCGAGCGCGAGGACCTGCAGGCGCTGGTCGACGAGATCGGGCTGTCTGGCGCGCGGGCCTGCCTGGAGTCGATGGTCGCGCAGCGCACCGACTGGGCGGTGGCGCTCGACGCCGACCTGGACGGCCCGCGCGAGGCGCTCGACGCTGCGGCGCAGCGGGCTGCGCGCGCGTACCTGCAGGCGTGGCGCGATGCCGCGCGGGCCTTCGTGCTCGAGGGACGCTCGCCCGCCGGTGCGCCGACCGGCAGCGGCATGCGATCGCCCGCGCGCGAGGATGAGCCGGCCTCCGACGACCAGGCCGCGCCCGACGACGAACCTGCGCCCGACGACGAGGCTGTGCCCGATGACGAGGCTGCGCTGCTGCGCGCGATCGCTGCCGAGGCCGGCCTGCGCGGCGAGCTGCGCGCGATCGCCCTGGTGCTCGAGTGCGGCTCGGATGCCACGCGCACGCTCGCGCTCGCGCTCGATGAGCTCGCCGATCGGGACTGCGCGGACGACGCCGCCGCGAACGGCTGGCTGGACGCGCTGCACGCGACCGTGCTCACCGCCCGGGGCGAGCCGCGGGCCTGGCGCCCGAGCAAGGCGCTCGACGCCGCGCTCGCGGCGGCCGGCGGCGCGGCACCCCTGATCGCGCGCTGGCAGGCGCTGTGCGGGCGCATCGCGAATGCGCGCGCGCTGCTCGACGAGTGGCGCGCGGTCGGTCTGAACGCCGCCGCGATGCGTTGCGGCGTCGGGCTGCTCGAGGCGTTCCGCCGGACGAAGCGGGCGCAGGGCGTGATCGACTTCGCCGACCTCGAGTCGATCGCCTGGCGCATGCTGCGCGACCCGGGCACCGCGGCGTATGTCCAGTGCCGGATGGACCGCCGGTACCGGCACCTGCTGTTCGACGAGTTCCAGGACACCAGCAGCCTGCAGTGGCGCGTGATCGCCGACTGGCTGCAGTCCTATGCGGGCGCCGGCGAGCGTCCGTCGGTCTTCGTCGTCGGCGATCCCAAGCAGTCGATCTACCGCTTCCGGCGCGCCGAGGCGCGGGTGTTCGACGCCGCCAAGGCGCTGCTGCGCGAAGGCTTCCGCGCGCGCGAGGCGGGCACCGACACGACGCGACGCAACGCGCGTGCGATCGTGGACGTGCTCAACCGCTGCCTGCCCCCGTGGATGGCGCACTACCGCGAGCAGGCCACGGCCGCGGCCGGTCCGCCCGGCTTCGCCTGGCGGCTGCCGCTGATCGAGGCGGACGCGGTCGCCGGCGCCGGTGCCGAGCCCTTCGACTGGCTGACGTCGCCCCGTGACGACGAGGCCTCGCTGCGGCATCGCGAAGGCGAGGCGATCGCCGATGCGATCCTGCTCGCGCGCGATGCGCTCGCCGCCCAGGGCCGCAGCCTGAGCTGGCGCGAGGTCTACGTGCTCGCGCGCAGCCGCAGCGGGTTCGAGGCGTACGAGCGCGCGCTGCGCGAACGCGGCCTGCCGGTGCAGTCGGACCGTGCCGGTGGTCTGCTGCGCACGCTCGAGGGCGACGACCTGCGTGCGCTGCTCGGCTTCGTGCGGCGTCCGTCCGACGACCTCGCGCTCGCACAGGTGCTCGCCTCGCCGCTGGTGGGGCTCGATGCCGCATCGATCGCCTGGATCGCGGCGCGTGGCCCGCAGGTGGCGGCGCCGGCCCGGCCTGGGGCTCCGGCCGTCGGGAGCGTGGGCCTGTCTGGCGACCCCGAGGGCGTCGGAGCACCGGAAAGCGCCGGCGACCCCGGAGACGCCGGCGATCCCGAAGACGCCGGCTACCCCGGGGACGCCGGCGACCCCGGGGACGCCGGCGATCCCGCGGACACCGGAGATCCCGCGGACAGCGAGGATTCCGAGGCACCGATGCCGCGCAGGTGGTGGCCGCGCCTGCGCCGCCTCGCCGCCGAGTCGGACCCCGCCGACCCGCCTCCGTTCGACGCGGCCGCGGTGGTCGCCCTCGTCTCCGGCTGGATCGACGCCGCCGCGCGGGCGCCGGTCCACGACTTCCTCGATGCCGTGCTGTCCCAGGTCGACGCGTTCGCCCGCTATCCGGCGGCCGTCGAGCCGGCGCAGCGCGACGTCGCGCACGCCAACCTGTGCGCGATGCTGGGCCTGGCGCTCGACGTCGACGCCGGCCGCTATCCGAGCCTGGCGCGCTTCCTGCGCAGGCTGCGCGGATTCGACACGCTCGAGGACCGCGAGGGCCCGAGCGAGGGCCGTGCCGATGCGGTCGACGCCATCCGGATGATGACGATCCACGGCTCGAAGGGTCTCGAGGCCGACCTGGTGGTGCTCGCCGATGCGCACGGTCGCGGCCAGCCCGATGGCCAGCGGCTGCATGTCGACTGGTCGCCGGAGCTGCCGCGTCCGTCGCAGGTCTCGTTCGTGCTGGGCGCCGCGCTCGCCGGCCGCGCACGCCGCGACAGCTTCGAGCGCGAGGAGGTGCTGCGCGAGCGCGAGGACCGCAACCTGCTGTATGTCGCGCTCACCCGCGCGCGGCTCGGCGTGATCGTCTCGGGCACGCGCAACCGCCAGTCGCCCAAGGCCTCGTGGTACACCTTCCTCGAGGGTGTCGACGAGCCGCCGGGCTGGGCCGGGCGTGCCCGGGTACGTGCGCAGGCCGCCGCCGCGGCCGATGCCCCGTTCCCGATGCACCTGCTGCAGCTGTCGCGGCTCGACGTCGGCACGCGCCGCGATCCGGGTGAGGGCGGCGCCGAACGCGACCGTGACGGGCGGCCCGCGGGCCTGCTGGCCACCGAGCTCGGTCATGCGCTGCACCGTGCGCTCGAGCTGCTGCCGGCGGGCGCCGACGAGGACACCGTCCTCGCCGCGCTGCACGCCTTCGAGATCGACGACAGGCAGCGCCGGGCGGCGCTCGCGCGTGCCCGCGGCGTGATGGCGCTCGTGCCGCTGGCGCCTGCCTTCGAGCGGGCCGCGCCGGCTGCCTGCGAGTTCGAGATCATCGACGCCGGCGGCGAGGTGCGCCGCATCGACCGGATCGCGCGGGTGGGCGACGAGGTCTGGATCATCGACTACAAGTGGTCCGTGGACGCCGCACGCCGGCCCGAGTATGTCGTCCAGCTGGCCGGCTATCGGGCGCTGGTCGAGGCCCTGGAGCCCCCGCCGCTCGGCCCGGTGCGGTGCCTGCGGACGGTTCTGGTCGATGCGGCCGCGGGGCAGGTGGCGTTCGACGTCGACCTCGGCGGCCCCGATCGCGGGCCGATGCCGGGCGACTGATACAATCGGGTTGGACGGGCCTCCTCGCATTCCGGCGTGGTCCACCTGGTCAGGTCCGGAAGGAAGCAGCCAAGGCCGCTCCCCGGAAGTGCCGAGGGTCAGGCTCGTCCACCTCTTACCGCTCCTCCCGGTCCCCGCGCCCCGCCCGATGTCGCACCAGGTCCTGGCACGAAAGTGGCGTCCGCGAGACTTCGGCTCGCTGGTCGGGCAGGAGCACGTCGTGCGGGCGCTGACCCACGCGCTCGACACCGACCGCCTGCACCATGCGTACCTGTTCACCGGCACGCGGGGCGTCGGCAAGACCACCGTCTCGCGCATCCTGTCGCGAGCGCTGAACTGCGAGACCGGGGTGACCTCCACCCCCTGCGGCCTGTGCAGCGCCTGCCTCGGCATCGAGCAGGGCCGTTTTCCGGACTATGTCGAGATGGACGCCGCCTCCAACCGCACCGTCGACGAGATGGCGCAGGTCCTGGAGCAGGTGGTCTACGCGCCGGTGTCGGGCCGCTACAAGGTCTACATGATCGACGAGGTCCACATGCTGACGGGGCACGCGTTCAACGCGATGCTCAAGACGCTCGAGGAGCCGCCGCCTCACGTGGTCTTCATCCTGGCGACCACCGACCCCAAGAAGGTGCCGGTGACGGTGCTGTCGCGCTGCCTGCAGTTCAACCTCAAGAACCTGCCGCCGCAGCTGGTCTCGCGTCATCTCGCCACGGTGCTCGAGGCCGAGGCCGTGGCCTTCGAGCCGGCGGCGCTCGCGCAGATCGGCCGGGCGGCCGCGGGCAGCATGCGCGATGCGCTGTCGCTGCTCGATCAGGCGATCGCCTATGGCGGCGGCCACGTCGAGGACGCGGCGGTGCGCGAGATGCTCGGCGTCGTCGACCGGCGCGACCTCGAGCGGATCCTCGAGGCGCTGGTCGCCGGCGACGGCCGGGCGCTGGTGGGCGCCGCCGACGACATGCTCGCGGGCAACGCGCCCTTCGAGCGCACGCTGCTGGATCTCGCGTCCCTGCTGCAGCGGATCGCGCTGGCCCAGGTCGGTGTCATCGCCGACGACGGCACCGGCGACGACGCACCGCAGCGCTGGGCGCCGCGGCTCGCCGCGGAGGACCTGCAGGTCTGGTACCAGATCGCGATCCACGGCGCGCGCGACCTGCCGCTGGCACCCGATGCGCATGCCGGGTTCTCGATGACGCTGCTGCGCCTGCTCGCGTTCCGTCCGGACACCATGGCGCCGCGGCTGCCTGCGCCGCAGCCCCGGGCGGCGGTGCCGATGCCGTCCGCCGCGCCGGCGGCGCCGTCCGCGGGCGCTCGCCCCGTCGGCGGCGCGAGCGGTGGGACCGCGGTCGCGCAGGCGCGTGCGGCCGCGCTGGCCGCCGCGGGTGCCCGCCCGGCAGGCGGCGCCCGCCCCGAGCTTCGCCCGCCGTCCGCGCCGCTCGCCGTGACCCGTCCGGCCACCGCCTCGGCGATACCGGCGGCCCCTCGTGCGGACGCGCCGCGAACCGAGGCCCCGCGCCCCGAGGCCCAGCGCAGCGACGCCCCGCAGTCGAATGCGCCTCGCATCGAAGCGCGCCGCCCCGAACCCGTCCGCCCCGAGCCTGCCCCGAACGCCACGCCGAGCGCCGCCCCGAGCGCCGCCCCGAACACCGCCCCGAACACCGCCCCGAGCGCCGCCCCGAACACCGCCCCGAGCGCCGCCCCGAACACCGCGCCCGCAGCCGTGCCGCTGGACTTCGACGGCGACTGGCCGGCGCTCGCCGCGGCGGTCGTCGCCCGGATGCCGCGTGCCGGCCTGGTCGGTCAGTTCATGCAGCAGAGCGAGCTCCTCGGGCACGATCCCGAGGGCTTCACGCTGCGCGTGCCGGTCAAGACGCTCGCCGAGGCCGGCCTGCTGGCCAAGGTTCGCGAGGTCCTGCTCAAGCACTTCGGCCGCCCGGTCCGCCTGTCGGTCGAGATCGGCCAGGTGCGCGGCACCACTGTGGCCCAGGTCCGCTCCCGCGAGCAGGCCGAGGCGCTCGCGCAGGCCCAGGCCCACATCGAGGGCGATGCCTTCGTCCAGACCCTGCTGACCGGCTTCGAAGGTACGATCGTGCCCGACTCGATCCAGCCGATCGGCCCCACCGGAGAGACGCGATGATGAAGAACCAGCTCGCCGGCCTGATGAAGCAGGCCCAGCAGATGCAGGACAACCTGAAGAAGGCCCAGGAGGCCCTCGCCGGGGTCGAGGTCGAGGGTCAGTCGGGCGCCGGCCTGGTCAAGGTCGTCATCACCTGCCGCAACGACGTCAAGCGCGTCACCATCGACCCGAGCGTCCTCGCCGACGGCGACAAGGAGATGCTCGAGGACCTGGTCGTCGCCGCGATGAACGACGCGCTGCGTCGCGCCGAGCAGACCGCCTCCGAGCGCATGGGCTCGGTCACCGCCGGGTTGCCGCTGCCCCCCGGCTTCAAGATGCCGTTCTGAGCGCCGCGATGCTGCGACCGCCCGCTGCGCTCGACGCGCTGGTGGCCGCGCTCAAGCGGCTGCCCGGGGTCGGGCCGCGTTCGGCGCAGCGGTATGCATATCACCTGCTGCAGAACGACCGGGAAGCAGCCGAGGCGATCGCCGGCGCGCTGATGGACGCGACCGCGCGCATCCGGCACTGCGAGCGCTGCAACACCTTCACCGAGCTCGAGGTCTGCGAGACCTGCGTGTCGATCCGCCGCGATGCGACCAAGCTCTGCGTGGTGGAGACGCCGGCCGATCAGGTGACGATGGAGCAGACCCTCGCGTTCGACGGGCTGTACTTCGTGCTGATGGGCCGCCTCTCGCCGCTCGACGGTGTGGGCCCGAACGAGATCCACTTCGATCGCCTGCTGGCGCGCGCCACCGACGGCGTGGTGCGCGAGGTCATCCTCGCCACCAACTTCACGCAGGAAGGCGAGGCCACCGCCCACTACATCGGCGAGATGCTGCGAGCGCGCGGCCTGGCGGTCTCGCGGCTGGCCCGCGGCGTACCGATGGGCGGCGAACTCGAGTACGTCGACGCCGCCACCGTCGCCCAGGCGCTGCGCGACCGCCGCAGCGTCGACTGACCCCGATCCACTCCGTCCGAGGCCCTGACCCGCGATGAAGCTCACGCTCGCCTACTGGTTCCTGTTCGTCGCATTCTTCCTGCCCTTCGTGGCCGCCGGCATCGCCAAGGCCGGGCGCCGCGACTACGACAACTCGGATCCGCGCGCCTGGGAGCTCAAGCTCGACGGCCGGCGCCGGCGCGCCGTCGCGGCCATGAACAACACCTTCGAGGCGCTGCCCTTCTTCGCCGCCGCGGTGATCGTCGCCCACCAGCTCGGCGCGGCCCAGGGCCGGCTCGATGCGCTCGCGGCCGTGTGGCTCGCGCTGCGCGTCGTCTACCTCTGGCTGTACGTCGGTGACCACGCGAGCGCCCGCTCGCTGGTCTGGATCGCCGCGCTCGCGCTCAACGCCTGGATCTTCCTGCTGGGCGCCTGAGGGCGCCTGAATCCGGCCGGGTCGGGCGAGGCGCTCGGCGCATCCGCTACACTCGTCCGATGGATCTGGCGACCCTCATCGGCCTGGTGCTCTTCCTCGTGCTCGGTTTCGGCGGGGGCTGGGCGTGGCGCGCCCGGCGCCGCGCCGAGCCGCGCGAGATCGTCGTGCGCAGCTCGATCGACGAACTGCGGGCGATCGGCGAGCTGTCGGTCTTCAAGGCGGTCAGCAAGGACCTGATCACCCACAGCGACCACACCTTCGGAGACTTCGGCCGCAAGTACCTGTCGTGGGCCTTCACCAAGAAGAAGCTCGCGATGGTCTTCGAGTTCGAGATGGACTTCCGCTACGACCTGCGCAGCGAGCGCTTCCGCGTCGACGCGGTCCGGCCGGCCGCCGACGTCGGCCCGCGTGCCGGCACGCCGCAGCCGCCCCCCAAGGCGATGATCGACCTGCCGCCATGCCGGGTCGAGGTGTCGATCAAGGACCTCGCCTTCTACGACGAGCAGCGCTCGCGGCTGCTGCCCTGGCTGCTGCCCGATCTGCTACAGGGCTTCTTCGACGGACGCTTCTCCGAGGACGACAAGAACCAGCTGATCGGCGCGGCGCGGGCGCATGCGATGGCGCAGGCGCACGGGCTCGCCGAGCGCTACCGCGCGCAGGTCGAGCGCTCGGCCTACACGACCCTCGCGATGCTGGTGCGTCCGCTCGGCTATCCCGAGATCGAGGTGCGATTCGCGCCGAAGCAGGAGCTCTCGACCGATGTCGGCACGCCCTTCGCCGACATGCCGCGCGCACCGCTGCCGCCGACCGCCGCACCCGACCCCTGGGGCGACGACACGGCCTTCGCGCCGCCCGACCCCCGGGTCGTGGCCCCACCCCCACCCCCACCCCAGCCGCCGCGCAACCACTGATCCCGACGCGAAGCGTCGCGGTCGGCCATGCCCTGGCGTGGTAGAATTCAAAGGTTTACCCGCCTCCATCGCGAGCCTAGCGCTTAGCCGATCCGCCGCACTGCGAGCCACCCCCGGACGATCCGTGCCCGTGCACGGCATCGCCTGGCGCGCGGCTCCGGCACCTTCCGGCAACACGGGGCGGGCTTCCAGACCCAGGAGCTGTCCTTGCTGCCCCAACTTCCGCCCGCCATCCTCGCGCTCGCCGATGGTTCGGTCTTTCGCGGCCACTCGATCGGCGCGCCAGGCCGCACCGTCGGTGAGGTCGTGTTCAACACCGCACTCACCGGCTACCAGGAGATCCTCACCGATCCCAGCTACTGCCGGCAGATCGTCACGCTGACCTACCCGCACATCGGCAACTACGGCGTCACGCCCGAGGACGCCGAGTCCGCGGGCATCCACGCCGCCGGGCTCGTCATCAAGGACCTGCCGCTGCGCGCGTCCAACTTCCGCGCCACCGACACCCTGTCCGGCTACCTCGGCGGCGCAGGCGTCCCCGGCATCGCCGGCATCGACACCCGCAAGCTCACGCGCCTGCTGCGCGAGAAGGGCGCCCAGGCAGGCTGTCTCGTGGCCGGCACCGCCTACGGCGAGGTGCTCGACGTCGAGGCCGCGATCGCCGCGGCCCGCGCGTTTCCCGGTCTCGCCGGCATGGACCTCGCGAAGGTCGTCAGCGTCACCGAGCCCTATGCCTGGCGCGAGGGCTCGTGGGCGCTCGGCACCGGCCACCCCGCCGACGCGCCGGCCGCCGCCGCGCGGCGCTTCCGCGTCGTCGCCTACGACTTCGGCGTCAAGCGCAACATCCTGCGCATGCTCGCCGACCGCGGCTGCGAGGTCACCGTCGTGCCGGCGCAGACCTCGGCCGCCGAGGTGCTGCGGCTCGAGCCGCAGGGCGTCTTCCTGTCCAACGGCCCCGGCGACCCCGAGCCCTGCGACTACGCGATCGAGGCGACCCGCACGCTGATCGAGCGCGGCCTGCCCACCTTCGGCATCTGCCTCGGCCACCAGATCATGGGCCTGGCCTCGGGTGCGAAGACCCTGAAGATGAAGTTCGGCCATCACGGCGCGAACCATCCGGTCAAGGACCTGAAGACCGGCCAGGTGCTGATCACCAGCCAGAACCACGGCTTCGCGGTCGATCCCGACACGCTGCCCGCCACCCTCGAGGTCACCCACGTGTCGCTGTTCGACGGCTCCATCCAGGGCCTCGCCCGCACCGACCGCCCGGCCTTCTGTTTCCAGGGGCATCCGGAGGCGAGCCCCGGCCCGCACGACATCGGGTACCTCTTCGATCGCTTCATCGCCCTGATGGAGCGTGCCTGACATGCCCAAGCGTTCCGACCTCAAGAGCATCCTCATCATCGGCGCCGGCCCGATCGTCATCGGCCAGGCGTGCGAGTTCGACTATTCCGGCGCGCAGGCCTGCAAGGCCCTGCGCGAGGAAGGCTTCAAGGTGATCCTGGTCAACAGCAATCCGGCCACGATCATGACCGACCCGGAGACGGCCGACGTCACCTACATCGAGCCGATCACCTGGCAGATCGTCGAGAAGATCATCGACAAGGAGCGCCCGGACGCGATCCTGCCGACGATGGGCGGGCAGACCGCGCTCAACTGTGCCCTGGACCTGCACAAGCACGGCGTGCTCGAGAAGTACGGCGTCGAGCTGATCGGCGCATCGCCCGAGGCGATCGACAAGGCCGAGGACCGTCTGAAGTTCAAGGACGCGATGACGAAGATCGGCCTGGGCTCCGCACGCTCGGGCATCGCGCACTCGCTCGAGGAGGCGTGGGCGGTCCAGAAGACCCTCGGCTTCCCGTCGATCATCCGGCCGAGCTTCACGCTCGGCGGCTCCGGCGGCGGCATCGCCTACAACGCCGAGGAGTTCGAGACGATCTGCAAGCGCGGCCTCGAGGCCTCGCCGACCAGCGAACTGCTGATCGAGGAGTCGATGATCGGCTGGAAGGAGTTCGAGATGGAGGTGGTCCGCGACCGGCGGGACAACTGCATCATCGTCTGCTCCATCGAGAACCTCGACCCGATGGGCATCCACACCGGCGACTCGATCACCGTCGCCCCCGCGCAGACGCTCACCGACAAGGAATACCAGGTGATGCGCGACGCCTCGATCGCGATCCTGCGCGAGATCGGCGTCGACACCGGCGGCTCGAACGTGCAGTTCGCCGTCGACCCGAAGACCGGGCGGATGATCGTCATCGAGATGAACCCGCGGGTCTCGCGCTCGTCGGCGCTCGCCTCCAAGGCCACGGGCTTTCCGATCGCCAAGGTCGCCGCCAAGCTCGCCGTCGGCTACACGCTCGACGAGCTGCGCAACGACATCACCGGCGGCGCCACGCCCGCGTCCTTCGAGCCCTCGATCGACTACGTCGTCACCAAGGTGCCGCGCTTCGCGTTCGAGAAGTTCCCGCAGGCCGACTCGCACCTCACCACGCAGATGAAGTCGGTGGGCGAGGTGATGGCCATCGGGCGCACCTTCCAGGAGAGCTTCCAGAAGGCGCTGCGCGGCCTCGAGGTCGGCGTCGACGGCATGAACGAGAAGACCACCGACCGCGAGACGATCGAGGAGGAGCTCGGGGAGCCCGGCCCCGAGCGGATCTGGTACGTCGGCGACGCGTTCGCACAGGGCTTCACGCTCGACGAGGTCCATGCGCTCACCCACATCGACCCGTGGTTCCTCGCCCAGATCGAGGAGATCGTGAAGATCGAGCTCGAGATCGAGAAGCGCACCATCGGCGATCTCGACACCGACACGCTGCGCTTCCTCAAGAAGAAGGGCTTCTCCGACCGGCGCCTCGCCTACCTGCTCGACGTCACCGAGGGCGAGATCCGCAAGCTGCGCCACAAGCTCGGCGTGCGCCCGGTCTACAAGCGCGTCGACACCTGCGCTGCCGAGTTCGCGACGACCACCGCCTACATGTACTCGACCTACGAGGACGAGTGCGAGGCCGAGCCCACCGACCGCAAGAAGATCATCGTGCTCGGCGGCGGCCCCAACCGGATCGGGCAGGGCATCGAGTTCGACTACTGTTGCGTGCATGCGGCCTTCGCGCTGAAGGCCGCCGGGTACGAGACCATCATGGTCAACTGCAACCCCGAGACGGTCTCCACCGACTACGACACCTCGGACCGCCTGTACTTCGAGCCGCTCACGCTCGAGGACGTGCTCGAGATCGTCGACAAGGAGAAGCCGGTCGGGGTGATCGTGCAGTACGGCGGACAGACCCCGCTCAAGCTCGCCAAGCCGCTCGAGGCCGCGGGCGTGCCCATCATCGGCACCAGCCCCGAGTCGATCGACATCGCCGAGGACCGCGAGCGCTTCCAGAAGCTGCTGGTCAAGCTCGCGCTGCGCCAGCCGCCGAACCGCACCGCCCGCACCGAGGCCGACGCGCTCGCGCTCGCCCAGGAGATCGGCTATCCGCTGGTGGTGCGTCCGAGCTACGTGCTCGGCGGCCGCGCGATGGAGATCGTCCACGAGCAGCGCGACCTCGAGCGCTACATGCGCGAGGCGGTCAAGGTCTCGAACGACAGCCCCGTGCTGCTCGATCGCTTCCTGAACGACGCGATCGAGGTCGATGTCGACTGCATCTGCGACGGCGAGCAGGTGCTGATCGGCGGCGTGATGGAGCACATCGAGCAGGCCGGCGTGCACTCGGGCGACTCCGCCTGCTCGCTGCCGCCGTATTCGCTGTCGCCCGAGCTGATCGCCGAGCTCAAGCGCCAGACGGCGGTGATGGCGCGCGCGCTCAAGGTTGTCGGCCTGATGAACGTGCAGTTCGCGATCCAGGAGGACGCCTCGGGCGTCTCGACGGTGTTCGTGCTCGAGGTCAATCCCCGCGCCTCGCGGACCGTGCCCTACGTGTCCAAGGCCACCGGCGTGCAGCTCGCCAAGGTCGCGGCGCTCGCGATGGTCGGCCAGACGCTGGCGGAGCAGGGCGTCACGAAAGAAGTCGTGCCGCGCTACTTCTCGGTCAAGGAGGCGGTCTTCCCGTTCGTGAAGTTCCCCGGTGTCGACACCATCCTCGGGCCCGAGATGAAGTCGACCGGCGAGGTCATGGGCGTGGGCTACACCTTCGGCGAGGCCTTCGTGAAGTCGCAGCTCGGCGCGGGCGTGAAGCTGCCCACCGGGGGCACGGCCTTCATCTCGGTCAAGGCCACCGACAAGGCCCGCGCGGTGGAGTGCGCGCGCGGCCTGCACGAGCTCGGCTTCAAGATCGTCGCCACCCGCGGCACCGGGGCGGCGATCGCCGCGGCCGGGCTGCCGGTGACCACCGTGCACAAGGTCCAGGAAGGCCGGCCGAACGTCGTCGACATGATGAAGAACGGCGAGGTCTCGATGGTGATCAACACCGTCGAGGAGAAGCGTCTGGCGATCGCCGACTCGCGGGCGCTGCGGACCACCGCGCTCGCGCAGCGCATCACCTACTACACGACCATCGCCGGCGCGCTGGCGGCGGTCGAGGGGATGCGCCACGTCTCGGGCCTCGAGGTCTACTCGTTGCAGTCGCTGCACGAGACGCTCGGCGCGGGCTGAGCCGGGCCGGCCGGGTCGCGAGACCCCGGCCGGCGCAGGGATGCGGCGGCGCGCCGGTGCGCCGATGCTATATTGAGGTTGTCACGCCCCGGTCATCCTGTCCGGGGCGCCTTTTTTTCTGGAGCTGGACGTGGGCACGATTCCGTTGACGGTGCGAGGCGCGCAGCGGCTCAAGGAAGAACTGCAGCGGCTGAAGTCGGTCGAGCGGCCCGCGGTCATCGCGGCCATCGCCGAGGCGCGTGCCCAGGGAGACCTCTCCGAGAATGCCGAGTACGACGCGGCCAAGGAGAAGCAGGGCTTCATCGAGGGCCGCATCGCCGAGGTGGAGTCCAAGCTCGCGGGCGCGCAGATCATCGACCCGAGCACGCTCGACGCCGGTGGCCGAATCGTGTTCGGCGCGACCGTCGACCTCGAGGACCTCGAGGCCGGCTCGACTGTGACCTACCAGATCGTCGGCGACGACGAGGCCGACATCAAGGACAGCAAGATCTCGGTGTCCAGCCCGATCGCGCGCGCGCTGATCGGGAAGGTCGCCGGCGACGTCGCCGAGGTCAGGGCCCCCGGCGGCCTCCGCGAGTACGAGGTGCTGGACGTCCGCTACCTGTAGCCGGCGTGCTGCCGCCCCGGTCGCCGCCCCGCGGGGCCGGACCGGGCGGTCGGGCCGAGGACGGCTTGGCTGAGGTGCGCCGTGCCGCGCCGCTGAGCGGCGCGCCGCGGGCGCCCGTGCCGGCGCCGAAGCCCGCGCCGCCACGGGGCGCCGGGGCGCCGCGTGCCGGCGGCGCATCGCCGCGATCGCCCGCGGCACCGCCGCGTGCACCCGAAGCACCGCCGCGTGCACCCGAAGCACCGCCGCGTGCACCCGAAGCACTGCCGCGTGCATCCGAAGCCGGGCCGCGTGCACCGCCCGCCGGGGGCCGACCGCCCGAGCCCGTGGTGCGCGAGCCGGTCGCGGGGCCGCCGAATCCAGCACCCGGACCGCGAGGGCCGGATCCCGGACCGCGGGCGCCCGCGCCGGGTCCCCGAGCGCCGGACGCCGGCCTGGCACCGGACGCCGGCCCCCGAGCTCCATCACCGGGACCGCGCGCGCCTGCACCCGGCCCGCGCGCGCCCGTCCCGGGACGTGCGCCGGAGGCCGGTGGTCGTGCCGAGGACTGGCCGCGCACGCCGGACAGCGGCGTGCGCCCCTCGGCCGGCGCACCGCGACCGCCCGTCGATCCGCTGCGACGCGGCGGCGAGTCGCCGTCTCGGGCGCCCGGGCCGCGCGCCGGGCGAACGCCCGACGAGGCGCCGCCGGACACCGCGCGGGCCACCGACGGATCGAGCGCGCCGCGGGCCGTGCCCGTGCGCATGCCGGGGCCGGCGCGGTGGGCCGGCGGGCCGGTGCGTCGGCGCGGCGCGGCGACCGGCTCGGGCTCGCGCGGCACGCCGGGCCGGGCCCGGCGCTGCGTCGGCTTCTTGCCTTCGGCAGCCAGTTTCTTGGGCACCGTGAGCATCTTGCGGCGCGGCGCTGCGCGCGGCTTGGCCGGCGTGCCCTCGACCCCGGTATCCTCCGGGCGCGGACGCCAGAGCACGATCAGCTTGCCGATCGCCTGGACGAGCGCGGCGCCGAGCTGCTGCTCGAGCTCGGCGGCCATGGCCTGGCGGGCGTCGCGGTCGTCGCCGAACACGCGGACCTTGATCAGCCCGTGGGCGATCAGCGCGCGGTCGGTCTCGGCGAGCACCGCATCGGACAGGCCGGCGTCGCCGATCATGACGACCGGATCGATGTCGTGGGCCCGGGCGCGCAAGGTGCGGCGCTCTGCCGACGACAACAGGGGGGCGGGGGCCGCGTCGCGGCCTTCTGCAGGGGTATCTGACATCGCCGGATTGTAGTCCACGGGGTCGAATGGCGAAGAACAGGTTCAGCAAGGCGTGGATCCACGCGCATCTGAACGATCCGTACGTGAAGCTCGCCCAGCAGCGGAAATACCGCTCGCGGGCGGCCTTCAAGCTGATCGAGATCGACGAGCAGGACACGCTGATCCGGCCCGGCCAGGTCGTGGTCGACCTGGGCTCGGCGCCGGGCAGCTGGTCGCAGGTGCTGCGCGAGAAGCTCGCGGGGCCGGGCGGGACCGTGAACGGCCGGATCGTCGCGATCGACATCCTGCCGATGGAGGCGGTCGACGGCGTGGATTTCCTGCTGGGCGATTTCCGGGAGGACGCGGTGCTCGATCAGTTCGTCGCGATGCTGGGCGGCGCGAAGGCGGACCTTGTGCTTTCAGACATGGCGCCCAACCTGTCGGGGGTCGGGTTGGCGGATGCCGCGCGGATGGGGCATCTGGCCGAGCTGGCGGTCGAGTTCTGCACGAGGCACCTCAAGCCGCAGGGGGCGCTGGTGATCAAGTGCTTCCACGGCAGCGGCTACAGCCAGATCGTCGAGCTGTTCAAGCGCACCTTCGTGACGGTGGCGGTGCGCAAGCCGAAGGCGTCCCGGGCCGAGTCCGCGGAAACCTATCTGCTCGGCCGGAGTCTGAAGCACGGTGCGAGCGGATCCCAGGGGGCGCCCGGGGCTTGACAATGGACGGTCGGTCGGCCTTGGAGGTCGATTGGGCGTAGAATGATGTAGTCGGTTCGGCCCGCCTTCCGGCGGGCTGCGAAGGAGCGTTTCAGTGAACAACATGTTCTCGAAGGCGGCGGTCTGGCTGGTGATCGCTCTGGTCCTGTTCACCGTGTTCAAGCAGTTCGACACGCGGCAGGTCAGGGGCGGCGACATGCCGTACTCGAAGTTCATGGACGATGCGCGGGCGGGCAGCATCGAGAGCGTCATCGTCGACGGCCGGACGCTCCGTGCCAAGACGAAGGACGGCCGCGGCCTGACCGTCTACTCGCCCGGCTCCGGCGACATCTGGATGATCTCCGACCTGATGAAGTTCGGCGTCCAGGTCAATGCCAAGCCGGAAGAGGAACAGTCGCTGCTGATGAGCATCTTCATCAGCTGGTTCCCGATGCTCCTGCTGATCGGCGTCTGGGTGTTCTTCATGCGCCAGATGCAGGGTGGCGGACGGGGCGGCGCGTTCTCGTTCGGCAAGAGCAAGGCGCGGATGCTCGACGAGTCCAGCAACTCCATCACCTTCGCCGACGTCGCGGGCTGCGACGAGGCCAAGGAAGAGGTCCAGGAGCTGGTCGATTTCCTGCGCGATCCCTCCAAGTTCCAGAAGCTCGGTGGCCGCATTCCGCGCGGCGTGCTGATGGTCGGCTCGCCCGGCACCGGCAAGACCCTGCTCGCCAAGGCGATCGCCGGCGAGGCCAAGGTCCCGTTCTTCAGCATCTCCGGCTCCGACTTCGTGGAGATGTTCGTGGGCGTGGGCGCTGCCCGCGTGCGGGACATGTTCGAGAACGCCAAGAAGCACGCGCCCTGCATCCTGTTCATCGACGAGATCGACGCGGTCGGCCGCCAGCGCGGCGCGGGCCTGGGCGGCGGCAACGACGAGCGCGAGCAGACGCTGAACCAGCTGCTGGTCGAGATGGACGGCTTCGAGACCGGCCAGGGCATTATCGTGATTGCCGCGACCAACCGCCCCGACGTGCTCGACCCGGCGCTGCTGCGCCCCGGCCGCTTCGACCGCCAGGTGGTCGTGCCGCTGCCGGACATCCGCGGCCGCGAGCAGATCCTGAACGTGCACATGCGCAAGGTGCCGATCGGCCCGGACGTCAAGGCCGACGTGATCGCGCGCGGCACGCCGGGGATGTCGGGCGCCGACCTGGCCAACCTGGTCAACGAGGCGGCGCTGTTCGCGGCCCGCCGCGCCGGTCGGCTGGTCGACATGGTCGACTTCGAGCGCGCCAAGGACAAGATCATCATGGGCGCCGAGCGGCGCTCGCTGGTGATGCCCGAGGAGGAGCGCCGAAACACCGCGTACCACGAGTCCGGCCATGCGCTGGTCGCGCGGATGCTGCCCAAGACCGACCCGGTGCACAAGGTCACGATCATCCCGCGTGGTCGTGCGCTGGGCGTGACGATGCAGCTGCCCACCGAGGACCGCTACAGCATGGACCGCGTGCGCATGCTCAGCATGATCTCGGTGCTGTTCGGCGGCCGGATCGCGGAGGAGGTGTTCATGAACCAGATGACCACCGGGGCCTCCAACGACTTCGAGCGCGCCACCGCGCTGGCCCGCGACATGGTCACCCGGTACGGCATGAGCGAGACGCTCGGGCCGATGGTCTACGCGGAGAACGAGGGCGAGGTCTTCCTCGGCCGCTCGATCACCAAGACGACCAACATGTCCGAGGAGACGATGCGCAAGGTCGACTCCGAGATCCGGAAGATCATCGACGATCAGTACGCGGTCGCCCGCAAGCTCATCGAGGAGAACCGCGACAAGATCGAGGCGATGACCAAGGCGCTGCTCGAGTGGGAGACCATCGACGCCGAGCAGATCGAGGACATCATCGCCGGCCGTTCGCCGCGTCCCCCGAAGGATCGTGGCGGCAACCAGCCCGGCTCGCAGCC
Source organism: Burkholderiales bacterium (assembly GCA_026399835.1). Classification (GTDB taxonomy): domain Bacteria; phylum Pseudomonadota; class Gammaproteobacteria; order Burkholderiales; family Burkholderiaceae_E; genus UBA4615. Next base: position 96,841 of record JAPLQE010000057.1, on the reverse strand, counting down.
GCCCTCGCCGACGCCGGGCGTCGCGCCCAACGCGCCGACCGCTCCCGCCGCGCACTGATGCGGCGGCCGCTCCGGCGGCTCCCGTGTCCTCCGACCGCGCCCGCCCTCTCCGGCGGGCGCGGTCACGTCCGGACCCTGTGTTCGTCGTCCTGCTCCATCCCGAGGTGCCGCCGCCTTGACCCCGTCCTCAGCCGATACCGGGTTCGTCCCCACGCTGCGCTGCGGCCGGTTCGAGCTGGCGCTCGACCGACCCCTGGTCATGGGCGTGCTCAACGTCACCGAGGACTCGTTCTCCGACGGCGGGCGCTGGCTCGATCCGGCGGCAGCGGTCGCGCAGGCCCGACGGATGATCGACGAGGGCGCGGACCTGATCGACATCGGCGCCGAGTCGACCCGACCCGGCGCACCGCCCGTGCCGGCCGAGGTGGAGGCGGAGCGTCTGCTGCCGGTGCTGCGCGCGCTCGCCGACTGCGGCCGGCCGCTGTCGGTGGACACCCGCAAGCCCGAGGTGATGCGGGCGGTGCTGGCGACCGGCCTGGCCGACATGATCAACGACGTCGCCGGCTTCGGAACGGCTGACGCGGTCGACGCGGTGCGCGATGCGCGGGCCGCTTGTTGCGTGATGCACATGCAGGGTGACCCGCTGACGATGCAGCACGCCCCCGCCTATCGGGATGTCGTCGCCGAGGTGCGCCGATCGCTTGCCGCCCGCGCCTCGGCGCTTCAGCATGCAGGCGTGGACCGGGCCCGGATCGTCGTCGATCCGGGGATCGGGTTCGGGAAGACGCTCGAGCACAACCTCGCGCTGATCGCGCGCCTGCCGGAGCTGCTCGGTGACGGCCTGCCGGTGCTGATCGGCGTGTCGCGCAAGTCGATGATCGGAGCGATCACCGGCCGCGACGTCGAGCATCGCCTGCCCGGCAGCCTGGCGGCGATGCTCGCATCGGTCGCGCGCGGGGCGCGGATCGTGCGCGTGCACGACGTCGCGGCCACGCGCGATGCGATCGCGGTCTGGGCCGCGATCGACGCGGCCATCTGAAGACAGGACACGACATGGGACGCAAGTATTTCGGGACCGACGGCATCCGGGGTCGGGTCGGAGAGGCGCCGATCACGCCGGAGTTCGTCATGCGGCTGGGCTATGCGGCAGGCCGCGTGCTCGCGCAGCGCACCGCCGGCATCAAGCCGGCCGTGCTGATCGGCAAGGACACGCGCGTCTCGGGCTACCTGCTCGAGGCGGCGCTCGAGGCGGGCTTCTCGGCCGCCGGCGTCGACGTGATGCTGTCCGGGCCGCTGCCCACCCCGGCGGTCGCCTACCTGACCCGCGCGCTGCGGCTGTCGGCGGGCGTCGTCATCAGCGCCTCGCACAATCCGTTCGACGACAATGGCATCAAGTTCTTCTCGGCCGACGGCAACAAGCTGCCCGACGAGACCGAGGCGATGATCGAGGCCGCCCTCGAGGCGCCGATGGGCTGCGTGCGCTCCGAGCAGCTCGGACGGGCCAAGCGCATCGACGATGCAGCGGGCCGCTACATCGAGTTCTGCAAGAGCACCTTCCCCTCGGACTTCGACCTGCGCGGCATGAAGCTGGTGGTGGACTGCGCGCACGGCGCCGCCTACCAGACCGCGCCGCACGTGTTCCACGAGCTCGGTGCCGACGTGGTGGCGGTGGGCGCTTCGCCCAACGGTCTGAACATCAACGACAAGGTCGGCGCGACCCACCCCGAGGCCCTCCGGCGAGCGGTCCTCGAGCACAAGGCCGACCTCGGCATCGCGCTCGACGGCGACGCCGACCGGCTGCTGATGTGCGACGGCGAAGGCCGTGTCTACAACGGCGACGAGCTGCTCTACCTGATCGTGCGCGACCGCACGCGCAACCGCCATGTGCCCGGTGCGGTGGGCACGCTGATGTCGAACTTCGGACTCGAGCAGGCCTTCCAGCGGCTCGGCGTCGCGTTCGATCGCGCGAAGGTCGGCGACCGCTACGTGCTCGAGACCCTGCAGCAGCGCGGCTGGCTGTTCGGTGGCGAGAGCTCGGGGCACCTGCTGTGCCTCGACTGCCACACCACGGGCGACGGCACCATCAGTGCGCTGCAGGTGCTCGGCGCCATTCGTCGCAGCGGCCTGTCGATGACCGCCCTGACCGGCGACCTGGTCCTCTATCCGCAGCGTCTGATCAACGTGCGCGTCGACAAGGGCTTCGATTGGCAGCACCACGACGGGCTGGCGGCGGCACGGGCGCAGGTCGAGCGCGAGCTCGGCAAGGACGGACGCGTGCTGATCCGGCCGTCGGGCACGGAGCCGCTGCTGCGGGTGATGGTCGAGGCCCGGAGTGACGATGTCGCGGAGCGTCTCGCGCAGCAGATGGCCGACGCGGTCGCCGTCTGAGGACGGCCCCGGGGCTGCGCCCGCGCAGCCCCGTTCACGCCCCGCGCTGCGCGCTCAGAGGTTCGGCTGCGCCAGGTAGGCGGCGATGTCCTGCATGTCGTAGCCGGTCAGGACCGGGAAGGCGAGCGCACCCATGCCGCCCTTGTTGGCGGTGATGGCCCGGGAGATCACCTGCCAGTCGCCCGCAGCGGACAGGATGTTGCTGGTGTTCAGGTTCGGCACGCCGTGGCACTGCGAGCAGGCGAAGGCGGTATTGGGCAGGTCGCTGTAGATCTGCTTGCCGCGCACCGCGTCGCCTGCGACCGCGGCGGGCGCCGGGGCGGGCGCCGGGGCGGGGGCCGGGGCGGTCGCCGGATCGGTCGCCGGAGCCGGTGCTGCCGACGGCGCCGGGGCCGGCGCCGGCGACGCGGCGGGTGCGGCCGCCGGAGCCGGTGCGCCGGCGGTCGGTGCGCCGGTCGCAGGCTCGCCGCCACCGCCGCAGGCCGCGAGTGCTCCGGCGGTCATCGCGGCTGCCAGCCGCATCGAGATCGGAATCGAGGTGGACTGCTTCATCGTGCGCTCCGCAGGCGCGCCGTCGGATGCGCGGCGCAACGGCAAGCGTGCCTAGGGTACGACGGGTTTCGGCCGCCGCGCGGACGGACGGTCGAGGCCGTGCTCCGTGCGGTTGGAGGGGCCCCTCGTGCGACCGCTCGTCCGGGCTCAGATCCCGGGCGAGGCCAGGTAGGCCGCCAGGTCGCGGAAGTCGGCGTCGGCGAGCTTGTCGCCGAACTGTCCCATGGTGCCCAGGTTCGTCTGGACCGCGCTGCGCAGCATCGTCTCGTAGCCCGCCGCGGTGGTGTCGGCGCGCCGGACCATCGTGACGCTCATGTGGCAGTCCTTGCAGGCATTGATCGATCCGGGCACTGCGGCGTAGAGCTGCTTGCCGCGGACCGCGTCACCTTCCGGGGCCGCTGGGGCCGGGGCCGGGGCCGGTGCAGCGGCGGTCGTCGCCGGTGCAGGCGAGCGCGAGCCCGTCACGGAGGGTTTCGTCGGGGCGCCGGCGCTGCGGGAGACCACCGGGGTCTGCGCAGGGTCCGGAATCGGGTCGCTGCCGTCCACCATGCCGCAGGCAGCGAGTGCCGCCGCCATCAGCAGGCACGCCGCGCGGATCATCGTCGGACGGTGTCGGGTCATCGTTCGCTCCGAGAGGGGCGCCGACCGCTCGGTCGACGCATGCGACAGCCTGCCGGGGTCGCATGCGACCCTTCACGTCGAACCGCGCGAACGGCGCGATCCGCGTTCCGGACGGCGCCGAAGTGCGTCGATGCCACAGTCGATCCCGCCCCGGGCGTCGATGGGGCGGGTGCTACACTCGGTCTTCGTCGGGGCGTAGCTCAGCCCGGTAGAGTGCTTGCTTTGGGAGCAAGATGTCGGAGGTTCGAATCCTCTCGCCCCGACCATTGAGCTATACTTGCGGTCTTGCCCCCGCAGGACCGTTCTGCCCGTAGCTCAGCTGGACAGAGCATCGGCCTTCTAAGCCGAGGGTCACAGGTTCGAGTCCTGTCGGGCAGGCCAGCATTCCGGACGAATGAATGGCCGAGTGAATGGCCGGCTGAAAAGCAGCCGGTGGCACGTCGAGTTCTACCCGTTGCGGCGCTGGTCGCGGCGGTTCCGGTGGTGGCTGTAGCTCAGTTGGTAGAGTCCTGGATTGTGATTCCAGTTGTCGTGGGTTCGAGTCCCATCAGCCACCCCACAGTAACGCCCCTCTGATACGCACAAGGCCTCGATTTCAGGCGAAATCAAGGCCTAGTCGCGAACAGGCCGGACCGCGGTCGACCCACGGTCCGCCCGGCGGATCGGCCCTCACTGCCCCGCGTATTCCAGCGACGAGTGGTGCACCACGATCCGCAGCCTGCCGGCGTCGTCCTTGACGAACTTCCAGGTCTTGTCGACGGTGGTGACCTTGCCATCCTTGCCGGTGAAGTTGACCTTGCCCATGGTGGTGGCGCTGTCACCGGCGATGAAGATGGCCGCGTTGTCGATGTCGCACTTCGTCCAGCCCTTCATCGCGAAGCCGGTGTCCTTGGGGAAGGCGGGGTCGCCGCCGACGAAGTAGGCGAGGGCACCGGCCCGCGTGGTCCGGAAGGTCTGCGGGTTGACGGTCAGCGTGGGCTTGAACAGCACCGCCCCCATCTGATAGCCGTAGGCCCCGTCGATCACCTTCTCGGCCAGGGCCTTGGCCGCCGGTTGGCCGCTCTTGGCGCCCGTCGTCGAGATGTCCACCAGCGCCTTGCACCAGCCCTGCTGTGCGGCCAGCACTTCGGCTTCGGTGATCGCCTGGTTGATGACCACGCCCTTGGCGAAGGCGGGCAGGGTCGCGGCGGTCAGGGCGACGGCGGTCAGGGCGAGGGGGATCTTCATGGAGGCTCCGGTTCGGTCGGGTACGCGGGTGTTGGGGGACGTCTGCGGCCGGGTCTGCATCGACCGCGGCACCTCGTGCATCTTAGCGTCGGGGCATGGACGCCCCCTGAACCGCGAATGAGCGGGCGCTGACGGTTGCCGCCCGACGGCAGCACGGTGCGGCTTCGCCTGCTGCCGCCCACGGCCACGCGCCCGCACGGCATCGTCGAGGTGGAGGACGAGGGCTTCGGCATCGCCGCACACGAACTGACCCAGGTCTTCGAGCGCCACTTCCGGGGCGATGCGGCGCGTCGCCAGCGGCCCGACGGCAGCGGCCTGGGCCTGGCCATCGCGCAGGCGCTCGCCCGTGCGCAGGGCGGCCGGGTCGAGCTGAGCAGCCTCCCGGGGCAGGGCACCGTGGCCCGCCTGCTGCTGCCGGCCTGCCTGCCCCGGAGCGGGCGCCGCGTCGGGCACGGAGATCGGCCCGTGAACGTCCTCATCGTCGAGGACGACGACCGCATTGCCGACTTCCTCTGCCGCGGGCTGCGTGCCGAGGGCTATCGGGTGCAGCGCGCCGCCGACGGCGTGACCGGGCTGTCTCAGGCTCAGGACGCGGCGCGCCAGGCGCAGGCCGGTGGCGAGACCACGCTGCTGCTGCTGGACCTGATGCTGCCCGGCCTCAACGGGCTGGAGATCTGCCAGACCCTGCGCGCCGCCCAGGTGTCGCTGCCCACCTCGATGCTCACCGCCCAGGGTTCGCTGGAGGACCGCGTGGCCGGTCGCGACATGCGCCCTCGTCCGGCCAGCCGACTGCAGGTGGGCGATCCGGAGCTCGACCGCGACCGCATGCAGGCCAGTCGCTACGGGCGGGCGCTGCAGCTGACGGCCAGGGAGCTGGCGCTGCTGGAGCTGCTGATGAGCGCGCCGGGTCGGCTGTTCAGCCGCGAGCGCATCCTGGCCAACGTGTGGGGCACCAGCGAAGACCCGCTGACGAACATCGTCGACGTGTACATCCGGCGGCTGCGCGCGCGCATCGACGGGGACGGATTGCCGGCCCTGATCCACACCGTCAGGGGGCTGGGGTATCGGCTCGAACTGACCGCGCAGGGCAAGCCGCGGCGCCGGGCTAAGATGCGCCATGCCCGTCCTCGAAGTCCTGCCCCGCGACCTGTCCGCCTACCGGGCCGGCAACGTCGGCGTCGACTACGTCCACCGCTTCGAGTCGGGGCGGCCCGGCCCGCACGTGCTCGTCAACGCGCTCACCCACGGCAACGAGTTCTGCGGGATGGTCGCGGCGACGCACCTGCTCGACACCGGCGTGCGCCCGAAGGTCGGCACGCTGACCGTGTCGTTCGCGAATGTCGCGGCCTACGAGTCCTTCGATGCGGCGCGGCCGTTCGAGAGCCGTCAGCTGGTCCACAACCTGAACCGCATCTGGTCGTCCGAGTGGCTGGACGGCGGCGAGGACAGCCCCGAGCTGCGCCGGGCGCGCGAGCTGCGGCCGGTCGTCATGCAGGCCGACCATGTGCTCGACCTGCACTCGACCGCGCAGGCCGTCGAGCCGTTCTGGGTGTACCGGGCGTTCGCGCGCAACGCGGCGGTGGCACTCGCGCTCGGCCGGCCTGCGGTGCACCTGGTGATGCCGCGCGGGCTGGGCTCGGGCGTGCCGATCATCGAGCACGGCCGCCATGGCGAGGCCGGGTCGGGCGCGGGCGCGGCGCTGGTGGCGGAGTGCGGCCAGCACTTCCTGCGCGCGACCTCCGAGCTCGCCGTCGAGGTCACGCTCGACTTCCTCGCGCACTTCGGCCTCGTCGCCCGCGAGCCGGCCGCGTCGCTCCCGGCGCCGCGCCGCTACGAACTGCTCGAGACGCGCATGGTGCGCACGTCGGCGTTCCGCTTCGTGCGCCCGCTGGTGGGCTTCGAGACCTTCGAGGCCGGCGAGCTGATCGCCACCGACGGCGACGACGAGATCCGTGCGCCGGAGCACTGCGCGGTCCTGATGCCCGCCCGCGAGCCGATCGTCGGGCGCGAGGCGGTCTACCTCGCGCGACCGATCGCCTGAGGCGCGCCGGGCCGGGCCCACGGCCCGCGGAGCATGACGACCGGTCAATGGCACACTTGCGGACTCCGTCCCCGAAGGAATCCGAACGCGTGAACACGCTGAACCGCATCCTTGCCGTCCTCGCCGCGGCCGTCGCCGTGCAGGCACCGTACGCCGCCCATGCCGCCACGCCGCAGAAGGACACGCTGCCCTCGGGCGTCGTGGTCGAGCACCTGAAGGAGGGCAACGGCGCCGCCCCCAAGGCCACCGACACGGTCTCGGTCCATTACCGCGGCACGCTCGAGAACGGCTCCGAGTTCGACAGCTCGTACAAGCGCGGCCAGCCGGCGAGCTTCCCGCTGAACCGGGTCGTCCCGTGCTGGACCGAGGGCATGCAGAAGGTCAAGGCCGGCGGCAAGGCCCGGCTGACCTGCCCGGCGGCCACCGCCTACGGCGCGCGCGGCGTTCCCGGCGTGATCCCGCCGAATGCCACGCTGACCTTCGAGGTCGAGGTGCTCTCGATCCAGTGAGCGGGCGCGGCCGGCAAGCGTTCGCCGGCGCGCTCAGGCGCTCGCCCGCACCCAGACCCCTTTGCCGGCGAGCGGGCGGGCCGTCAGCCACTGCACGCGCACGCGCCACTGCGCCTGCGAGCGGTGGCAGGCCACCACGCGCGCGACGCCGTCGATCGAACTGGTGAGCACGCGCAAGGCGGTGCCGGGCGAGACCGCGGTGCCCGCGAACAGCGCTGCGCCGCCCAGCGACAGGTCGATCAGGCGGGCGTCGATGGGCACGCCCCGCCAGTCGGTCAGCAGCGCGGCCGCATCGCTTCGCGGCCGTCGCAAGGCAGAGCGCCGGCCGAGGAGTTCGCGCTCGCCGGTCGCGGTGGCCGGGGCGGGGGCGAGCGGCGCATCGCAGCGCGCGCAGCGCGAGTCGATCCGCAGCGTGGCCGGCAAGGGCGCGTGGCACATCGGGCAGCAGTGCTCGCTGCGCCACTGCGCGGGGTCGACGCGGCGCACGGGGCCGCTGGGACCGGGGCCCGCCGACCCGGTGCGGGCCGTGCTGCGCATCCGTGCCAGGTCGAGCCGGCGGTCGTAGTCGCGCCGGCGTTCGGGATCGCCGAGCACCGCATAGGCCTCGTTGAGCAGCGCCGCGGCCGCCGGGTCGCCGCCCAGGTCGGGATGGGCGCGGCCGGCGTGCATCAGCGCGCGCCAACTCGCCTTGATGACCTCGGGCGGGGCCTCGGGCTGGACCTGCAGGATCCGGTAGTAGTTACGGCGGTTGGGCATCATGGACTCGGGCGGGTGCGCGTCACTCTCGTATCGGCACGGACGGTCCCGGGTTGAGCGCGGGCGCCCCGATCCGGTTCAGAAGTCACCGTTCGCCACCTGCAGGACCCGGAAGCCGCGCCGCCGCCACATCTCGACCACCCGGTCCCGGTCGTCGAGCACGCACAGCACGTCCTGCGGGAGGAGCTTCAGGTCGCGGTCCAGGATCTCCTCCTTGACCACGTCGTCGGACCGGAAGTCGCGGTCGGCGCGCATGTGCAGCGACCCCTTCGGATACCGGTGCCGCGCGAGCCAGCCGAGGGTCGCGGTGCGCTGGGCCTCCGGGCGTCCGGTCACGTAGACGACATGGCGGTCCGGGCCTAGGAGCCCCTGCAGGATCTCGTGGATGTCGTCGTGGTTCGCGTCGTCGCGGCAGGCCGCGAAGAAGGCCAGCCAGTCCTTGCGGCGGGGGCCGCGGATGTGATGCAGGCGGTGGGACGGGTCGGAGACCGTGCCGTCGATGTCGCAGATGATGGTGTGCTTCATGGTGCGTGCGGGAGCCGCGGGGCGCTCGGAGCTATCATCGCCCGAAACCGGCCGCGCGCCCGAGGAGACCGTGTCGAAGATCGTCGTGCACCACCTGAGCGATTCGCGCTCGCAACGCGTGCTGTGGCTCCTCGAGGAGCTCGGCCTGCCCTACGAGATCAAGGCCTACCAGCGCGACGCCCAGACCCGGCTGGCGCCCCCGGAGCTGGCCGCGGTGCATCCGCTGGGCAAGTCGCCGGTCATCACCGACGGCGATCGCACGGTCATCGAGTCGGGCGCGATCGTCGACTACATCGTGCGCCGGCATGGTGGCGGCCGGCTGCAGCCGGATCCGTCCTCGGCCGACTACGACGTCTACCAGCAGTGGCTGCACTACTCGGAGGGCTCGGCGATGCTGCCGCTGATGCTGAACCTGTACGTGTCGCGGCTGGGCGAGGCCGGGGCGCCGCTGCATCCGCGGATCACGAGCGAGATCGCCAACCACCTCGGCTACGTCGACCGCTCGCTGGCGGGCCGCGAGTACATGGTCGGCGATGCGTTCTCGGGGGCCGACGTGCAGATGAGCTTCGTGGGCGAGATCGCGGGCGTCTACGGGCTGCGCGGCAGCTACCCGGACCTGGACCGCTGGATCCGCGCGATGCAGGCGCGGCCGGCCTACCGCCGGGCGCTCGAGCGCGGCGGCCCCTACCGCTTCGCCTGAGCCTCGGGAGCCCGCCATGAGCGCACTCGGCCTGTTCCACGTCGCGATCCGAACCGCCGACCTCGGTGCCACCGGTGCGTTCTACACGCGCGTGCTCGGCATGGTCGAGGACCCGGGCCGCCCGCAGATGGCGTTCCCCGGCGTCTGGCTGCGGGCGCCGGTGGCCGGCTCGCCGGCGATCATCCACGTCTACGCCGGGCAGGCCGCCTCCGGCAGCGAGGGCGCCGTGCCTTCGGGCGGCGCCGCGGTCGACCATGTGTCGCTCACCATCGCCGGCTTCGCGGCGCTGCGCGAGCGGGTCCGCGGGCTGGGGCGACTGGTTCGACCCCGCGGCCTACCGGCAGTTCTCGGCTGGCTGAAGCTCAGCGTGGCGCTGCGGCCGGCACCCAGCCGCGCATCTCGCGCTTGAGCAGCTTGCCGTTGGCGTTGCGCGGCAGCGGTGTCTCGTTCAGTCCGACGGTCTCGGGCACCTTGTAGTCGGCGAGCCGCTCGGCGCAGAAGCGCCGCATCGCCTCGGCGAGCGCGTCGGCGTCGCCCGCCGCGGCCCGTGCGGCCGGGTCCATGTGCACGAAGGCATGCACGCGCTCGCCGAGCACCGGGCAGGGCACGCCGACCGCTGCGGCCTCGATCACGCCGGGGAAGCCGACCAGCGTGTTCTCGACCTCGATCGACCAGATCTTGTAGCTGCCGCGGTTGATCATGTCCTTCTTGCGGTCGTGGATCCGGACGTAGCCTTCGGCGTCGATGCTGCCGAGATCGCCCGAGCGCCAGTAGCCGGCGATGAAGCCGGCGGCGCTCGCATCCGGGTTGTCCCAGTAGCCGCGCACCACCATCGGCCCGCCGATCAGCAGCTCGCCGGTCTCGCCGGGCGGCACCTCGCGGCCGTCGTCGTCGACCACCACGATGTGCGCGCAGGCGACCGGCCGACCGACGCTCTCGAGATGCGCGGCCTGCTCGCCGATCGGCATCAGCGTCGCCGGCGACGTGGTCTCGGTCGACCCGTAGGCGTTCATCGGCGTCATCCGCGGAAGCCGCTCGGCCAGCGCCTCGATCATCGAGCGCGGCATCGCGGCGCCGCCGTAGGAGCCGATCCGCCAGGCGGACAGGTCGGCGGTGCCGAACTCGGGCTGCATCAGGCACAGCGCGTACATCGCGGGCACCAGCATCGTGTGCGTGATCCGCTCGCGCGCGGCCAGCGCGATGAACTCGGTGGCCTTGAACTGCGGCACCAGCACCAGCGTGCCGCCGGTGCGCCACAGCGTGGTGATCATCGCCACCAGCCCGGTCACGTGGCTCGCCGGCACCGCGAGCGCCGATCGCTCGTCGGGGCCGAGCCGCATGTGGTGCTCGTAGTGCAGCGACGAGTGCACGATGCCGAGCTGCGACAGCATCGCGCCCTTGGGTCGACCGGTGGTGCCCGAGCGCGGCCTCGCTCGCGGACAGGCGCAGGCGCAGCGTGGCCGGGCAGCCCGCGGCGGGCAGGCGATCGGCGAGCCCGTCATCGAAGACGATCGCCGCCGCCCCGCACTGGGCGAGCACGTAGGCAAGACCGTCGGCCTGCTCTCGCACCGACACCGGCACCGCGATCGCGCCGAGCCGCAGCACCGCGAGCAGCGTGGTCACGAACTCGGGCCGGTTCGACAGCAGCATCGCCACCCGCTCGCCCGCGACCAGGCCGTCGTCGGCCAGCGACGCGGCGAGCCGGCCCGCGGCCGTGTCGAGCTCGGACCAGCTCCAGCGGCGGTCCTCGAACACCAGCGCCTCCCGCTCGGGCCCGCGTGCCAGCGAGCGCTCGAACATCGCGTGCACGGACGGCGGCCGCTCGGCGAAGCAGCGCACCAGCCGGTCGCCGAAGCGGGTCTCGTGTCGGAACGTCGGGCCGGGGTCGGTGTCGCGCATCTCGGGTCTCCTCGTCATCGTCCTCGGTCCGGATGGTAAGGCCCCGCGTGCGGGGGCGACCCGGCAGGCGCGGCGACGCGGCCCCCGCGCCGTCCCCCGGCGGCGCCGCGACGCGGGTCCGGGCCCGTCGTGAACGAGAAACCGGAATGCCCGTCCTCTGGATCCTGTCGAGCCGTGCTGCACGGCTACGTCGCGCTGCGACTGCTCGGCTAGGATCCGGGGCCGCTCCGCCCGCCACCCGGGCCCCTCCGTGGACCGCCGATGCCGACCCGCCCCGACCTGACGCTGTTCGACCTGGACCACACGCTGCTCGACGGCGACAGCAACCAGCTGTGGCTCGCCTGGCTGGTGGAGCAGGGCGCAGCGGCGCCGGTGCGCCTGGCGCAGCAGGCCGACTTCTACGCGCGCTACCAGGCGGGCACGCTCGACATCGATGCCTACCTCGCCTTCCACCTGTCGCTGCTCATCGAGCGCGACGTCGCGGCCTGGCTGCCGCTGCGCGATGCGTTCGTCGCCGCGCGGATCGTGCCGCGCATCACCGATGCCGCGCGCAAGGCCGTGGCCGTGCACCGCGAGCGCGGCGATGCCATCGCGGTAGTGACCGCGACGCACGACTTCCTCGCGGCGGGCATCCTCGCGCTGCTCGGTGATCCGTCGCTGGTGGCCACGCGCTGCGAGGTGCACGAGGGGCGCTTCACCGGCCGGCTGGTGGGCGCTCCGTGCTTCGCTGACGCCAAACCGGGCCACGTGCGCGACTGGCTCGCCGGGCAGGGTCGCGACTGGGACGACTTCGCCGCGGTCCGCTTCTACAGCGACTCGGCCAACGACCTGCCGCTGCTCGAGGCGGTCAGCCACCCGGTCGCGGTCGATGCCGATGCGCGGCTCGAGGCGATCGCCCGCGAGCGGGGCTGGCCCCGTGTGAGCTGGCGCCTGGACGTCTCCGGCGCCTGATGGGTCCGACGCGCTCGACGAGTTCGACAAGCCTGATTTCCCGCCGGGATCCGGAACGCCGCGGGCACCGGTGAGCGGTGCTGTAGGGGGGCCGCCCGTCGACCGGCCGCCGCCGGTCGTACCGAAAGCCGCCGTTCGTCATCCGAAAACCGCCGTTCGTCGGTCGCCTCCGACTACGTGACCCCCGAGGCGCCGGTGGTGTGAACTTAGTCTCATGTCCGTCGTGAACGGGCTGAGAGCCTTCGCTTCGTCCCGGGCGGCCTTCGCCGGAACCCCGGCCCAACGAACAGGCGCGAAGCGACATGAACACTTTCCTCAAGACCGGATCCCGACTCGGCCTCGGCCTCGGCGCGGCGCTCGTGCTCGCCGCCTGCGGTGCCGGGCTGCCGACGACCAGTCTGCCCGCCGGTGCGGCGCCCGCGCCGTCCGCGCCGTCCGCGGCCGCCGCGCCGCCGGCGGCTGCAGGAGCGCCCGATGCCGGCACGGCCGATGCCGGCCCGCTCGGCCCGCTCGGCACGCTCGGCCCGCTCGGCTCGCCGACGTCGACCGTGCCTCGCGACCTGCCGACCAATGCCGCCGAAGCGTCGCGCTTCGTCACCAAGTCGACCTTCGGCTCGACGCAGGCCGACATCGACCGGGTGATGCAGCTCGGCTACTCGGGCTGGATCGACGAGCAGTTCACCACGCCCTCGCGCACGCATCTGGCGAACATCGCCGAGAGGAGCGCGACGCTTGGGGAGACCGGCCAGATCGGCTCGACCTGGATGCAGAACAGCTTCTGGCGCAACGCGCTGACCGGCGAGGACGTGCTGCGCCAGCGCGTCTCGTTCGCGCTGTCGCAGATCTTCGTGGTCTCGCAGATGAATTCGGCCATCGACGTGCGGATGGCTGCCGGCTACTACGACATCCTCGGGCGCAACGCGTTCGGCAACTTCCGCACGCTGCTCGAGGAAGTGAGCCTGTCGCCGGCGATGGGCATCTACCTCTCGCACCTGGGCAATCGCAAGACCGACCTCTTGACCGGCCGTCTGCCCGACGAGAACTACGCGCGCGAGATCATGCAGCTGTTCACGATCGGGCTGTACCAGCTGAACCAGGACGGCACGGTCAAGGTCGACCCTTCCGACGGCCAGCCGATCGAGACCTACGGCGTCGCCGACATCCAGGGCCTCGCGAAGGTGTTCACCGGCTTCTCCTGGGGCGGCCCCGACACCTCGTCCGCCCGCTTCGTGAACAACCGCGTCGGCAGCTCGGAACGCGACATCCTGCCGATGCAGGGCTACCCGCAGTACCACGAGGATGGCCCGAAGAGCTTCCTCGGCCGCACGATCAACACGTCGACGCCGAACGACAGTCTCAAGCAGGCGCTCGACATCCTGTTCAACCACGAGAACGTCGGTCCGTTCATCGGCCGGCTGCTGATCCAGCGCATGGTGACCAGCAACCCGTCGCCGGGCTACGTCGGCCGGGTCGCGGCGGCCTTCGCCAACAACGGTCAGGGCGTGCGCGGCGACATGAAGGCGGTGATCCGCGCGGTGCTGCTCGACCCGGAGGCCGCGAACCCGCCGGCCGCCTGGGCGAGCGTCAACGGCCGCATCCGCGAGCCGGTGCTGCGCATGACCGCGCTGCTGCGCGCGCTGGGCGCGACTTCGACCAGCAAGGATTTCCGCATCGACATCACCGACAATCCGGCGAACTCGCTCGGACAGTCGCCGATGCGCGCGCCCTCGGTGTTCAACTTCTATCGGCCGGGCTACGTGCCGCCGAACTCGGAGCTCTCGCGGACCCGGCTGGGCGCCGCGGATCGCGTCCCGGTCGCCCCCGAGCTGCAGATCACCAACGAGGTGTCGGTCGCCGGCTGGCTGATCGCCGCCAAGGCCGTGATCGACAACGGCATCGGGTCCGGGACCGACGTCAAGCCGGCGTTCACGCCGCTGGTGGCGCTGGCGCACAACCCGTCGGCCCTGGTCGACCGTCTGATCCTGCTGCTGGCGCCGGCGAACCAGATTCCGCAGAGTCTGCGCAACGAGATCGTGGCCGAGGTATCGGCCATCACCCTCCCGACGACCGGCGACGCCGCCGCCCGCCTCAACCGCGTGAAGCTGGCGACGCTGCTCCTGGTCGTCTCGCCCGAATTCATGCTGCAGCGCTGACCCGCGCGCCGACACGGACATCGACATCATGAAACGCACTTTCGACGCTTCCCGCCGCCGGTTCCTCGCCACCGCGAGCGCGCTCTCGGCCGTCGGCCCCACCGTCGCGCCGTTCGCGCTCAACCTCGCGTCGATCGGCAGCGCCGCCGCGCAGTCCACCTGCTCGGCCAGCGACTACAAGGCACTCGTCTGCATCTACCTGGACGGCGGCAACGACTCGTTCAACATGGTCATTCCGACCGACGACGCGAGCTTCGCGGCCTACCAGGCGGCGCGTGACATCCAGCCCTCGCCGATCCTGATCCCGCGCAGCGGTACCTACAGCGCGATCAGGTTGAACCCGCTCGCGCCGCTGCCCAATGGTCGCCCGATCGCGCTGCACCCCGAGATGACGCACGCCGCGGCGCTGTTCGATGCGGGCCGCCTCGCGATCGTCCCGAACGTCGGGCCGCTGACCTACCCGATCGCCAGCACCGCCGAATTCAACACGCTGGCCAGCCAGCGCAGGCTGCCGGTGCGGCTGTTCTCGCACAACGACCAGAGCTCGGCCTGGCAGGCGTTCGGACCGGAAGGCACGACGCGCGGCTGGGGCGGGCGCCTCGGCGATCTGTTCGCGTCGTGCAACGGCACGCGCTCGAGCTTCACGTCGATCTCGGCCGCCGGCAACGTCGTGTTCCTGGCTGGCGACACCGCCATGCAGTACCAGGTGACCACGGCGGGCGCGGTGACCGTGCCCAACGCCACAGGGGCGCTGTACGGGGCACCGAACGGTGGCGCGGCGATGGCGCGGATCGCGGCGCGTACCCGCCCGGACGATCACCTGCTGCTGCGCGAGCAGGCCTCGATCACGAAGCGTTCGATCGACCTGGGCGCCGACCTGGGCGCGCTGATGCTGCCGTTCTCGAGCGTCCCCGCGGCGCCGACCTGGCGCACGGTCAATCCGAACGACTCCACCGGCGCCGCCAGCAACTCGCTGTCCGAGCAGCTCCGGATCGTGGCGCGGATCATCGGCGGCGCGGCCAGGCCCGCCAGCGGCGTCAAGCGTCAGGTCTTCATGGTCCAGCTCGGCGGATTCGACACGCACGACGGCCAGCCGATCGGCCATGCGCGCCTGATGGGCCGGTTGTCGCAGGCGCTCGACTACTTCAACACCCTGCTGGCGAGACCCGAGATCAACGCCGCGAATGCGGTCACCGTGTTCACCGCGTCCGAGTTCGGCCGCACCTTCGGCAGCAACGGCGACGGCACCGATCACGGCTGGGGCGCGCATCACCTGGTGATGGGCGCGGCGGTCGACGGCGGCAAGGTCCACGGCGTGATCCCGGAGATGGGCCTGAACGCGCCGCGCACGGTCGCCCGCGGCTCGATGATCCCGGCGATCTCGGTCGACCAGTACGCAGGGCACCTGGCGCGCTGGTTCGGCGCGAGCAACTCGGACCTGGGCTCGCTGTTCCCGAACCTGTCGCGCTTCCAGGGGTCGGCCTCGCCGTCGTTCTTCAGGGCCTAGCGGCCGGCCCGGACGCGTCGCCCCGGGCCCGTTCCAGGATCCGCGCCCGCCCGCCGCGGCGGGCGTCGGCGCGGCTGCCTCGATCGCGTACGATCACGCCCTCCACGGAGGATCGCGATGAAGCAGAACTGGATCGGCGGCGCCTGGGTCGACGGCGCGAGCGTCACCCGCAACATCAACCCCTCGGACACCACCGACCTGGTCGGCGAGTACGCGCAGGCCGACGCCGCACAGACGGCCACCGCGATCGCCGCAGCCCGCGAGGCGGCCGCGAAATGGTCGCTGTCCACGCCGCAGCAGCGCTTCGAAGCGCTCGACGCGGTCGGCACCGAGATCCTCGCCCGCCGCGCCGAGCTCGGCGACCTGCTCGCCCGCGAGGAGGGCAAGACCCTGCCCGAGGCGATCGGCGAGGTCGGCCGCGCCGGCCAGATCTTCAAGTTCTTCGCCGGCGAGGCGCTGCGCATCCAGGGCGATAAGCTGGGCTCGGTGCGCCCCGGCCTAGACGTCGAGATCACCCGCGAGCCGATGGGCGTGGTCGGCATCATCGCGCCGTGGAACTTCCCCATCGCGATCCCGGCCTGGAAGATCGCGCCGGCGCTCGCCTACGGCAACTGCGTGGTCTTCAAGCCCGCCGACGCGGTGCCGGGCAGCGCCTGGGCGCTGGCCGAGGTCCTGTCGCGCAGCGGCCTGCCCGCGGGCGTGTTCAACCTCACGATGGGCCGCGGCTCGCAGGTCGGCCAGGCGCTGCTGACCGACCGGCGCGTCGACGCGATCAGCTTCACCGGGTCCGTCGCCACCGGCCGCAAGGTCGCGCAGCAGTGCATCGAGCGCATGGCCAAGTTCCAGCTCGAGATGGGCGGCAAGAACCCGCTGGTGGTGCTCGATGACGCCGACCTCGCCACCGCGGTCAACTGCGCGGTGCAGGGCGGCTTCTTCTCGACCGGCCAGCGCTGCACGGCGTCGTCGCGGATCATCGTGACCGAGGGCATCCACGACCGGTTCGTGGCGGCCACCGTCGAGGCGATGAAGAAGCTCACCATCGGTGACGCGCGCGCCAAGGGCGTGGACATCGGCCCGGTCGTCGACCAGGGCCAGCTCGACCAGGACCTGGTGTACGTGTCGATCGCGAAGGGCGAGGGCGGGCGCGTGGCCTTCGGCGGCGAGGTGCTCGAGCGCCCGACGAAGGGCTTCTACATGGCGCCGGCACTGATCACCGACACCACCAACGCGATGCGCATCAGCCGCGAGGAGGTGTTCGGGCCGGTGTGCAACGTGGTCCGCGCCCGCGACTACGACGAGGCGCTCGCGATCGCCAACGACACCGAGTTCGGCCTGTCCTCGGGCATCGTCACCACCTCGCTCAAGTACGCGTCGCACTTCAAGCGCCACGCGCAGGCGGGCATGGTGATGGTCAACGTGCCGACCGCGGGCGTGGACTATCACGTGCCCTTCGGCGGCAGGAAGGGCTCGTCCTACGGTCCGCGCGAGCAGGGACGCTATGCAGCGGAGTTCTTCACGACGGTGAAGACGGCGTACACCTTCCCGGGCTGAGACCGGGCGTCAGGGGCCGGCCGATGCGACGATCCGCCTGACGCACAGGCGGCGCAGCGCGAGCAGCTCGTAGGGCGCGTCGCCGGGGAAGCCCCGGCGACCGCCGCGCCGGTCTGTCAGCGGCTCGCCGATCAGCTCGAGCGCCGCGTGCGTCGCCTCAGAACTGCACGCCCCGCGTCAGCGCCCCGTCGATCACCAGGTTGGTCCCGGTGATGAAGCTCGCCGCCGGGCTCGCGAGGAACACCGCGCCGTTGGCCATCTCCTGCGGCGTGCCCATGCGGCCGGTCGGGTTGAGCGCCAGCGCCTGCGCGTAGAGCGCTGGGTTGCCGTTCTTGATCTGCTCCCACACGCCGCCGGGGAAGTAGGTGTTGCCGGGCGAGATGGTGTTGGCGCGGATGCCCTTGCCCGCGAGCTGGAACGCCAGGCCCTGCACGTAGTGGATCAGCGCGGCCTTGAACGTGCCGTACGGGCCGGCGGCGAAGTCGACCTCGCGCCCGGACACGCTGGAGACCGCGACGATCGAACCCTTGCCGCTCTTCTCGAGGTACGGCATCGCGGCGTTGACCAGCCGCACCGTGCCCATCATGTCGACCTCGAATTCCTTCTGCCAGCTCGCCTCGTCCTGCCCGATGGCCAGCGCGCTGACATTGGCGACCGCGATGTCCACGCCGCCGAAGGCGGCCGCGGTGGCGTCGACCCAGGCCTTGAGCGCGGCGCCGTCGGCGACGTCGAGCGCGGCGCCGTGCACCTTGACGCCGCGGGCCTGCAGCGCGGCGACGGTGGCCTCGACCTCGCCCGCATTGCGTGCGCAGATCGACACGTTCACGCCTTCGCCGGCCAGCGTCTCGGCGATCGCGCGGCCGATGCCCTTGGTGGCGCCGGTGACGACGGCGTTGAGTCCCTTGAGTCCGAGATCCATGCTGATGAGCTCCGTATGCGTGGTGAGGTGCGCGTCAGCGCGCGAGGTAGGTCTTGTCGATGCCGGCGCCGACCGTGTACTTCGGGTCGACGACGTTGCCCAGGCGCACGCGGCCGCACTGGCTGAGCATCATGTAGGCGTCCCAGCGGTCGTAGCCGTACTCCTTCTCCATCCACATCACGAGCTCCGCGTAGGCGATGCGTGTGGCGTCCTCGAGCGGGCGGGTGCTGCCGATGGCCATGATCATGAATTCGTTCTCGAGCCGCGGCCATTCGAGCGTCCAGCCCTTGATCAGGTCGACGCGAATGGTGGTGGTGCTCTGGAACTCCACCGCGGTGCCGCAGATCTCGCCGTCGCCCTGGCAGGCGTGCGCGTCGCCGATGAACAGGCGCGCGCCCGCGGTGCGCACCGGCAGGTAGGTGATGCTGCCGGGCCCCATGTCGGGCAGGTCCATGTTCCCGCCGTGGCTGTCGGGCGTGAGCGAATTGATCGAGTCGATCTCGGGCGAGGTCGACAGCGTGCCGATGTGGGGGCGGTAGGGCAGCGTCACGCGCTTGCTCCAGTACACGCCCTGCTCGTCGACGTCGATCTTGCGGACGATCTCGGGCAGCGGCTCGTTGAGCGTCGCGGTCAGCGAGGTGTTCGACAGGCCGCCGAAGAACGGGATCAGCGCGCAGGTGCCGCGCGGGTTGGGTCCGCGGGGCTTCATCGTCTCGATGTGCACCGCGATCGCGTCGCCGGGCTCCGCGCCCTCGATCATGATCGGGCCGTTCTGCGGGTTCACGAAGGGCATCTTCAGCACCTTCGAGGGCAGGTCCTGCTCGGTCTTGACCGCGCCGCCGAAGGCGTCGCGGGTCTCGACCACGATGCGGTCGCCGGGCTTCACGTGCAGCACCGGCTGCGAATACGGGCCCATCGTGAAGTGGAAGGTGCCCTGCTTCGCCTCGGTCAGCTCGTGGGTGCTGCCGACGCGGCCCGCGGCGACGCCGCGGGTGTTCATGATCGATCGGTCGAGCCAGGTCATGGTCGGGTTCGATGCTTTCCGTGGAAAGCATCGAGCCTATGCGAGACCTGCCGGGCCCTGCAAGCGGCGGGGCATCGGGGCCCCGCCGCCTGCGGCACGGACTTCAGGCGTGGTCGAGGTAGACGAACTGATCGAGACCTTCGGTCCGATCGCAAAATCGATACGCGCCCTCCACGCACAGCGCCCTCAGATCGCCGGCGCGCACGAAGTTGTCGGTGAGGCGGGTGCCGATGGGCAGTCGGACGTGGATCAGCCTGCGGGATGCGGAGAGCTGATCGAGCAGCCTCGTCCAGCCCGGGTACAGGTGGCCGAACGGCAGGTCGGGGACGCCCGGGCCGACGGCGAACTGCCTGCCGAGTGCCTCGGCCTCGGCCACGGTGATCGACGTGATGACCGCGCCCGGGCGCAGGGTCAGCGTGGGGCGGTCGCCGAGCTCGTCGCGATCGTAGGGGTCCGGCACGCAAGTAGTCGTCGATCTCCCCCTCGCCGCATCGCATCAGGCCATGGACCCAGTGGGCGAAGAGTCCGTCCGCTGACTCCGGCGCCGCCTCCGCGAGCGTCCTGACCGCCCAGTCCATGCCGCTCGGCCGCCATAGCAGGCGGTGTGGTAGTGCCCGCCCGCAAACGCGTAGCGGGGCGGTCGGGCCCGCTCCCACAGCGTCAGCGGTTCGGCCGGGAGCGCGCGTTCGCCTTCGGGGAGGCGCAGGGTATCGGTCGATTGAGCGGTCATCCAGGGTTCCTCGTGGTGGCGTCGGTGGGTTGGAAACCGACGCGTGACTTAGGAATTCTGCTGCGGCTTTGGCGCTGTTGATGAGGCTCATATCGTGGCCGACCGGCGTTCACCCTGATCCGGGGCCCCGCGGGCGTCCGTGCGCTGGCGGACAGACCGGGCGTACCGGGCCGGCCACGATGCGGGGCGTCGGCGCGAGTCGTTCACCCACGGCCGTCCCGGTCCGACGATCACTCGGGAGCCTCGCATGTCACGTCACCTCGTCGTCGCCTGCTGGTTCGTCCTCGCATCGCTGGGCGGCGGCGTCGCCGCCCAGACGAGCGGCCCGGCCGCGACGCGCACCCCCGGACTCCGGCAGGCGGCGCTGAACGGCGCGGCCAGCGCCCATGCCGATGTCGAGGTCCGCTCGACCGGGCATCTGGTCACCGTCATCGTGACGGGCAGCGCGCTCGCCGCCGACGATGCCCAGGCCTGGGACCGGGAGGCCGCCGCGATCGCCGGCGAGATCGAGCGGGCCATGGCGGGGGCGTCGGAGTACACCGGCGTGATGTCCATTCATGTCGACTTCATCGACGCGGGGGCGGGCCGTTCGACGCCGGTGCGAGCGTTCGTCTTCAACCGGACCCCCGCCGGCTCGTTCGCATCCCATCGAAGCTGAGCGGCCGCGCCGCGCGGTTCCGCGATCCACGTCGCGGCTGCCGGCGCGGTTGACCTGACCGTGGCGCTGCCGGAACATGCCCGCACTCAGCACGGGAGCAGCGCGCAATGGACGTCAAGGCAGCAGTGTCGTACGAAGCGGGCAAGCCGCTCGTCATCGAAACCGTGCAGCTCGAGGGGCCGCGGGCCTTCGAGGTGCTGGTCGAGATCAGGGCGAGCGGGGTCTGCCACACCGACGAGTTCACCCGATCGGGGGCCGACCCGGAGGGCCTGTTTCCGGCGATCTTCGGCCACGAGGGGGCGGGTGTCGTCGTCGACGTCGGCCCGGGCGTGACCTCGCTGAAGAAAGGCGACCACGTCATCCCGCTCTACACGCCCGAGTGCCGGCAGTGCAAGTCGTGCCTGTCGCGCAAGACGAACCTGTGCACCGCGATCCGCGCCACCCAGGGCAAGGGCGTGATGCCGGACGGCAGCAGCCGCTTCTCCATCGGCGGCAAGAAGATCCACCACTACATGGGCTGTTCGACCTTCTCGAACTACACCGTGCTGCCGGAGATCGCGCTCGCGAAGATCCGCGAGGACGCGCCCTTCGACAAGGTCTGCTACATCGGCTGTGGCGTGACCACCGGCATCGGCGCGGTCATCAACACCGCGAAGGTCGAGCCGGGTGCCAATGTCGTCGTGTTCGGGCTGGGCGGCATCGGCCTGAACGTGCTGCAGGGCGCGCGCATGGTCGGCGCCAACATGATCGTCGGCGTCGACCTGAACAACGACCGCAAGGCCATCGCCGAGAAGTTCGGCATGACGCACTTCGTCAATCCGAAGGAAGTGGGCGGCGACCTGGTCGCACACCTGGTCGAGCTGACCGGCGGCGGCGCGGACTACTCGTTCGAGTGCATCGGCAACGTCGACGTGATGCGCCAGGCGCTCGAGTGCACGCACCGCGGCTGGGGCACCAGCATCATCATCGGCGTGGCGGGCGCGGGCCACGAGATCAAGACCCGGCCGTTCCAGCTCGTCACCGGGCGCAACTGGCGCGGCACCGCGTTCGGCGGCGCGCGCGGGCGGACCGACGTGCCGAAGATCGTCGACTGGTACATGGACGGCAAGATCGACATCGACAGCCTGATCACCCATGTGATGCCCGTCGAGCAGATCAACGACGCCTTCGACCTGATGCACGCGGGCGAGTCGATCCGCTCGGTCGTGACCTTCTGATGACGCTGAAGAAGGTCTCCGAGGCGCGCTGCTTCGGCGGCGCGCAGCAGGTCTGGTCGCACGCGTCGGCGGCCACCGGCTGCACGATGCGCTTCGGCCTGTTCCTGCCGCCGCAGGCGGCGGCCGGACGGGTGCCGGTGATGTGGTGGCTGTCGGGGCTGACCTGCACCGAGGACAACTTCATCGTGAAGGCCGGCGCGCAGCGCGTGGCGGCCGAGCTGGGCATGGCGCTGGTCGCGCCCGACACCAGCCCGCGCGGCGTCGAGCTGCCCGGCGATCGCGACAGCTGGGACTTCGGGCTGGGCGCCGGCTTCTACGTCGACGCCACGCGTGAGCCCTGGTCGCGCCACTACCGGATGCGCAGCTACGTCGTCGACGAGCTGCGCGCGCTGGTCGCCGCCGAGTTCCCGGTCGACGACGCACGCACCGCGATGTCCGGGCATTCGATGGGCGGGCACGGTGCGCTCACCCTCGCCCTGTCGAACCCGGGCTGGGTCCGCTCGGTGTCTGCCTTCGCGCCGATCGCATCGCCCGTGCGCTGCCCGTGGGGCGAGAAGGCGCTCGCCGGCTACCTCGGCGAGGATCGCGCGGCCTGGGCCGCGTACGACGCGACCGAGCTGCTGCGCACGCGCGGCTGGTCGGGGCCGCCGATCCTGGTCGATCAGGGCGGCGCCGATCCCTTCCTGGCGAACCAGCTCAAGCCCGAGCTGCTCGAGCAGGCCTGTGCCGACGCGCGGGTGCCGCTCGAGCTGCGCCGCCAGGCCGGCTACGACCACGGCTACTTCTTCGTGTCCACCTTCATCGAGGACCACCTGCGGCGGCACCGGGCGCAGGTGTAGGGCCGCGGCTCTCATGGCACGGCACGGCATGGCACGGACCCTGATCGTCTGGGGATGCGGCAGCGGCGCCGGCAAGCGCTGGGTCACGACCGCGCTGTGCCGCGCGGCGGCGCGCACGGTCGCAATCGTGGCGCCGCCGCGGATCAGCAACCTCGACGAGTTCGCGCCGCTGGCGGCGGTGCCGGGTCTGCGCCTGGTGTGGGCCCGCACGGCGGCGGAGCTCGCGGGCGCGGAGATCGTGGTGCTGCCCGGCTCCAAGCAGGTCAGCGGCGACCTCGCGTGGCTGCGCGCGCAGGGGCTGGCCAAGCGCGCCCGCCGGGGTCGCTTCACCTTCGACGATGCGCGCGGTGGCTGGCGGGCGCTCGCCGGCGTCACTGCCGATGGCTACGAGATCCGCCTCGGGCGCAGCGTCGCGCTGCCGGACGCGGACTGCACGTTCGCGCCCGCCGTGCTGGACGACCTGCTGGCGGGACGATGACGCGCCCGCCGTCCGCCGCCCTCGTCGGCTCGCTGTGCTACCTCGCCTGCAGCCTCTTCTGGGGCCTGAACATCCCTCTGTCGTCGGCGCTGCTCAGATCCTTCGATCCGTTCTGGCTGCCGACGAGCCGCTACCTGATCGCAGCGGCGGCGCTGGGCGCGTGGGTCGCTGTGACGCTCGGACCGCGGCAGCTGCGCTCGCCGATCGCGCTCTCGCGCATCGCCGGCCTGAGCCTGCTGGTCAGTGGCTTCCTGCTGCTCTTCAATCTCGGCTTGCTGTACACGCATCCGGTCACCGCCGCCGCGGTGATCGCCGGCTCGCCGGTCTACGTGGCGGTCGTGATGCGGGCCATGACCGGCGCGCGGCTGGCGCCGGGCTTCTGGACCGCCACCGCGCTGACGCTCGTGGGGGCCGGCATCGCGGTGCACGGCCGCATCGAGGCGGGCGGCGCCGGCGCGGGGCTGCGGCTGCAGGGCGGCGAGGCGTTCCTCGTCGGCTCGATCGCCTGCTGGACCGTCTATTCGATCCTCGCGCAGCGCTGGTTCCGTCCCGACGTGCCGCAGCTGCGACGGACCTGGCTCACCTCGCTGGGCGCGATCCCGTGGCTGATCGCAGTCTGGGGCGCAGCGCGCGCCGCAGGCCTGGCACCCGCGCCCAACCTGTCGCCGGACGCCGGCACGCTCGTGAGCCTCGTGGTGTCGGCCGTGGTCTGCACCGCACTCGCGACCGTGGCCTGGAACACCGGCGTGGCGCGCCTGGGCATCGCCGCCGGTGGCATGTGGCAGAACACCATCCCGGTGTTCGCGGTGCTGATCTCGCTGGTCGGCTACGGCGTGGTGCCGAGCGCCTCGCAGGTGCTGGGCGGCGCGGTGGTGCTGGCCGGCGTGGCGTGGATGCAGTGGCGCTCGCTGCGCGCGGCGCCGGCGCCGGAAGCTGCGCGGAAGCCGTGAGGAAGCCGTAGCGAGCAGGCCCGAGCCGGCGTCGAGGAGCGCAGCCGTACGTGAGTACGGCGAGCACCGCAGGCGTCGGATCGGGACGCGCAGTAGGTTTACTCGCGGCTTCTCAGACGATCTTCACGGACAGGTTCGGCAGCCCGTCGATGTGGCACTCGATCGTGTCGCCGCGCACCACCGGCCCGACGTTCTCCGGCGTCCCCGAGTAGACGATGTCGCCGGGGAAGAGCTCGAAGGCCTCCGAGAGCCGCGAGATCTGTTCGGCGACGTTCCAGATCATCTGCTTCAGATCCGCGTTCTGCTTCGTCTGGCCGTTGACCTTCAGCCAGATGTTGCCCTGCGTGAAGTGGCCGGTCCGCGTGGCGAGGTGCAACGGGCCGATCGGCGCGGAGCGGTCGAAGCTCTTGCCGATCTCCCAGGGCTTCTTCTCGTCGCCCATCGCGCGCTGCAGGTCGCGGCGCGTCATGTCGAGGCCGAGCGCGTACGCGTAGACGCAGTCGAGCGCGCGCGCGGTCGGGATGTTGCGCCCGCCGCTCGACAGCGCCGCGACCAGCTCCACCTCGTAGTGGTAGTTCTTGGTCAGCGGCGGGTACGGATGGTCGGCCACCGTGCCGGGCGCGACGAACTGGATCGCGTCGGTCGGCTTCTGGAAGAAGAACGGCGGCTCGCGTGTCGGGTCGCTGCCCATCTCGCGCGCATGCGCGGCGTAGTTGCGGCCGATGCAGTAGATGCGGCGCACCGGGAACACCAGCTCGCTGCCGACGATCGGCACGGTGGTGTCGGGCACCGTGAACGGGGTCTTCGGCGAGGTCGACGCGACGCCGGGCAGCGCGCAGCCCGCGACCGCACCGGCGAGCGCGGCGCCCGCGAGCAGCGCGTTTGCCGCGCCGATCGCCTGGCCGACCCAGCCGAAGAACAGGCTGCCGATCGGCGTGGAGCCGATGAACATCGCGGTGTAGATCGCCAGCACGCGGCCGCGCTTGTCCTCGGGTGCGCGCAGCTGGATCGACATGTTCGTGGTGACGGCCTGCGCGATCGTCCCGATCCCCACGGTGACCATGCCCGCGATCGCGAGCGGCATCCACGCTGCGAGCGCGAACACCGCGAGCCCGATGGCGGCGATCGCGTTGCCCGCGATCGCGATGGCCGGCAGCCCGTCGCGCGAGCGGCGGGCGGCCAGTGTCATCGCGGCGAGCATCGCGCCGAGCCCCGCGGCCGCGATCGCGTTGCCTGCGATCGCGATGGCCGGCAGCCCGTCGCGCGAGCGGCGGGCGGCCAGCGTCATCGCGGCGAGCATCGCGCCGAGCCCCGCGCTCGACAGGAACATCCCGACGTACTCCGGGTGGGCGCCGTGCAGCTCGGCGACCGCGGCCGGCATCAGGTGCGAATACGGCCCGACGCCGAAGCCGAGGAGGAAGACGCCGGCGATCATGCGTGCGACGGTCGGGTCCGAGAATGCCTGCTTCCACCCCTCGGCGTACTGCACGAGGAACGAGCCCGGGTTCGCGCGGCGCACCGCCGACTCGTTGGTGCGGATGCGCACGAGCTGCACCAGGGTCGCGGTCAGCGTCAGCGGATGCAGCAGGAAGCAGGCGGCCTCGCCGACGGCGCCGATCATCAGGCCGCCGATCGCCGGGCCGATGAAGCGCGCGCCGTTGAGCGCACTCGAATGCAGCGCGACCGCGTTGGGCAAGGCCGTGCGGTCGGGGACGATGTCGGCGAGGAAGGCGTTCCGGATCGGGATCTCGAAGGCGAAGGCCAGGCCGCGCAGCAGCGCCACCGCGACCAGCACCGTGGGGGCGGCCTGCGCGAAGCCGACCACGCCGAGCACCGCGACCGAGCCGGTCAGCCGGTACGCGAGCCAGGCCATCGCGACGTTGTGCGCGAAGCCGCCGACGAGCGCGATCGCCTGGCCGGTGAAGTAGCGGCGGAACTCGCGGTGGGCGAGAGCGGGGAAGCGGCCGGGCATCCTGCGATGATGCCCGAGCCCGCGCGGCTCGCCCGCGACGGGCGCGCGTTTGTGGTCCCGACCCGCCCGCGGGATCGTGCCGTCGCGCGGGTGTGCCGTCAGCCGAGCGCGTCGCGCAGCCGTGTCGCGATCGCGATCAGCGCCCGGTCGCTGCCTGCCGGACCGAGCAGCGAGACACCGAGCGGCGCGCCCTCGGCACGCGGCCAGGGCAGGCTCACCTGCGGCAGCCCCGCGATGCCGGCGATGCAGGTGATCGCCTGCGTGCGCATGCGGATCGCGTCGACCGTCGGCGCGTCGTCGTCGCGGCGCGGCGCGACGGTCGCGGCCGAAGGCAGCACCGCGATGCCGTCGTCGCCGAGCAGCGCGCGGACCGTGGCGCGGATGC
Organism: Burkholderiales bacterium; assembly: GCA_026399835.1. GTDB lineage: Bacteria > Pseudomonadota > Gammaproteobacteria > Burkholderiales > Burkholderiaceae_E > UBA4615. The sequence goes on along the minus strand of JAPLQE010000057.1, from coordinate 70,289 downwards.
CGGCGAGCCGCGCACGGGCAGCCTCGGCGTCGGCCGCGCCGACGCGGCGCGCCACGTCCCAGCGGGCCGCGATCGCGTCGCCGAAGCGCGGGGCGTGGCGCTCGATCCACGGGCCGTGCACGGCCCAGGCCTCGTGGCTGCTGGCGGTCACGAACGCCCGGCGCCAGTCGTCCAGCACGGCGCCGTCGTCGGCGGCGCGGCGCGCCTGCACCGGTGCGTCGAGCGACGCGCCGAGCGCCGCGAGCGCGCGTTCGAGCGGATCGCGGAAGGCCTCGTCGGCGAGTGCCCAGGCGTCGTCGAGCCGCAGCACGCGGCGCGCATGCCAGCCGGCCGCGTCCGGCCCGCCGTCGGCGAGCAGCACGTCGGCGACGCGCGCGAACACGGTGGCGTCGTCGGCCATCCAGGTCGGCGTGTCGAACGACGGGCACAGCGGCACCAGGCCCTCGGTCGACAGCCGTCCGTGCGTGGTGCGCAGCCCCCAGATCCCGCAGTAGCTCGCGGGCACCCGCGTCGAGCCGCCGGTGTCGGTGGCGAGCGCGACGTCGACCAGGCGCGCCGCGACCGCGCTCGCCGAGCCGCTCGAGGAGCCGCCCGGCACCCGGTCGGGCGCGCGCGAATTGAGCGGCGTGCCGTAATGGACGTTCGCGCCGTGCAGGCTGAATGCGAGTTCGTCGGTCAGCACCTTGCCGACGAGCGTCGCCCCGGCCGCCGACAGCGCGGCCACGAGCGGGCTGTCGGCGGGCGCGGGGCCGTGGGTGTCGAGCCAGGTCGGGTTGCCCGCGCCGGTGACCCGGCCGGCGACGTCGAAGAGGTCCTTCGCTGCGAAGCGCAGGCCGGCGAGCGGGCCGCCGGGTGCGCCGGCGCGCATGAAGCGCCCGTGCGGGACCCAGGCGCCGACGGTGTCGTCGATGGGGAACGGCGCGGCGTGGGCGGCGGGCGTCGGGGCGGAGCGGTTCGGGGAGTCGGGCATCGAGGTGGTTTGAGGGAGCGTCGGGAGTCGTCTTCGTGCGATGGGGCGGGATCGGTTCGGCGCAGGCCGGCGTCGGGCCTTCAGCGCCTGCGCCGCGAAGCGGGCGGCGCAGGCGCCGCGCCCGCCTTCGCCGACGCACGCGCGGCCCTGACGGTCGTCGTCGGCAGCGGCAGCGCCGTCTTGTAGCGGACCTGCTTGAGCGTGAAGCTCGAGCGGATCTTCTCGACGCCGGGAATCGGCGACAGCCGCTCGAGGATGAAGCGCTCGAGCGAGCGGATGTCCGGCACGACGACCCGCAGCAGGTAGTCCGCGTCGCCGGTCATCAGGTAGGCCTCCATCACCTCCTCGTGCGCGCCGATGCGCCGCTCGAACTCGGCCAGCGTCGCGGTGTTCTGCTCGCGCAGGCTGATCGAGATGAACACCGACACGCCCAGGCCGAGCGCCTCGGGATCGACCAGCGCCACGTAGCGCCGGATCGTTCCCGCTTCCTCGAGCGCTCGCACGCGGGCCAGGCACGGCGAGGGCGAGAGCTTCACGCGGCGGGCGAGCTCGACGTTCGACAGCGAGCCGTCGCGCTGCAGCTCGGACAGGATCGCGAGGTCGATGGCATCCAGCGGCATATTGTTGTGCAGATCGATGGTTCCGAAGCACGCTATGCTGCCACGCCCGCCAAGCGGGGCCAAGCACGGCACCATCGACGGTCCGCTGCGGCATACCATCCGGACAACGATGCGGAGACCTCCCCCATGAACGCCCCCTTGCGTCTCGACGCGCTCCACACCCCTGCGAGCGGCGTGTCGCCACGCGAACCCCAGGCCGACGCCGATCCGCAGGAGACCGCGGAGTGGGTCGAGTCGCTGGCGGCGGTGGTCGAGCACGCCGGACCCGAGCGCGCGCGTTTCCTGCTCGATGCGCTGCAGCGGCACGCGGCGCGCGGCGGGCTGCGCTGGCGGCCGGCGCTCGCCACGCCCTACGTGAACACCATCCCGGTCACCGAGCAGCCGCCGTTCCCCGGCGACCTCGAGCTCGAGCGCGAGCTGTCGGCGCTGATGCGCTGGAACGCGCTCGCGATGGTGGTGCGCGCCAACCGCGCGCACGGCGAGCTCGGCGGCCACATCGCGTCGTACGCATCGGCGGCGGACCTGTTCGAGACCGGCTTCAACCACTTCTTCCGCGCGCGGCGCGACGGCTTCCACGGCGACCTGGTCTACTTCCAGCCGCACTCCGCGCCCGGCGTCTACGCCCGTGCCTTCCTCGAGGGGCGCCTGCGCGCCGAGGACCTCGAGCACTACCGCCGCGAGCTGTCCGCGCCCACCGCCGGCGCCCGCGGCCTGTCGAGCTATCCGCATCCGTGGCTGATGCCGGACTTCTGGCAGTTCCCGACCGGCTCGATGGGCATCGGCCCCATCAGCGCGATCTACCAGGCCCGCTTCATCCGTTATCTCGAGACCCGCGGCCTGCTCGCGCACGTGGGCTTCGCCGGGCAGGAGGGCCATGCGGCGCAGCGCAAGGTCTGGGGCATCTTCGGCGACGGCGAGATGGACGAGCCGGAGTCGATGAGCGCGCTGACGCTGGCCGCGCGCGAGCGGCTCGACAACCTGGTGTTCGTCGTCAACTGCAACCTGCAGCGGCTCGACGGACCGGTGCGCGGCAACGGCCGCATCGTCGACGAGCTCGAGGCGCTGTTCACCGGCGCCGGCTGGAACGTGATCAAGCTGGTCTGGGGCAGCGACTGGGACGGCCTGCTCGCACGCGACGTGCACGGTGCGCTGATCGACGCCTTCGACGGCACGGTCGACGGCCAGTTCCAGACCCTCGCGGCCACCGACGGCAAGTTCAACCGCGAGCGCTTCTTCGGCCAGAACGAGGCGCTGCGCGCGCTGTCGCAGGGCATGACCGACGAGCAGATCGACCGCCTCACCCGCGGCGGCCACGACCCGGTGAAGCTCTATGCCGCCTACCACGCGGCCGCGCGCCACGTCGGGCGGCCGACGGTGATCCTCGCGCACACGAAGAAGGGCTTCGGCATGGGCAGCGCCGGCCAGGGCCGGATGACGACGCACCAGCAGAAGAAGCTCGACGGCGACGCGCTGATCGCGTTCCGCGACCGCTTCCGGCTGCCGATCACCGATGCGCAGGCCGAGGCGCTCGAGTTCGCGAAGCCCGTCGACGAGGCGCCCGCGATGCGCTACCTGCGCGAGCGCCGCGAGGCGCTGGGCGGTGCGATGCCCGCACGCGTGGCGGCCTGCGAGCCGGTCCCGGTGCCGCCGCTGGCGCGCTGGGGCGAGTTCGCGCTGGGTGCCGACGGGCGCGAGATGTCGACCACGATGGCCTTCGTGCGGATGCTGGGGAACCTGCTCAAGGATCCGGCGCTCGGGCCCCGCATCGCGCCGATCGTCGCCGACGAGGCGCGCACCTTCGGGATGGCGAACCTGTTCCGGCAGGTGGGCATCTGGTCCTCGGTCGGCCAGCGCTACGAGCCCGAGGACATCGGCTCGATGCTGTACTACCGCGAGGCGACCGACGGGCAGATCCTCGAGGAGGGCATCACCGAGGCGGGCGCGCTCGCCTCGTGGACCGCGGCTGCGACCTCGTACTCGGTGCACGGCCTCGCGATGATGCCGTTCTACATCTACTACTCGATGTTCGGCTTCCAGCGGGTCGGCGACCAGATCTGGGCCGCGGCCGACCAGCGGGCGCGCGGCTTCCTGATCGGCGCGACCGCCGGCCGCACGACGCTGGGCGGCGAGGGCCTGCAGCACCAGGACGGCAGCTCGCACCTGGTCGCGGCCACCGTGCCGAACTGCCGCGCGTGGGATCCGGCCACCGCGGGCGAGCTCGCGGTGATCGTCGAGCACGGCATGCGCGAGATGCTCGAGCAGCAGCGCGACGTCTTCCACTACGTCACCGTCGGCAACGAGAACCAGCCGCAGCCCTCGCTGCCCGCCGGGGTCGAGGCGGACCTGCTGCGCGGCCTGTATCGCGCGCGGCCTGCGCCGACGGAGCTGCCTTCGGACGCGCCCCGGGTCACCCTCGTCGGCAGTGGCTCGCTGCTCGCTGAGGCGACCGCTGCCGCCGAACTGCTCGCCGCCGAGCACGGGGTGGCCGCCGAGGTGATGAGCGCCACCAGCTGGAGCGAGCTCGCCCGCGACGGCGCGGCCTGCGAGCGCGCGGCGCGGCTCGACGGCGCGGGCGGCGTGCCGCACGTCGAGCGCATGCTCGCCGGCTCGGACGCGCCGGTGGTGGCAGTCAGCGACTGGGTGCGCGCGGTGCCCGAGTCGATCCGGGCGTTCGTGCCGCGCCAGCGGCGCTACGTCGTGCTCGGCACCGACGGCTTCGGTCGCAGCGACACGCGGGCCGAGCTGCGCGCGTTCTTCGAGGTCGACGCGGCGTCGATCGCGCATGCCGCGGTGCACGCCCTGCATGCGCAGGGGCGGGCCGACGCGGGGTCGCTCATGAAGGCGCGGGCGCGGCTCGCGGGCGGCGAGGCGCCCTGGCAGCGTTGAGCGGCGTGCCGAAGGGGCGCCCGGCGGGACCGGGCGCGGCGCGTGCGGCAGACAGGCTTGACCGTGCGCAACGTAGGGGCGGGAGCGATCAGGCATGATCGGGGCCCTTTGAAGAACGGCCCTCCCATGTCCTCCCTGCTCGCCGCCCTCGACCGTCGGATCGAACGCATCTTCTTCCTGCTCTCCAAGAACACGCTCGAGCGTCGGCGCGGCCGCTGACGCCGTCCGGGAGGCGGTCTCGATCGTCCTGCCTAGCACGGATGGCGTAGCGCTCAGCAACGTGAGAGAATTTCCGAAAGCTATGCTCGATCCATGTATCGGATCGAGTTCAGTCGGCAATCGATCAAGGCGCTGCGACGGGCGCCGCCGAAGGTATCGATCGCGATCCGCTCGGCTCTGGAGCGGCTCGCGGCCGACCCGGATCGTGCACGTCACGTTCGGCCGCTGGTCGGTCTCGACGCCTATCGCCTGCGTGTCGGGGAATGGCGGGTCGTCTACGAACTCGATCGTGGCGCCTTGATCGTCATCGTCATCCGGATCGCAACGCGTGCGGAGGCCTACGAGTGAGCGTCCAATTCATCGTGCAGGGCCGCCGTCGAATGTTCGCGGTCGTGCCGATCGACGAGTACAACCGCCTGGTCGCTCAAGCAGCGCGGGCCAGCGATGCGCGCACGGTCGCGGCGTTTCGCCGGGCGCGACGTGCAGGCGCGGCTGAAGTCGTGCCCGTCGAGGTCTTGGACCGATTGCTCGGCGGCGAATCTCCGGTGCGGGTCTGGCGCGAGCATCGCGGTCTGACGATTCAGGCGCTCGCGTTGGCGGCCGACGTGTCGGCGCCCTACGTGTCGCAGATCGAGAGCGGCAAGCGCCAGCCGACCGTGGTCGTGCTCAAGCGGATCGCGGCGGCGCTCGCGGTCGACCTCGACGACCTCACCTGAGTTCGCTTCAGATGCTCAGGTCCAGCCGGTTGTAGTCCCTCATCGTCGCCCGCGCCGCGTCGTCCCACCGGTAGTCCAGCCCGGCTTCGGCGTGCGGCCGGTACATGAACGGCGTCTCGTCCGGAAACCGCTGTCGCCGCGCGTCGATCCCGTAGCCGATGACCCGCGCCCGCTCGCGGATCCGCGCGTCGTCGAACACCGCCGGCGCCGCGTGGATGCCGCCGCCGGTCACGCCCAGCACCGAGCGGCGGCGGTGGAAGCCCAGGTTCAGGGTCAGCCGCCAGTCGGGGCTGGTGTTGGCGAACGAGCCGTGCACCGCCTGTCGATTGGTGATCGCGACGTCGCCAGGCGCGCAGATGATCGGCACCGCCTCGGGCAGCCGCTCGGAGCCGGCGGCCGCGCACATCGCCTTGATGTCGACCCGGCGCATCTTGTGCGTGCCGGGCACGACCCAGACACCGTTGGCCGGCGTGCAGCCGTAGACCTGCGCCATGAAGTTGAAGCCGTGCGTGCCCTCGTCCCAGTCGGGGCTGTCCCAGTGGGTGACGCCGTCGCGGTGCCAGGCCACCGAGGCGCCGAGCCCGGGCGCCTTGATGAACAGCGCCTCGTTGAAGGGCACGAAGTCGTCGCCGTTGACGGCGGCGGCGACCGCGAGCAGGTCGGGGTGGCCGTAGACGCGCAGGTGCGTCTCGGAGAACTGCAGCGGCCCGAGGATCAGGTAGACGATCTCCTCCGGCGCATCGGCGGCGGCGGTGGGCTCGTGCATCTTGACCGGGTGCCGGCCGTTGGCGAGCGTGGTGCCGCCGAACGGGTCGGCCAGCGGCTTCGACCAGAACAAGGTCGGCGCCTCGAGGCCGACGCCGATCGCCGGCCGGCCGCGCGCATCGACGGCGGCGTCGTGCCGGACCGGCAGCCGTTCGAGCACGTTGCCGCGGATGTCGGCGTCGATCTCGGCCAGCTCCGCCTTCGAGAGCACGCCCTCGAAGACGTAGAAGCCGCAGCGCCAGTAGGCCTCGAGGATGTCGGGGTGGATGCGGCCGTCGGCGGTGCGCCGGACCGGGCCGCGGTTGCCGAGCGCGTAGGCGCGGGCCTCGCCCTCGCGCAGGTAGGTGCGCATCGCGGCCTCGTGCGCTTCACGGGCCTCGTGGGCCTCGCGGGCCTCGCGTGTCGCGGTGTCGATGCTCATGTCCCGTCTCCCTTCGTGTGGTGTCGCCCGCCCGCCGGTCAGTCCGGCAGCGGGATCCTCTCGGTCTCGCCCTCGATCGGCTCGAAGCGGTCCTCGCGCCAGCGCGCCTTGGCGGCCTCGATGCGCGCGCGCTCGCTCGCGACGAAGTTCCACCAGACGAAGCGCGGCCCGTCGAGCGGCGCGCCGCCGAAGACCGCGACGCGCGCGTCGGCGGTGGCGCCCATGACGGCCGGTGCGCCGGGCTCGACCGTCGCGAGCGTGCCGGCGGCGACCGGCGTGCCGTCGAGCGCGACCGTGCCCTCGATGACGTAGAGCGCGCGCTCGGCGTGATCGGCGGGCATCGCGAGCGTGGCGCCCGCGGCGAGCGTGCCGACCGCGTAGAGCGTGCGGCTGGCGACCGGCACCGGCGAGCGCAGGCCCCAGGCGTCGCCGGCGACGATCGCCAGTCGCGCACCCGGCGCCTCGAAGACCGGCACGTCGGCCGCGGGCACGTGCACGAAGGAGGGCGCGTCGTCCTCGTTCGCGCGTGGCAGCCCGACCCAGACCTGCAGGCCGTGCGAGCGGGCGGGCGCGCCGCGCTTGCCCTGAGGCGCCCGCTCGGAGTGCACGATGCCGCGGCCGGCGACCATCCAGTTCACCTCGCCCGGCCGGATGGGCTGCAGGCTGCCGACACTGTCGCGGTGCACGATCTCGCCCTCGAACAGCCAGGTCACGGTGGCCAGCCCGATGTGCGGATGCGGCCGCACGTCGCCGACCTCGGCACGCGGCATCTCGACGGGGCCGAAATGATCGAAGAACACGAACGGGCCCACCGAGCGGCGCGTGGCGACGGGCAGCGCGCGGCGCACGGAGAAGCCCGGGGACAGTTCCCGGCGCGAGGGCTCGAGCAGCGTGACCGTCATCCCGGTGTCTCCTCTTGGGCGAGCCCCGAGTCTATGCCGGCGCCAGCCGTTCGAGGTGCCAGGCTTCGTCGCCGAGCAGGTTCGCGAAACCCACGAGCCGCTTCGCGAGGTGCCCGATCACGACCTCGTCGGTCATGCCGATCGCGCCGTGCAGCTGGATGCCTTCCTCGCCGCAGCGGCGCGCGGCCGGGCCGACGAAGGCCTTGGCGAGCGAGACCGCGCGACGCCTCTCGGCGGGCGCATCGCCCAGCCTGGCTACCGCCGCGCCCGCGATCGCGCGCGACTGCTCGATGTCGGCGTACAGGTCGACCAGCCGGTGGCGCAGCACCTGGTTGGCGGCCAGCGGCCGGCCGAACTGGCGGCGCTGCTGCAGGTAGGCGCGCGTGGTCTCCAGCACCGCCTGCATCGCGCCCACGGCCTCGGCGCAGGCGAGCGCGGTCGCGGTATCGACGGCCTGCTCGAGGGCGGGCCAGGCGTCGCCGGTGCCGCCCAGCCGGGCATCGGCGGGCACGGGCACGCCGTCGAGCCGCAGGTCGGCGGTCTGGCGGCCGTCGTAGGTGGGCAGCGCGCGGCGCGAGAGGCCGGGCGCGTCGGCGGGCACCTCGAAGACGGCCAGGCCGCCGGGCTCGCGCGGGGCGCCGGATTCGCGGGCCACCACCAGCAGCACGTCGGCCGCCCCGCCGCCGAGGACCAGCGTCTTCACGCCGTCGAGCCGCCAGCCATCGCGGTCGCGCACCGCGCGGGTCCGGACATCGAAGGCGTCGTGGCGCCCCTGCGGCTCCCACGCGGCGACCGCGTACAGGCGCGCGCCGGTGGCGAGCGATTCGAGGTGGGTCGCGCAGCGGTCCGCGTGCGCACCGCCGCCGGCCTGCGCGCGCAGCCCCGCGAGCAGCGGCGCGGCCAGCCCGACGTTGGCCAGCCAGGGTTCGGGCGCGAGCGCGCGGCCCAGCGCCAGCGCGACCACCTCGGCGTCGCCCGCGTCGCCCAGCCCGCCGCAGTCCTCGGGCAGCCCGAGCGCGAGCCAGCCCATGTCGGCGAACGCGCGCCAGCGCTCGCGCGAGAAGCCCTCGGGCAGCGCGAGCGCGGCTCGGCGCGATTCGAACGTGCAGTCGCGCTCGACGTAGCGGGCGGCCGCGTCGCGCAGCATCGCGCGCTCCTCTGAGTCGCGCGGGTCGGTGTCGGTGGCGAAGCTCATGTCATCAGAGTCCCGGTTCAGAGTCCCAGCACCTGCTTGGCCAGCAGTTCGTGCTGGATCTCGCTGCTGCCGCCGGCGATCGTGTAGCCCCGCGTGACGAAGCGGCGCGACGATGCGGCGGGCGCGTACGGATGGCGCTCGACGATCGGCGCCGGCGCCGACGGATCGGGCAGCTCGAAGTGCGCCGTCCGGTCCCAGGCGAGCGTCTGCGGCCCGAGCGCGTCGACCGCGAGGTTCTCGATGTCCTGGATCAGCCGGCTGCCGGTCAGCTTGAGCAGGCCGGTCTCGGGCCCGAGCCGGCGGCCCGCATCGGCCTGCAGCCGGAACCGCATCACGGTGGCGGCGAGCGCCTCGAGCCGCACGTCGAGCTCGGCGAAGCGCCTGCGGAACCAGGGCCGCTCGAACAGCGGCACGCCGGCCTCGTGCACCTGCTCGCCGATCGCGCGGACCTTGGCGAGGCGGCGCCGGTTCTCGGCCACCCGCGCGAGGTTCAGCCGCTCGAACTCGAGCAGGGACTTGGCGATCGTCCAGCCCTGGTTCTCCTCGCCGACCCGGTGCTCGATCGGCACCTTCACGCCATCGAGGAACACCTGGTTGAAGAGGTGCCAGCCGTGGATGCCGATGATCGGGCGCAGCGTGACGCCGGGCGTCTTCATGTCGATGAGCAGGAAGCTGATGCCCTCCTGCGCACGCGCCTCGACGTCGGTGCGTACCAGGCAGAAGATCCAGTTCGCGTGGTGCGCGGACGAGGTCCAGATCTTGCTGCCGTCGACCACGTAGTGCTCGCGGCCGTCCGCGTCGCGCGTGCGCACGGCGCGGGTCTTGAGCGACGCGAGGTCGGAGCCGGCCTCAGGCTCGGAGTAGCCCTGGCACCAGACGTGCTCGAGCGCGACCATCTCCGGCAGGAACCGGCGTTTCTGCGCGTCGTCGCCGAAGCGGATCAGCACCGGGCCGATCATCTCGAAGGTCAGTCCGCCGAGCTCGGGCGCGTGTCCGAGCACCAGCTCTTCCTGGAACACCGCGCGCTGCGCCGGGCTCCAGCCGGTGCCGCCCCATTCGAGCGGCCAGTGCGGCACCAGCCAGCCGCGGTCGCGCAGCACACGCTCCCAGGCGACGGTGTCGGCCTTGTCGGGCTCGATGCCCAGACGCACCTTCTCGCGCACGGTCTCGGGCAGGTTCTCGTGCACGAAGGCACGGACCTCGGCGCGGAAGGCCTCCATGTCGAGCGATGCCGCGGCGGCGCTCACGCCCGGCTCCCGCGCTGGAAGACACGCTTGCCGATGGCCGCGCGGTGCACCTCGGAGGCGCCGTCGTAGATGCGGAACGGGCGCAGGCGCTGCGCGATCATCGCCAGCGGCTCGTCGGTGCACATGCCGTACGCGCCGGTCATCTGGCAGGCCCGGTCGGCGACGCGGTTCAGCGCCTCCGACACGAAGACCTTGGCCATCGACGAGTGGTGGCGGATCGACTCGCCCTCGTCGAGGCGGCGGGCGACGTCGGCGGTCATCAGGCGGCAGGCGTACAGGTCGATGTGGGCGTCGGCCACCATCGCCTGGATCTGCTGGTGCTCGGAGAGCTTCGCACCGAACGAGTCGCGCCGCGCCGCGTAGCCCTGCGCGATCTCGATGGCGCGCGAGGCCAGGCCGATGCCGCGCATGCAGTGGAAGAGCCGCGCGCCCTCGAGCCGCAGCTGCGCGTAGTCGAAGCCGCGGCCGGCTTCGCCGATCAGCGCGTCGGCCGGCACGCGGCACTCGCGCAGCAGCACCTCGCCGTGGCCGCCCGGCGCGAAGCTGTCGATCGACGGGATGTCGCGCACCAGCGTCCAGCCCGGGTTCGCGGTGTCGACGATGAACCAGCTCGCGCCCTCGTCGCTGCGGGCGACGACGATCGCGAAGGCCGCGCCGACCGCGCCCGAGGCGAACCACTTGTGCCCGTCGAGCACCCAGCCGTCGCCGTCGCGGCGCGCGCGGGTCGACAGCATCCGCGGATCGGAGCCGACGCCGGGCGCGGGCTCGGTCATCGCGAACGCGGAACGGATCTCGCCCGCCATCAGCGGCTCGAGCCAGCGCTCGCGCTGCGAGGGCGCCGCCAGGTGCATCAGCGTGTCGATGTTCGGCTGGTCGGGCGCCTGGCAGCCCATCGCGCCGGCGCCCAGCACGCTGCGCCCGCATGCCTCGAAGACCCGTGCGCAGTCCTGCCAGCACAGGCCGAGGCCGCCGGCCTCGACGGGCAGCTGCGGGGCGAGCAGGCCGCGCGCGCCGGCCTCGGCGCGCAGCGCGCGGGTGACCGTGTCGAGCCAGGCGACGTCGTGGCCGCGCGAGAGGTCCTCGCGCGGGATGACCACCTCGTCGACGAAGGTGCGCACGCGGGCGCACAGCGCATCGAGCTCGGCGGCGGGCAGCCGCGGGCGGCGCGCGGCGCTCGGGGACGGGAGGGCGGTCTGGGGCGTGGCCATCATCGGCTCCGGGTCAGGTGCGCACGGCGGCGGGCGCGCCGAGCGGCGCGGGCACCGGGGCGGCGAAGGCGGCGAACCAGGCCTCGGGGCTCGTGCCCATCCAGGCGGCACGTATCGAGGCCTTCATGGCCGACACGCCCGCCGCCGGCAGGCTCGCCAGGTCGACGGCACGCTCGCGGCAGCGTGCGAGCACGGCGTCGTCGGCGACCACCTCGCCCACCACGCCGAGCCGCAGCAGCTCGGCCGCGCCGACGCGATCGCCGGTCAGCACGAGCCGCGCCGCCACCGACTCGGGATGGCGCAGCCGCAGCCAGGCGAGGTTGTTCGGCGCGGCCATGCCAAGGCGGATCTCGGCGACCTGCAGGAACGCGCCCTCGCCGCAGACCGCGAGGTCGCCGGCCAGCACGAGTGCCGCGCCGCCGTTGATCGCGAAGCGCTCGAGCGCCACCAGCAGCACCGGTCGCAGCGAGGCGAGGGCCACGTGGACGGCGCGCCAGTGCGCACCGAACCCCGGCACCCAGGCCGGCGTCGGTGTCGCGCCGAAGGCCTTCAGGTCGAGCCCCGAGCAGAACGCGCCGCCCGCACCGCGCAGCACCACCGCGCGCAGGGTGTCGTCGGCCCGCACCGCGGCGAGCGCCTCGTGCAGGCCGTCGGCGAGCGCGCCGTCGATCGCGTTGCGCCGCTCGGGCCGGTTCAGCACGATCTCGGCCCAGCCCTCGTGCCGCTCGAGCAGCACCGCGGGATTCGTCTCCATCCTGTCTCTCCTCTCGGTGTCCGTCGCGTCAGCTGCGCAGCGTGACCCGGTAATCCATCATGTCCGCGCGACAGTCCGTCTCGCTGTGGGCGATCGGTCGCTGGTCCCAGCCGATCGTGGTGGTGAACACGCGCAGCACCGGGGCGCCGGGCGTGTAGTCGAGCCGCCGCGCGAGCTTCGCGTCGGCCAGCGTCGCGAGCACGCGCACGCGGGTGGATGCGCTGCGCAGCCCGAGCCCCGCCTCGATCGCGGTGGCCACGTCGAGGTCGGTCAGGTCGTGCGCGGCCAGCCGCTCGGCGACCTCGGGCGCACACCAGGTGGTGCCGACCACGAAGGGCACGTCGTCCCGGTAGCGCAGCACCGTCACCGCGCCGACCGGCGCGCCGAGCGGCAGCTCGAGCTCGCGCGCGACCGAGCGCGCCGCCTTGACCACGCGGTGCGACAGCAGCCGGCCGCGCGCGCGATGGCCGCGCTTTCGCATCGCCTCGAGCACGCCGACCAGCGGCCCCTGCGCCACGCCGCGGCCGGGCTTGGTGACGTAGGAGCCCTTGCCGTTGACGGTCTGCACCAGCCCGCTGGACTGCAGCTCGGCCAGCGCCTGGCGCACGGTGATGCGGCTCACGCCGAAGCGCCCGATCAGCGCCGACTCGGACGGCAGCCGGTCGCCCGGGCCGAGCGTGCCGTCGAGGATGTCGGCCCGCAGCGCATCGCGCACCTGCGCGAACAGTGGCGCCTGGCCTTCGGCGGGAGGGCTTGCGGAACGAGGGCTTGCGTCGGCCATCCGAGCCACTATGATTGGGTCCATGCGCTGACCTATTATGATAGGTCAGGCCAGGAGGAGGTCAAGTGGAGACGATTCGATCCGCCGTCCAGGCGACGGCCGGGCACGATGGGCCCGCGCGCCCGACGGCACCGCCGCACACCACGCCGCTGCACACGCCGGTCTGCGGCCTGTTCGGCCTGCGCCAGCCGATCTTCGCCTTCTCGCACTCGATCCCGGTCGCGGCCGCGGTGTCGCGCTGCGGCGGGCTCGGCACCTACGGCGCGACGCGCCGCACGCCGCAGGAGATCCGCGACGAGCTCGCAGAACTGCGTCGGCTCGCCGGTGATGCGCCGATCGGCGTGAACCTGGTGCTGCCCCCTGGCATGCCCGAGGACGACGACCCCGACGCGATCGAGCGCGAGCTGCCCGAGCGCCACAAGGCCTTCGTGCGCGGCCTCTACGAGAAGTACGACGTGCCGCCGCCGAAGCGCCGCGGCATGCGCACGCGCTTCCTGCGCTCCAACGAGATCGCGCGCGGCCAGATGGAGGCGGTGCTCGCCTCGGACGTCGACCTGGTCGCCTGCGGCATCGGCATGCCGGCCGACTTCGTCGAGCGCTGCAAGCGCGCGGGCAAGCGCATCGTCGCCCTGTGCGGCTCGCCCAAGCACGCGCGTCGCGCGATCGACGCCGGTGCCGACTTCCTGGTCGCGCAGGGTCACGATTCTGCCGCACACACCGGGCCGATCGGCACCTTCTCGCTGGTGCCGCAGGTGGTCGAGGCCGCAGGCAGCGTGCCGGTGCTGGCCGCCGGCGGCGTGATGACCGGCCGCCACGTGGCCGCAGGTCTCGCGCTCGGCGCGCAGGGCGCCTGGACGGGCAGCCTGTGGCTGGCCACCGAGGAGTACGCGATCCACCCGCTGCTGCTCAAGAAGCTGATCGCCGCCGGCAGCGACGACACCGTCATCACCCGCTCCGAGAGCGGCAAGACGTTCCGGCAGCTGCGCTCGGCCTGGAGCGACGAATGGTCCGCGCCCGACGCGCCCCGCCCGCTCGCGATGCCCTACCAGGACGTGCTGGTCGGCGACCTGCTCGGCGCGATCGACGACCACGAGATCGAGCCGCTGATGCACTACGCGGTGGGGCAGGGTGTCGCCTGGATCCGCGAGCGGCAGTCGGTGGCGGAGGTCTACGCGCGGCTGGTCGCGCAGACGCATGCCGCGCTCGGCGCGGTGGCAGCGATGACCGGAGGCTCGCGATGAGCGCCGCCGTGCCGAGGCGCGCCTGGCTGCGATCGGGGGCGGCGCTGGGCGCCGCATGGGCGGGTGGATCGATCGGCGGCGCGTGGCCCCGTGCCGCGCGGGCGCAGGCGGGCGCGGCCTGGCCCGCCAAGCCGGTGCGCATCGTCTCGCCGTACCCCGCCGGCGGCGGGAACGACGCGGTCGCGCGCGTGCTCGCCGCGAAGCTCTCGGACCTGTGGAACCAGCGGGTCTACGTCGAGAACAAGCCCGGTGCGAACAACCGCATTGCGACGCAGGAGCTCGCCCGTGCCGCGCCCGACGGCTACCACCTGATGCTGGCGGCGGCCCCGCACGGCGCGAACCCCGGCCTGTACGACGGCAAGCTGCCGTACGACACGCTGCGCGACTTCACGCCGATCGTGCGGGCGACGGTCTCGCCGGTGGGCTTCTTCGTGCCGACCGCGTCGCCGTACCGGACGCTCCGGGACCTGGCCGACGCGGCCCGCGCGCAGCCCGGCAAGCTGTTCGCCGGCTCGCCGGGCAACGGCAGCGGTCCGCACATGGTCATCGAGCTGTGGAACTGGAAGACCGGCGCGAAGTTCGAGCACCTGCCGATGAAGGGTGACGCGCCGCTCGCGGTCGAGACGGTGGCCGCCCGCGTCGACGTCGGCGTCACCGGCCTGACGGTGATGAAGCCGCACGTCGAGTCGGGGCGCCTGCGCCTGCTCGCGGTGTCCTCGGACCGGCGCTTTCCGGCCGTGCCCGACTCGCCGACGCTTGCCGAGGCGGGCTTCCCGGCGGTCGACGGCTATGCGTGGTTCGGGTTGGTCGGCCCCGCAGGGCTGCCGGCCGAGGTCGTCGCCAAGGTCAACCGCGACGCGAACGCCGTGCTCGCACAGGCCGAGGTGCGTGCGCCGCTCGAGGCGGGCGGCACCTTCGTGTCCGGCGGCACGCCCGAGCAGTTCGGCGCGTTCATCGCCGCCGAGGTCGACAAATGGTCGCAGGTCGCGCGTGCGACCGGCATGAAGCCGGACTGAGCCCCTCGCGCAGCCCCTCACGAGCCCCGAATGACCGACCCGTCCCTGGATGCGCTGTTCTCCCCCCGCTCGATCGCCGTCGTCGGGGCCTCGGCCACGCCGACCAAGATCGGCGGCGTGCCGATCGACCTGCTGCTGCGCTGCGGGTACGCCGGGCGCATCGTGCCCATCAACCCGAAGGCCACCGAGATCCAGGGTCTGCCGGCCTACCCGAGCCTGCGCGCGGTCGGCGAGCCGGTGGACCTCGCGGTGTTCGCGATCCCCGAGGCGCTGGTGCCGGCCGCGATCGACGACGCCATCGCCGCCGGTACGAAGGCGGTGGTCCTGTTCTCCGCGGGCTATGCCGAGGTCGGCCCCGAGGGCGAGGCCGCGCAGACGCGGCTGGCCGCGCAGGCGCGTGCCGGCGGGCTGCGGCTGATCGGCCCGAACTGCCTGGGCGTGATGAACGTGCGCGAGCACGTCTACGCGACCTTCAGTCCCGCGCCCGGCATCGGGCGCGCGCGCCCCGGCTCGATCGGCCTGGTGAGCCAGAGCGGCGCGTTCGGTGCCTACGCCTACTCGCTCGCGCGCGAGCGCGGCATCGGGCTGTCGGTGTGGGCGTCGACCGGCAACGAGGTCGACGTGCAGGTCGCCGACGTGATCGAGTGGATGGCGCACGACCCGAACACGCGGGTCATCATGGCCTACATCGAGGGCTGCCGCGACGGCGACCGGCTGCGGCGCGCGCTCGCCTCGGCGCATGCGGCGAAGAAGCCGGTGGTGGTGGTCAAGGTCGGGCGCACCGCGCTCGGCGCGCAGGCGGCCCGCTCGCACACCGCCTCGCTCGCCGGCGACGACGCGGTCTACGACGCGCTGTTCCGCCAGTACGGCGTCTACCGCGCGCGCGACATCCAGGAGTTCTTCGACGTCGCGCACGGCGCGGCCGTCGCGGGCCTGCCGCGCAACGACCGGATCGCGCTGTTCACGCTGTCGGGCGGGGTCGGTGCGTTCATGGCCGACGAGGCCGCCAGCGTCGGCCTCGACGTCGCCGAGACCTCCGCCGACGCGCAGCGCCAGATCCTCGAGTGGGTGCCGTTCGCCGCCCCCCGCAACCCCATCGACATCACCGGGCAGGTGAGCAACGACCGCTCGCTGATCGACCGGGCGACGCGCGTGGTGCTCGAAGGCGGGGACTACGGCGCCTGGCTCGGGTTCATGGCCGCGGCGGGGGCGGGCGACGGCTTCTGGCCGGTGCTCGAGCAGCTCGCGATCGGACTGCGCCGCGACCATCCGGACACCTTCCTAGCGATCAGCACGCTGCTCGACGACGCGCGGCGCGACCGCCTCGCCGAGCTCGGGGTGCTGACCTTCGCCGAGCCCTCGGCCGGCGTGCGCACCATCGGCGCGCTCGCGCGGATCGGCGCGGGCTTCGGGCGGCCGGTGCCACCGGCCGCGGGCGACACGGCAGCGCCCTCGGTGGTGCTGGCGCCGGGCGCGCTGGACGAGCCGGCCTCGCTCGCGATGCTCGCCGCGCACGGCATCGCCGCGGTCGACGCCCGCGTGGCGCGCGACGCCGACGCGGCGGCGGCGATCGCGGCCGCGGCGCCCGCGGGCGCGCGTTTTGCGGTGAAGGTGGTCTCGCCGGACATCCTGCACAAGACTGACGTCGGCGGCGTGCGGCTCGGCGTGACGGCGGACGATGCCGCGGCGGCCTTCGACGCGGTCACCGGCGCGGCGCGGCGCGCGCTGCCCGCGGCGCGGATCGACGGCGCGCTGCTCGCGCCGATGGTCGCCGGCGGCGTCGAGTGCATCCTGGGCGCCCGCGATGACCCGGTCTTCGGGCCGGTGGTGATGTTCGGGCTGGGCGGCGCGCTCGTCGAGGTGCTGCACGACGTGTCGATCCGCGTCGCGCCGCTCACCTGCGAGGATGCGGTGGCGATGGTCCGCGAGGTGCGCGCCTTTCCTCTGCTCGACGGCGCGCGCGGCCGCCCGAAGTGCGACCTCGATGCGCTTGCCGACGCGCTGCTCGCGCTGTCGCGGCTGGCGATGGCCGCGCGCGGCACGCTCGACAGCATCGACGTGAATCCCTTCGTCGCGTTCGCGAAGGGCGCCGGGCCGGGCGGTGTCTCGGCGCTCGCGCTGGATGCGGTGGTGATCGGGCGCGGGGCGGGTTTGGAGCCGTAGAGGGTCTCGATCGACACGATCGATGCCTACACGATGCCGGCCTGGGACGACGCCCACGATTTCTGAACGAACCCCTTCGCCGACTTCGCCCTTCGGCTGAACTTACGGCAGCCGACACCTTCCTACTCAGGGAGACCTTTCAGGAGCCACTGGGGTGCTCGCGCCAACTGGCTCACCTGGCGAGCCAGTAGGGCCTGACGATGGGTCTAGGGTCTCCGAGTTCGGGTAACCTACACCCCGCAGTGGTCCCCCTCGACTTCTGTGGCCGGGACGAAGCGCGCATGGAGTAAATGGGTTGGCACGGGACACGAGTAAAGGATCGATCAAGGCCATCGCGCAAGAGGTCTCTTCGCCTGTTGACACCGACCAGCGCAGCAAGCGAGTGGAGCCGTTCTCGGTGGTCGACCTGTTCGCGGGCGCGGGTGGTCTTTCGGTTGGCTTCCACCAGGCCGGCTTCGAGGTCCTGGCAGGTTCTGACATCGACCCGGATGCCCTTGCGACCTATGCAGGCAACCTACCTAAGGCCGAGTCTATCCACGGAGATATTCGCAAGCCCGACGTGAAAGAGCGAGTCTTCCATTGGGCGGCGAAGGCTGATGTGATTGTCGGTGGTCCTCCGTGCCAAGCGTTCTCGCAGGTTCGGAATCACACTCGAATCATCGATGACCCTCGGAACTCCCTCTACAAGGAGTTCGTGGACGTGATCCGCACGACCCGCCCGAAGGCGTTCCTCGTTGAGAACGTTACCGGCATGGACCAGATGGGCGTCCGTGAGCAGATTCGGCAGGACCTCACCGTCGATGGCGCATACCGGGTGAAGTCACAGGTCGTCGATGCGGCGGACTTCGGAGTTCCACAGACCCGGAAGCGTCTCCTTTTCATCGGTGTCCGTGAGGACCTGGACGTGCACCCGCCCGATGTTCGTGGGTCCTTTGCAATTGGCGCGGTCGAACTCTGCCGCCTTCCACTGCGTCGCGGTTGGAAGTACGAACTCCGCACTTGTGGCGAGCTTGTCTTCGGCGGCCTCGCCAAGAGTCTCCAAGACCCAGAGGACCTCACCCTTGTCTCCGCAGAGCAGGCCCTGTCGGACCTCGAAATGGTCCGTGCGGATAACCGCAATGAGGTCCTCGATTACGCTGCCATCGGACCCGCCCGCACGGCCTATCAGCGGCTGATGCGTGAGGGGGCCGGTGAGTCCATCGTCAATGTCTCGGTGCCTCGCATCAATGACGATACGATGCTTCGCCTACAGGCGATCCCTCCGGGTGGCAACTATCGTGACCTTCCGGAGGACCTCACGGCGCGCTACATCACCGGGCAGAAGTGGGGCCAGTCGAACGGCACGGGCCAACTGTCCCGGAAGCACTTTTATGCGTACCGTAAACTCCATCCCTCCATTTGGGCGTGGACGTTGAACACCAAGGCTGATTCGGTTTATCACTACAAGTTCCCCCGCGCACTTACGGTGCGTGAGTTCGCCCGCCTGCAATCCTTCCCCGATTGGTTCGTGGTCAGGACAGATGTTCGGAAGGGGATGATCGAAGGTCGGTATGACGGCGGAGCGGCGCACTCGCGGTATCGGCAGATTGGTAATGCCGTTCCTCCGTTGCTCGCTGAAGCCGTCGCGCGCGCGCTCGCCGAGGCTCTCAACACCGCGAAGACAAGCCCCCGTCATTCAACTATCGAGATCCTCGCTGCATGATGTGGGAATTTCCTCGAAATGAGTGACGCCAAGGAAGAGAAGGCAGTAAGCGCCGCGTTCGGTGCGGTCAACCGAAACAAACTGATCAGCGAATTCCTCGCACGTCCCGAGTACGACGGGGAGCCTCTATGGAAGACGGTCTATCGGCTTCTTCTGTGGGTCGATGCAACCACAGGCCTCGGCCACTGTTACGAGAGTGACAAGAGCCAACCCGGCAAGAATTGGTATCCCCGGGCGCTGGCCTTCCACGATTGGCTCTCGACGCAGTTCTGTGTCGACCCGAACAAGGTCGTGGACGAGATTGATCACCTTTTCCGCACCGCCACAGAGCAACTCGTCAAGTACGTGCTGTCCCAGCAGGAGAAGGTTCTCCAGAAGGCTGCGGCGCAGAGAGCCAAGTTCGCAGGGAGGAACTTCCCCGAGCCGGGCGACGACCCCGAGCTCGTATCTATCGTGAAGGAGGTCCTTGGCGCCAACTTCGCGACGGAACCGACGGCCGAACAGTGGAAGCTCCTCGTTGAGCGTGTGCGACAGTACGTGACCCTCGAAAACAAGCGAAAGAACCTCGTCGGTGAGGGCTTCGAGGATGTTCTCGCGGCCGTCGGTAGGAAGGCTCTTGGCGCTGCTGGGTATGACGTCAATCCGAGGAAAGTACTTCAGACAATTCCCGGCTTCGATAACAAGGATGTAGGTGAGAAGACCAATCGGGTGGACCTCGCGATCACGCGCGAGCGAGACCATCGGAGAGTCCTCGTCACGGCGAAGTGGAGTATCCGGGCGGACCGCGAGAAACAATTCCCTCAGGAACACCAGAGCTATGTCCGTGCGAACTCAGTGAATCGCCCGTGGCAATTCGTCCTCATCACTAACGAGTTCGATCCCGCACGATTGATGCGAGCCTGCGACGGCTTTCAGGGCAATAACTACATGTTCGAGAAAGTCGTCCACATCAATCCTGAAGGGGTCTTGGCGGCCTATGGTGAAGGGATGGAGGCGTCAATGGCGAAGGTCCGTAGGTACGTCGAGGAGGGGCGGTTGGTGAGTTTGAGCGGTTGGCTCGAGGGCCTCGCGGCTGCTTAGCTCTGCTGTTCGTTGCACGGGGGACGGAAGACGTGGAACTGAAAGCGAGCACCTTTGAAGCGTCCTGTGGATTCACCGGCCGGGTACTCTCGGTGTTCCTCGGATCGCACGCTGTAGACGGCCCCGTGAAGGCCCTCCGAGACCTCTCTCCGCCCGCAATGAAGGAGGTCCTGAGAGCAGGAACTCGCGACGATACGGCCCCTGTCGTCGGCCTCAGCATCGCAGTGGATGTAACAGATCGAGGACGAAGAGGCGCCGGACAAAAGGCCGATCTGGCGTCCATCTTCGAGTTCCTCCTGAAAGCGTTGGCGCCTTGTGGGCCAGGAATCGCGTTGGGGTCCGTGGGCAAACCAAGCGGCCCGGTTAGGATGGTCGTGTCGAAGGTCGATGCCGACAACGCCATCCGCGTTGAACTCGTTCTTGACCAAACTGGATGCTGTCTCAACGGGATGGGCACTCTCGGTGAGCTTCGAACTGCGAACCTTAGGACTGTCCTCGGACGGTACTTCACCTTGGTTGATCCGTCGGGGAAAGGTTTCCGAATGGGCGAGGTCAACGCGCGGATGCGGCGTGAGGTGAAGCGGGCCTTCGGCCAGTAGGGACGCCTTGGCAAAGACCCTTTACAGGGTTCGGACCTAGAACTTATCCGTGAACTGCATACATGCCTGAGGCATTCGAACATGCGCGAGAGCCCCAGAGTCACGGCCACATGCGTCTCCAGGGGCCTGCTGGAATCTGCAAACCCCCGCATCCGTGATACCGGATTGGCTCTCGCCCGCGAAGCATCGCCTCAGATAAGTTCAGATGGGAAGCGAACGCTTCTCGAACGCTGAGCCGGCGATCGGAGCGCCCGGGCGGCTGCCGGCCCGGCGCGTCGACGCGCAGGGCCGTGCGCGCGTCGACGGCCGCGCCATCGTCGCGCTCGCGCTGCCGCTGTTCGTCAACTCGAGCCTGCAGGCCGTCCTCAACCTCACCGACACCTGGTTCATCGGCCGCATCTCGTCGCAGGCGGTCGCGGCGGTGGGCGGCGTCTACTGGATCGTGCTCGGGTCGCTGCTGCTGCTCGGCGGCGTGGGCATGGTCGTGCAGGCCTTCGCGGCGCAGGCCTACGGCGGCGGCCGTGGGCACCGCGCCGCGCTCGCCGCCTGGTCGGGCCTGTGGGCATCGCTGGCGCTGGTGCCGGTGTTCGCCGCCATCGCCTGGGCCGGCCCCTGGGTCGTGCCCTGGCTCGGCCTGCCGCCCGAGCTGCGCGCGATGTCGGTCGAGTACTGGGGCCCGCGGATGCTGGGCGGGGGCGCTGCGATCGCGCTGTGGTCGGTGCTGTCATTCTTCAACGGCGTGGGCCACGTGCGGCGCGCGCTCGCGATCAACGCGGTCGTGGCGGTGCTCAATGCCGGCCTCAACGAGTGGCTGATGTTCGGCCTCGGACTCGGCGTGGCCGGTGCGGCCTGGGCGACCACGCTTTCGATCTGCGCCGGCCTGGCGATCGCGATGGCGGTGTTCCTGGGCGGGCACTACCGGCGTCACTACGCGTCGGCGCGGATGTGGCGCCCGCGCTTGCACTCGATCGTCGCGACAGTGACCGTGGGCCTGCCGGTCGGCCTGTCGATCGCCTTCGACATCCTCGGTCTCGCCGCCTTCCAGGCGATGCTCACGCGTCTGGGCGCGGTGCCCGGGGCGGCGAGCCAGATCGTGATGATGCTGACCTCGATCGCCTACATGCCGGCGGTCGGCCTGGGCATGGCCGGCACGACGCTGGTCGGGCAGTCGATCGGCGCGGGCGACCGCGACTGGGCGAGGCGGGTCGGCGACCGCACGATCGTGCTGTCGGTCGGCTACATGTTCGTCACCGGCTTCATGCTGGCCATCGCCGGGCCGTGGCTGCTGCCGCAGTTCGTCTCCGCCGCCGACCCGCAGGCCGGCGCGGTGATCGCGCTGGGCACGACGCTGATCTGGATCGGCGCCGCCTACCAGTTCTTCGACGGCCTCAACATCGGCTGCGGCTTCTGCCTGCGCGGCGCCGGCGACACCCGCTTCCCGGCGCTGGCGCTGCTCGTGCTCGCCTGGGGGCTCTTCGTGCCGCTGGTCCACCTGCTGGCGTTCGCGCCCGGCGAGGGCTGGGTCGCGTGGGCGCCGGGCGCGGGCTGGGGTGCGGTCGGCGGCTGGATCGCCGCGGTGGTCTACATCGGCCTGCTCGGCACCACGCTCGCATGGCGCTGGCGCTCGGGTCGCTGGCGGCAATTCTCGCTGGGCTGAGGCGTCAGCGTTCGCCGGACGCCACCCACAGCCAGACCCCCACCGCCAGCGGCGCGGCCGCCATCACCACGTAGGTCGCGCCGTGGCTGCCGGTCACGCCGACCAGCGACGCGAAGCCGACCGGCCCGGCCATCGCGCCGCAGAACGTCAGGAACTGGGTGCCGCCGGTGACCTCGCCGAGCTCCTCGGCGCGCACCCGGTGCGCGAGCTCGGCGAAGTACACGCCGTTCCAGGCCATCGAGGTGGCGGCGCAGGCGAGTGCGGCCGCCATCAGCGTCCAGCGCGGCGCGTCCGTCGGCAGCAGGCCGAGCAGGGTGGCCGAGGCGGCCATCGTCAGGCCCAGCACCGCGAGCAGCCGCAGCGGCGGCACCCAGCGGTCGGCGACCTGGCCCCACAGCACCCGGCAGCCGACGCTCAGCACCTGCGAGACCGACAGCACGCCGGCCGCCGCGGCCAGCGTCAGGCCGTGTTCGAGCTTGAGCGTGGACACCAGGAAGGTGACGAAGCACAGCTGCGTCATCGAGAAGGCGAGCGAGGCCACGCCCAGGCGGCGCAGCGCGGGCTCGCGCCACACGCGTCCGAGCGGCGCCAGCGCGGCGCGCAGCGCTGCGCCCGTCGAGGCGGCGGCGACCCGCGCGCCCGGCACACGCCGCTCCAGCACGCCGGCCGGCCCGAGCGCGGCCGCCAGCGCGACGCAGGCGAGCGCGAGCACCCAGAGGGCCCAGGTCCAGGGCATCACCGCGATCAGGGCCGGCACCGTGAGGCCGGCCAGCCCGACGCCGATCGGCACGCCGGTCTGCTTGATCGAGAAGTACAGGCCGCGGCGCGTCGGCGGCGCATGCGTGGCGAGGACCATCGATGCGGCCGGGTTCGGGACGCCGTAGCCGGTGCCGATCGCGATCGCGGCCAGCGCCAGCATCACGAGCCACGCGGCGCTGGTGGCGCCGAGCGCGGCGAGCGACAGGCCGGTCGCGCCGGCGAGCAGCGCCGCGCGGCTCAGGCGGATCGCACCGAGCCGCGCGATGTGCGGGCCCACCACCAGCCCGGAGAACATCGCGGCGAAGTAGGCCAGCCCGACGAACCAGCCGACGCGCTGCGGCGGCACCCCGAGCAAGGGCGCGACGACCGGGGCCAGCACGGACGGCGCGGTCATCGCGACGGTGGCCATCGCCTGGACCGCCATCGTGGCCGCGAGCGCGAGCCGCGGCCGCGTCGCCGGCGCGGTGCCCTGCGCCACGCCCGTCGCGCTCACTCGCGGAACAGCCGCAGCGTCGCGATCAGCGCGATGGGCGAGCCTTCGAGCTTCGCCTCGCCGGTGGCGAGCGCCGCCGGCAGGCCGCGCACGCCCGCGGCGATCTCCTTCCAGCGGTCGGCGCTCAGCGCGAGCCGCGCATCGGCCTGCGCGGCGCGCCCCTCGCGGACCTCGGCGACGCCGCGTCGCACGGCGAGCGTCCAGTGGCGGCCGATGTCGGTGAACTCGAAGCCGATCGTGCGCTCGGTCTCGAGCGCCTCCTCGGCCCGCAGGCGCACCGCCATGCCGCGCATGAAGCCGCCGATCGGGAAGGCGTGCAGCTGCTCGAGCGGCAGCTTCGTCGGGTCGCGGCGTGCGATCGCGATCTCGCCCCTGAGCTCGCCGGCGGCGGTCAGCAGGTAGTTGCGCGCGTTGGCGCTCTCCTGGCGGTCGGCCATGGCCGCGAGCGCACGGGCCTGCGTCGCGCGCGGGCCGGCATCGTTCGGGGCGAGCCGGAGCGCCGCGTCGGCCATCTCGGCGGCCCACTGCAGCTCGCCCGCGGCCAGCGCGCGCTCGGCCTCCTGCGCGAGCGTGCGGCCGCTGCCGGCCAGCGCCTGGAGCCTGCGCGCACGCTCCTCCGGCGGCAGCGGGAAGAGGCGGGCGGCGGTGCCGTCGAACCAGCCGACCTGGCCGGCATGGATCGAGCGCACGCTCCAGTCGACGCGGCCGTAGTGTTCGGCGAGCCAGGGGCTCGCTGCGAGATGGGGCGGCAGCTTCACCCGCTCGACGATCTCGTCGGGCGACAGGCCGGCGTTCATCCAGCGGATCGTCTGGTCATGGACGAACTGGATCGCGTCGCGGTAGTCGGTCAGCACGCGCATGACCTCGGCCTCGCCGGAGATCGGGCGCGTGTGGCTCGGCACCAGGTGCGCGGGCCGCAGCGCGCGCATCGCGTCGAGGCTCGCGATCCAGCGGCGCACGTCGCGGTAGGGCGTGCCGCGGATCGCGTACAGGTTCGGGAACGAGCGGTACAGGTTGTCGGCCGCGAGCAGCACGCGCGAATCGGGCAGCCACACGAAGAGCTGGTCCTCGGTCTCGCCGGGCGCGTGGCGCAGCTGCATGCGCACCCCCGCGACCTCGAGGTCGAGCGACTCGGCGAACGCGCGTGTCGGGCGCAGCAGCGCGATCCGGTTGCGGCCCTCGACATAGTCCAGGCGGGGGCCGATGCCGGCGTTCGGCACCTTGTCCGGCGGCAGGTGCGTGCCGAACTGACGCATGCTGCGCGGATAGATCGTCGGCGACACGAGGTCCATCACCTCGTCGAGCAGGGCGTCGGTGCGCTCGTGCGCGATCACCTCGACCGGGCGGCCCTCGGCGAACACCGAGGCGCCGAAGGTGTGGTCGGGGTGGAAGTGCGTGTAGACGAGGGTGCGCACCGGCTTGCCGGTGACGGTGCGAAAGCGCGCGAGCACCTTGGTCGCGGCCTCGGCGCTCTCCATCGTGTCGACGACGATCGCGGCGTCGGTGCCCTCGATCAGGATCGAGTTGGCCAGGCCGTCGCCGACGGCGACGTGCACCCCGTCGACCACCTTCAGCAGTGTCGGCTCGAACTCGCGCGAGTGCGCGCGCAGGCGGGCCAGCGCCGGATGCTCGGCGCCGGTCCCGGGCGGGTCCGCGGCGGCGCTCGCGGCAACCGGGCGCGGCGCGCGCTCGCGGTGCGGCCAGCCGAGCAGCGAGGCGACCGCTGCGATCAGTGCGGCGGCGCCGAGCAGCACCGCGCCGGCCCGGGCGAGACCGGGGGCGATGCGGGGCGGGCGGGGGCGGCGGGGGCTCATCGGCTTCGGCGTGACCGCGCCGAGTATAGGCGGCGGCCCCGGCGCGCGCTCGTCGGGTGCAGGCCGTGCGGTCCGGGATTGCCGCTATCATCGACCGACCGACCTGGAGCCCTCCGAGATGAACCTGTCCGACCTTCGCCCGATCATCGACGCCAAGTGGGACGAGGACCTCGTGCCCCGCCTGGTCGAGTACGTGAAGCTGCCGGCCAAGTCGCCGGCGTTCGACGCGAGCTGGGCCGCCCACGGCCACATCGCCGCCGCCATCGAGGCCGCCGCCGCCTGGGCGCGCGCGCAGCCGATCGCCGGCCTGAAGGTCGAGGTGATCTCGATCGACGGCCGCACCCCCTGCATCTTCTTCGACGTCCCGGCCACCCACGGCCTGGGCGAGGACCGCACGGTGCTGTTCTACGGCCACCTCGACAAGCAGCCCGAGATGACCGGCTGGCGCGAGGACCTCGGCCCCTGGAAGCCGGTGATCGAGAACGGTCGCCTGTACGGACGCGGCGCGGCCGACGACGGCTATGCGCTGTACTCGGCGCTGACCGTCATCCAGGCGCTCGACGCCCGCAAGGTGGCGCGCCCGCGCTGCGTCGGCCTGATCGAGACCTGCGAGGAGAGCGGCAGTCCGGACCTGCCCGACTACCTCGCCAAGCTCGCGCCGCGCTTCGGCCAGGTGCAGCTGGTTGCCGGCCTGGACTCGGGCTGCGGCAACTACGAGCAGCTCTGGGTCACCACCTCGCTGCGCGGCCTGGTGGGCGGCGTGCTGACCGTGGAGGTGCTGCAGGAGGGCGTGCACTCGGGCAACGCGAGCGGGCTCGTGCCCTCGTCGTTCCGGATCGCCCGCAAGCTGCTGAACCGGCTCGACGACGTCGACACCGGGCGCCTCATTCCCGAGGCGCTGCACGCCCCGATCCCGCAGGAACGCATCGAGCAGGCGCACGCCGCCGGCGAGATCCTCGGTGACATCGTCTGGAAGCAGTTCCCGTGGGTCGGCTGCAACCACGGCCCGGATGCCCACGCGCATTCCATGCCGACGACCACCGACCCGGTCGAGGCGATCCTGAACCGCACCTGGCGGCCCGCGCTGTCGGTGACCGGCGCCGAGCACCTGCCGGGCATCGCGTCGGCCGGCAACGTGCTGCGCCCGAAGACTTCACTGAAGCTGTCGCTGCGGCTGCCGCCGACCGTCGACGGCGAGCGCGCCGCGGCGCTGATGAAGCGCGTGCTCGAGGCCGATCCGCCGTACAACGCGCGCGTGAGCTTCTCCGACGCGCACGGCGCCACTGGCTGGAACGCGCCGCCCACCGCCCCGTGGCTCAAGCAGGCCGCGGACGCCGCGTCGATGGCCGCCTGGGGGCGGCCGGCGGCCTGGATCGGCGAGGGCGGAACGATCCCGTTCATGAACATGCTCGGCGAGCGGTTCCCGGACGCGCAGTTCATGATCACCGGCGTGCTCGGGCCGCAGTCCAACGCGCACGGCCCGAACGAGTTCCTGCACATCGATGCAGGCAAGCGGCTGACCGCCGCGGTGGCGGGCGTGGTCGCTTCGGTGCGCTGATCCGCGGCGCCGTGGGCCTGCGGGCCAGCTGGGCACGGGCGCGTCGCGCGGCACGGCCTTCGGGCGGCGCGCCGCGATCGACCGGTACGAGACCCTGCCCGCCGCGATCGACCGCACCGATCGCGCGATGTACCGCAGCAAGACCGGCGGACGCGACGCGGTGAGCGTGTCGCCGCAGCCCCAGACCGCCGGGGCCTGAGGGGCCGCCGAAGCGGAGCCGGGAAGACGGCTTCTCAGCGGATGCGTCGGCTGATGCCGGTCAGTCGCTCCATCACCACGATCAGCACCAGCGTGACGCCGATCAGCACGCTCGAGACCGCGGCGATCGTCACGTCGAGCTTGCCCTCGAGGTCCGCCCACATCCGGATCGGCAGCATGTCGGTGTTCGCGTCGCGCAGGAACAGCGAGACCGGCACGTTGTCGAACGAGGACATGAAGGCGATGAACGCACCGGCGGCCACCCCCGGCGCGATCAGCGGCAGCGTCACGTGGCGGAAGGTGTAGAAGCGGCTGGCGCCGAGGCTCTCCGAGCTCTCGAGCAGCGCGCCGGGCAGCTGCGCGAGCGCGGCCACCGTCGTCCTCACCACGTAGGGCACGCAGACCACCGTGTGCCCGATCACCAGTGTCGTCATCGACACCTGCAGCCCGAGCCGCGAGAAGTAGATCAGTGCCGACAGGCCGAAGGCGAGCGCCGGCAGCACCAGCGGTGACATGAACAGCGAGTCGAGCACGCGCGCCGTCCAGGTGGCGGAGCGGGAGATGCCCATCGCGCCGCCGACGCCGAGCACGACCGACAGGACGGTCGTCGCCGCGGCGACCTTCAGGCTGTTGCCGGCGGCGAAGTGCAGCTGCCACGCATCGAGCAGCGCCTGGTACCACTGCAGCGAGTAGCCCGGCGGCGGGAATCGCAGCGAGTAGCCGCTGGTGAACGAGACCACGACGACGATCACCGTCGGCGCGAGGAGCAGCGCGATCGCGCAGACGGCGAGTCCCCACAGCACGCCGTGCAGGGCGAGCGTCTGGGGGTCGATGCGGCGACGGGCCATGGCGTGCGTCGCTCCCTCAGGCCGGCGCGAGGCCGCGCGAGAGCCGGCCGAGCGCGTTGAACAGCGACACGCACAGCAGCACCGCGACCAGGAACAGGATCGAGATCGCCGCGGCGTAGGGCCAGTTCTGCAGCGTCGAGGCCTGCTGGTACAGGTACATCGGCATGAACAGCATCTGGCCGCCGCCGACCAGCGACTGCGTGATGAACGCGGTGATGGCCGCCGCGTAGGTCAGCAGGCAGCCGGCGAGGATGCCGGGCAGCGCGAGCGGCACGGTGATGTGCCGGAACGTGGTCCAGGCGCCGGCGCCGAGTGCGGCGGAGGCGTCCTGCAGGTTGGGGTCGAGCTTCTGCAGCGCGGTGATCAGCGGCAGCGTCATCAGCGGCAGCTGCACGTTCGCCAGGGCCACCACCAGCCCGCCGTTCGTGTACAGGAGCTTGAGCGGCGAATCGATCCAGCCGATCGCGGCGAGCAGCGAGTTGACGATGCCCTGGCGGCCGAGGATCACGATCCATGCGAAGGTGCGCACCACCACGCTGGTGAGCAGCGGCAGCACGATGACGACGATCAGCACCGTCTGCAGCCAGCGCGGGCAGCGCACGTAGGCCCAGGCCAGCGCGAAGCCGATCACCAGGCACAGCGCGGTGACCTGCACGCCGAGCCACAGCGTCGAACCGAGCACCCGCCAGGTGAAGGTGTCGCCCAGCAGCTTGCGCCACTGGGCGAGGCCCATCCGGGTCATCTGCGTGTCGTCGAAGAGGCTCACCAGGCCGAGCAGCACCAGGGGCGCGACGAAGAACAGCGCCGAGAACAGCGCCAGCGGCAGCGCGAGCCTCAGGGGCGAGGCGCCGCGACCCACGACGCCGGACGCGCTCGCGGCCATGTCAGACGCGGATCTCGCGGTTGAAGCGCTCGATCCACGAGGCGCGCTGCTCGTTGATCTTCTTCCAGTCCTGGAAGACGAAGCTCTTCTTCAGATCGGCGTGGTCGCGCGCCAGCACCTTCTGGATTTCGCCTTCCATCGCGACCTTGGTGTTGGTCGGGACGATCAGGTAGGGGCTCTTCATCAGCCGCGACTGCACCTCGGGGGACATCGCCGACTCGATGAGCGCAGCCGCCAGCGCCTTGTTGGGCGAGTTCTTGACGACGTGCGCGGTCGTCTTGAAGGCGATCGTGCCCTCCTTGGGCTTGACGAACTCGACCGGCACGCCACGGGCCTTGAGGATCTGGATCGCGTTGAAGTTGCCCGGGCTGATGTCGATCTGGCCCTGCTGGAACAGCGTGGCGAGTGCGCCGGGATTGGCTGCGACCGCGGCGAGGCTGGGCTTGAGCTCCTCGATCGCCTTGAAGCCCGGCTCGACGTTCGACTCCGAGCCGCCGCGCATCTTCGAGATCTCGACCAGCCAGCCGGTGCCGAGCGTGGAGTTCAGGTTGGTGATGCCGACGCGGCCCTTGAACTCCGGCTTCCACAGGTCCGCCCAGGAGGTCGGCGGCGTCTTGACCTTCTCGGGGTTGTAGGTGAGGCCGACGGCCTGGAAGAAGATGGCCGGGCCCATCGGATCCTGCGCTTCGGCGATCAGGTCCTTGTAGTGCGTGCTGGTGGCCACCGGGAACGGATCGACCAGGTCCTGCCCGATGGCGACCAGCGCCGGACCCGGGTCGTGCAGCATCACGTCGATCGGCGGTGCGTTGCGGGCGGCGGTGACCTTCGCGATCTGGTCGACCGACAGCATCGGGTCGAGCGTCATCTCTGCGTTGTTGTTGTTGCGGCGGAAATGCGGCACCAGCACGTCGCGGTGCGCCTCCTCCCAGCTGCCGGTGAAGGTCGCGAACACCAGGCGGCGAGCCTGGGCGTGCGAGAGCGCGGGGAAGAGCTGGAGCGCGCCCAGCGTCAGGGCTGCGGAGAGTGCATCGCGTCGGTTGGGCATCGTGGGTCTCGGCTCGAAGTGGAGGATCAGGTCGTCGGGAAGGGGCGCGGGCTGGGCAGAGGGCAGTGGAGCAGGCCGGCGGCGGTCGGGCCGCTCAGGGCGCGGGGAACAGGGACACGGTCTCGGGCGCGACCGGCGCGAGCCTCACCGCGGTGCCGGGGGCACGCGGCTCGACGCCGGGCTGTCGGGGCTCGGCGAGCTTCAGGCGACGCCCGTCGTCGCCGACGATCTCGTGCACGACGATCGCGCCGAGCGGCATGCCGATCTCCACGGTGCCGCCGAAGCCGGCATCGGTCTCGACGATGCGCAGGTTCTCCGGGCGCACGCAGGCGACGACCTCGGCGCCCACAGCGATCGGCACCGAGGGGGCGCGCGCCTCGAGGCGCAGGCCGCCGGCGAGTTCCACGCTCGCGCGTGCGCCGTCGATCGAGCGCAGCGTGCCCGAGACCGCATTGACGCTGCCGACGAAGCGGTTGACGAAGAGCGTCGCCGGCCGGTCGTAGACCGCCGACGGCGTGTCGAACTGCTCGAGCCGACCGCGGTTCAGCACCGCGACCCGGTCGGCCATGCTGAGCGCCTCCTCCTGGTCGTGCGTGACGATGATCGCGGTGATTCCGGCCGCGCGCTGGATGCGCTTGATCTCGATCTGCATGTCGAGCCGCAGGTTCTTGTCGAGCGCCGCGAACGGCTCGTCGAGCAGCAGGATGCGCGGCTGCACCGCGAGCGCACGCGCGAGCGCGACGCGTTGCTGCTGGCCTCCCGACAGCTCGCGCGGCAGGCGCTCGGCGAGCGCGGCCATCTGCACGAGCTCGAGCATCTCCGCGGTACGCGCGCGCTGGGCCGAGCGCGCGACGCCGCGGGCCGCCAGCCCGTAGGCCACGTTGTCGGCGACCGTCAGGTGCGGGAACAGCGCGTAGTTCTGGAAGACGATGCCCACCTCGCGCTGGCGGGGCGCGAGCGCATCGACGCAGCGATCGCCGATCACCACGCGCCCGGAGGTCTGCGCGATGAAGCCGGCGATGATCCGCAGCAGCGTGGTCTTGCCGCATCCGCTGGGTCCGAGCAGCGCCACCAGTTCGCCGGGCTCGATGTCGAGCGACACCCGGTCGACTGCGGTCGAACCGGCGTACCGGTGGACCACGTCCTCCAGGGTCAGGCGTTGAGGCTGGCTCATCGTACGCTCCGCATCGTCGTGTCCAAGCACGAGGCGTGCCATCGACACCGACCTCGATCGACGAGGTCACGGTACGATTGTCGGCAATCTGGGGGGCGTCTGTCTACAAAAACGGGGCGCCTCGTGCACGACAGGGGTGCGTGCGCGGCGCGCCACGTGCCGCCGCGGTGCGCCGTGCACGCGACGGCGCGCGCTCAGGGCGCGGTACGTTTCGCGACGAGCGTGAGGATGTCGTAAGAGGCGACCAGCGCCCCGTCCTGGTTCGTCACCTGCACGTCCCAGGCGACCACGCCCTGGCCCGGCCCGTCGCCCTTCGCGGGGCGGTCGGTCTTGCGCTTGCAGGTCAGACGCGCCTGGATGGTGTCGCCGATGCCGACCGGCTTCACGAAGCGCAGCGTGTCGAGCCCGTAGTTCGCGAGCACCGGGCCGGGCGAAGGCCAGACGAAGAGGCCGGCCGCCGCCGACAGGACGAAATAGCCGTGCGCGATGCGCTTGCCGAACGCGCTGGCGCGGGCCGCGGGCTCGTCGAAGTGCATGTAGAAGTAGTCGCCCGACAGACCGCCGAACATCACGATGTCGGCCTCGCTCACCGTGCGCCGGTGAGTCAGCAGCGAGTCGCCGACCGCGATGTCCTCGAAGTGCTTGCGGAACGGATGGACGTCCGATTCGGTGACCTTCGCGCCGCGCACGTACTCGCCGGTGATGGCGGTCAGCATGGTCGGGGAGCCCTGGACCGCGGCGCGCTGCAGGTAGTGCGTGACGGCACGCAGGCCTCCCAGCTCCTCGCCGCCGCCGGCACGGCCCGGGCCGCCGTGCTTGAGGCCGGGCAGCGGCGAGCCGTGGACGGTGGACTCGGCTGCCGATTCCGCATCGAGCACGTGCAGGCGGCCGTGCCAGGCGGCGAGCCGAGGCACGGCCTCGGCGGCCACCGCGGGCGAGGCGGTGACCAGCGTCGCGACCAGGCTGCCGCGTCCGCGCGCGGCGAGCGTGATCGCCTCGTCCAGTCCGTCGTAGGGCATCAGCGTGGCGACCGGGCCGAAGGCCTCGATCTCGTGCACGGACGCCGTCTCGAGCGGGCGCGGGCAGAGCAGCAGCGTCGGCGCGAAGAACGCGCCGCCCGCGGTGCGCTCGCCGCGCGGCGCGAAGCCGTCGGCCGCACCGAAGACCGTCTCGCAGTCGCGAGCGAGCATCGCGACCCGCTCGGCCACGTCGGCCTGCTGATCGCGCGAGGCCAGCGCGCCCATCTGCACGCCTTCGAGCGCGGGGTCGCCGACCACGAGCGCCGCGAGCTTGCCGCGCAGCGCCGAGGCGACCGCGTCGAGCCGTGCGCGCGGCACGATCGCCCGACGGATCGCGGTGCATTTCTGGCCGGCCTTCGCCGACATCTCGCGCACCACCTCGTCGACGAAGAGGCCGAACTCGACGCTGCCCGGCTCGACGTCCGGACCCAGGATCGCCGCGTTGAGCGAGTCCGCCTCGGCGTTGAACGGCACCGAGCAGCGCACCAGGTTCGGATGGGTGCGCAGCCGCGCGGCGGTGTCCGCCGAGCCGGTGAAGGTGAGCACGTCCTGGCCGTCGAGCCGATCGAGCAGGTCGCCGACGCCGCCGACCACCAGCTGCAGCGCGCCCGGCGGCAGCAGCCCGGTCGCCTCGATCTCCCGGACCAGCGCGACGGCGAGGTAGGCGGTGGCGGTCGCGGGCTTGGCGATGCAGGGCATGCCGGCCAGGAAGGCCGGGGCGAACTTCTCGAGCAGGCCCCAGACCGGGAAGTTGAACGCGTTGACATGGACGGCGACACCGCGGCGCGGCACCAGCACGTGCGTGCCGGCGAAGGTGTTGCGCTTGCCGAGCGAGCTCGGCGGACCCTCGTGCAGCAGGTTGCCCGAAGGCAGCTCGGCGGCGGCGAGCGATGCGTACGCGATCAGCGTGCCGATGCCGCCCTCGATGTCGACCCAGCCGTCGCGGCGCGTGGCGCCGGTCCAGGCCGAGATCGCGTAGAGCGCCTCCTTGCGCTCGGCGAGCCGCTTGGCCAGTGCGCGCAGGATCGAGGCCCGGCGCTGGAAGTCGAGTGCGAGCAGGCCGCGCAGTCCGTCGCCCCGGGCGAAGGCGAGCGCCTCGCCGAAGTCGGGCTGCTCGCGGTGGGTGTGGGCGACGATGTCACCGGTGACCGCGTGCGCCAGCGGCGTCGCGGCGGTCTCGCCGATCCAACGGCCGGCGAGATGGCTGCGCAGGATCTCGGACATCCGCGGTCTCCGCTCAGGGCGCGCGCCAGCCGGGCGCGTCGCGGTCGAGCAGTCGCTTGAGCGACTCGAAGTGCAGGTCCGACTGCTGGCGCTCGCCCTCGATCTGGGCGGCGACCGACGCGCAGACCGCCTCCGGCACGCGGCGCAGCGGCCGGCCGGCCGCGGCCTGCACCGCCAGCACCTGGTGCATGCAGGCGCGCTCGAGGTAGTACAGGTCGTCGAACGCCCAGGCGAGCGAGCGGCCGACGACGGTGACGCCGTGGCTCGCCATGAACATCACGTCGCGCCCGCCGTCGAGCTGGGCGGCGATCCGGTCGCCCTCGGCGGTGTCGAGGGCCAGCCCGTTGTAGGTGTCGTCGTAGGCGACGCGACCGTGGAAGCGCAGCGCCCCCTGGCCGCACCATTCGAGGCGGCCGCCTTCGACGAAGGTCAGTGCGGTCGCGTACGGCATGTGGGTGTGCAGCACCGCCTTCGCGTGCCGCTGGCGGCGGTGGATGCGGCTGTGGATGAAGAACGCGGTGGGCTCGAGCGGATGGCGCCCCTCGAGCACGCGGCCCTCGCCGTCGATCAGCAGCATGTCGCCCGCTGTCACCTCGGACCAGTGCAGTCCCTGCGGGTTGATCAGGTAGCGGTCGTCGCCCACCTCGAGACTGAAGTGGTTGCAGACGCCTTCGTTCAGCCCGTGGCGGGCGGCGCCGCGCAGCGCGGCGGCGAGGTCGACGCGCAGGGCGTCGAGGTTCGGTCGGTGCATGTCGGCCCCCTGATAGCCGGCCAGTATGCCTCGCCGGATCGCGCCGCGCACCGCGCAACGTGGCAGAATCGGCCAGGGCTCCCGCACTCGACGGGAGGCCGCTCCGACCGATGAGCACGCTCCTGCCGATTTCTCCAGCCGCCGAGCCGCCGACCGACACCGTCGCATCCCAGGTGCCTTCCGCGCCTGGGGCGGATGGTCGGGGTGTCGCTGCCGAAGCGGGGTCGACCCCGCGCGTCGGCGCTGCCGCCCCCGCGTCCGTTCGCGCCCCGAACCGTCCCGCACCGCTCGCGTCGGCGCTCGATGCACTCGGCGTGATGCTGCTGCATGTCTCGCTCGACGGCCGCGTGCTCGCCTGGAGCCGTGCCGCCCGCGAGCGGCTCGGCTGGGACGGCGGCGTGCGTGGCGAGCGGCTCGACGAGGCGCTGTCCGCCTCGGGCGCGGGGCCGCTGGCACGGCGCATCGCCGGCGAGGGACCGGTGTCCTGGGAGGCGGCCTGGGGCTGCGCGGACGGCTCGCGGGTTCGGGTGAGGGTCGCCGCCGAGATCGAGACGCACGCCGACGGCCCGCGCCTGCTGTGCGTGGCGACGCCCATCTCCGACGCGAATCCGGCGCGCGCCGAGGTCGACCTGCTGCGCCGCTGGCACGACGCCTTCTTCACCCGCTCGCCGCTGCCGTCGTGCGTGCAGGGCACCGACATGCGGATCATCGCGGTCAACCCGGCCTACTGCGCGCTGATGGGCTACGAGCCGTCCGAGCTGATCGGTCGGGACCCGGTGTTCATGGTCGCCCCGGAGCATCTCGAGGAGTCCATGCGGCTGCGCGCCGATTCGGGGCAGTGGACGAGGCTCGCCGCCGAAGGCGGCGCCCACACCTTCGAGCGCCGCTACGTGCGCCGCGACGGCGTCACGCTGATGCTGCGCGTGCGCTCGCGGGTCACCGCCGATCCGCGCGGCGGCTTCTGGATCTGCTCGCTGACCGAGGACCTGACCGCCGACCGGCAGCGCGTCGACGAGGTCATCCGAGACAACGAGATGTTCCGGCTGCTGTTCGAGGAATCGCCGTCGCCGAAGTCGATCCAGGATGCGAACTTCCGCATGCTCAAGGTCAACCGGTCGTACTGCGAGACGTTCGGCTACCGGCCCGAGGACCTGATCGGGCGCGACCCGATCGAATGGATGGCGCCCGAGGACCGCGAGATGATCCTCGAGCAGCGCCAGCGCGCGCTGCGCGGCGAGCATCTGCCGCTGACGCTGACCCGGCGGATCATGCAGCGCGACGGGACCGTGCGCATCTGCAGGCTCATGCGCCACACCACGCATGCCTCGGACAGCTCGCGCATCGAGCTGATCACGCTGCACGACGAGACCGAGGAGATCCGCATGCAGCAGCGGCTCCGCGCCTACTGGCAGCGCTTCGAGCGCTTCTTCGAGCAGGCGCCGGTCGGCCTGATGATCTCCGACTCGGGCGGGCGCGTCTCGCTGGTCAACCGCATGCTCGAGGACATCGTCGGGCGCTCGCGTGACCGGCTGATCGGCCTGCCCGACGCGATCGGCGAGGCGCGCTTCGAGCCGAACGGGCGCGGCGCGCGGCAGCGCAGCCTGTGGACACGCGACGACGGCTCGACCCGCTGGATCGACCGCATCGACCGAGAACTCGAGGACCTCGACGGCCGGCCGATGCGCCTGACGGTCGTGCACGACGTCACCCGCGAGCGCACGCTGCGCGACGAGCTGATCGAGACCGAGGAGCGCTTCCGCCAGTTCGCCGAGCTGGTCGACGACGCGATCTTCGTCGCGCAGCCGGGGCTGGCGGCGGTGGACTACGTGAACGGTCGCTTCGAGGCGGTCTGGGGCACGCCGATGGCCGACCTGGTCGCCCGACCGCTCGCGCTCTTCGACCACGTGCTGCCCGAGCATCGCGGCGAGCTGGCCGCGATGTTCGACGCCCAGGCGCCGGGCCATGCGAACGAGACGGTGATCCGCCTGCAGCCGCCCGGGCAGGGCGTGCGCGCGGTGCGGCTGCGGGTCTTCGGGCGGGCAGCGGCGCCGGACGGCCTCGCGGTCCCCACCGACGGGACGGGCGGCCCGGGCGCCGACCGGCTGTTCGCCGTGGCCGAGGACATCACCGAGACGCTGCGCCTCGAGCAGGCCCGCCTCGAGGACGCGATCAAGCAGCGCGACATGCTGGTGCGCGAGGTCCATCACCGCATCAAGAACAACCTGCAGGGCGTGGCCGGGCTGCTGCAGCAGAGCGCCTCGAGCCGGCCCGAGCTCGCCGAGTCGCTGGTCGAGGTCGTCGGCCGCATCCAGGCGATCGCGCAGGTGCACGGGCTGCAGGTACGCGACGGCGAGGCGCTGGTGGCGCGCCGCGTGATCGCCGCGGTCTTCGAGAACCTCGGGCGCACCTTCGGCATCGCGCTGGCGCTCGGCGTCGACGACGAAGACATCGACCGCTGGCTGCTGCCCGAGCAGGAGGCGGTGCCGCTCGCGCTGGTGGTCAACGAGCTCGCCACGAATGCCATCAAGCACCGCGCCGCGGGCTCGCCGGTGACGGTGCGGCTCGATGCCGTCGAGGGCGGGATCGCGCTCGAGATCAGCAGCCGCGGCACGTTGCCCGAGGGCTTCGATTTCGCGCGGCTCGGCCCGTCGCCGTCCGGCCTCGGGCTGGTCAAGGCGCTGCTGCCCCGGCGCGGTGCCCGGCTCGATCTCGCCCAGTGCGACGAGCGGGTCACCGCGCGTGCCGAGATCACGCGTCCCGCACTGCGCGAGCGCGGCGAGGACGCCGCGGTCCCGATTCCACAGAGGTCCCGATGAGCGACGTCCGCGCGACGATCCTGGTATGCGACGACGACCGGCTGGTGCTGGCGACGCTGGTGCACGGTCTGAAGACCGCCGGCTACGACGTGGTCGAGGCCGACAACGGTGACGATGCGATCCTGCTGGCCCGCGAGCGGCACCCCGATCTGGCGCTCCTCGACATGCGGATGAACGGCAAGACCGGTCTCGACGTGGCGGCGTACCTGCGCGACCACGTCGGCACCCCGTTCATGTTCCTGTCGGCGTTCAACGACGAGCGCATCGTCAGGCAGGCGGTCGAGTTCGGCGCGCTCGCCTACCTGGTCAAGCCACTCGACGTCCGGCAGATCGTGCCGGCGGTCGAGTCGGCGCTCGCACGCTCGGGCTCGCGGGCCGAGTCCGCCGCACCGGCCGATTCCGGCGCCGCGGGCGAGCCCGCGGTGTCGTTCCCGTTCGAGACGATGCCGGCGACCGTGCCGGTGTCCGATGCGTTCGGTGCCGCGGTCGACCTGATCGAGCGTGCGCGCAGCGTTAACGGCGAGCATGCGCCCGAGTCGGTCGCCATCGGTATCCTCATGGAGCGGCACAGGCTCTCGCCGGTCGCGGCGCGCCGGATGCTGGCGTCGATGGCGGCGGGGCGCGGCCGCAGCGAGAGCGCGCTGGGCGCCGAGATCGTCGCGGCGGCCACGCTGCTCAGCGGCCCGCTTTCTCCCACAGCGTGAAGTAGAAGCGGCTGCCGCGGCCGGGTTCGGACTCGGCCCAGACGCGGCCGCCGTGGCGCCGCACGATGCGCTGCACGGTAGCCAGCCCCACACCGGTGCCCGGGAACTCGCTCGCGCTGTGCAGGCGCTGGAACACCCCGAACAGCCGATCGGCGAAACGCATGTCGAACCCCTCGCCGTTGTCGGCGACGCAGTAGACCGCATCCGGTCCGAGACCGCTGCAGCCGAACTCGATCTGGGCGTCGGGTCGCTTGGAGGAGTACTTCCACGCGTTGCCCAGCAGGTTCTCGAGCATGACGCGCAGCAGCGTGCGGTCGCCCTCGACCAGCAGCCCGGGCTGCACGCGCACCGACACGCGGCGCTGGGCGTCCGCGCCGCGCAGCTCCTCGGCGATGGTGTCGGCCAGCCGCGAGAGATCGACCTGCTCGGGCACGGTCGGCTGGCCCGACAGGCGCGACAGCCCGAGCAGTGCGTCGATCATCTGCGTCATCCGCGAGGCCGCGCTAAGGATCCGCTGCAGATGGTCGTGGCCGATGCGGTCGAGCCGGTCGTCGTAGTCTTCCTGAAGGATCCGCGCGAAGCCCTCGACGACGCGGATCGGCGCCCGCAGGTCGTGCGACACGGTGTACGTGAACGACTCGAGTTCCTTGGCCGTCACCTCGAGCTCGAGCGAGCGTTCGCGCATCTTGCTGCGCAGCCGCTCGATCGCCCGGCCGTCCTGCTGCAGCCGCTCCTGGTCCGCCGACCGGTCGTGCATCAGCAGCGCGGCGCACGGGCGCAGCGCGCTCTCACCAGGCAGCGGCTCGAGGCGGACCTCCACCGAGCGGACCTCGCCGTACTTGCGCGACAGGTCGACGTGCATGCGTACATCGCGGCGTGCGCGCAGCGACTGCTCGAGGCTGGCCGCCGCCGCCTGCGAGTC
This sequence comes from Burkholderiales bacterium, assembly GCA_026399835.1. Taxonomy (GTDB): domain Bacteria; phylum Pseudomonadota; class Gammaproteobacteria; order Burkholderiales; family Burkholderiaceae_E; genus UBA4615. The sequence goes on along the minus strand of JAPLQE010000057.1, from coordinate 31,939 downwards.
GGGCCCGAAGAGCGCGCGGCAGGGCACCTGGCGCAGCTCGCGCTCGGTCCGGTCGAACAGCCGGCAGGCGGCGGCATTCGCCCAGATGACATGCCAGCCGGGGGTCGATCCGGTGCCCGCCTCGATCCACACCACCGGCTCGGCGACCGCCAGCAGCGCGGCCATCGCCAGCCTGCGGGCCCGGTCGGCGACCGTCTCGGCGCCGGCGTCGCGCGACAGCCCGGCGTAGCCAGTGAACCGGCCCGATGCATCGAAGCGCGGCATCCCGCTGTCGATCGCGACGCGCACGCGGCCGGCGGGGTCCACCCAGACCCATGCGAAGTCGGAGAACGGCTCGCGCTGGGCGATCGTGTGGCGATGTGCCTCCCAGTCGGACGACTCGAGCGGCTGCGCCCCGCCGTCCCAGCGGTGCTCGCCGAGCCGCAGCTTGAGCGGCGAGCCGCCCGAGCCGTCGTCGACACGGGTGAGGACGCCGTGCTCGTCCTGCTCCCAGTACACGTCCCGGCTGAGCCGGCGGAACACGTCGAGCTCCGCGGTCGCACGCACGCCGAGCGGCGATGCAGGGGGGACTGCCGGCAGGGGCGGAGCATCCCCCCGGAGCACGACCTGCGGCGTCGCCGAAGGGGCCTCGCGGGCCGGCGCGGCGGCCCGGCGGCCGGCTGCGAACAGGCGCCGCGCGGCCACCAGCCCGAGGCCGCCCAGCGCGGCGACCGCGATCGCCAGGACGGCCAGCGGCAGGTTCCCGTCGCCGGCACCCGGCTGGGCCGCCCAGGCGTCGAGCGTCGGGACGATGCAGGACGCCGCCGCCGCGCCGTGTGCGGTCGTGCGATGACTGCGTCGGCCGCGGCGGGGCACGAGACGGTGGAGGGGCTGGGTCATGCGGCAGGGGGTCGGCGCAACCTTACCCCAAAAACGCCGGCTGCACCCCTTCGGGCGTCACGGGCCGTTCGTCGGCCGATGGCTTCCGCAGGGATCGAGATCGCCGCGGGCCTGCCGACAACACGCAAGTCGACGACTGCCTTCAGAAGACGCTCCAACGCATGCCCGTTGCCGCTTCCCTCCCGATGACCGACGCCGAGCCCGGCGTGCGCCTGATACTGGTCGACGACGACCCGATGGGGCTGTTGCTGACCGCCCGTGCACTGCGCGAACGCGGCTTCGAGGTCCTCGACTTCGACCGGCCCGACGACGCGCTCGCGGCGCTCGGTGCCGACGGCATCGACTGCGTGGTCGCCGACGTCCTGATGCCGGGGATGGACGGCTTCGAGTTCTGCCGACGGGTGCGGGCGATGCCGCGCGGCGAGGCGCTCCCGGTGCTGATGCTGACCTCGCTCGACGAGGACGAGGCGACGCGTCGCGCCTGCGAGGCCGGTGCCTCCGACTATTGCATCAAGTCGGGCAACTGGACGCTGCTGGCGCATCGCATCCGGCGGATGCTGCACATGGCGCGGCTCGAGCGCGACGCCGGACGCGGTCGTGCCGCGCCGGGTTCGGCGGTGCAGGCCGCCCCGGTCGGGGCCTTCGACTGGCAGCCCGACGCCCGGCGCATGCGCGGCAGCGCCGACCTCTTCAGGCTGCTCGACTGGCACGATCCGCCGGCCTCGCTGCACGACCGTCACCTGCTCGCGCTGATCTCGCCCGGAGACCGCCGCGGATTGCGGCGGGCGATGGCGCGCCTGCTCGCGGGCGGTCCGACGGTGCAGCGCGAACTCGAGGTGCGGACCCGCGCCGGACGGCTGCGACGGCTGCGCATCGATGTCCACCAGGTGCTGTGCACGGCCGGCGGCGCGCTCGAGGTGAGCGGCGCGGTGGATGACGTGACGCCGTCCGAGGGGGGCGACGCGGCCGTCTACCGACTGACCCACTATGACGGGCTGACCGGCCTGCCGAACCGGACCTGGCTGCTCGAGCGGCTGCAGCGGCCGCGGCCCCCGCAGGCGGTCGGTCGGCTCGGCCTCGCGGTGCTCGACATCGACCGCTTCCGCCAGATCGGCGAGACGCTCGGGCAGGAGTCCACCGATCGGCTGGTCGTGCAGCTCGCACAGCGGCTGCGCCGGCTGTCGGCAGACGGCGCCGAGCGCGGCGCGCACGGCTGGATCGAAGCCGTGGTGAGCCTGCGCGGCGATGCGTTCGCGCTGCTGCTCGAGGGGCTGGCCGACCGCGACGCAGCGCTCGCCATCGGGCGGCGTGCGGTCGAGGCGCTTCACGAACCTTTCCGCATCGCCTCGCGCGAGCTGTTCCTGCGCGCCTCGGTCGGCGTCCACGTCGGCGACGACGACGAGCCCCCGGCGCGGCGCATCGCCCGCTCGGAGCTCGCGCGGCGCACGGCCTCGGCTGCCGGCGGCAACGCTGCGCTGGCCTTCGAGCCGCTGATGGAGGGGGCTGGACTCGATCGGCTCGAGATGGAGCGCGACCTGCACTACGCACTGTCCCGACGGGAGCTGTCGATGCATTTCCAGCCGCAGGTCGATGCGACTGACGGTCGCGTGGTCGGCTTCGAGGCGCTGATGCGATGGGTCCGCGGCGGCAAGACCCAGCCCGCGGGCACGTTCATCCCGCTGGCCGAGGAGACCGGCCTGATCGTGCCGTTCGGGGAATGGGCGGTCGTCGAGTCGTGCGAGGCGCTCGCCGCATTGCGGCGTCGGGGTCACCGCGACTGCCTGATGTCGGTGAACCTGTCCGCGCAGCAGCTGCGCACCGGTCGCCTGCCCGCAGTGCTCCGTGCGGCCCTCGAGGCGAGCGGCGTACCGGCCGATCGCCTGGAGGTCGAGCTGACGGAGTCGGGGATGATGCGAGACGCCGAGGTGGCGGTGGCCGAGCTGACCGCGCTGCGCGCGCTCGGCGCCGGCCTCGCGGTCGACGACTTCGGGACCGGCTACTCGTCGCTCGCCTACCTGACGCGGCTGCCGCTGACCACGCTCAAGATCGATCGCTCGTTCGTCCAGGACGTCGACGCGTCAGAGCGCAGCCGGGCAGTGGCGCGGGCGATCGTCGAGCTCGGCGCCAACCTGCATCTGCGGGTGGTGGCCGAGGGCGTCGAAACCGACGCGCAGCGCCGGGTCCTGATCGAGCTCGGCTGCCCGATGCAGCAGGGCTGGCTGTTCGGCCGCGCGGTGCCCATCGACGAGGCGCTCGCCTTCGCCGATGCGTACGGCGTCGCTGCCACCGAGGTCGCTGCATGAAGCTGTCCCAGCCATCGACCGCGCCCGTTCGCACCGACAACCTGGCGATGTCGGCCACGGACGCCGCCCGCGCGACGATCCGTCTTCTCGCCGAGCGCAAGCTCGCGCCGACCCCGGGCAACTACCGCAGGGCCTGGGTGGAGGTCGGCGGGCCGAGCGGCGGCGCCGATGCCGAGCAGGTCGCGCAGGCCTCGGTGCGGCTGCTGACGCAGCGCGCCGAGCCGGGCGAGGGGACCTACGCTGGGCTCTCGTCGGCGGTGCGCGAGCAGCGCTGGACCGAGGCGCTGTCCACGCTGCTGCAGATCGGCACGCAGACGCCTCGCGGCCGCTGGGGCGCGCTGCTGGCCACGGTGATCGAAGCCGCCGGCCGGTCCGGACGCGAATGGCCGATGGCCCGCCGGCTCGACGCGATGGTCGCCGCCGCGCACGAGAACGAGGCGAACGACGCGGCGCTGCGTGCGCAGCTCGAGCTGCTGCTGGTGCAGTGGCGGATGGACCCGGCGGTGGCGACCGGCCCTGCGCCCGCGATCGTCCTCGCTCGGTCGGCGGCCGCCGACGTCGCCGAGGGGCCCGCTGAAGCGCCGGCCGACGCACGTGCGCTCGAAGCCGCCGCCCATGCCGCGCTCGTCGTGCAACGCGACCTGGCGAAGACCCGCAAGGTCAATACCGAGCTCGTCGAGATCGTGATGTCGCTGTGCAGCAGCTTCGAGGCGATCGCCGAGGAGGGGAGCTGGATCCAGTCGCAGGTGCTGGCGGTGCGCGAATCGGTGCGCGACGGCGCGGACCGGCGCACGCTAGCCGCCGCGCGCTCGCTGCTGCAGCAGGCGCTGGTCACCCAGCAGTCGATCACCCGCAGCCGGCGCGACGCCGTGTCGTCGCTGCGCGATCTGCTGCCGCATCTCGTGCAGCAGATGACGCACCTCGGCTCCAACACCGCCGCGTTCGGTGAAACGCTGAGCGGGCACCTGCAGGCGATCTCGACGGCCGATTCGCTCGAGGGGATCGCCGAGCGTGTGCGTAGCCTGCTCGCCGACGCGAACCAGGTCCACCAGACCTTCGACGAGGCCCGCCGCGACCTGGACGAGCGCGCGGAACGCGCGCAGGCCCTCGAGGGCGAGGTCGAGCGGCTCGAGCGCGAACTGGCGCAGGCCAGCGAGCGTCTGCTCACCGACCACCTGACGCGCACGGCGAACCGTGCCGGGCTCGAACAGGCCTTCGACCGGGCGATGCAGTCCCTGCGCGCCACCGGCGATCCGCTCGCCATCGCGCTGCTGGACATCGATGACTTCAAGCGGGTCAACGACGCGCTCGGGCATCAGGCGGGCGACGGCGCGCTGCGCCACCTCGCCGGTCTGCTCCAGGGCAAGGTGCGACCCGGCGACACCGTGGCGCGCTACGGTGGCGAGGAGTTCGTGATCCTGCTGCCGGGCATGACCGACGTGCAGGCGCGCGAACTGCTGGTGCGCGCGCAGCGGGAGCTGACCCGCGAGGTGTACATGTTCGCCGCGAAGCAGATCTTCATAACGTTCTCGGCCGGCACGACCCGCGTCGATCCGCAGGATTCGCTGGAGACGGCGATCGGCCGGGCCGACGACGGCATGTACCAGGCGAAGAACGCCGGAAAGAACTGTGTCGCGATTGCCTGACCAGGGGTTTCGAGCCGCACCGCGGCGAGCCTGGTCAGGGGGCGCCGCATGCTTGCGGCGCACTGCTGCGCCGAGAACGGGAATCCGCCGAGAGGCGGCTGACTCAATCGATCAGCCCGTTCCTAAGGCAATAAGCCGTCAGATCCGCGTTCGACTGCATCGCCAGCTTCTCGAGCACCCTGGCCCGGTAGACCGACACGGTCTTCGGGGACAGGCTGAGCTCGGAGGCGATGTCGGACAGGCGCTGGCCGGCCGCCAGCCGGATCAGCGTCTGGAACTCCCGGTCCGAGAGCCGCTCGTGCGGCTTCTCGGAGTCGTCGACTGACAGCCGCGTGGCGAGCGCCTCGGCGATCGCCGGGGTGATGTACTTGCGTCCCGCCGCCAGCGTGCGGATCGCCGTGATGATCTGCGACGGGTCGGCCGACTTGTTCAGGTAGCCCATTGCCCCGGCCTTGAGCGCGCGGATCGCGTACTGATCCTCCGGGTACATCGTCAGCACAAGCGCACGCACGCGCGTGCTCTCCTCGGCCAGCGAGTGCAGCACGTCCAGGCCGCTGCGACCCGGCAGGTTGATGTCCAGCAGCAGCACGTCGAACGGCGTCTCGCGCAGCAACTGGCGCAGCGCGCCGTAGTCGCCGGCCTCTCCGACCACGCGGATGTCGCCGGCCTCGGTCAGCGAGTCTCGCAGGCCGCGCCGGATGAGCGCGTGGTCGTCAACGATCACCACGTCGATCATGCGTCGCTCTCGTCGATGATTCGCGACGCCGCCTGCTGCGTCAGGGGGATCGTCAGCATCACCGCGCCGTGGCGCTCGCCGACCGCAACGTCGATCCAGCCATGCACCTGACGCACGCGTTCGGTCAGCCCGCGCAGACCGAAGGAGCCGGGCTTGTCGATGTCGGCCGCGCGGATACCGATGCCGTCGTCGCTGATCTCGAGCGACAGCGTGTCGTCCTGGACCACCAGGTCGACGCGTGCGCGGCGCGCCTGCGCGTGCTTGGCGACGTTGGTGAGCGACTCCTGGGCGACGCGGTAGACGGTGATGGCGACCTGCTCGCTCACCTCGACCCGGTCGCGGTTGGCGGTGAGCTGCGTGTCGATGCCGGTGCGGCTGGAGAACTGCTGCCCGAGGAAGTCCAATGCGGCGACGATCCCCGCGTCGAGCGCCGGCGGCCGCAGGTTGCGCATGATCCGCTGCACCGCCAGCACCGCCTGGTTGAGGGTGTCCAGCCCCTGGCGGGCCCGCGCCCGCACGGGCTCCTCGCCGTGGCGCTCGATCCAGGACAGATCGAAGCGCAGCGCGGTGAGCATGCCTCCGACGTCGTCATGGACTTCGCGGGCGATCGCGGCCCGCTCGTCCTCGACCGCCTGCTGCAGGTGATCGGTCAGGGCCCGCAGCCGGCGCTCGGACTCGGCCAGCGCCTGCTGCGCGGCGCCCCGCTCGCGGCGGGCCGAGGCGGCCGACAGCGCGTTGCGCAGCGCCGGTCCCAGCCGCGCGAGGCGACCCTTGATCAGGTAGTCGTCGGCGCCCGCCTGCATCGCTGCGACCGCCGCCTCCTCGCCGATGGTGCCCGACACGATGATGAACGGCAGGTCGGACCCGCTGGCGCGGACGATCCGCAGGGCCTCGCCGCTGGAGAACCGCGGCAGGTGGTGATCGGAGATCACGGCGTCCCAGGGACCCGAACGGAGCGCCGCGCGCAGGCCGGGCTCGTCCTCGACGCGGACCGAGTGGGGCGCCAGGTTCTGGCGGTGCAGCGACCGGACGAGCAGCTCGTAGTCGAGCTCGGAGTCTTCGACGACGAGCAGGCGGATCGGCTCGATAGCAGTATCCGGACCGTCGGTCGGCTCTTGCGAAATGGTCGGGTGCACCCGGTCTTTTCTCGAGTTTGGACGGTGCCTCGGCGACCGAGAATCACCTCCGGTGTGCGGGCTTGCTCGTGAGTATGTTAGCACGCGACGAATCATCCGATTCCTACGGCGATCAAGCGCGATGAGCGATCAAGAACCTGAAGAAGTCAGTGGCGCGGTGACCGCGAGGCTCGCGGCGGACATGCAGGACGAACTGCTGGCCGCCGGGACCGAACTCGAGCGGCTCGAGCGGCTGCTGTCCGATGCGGTGGACCAGCTGCTCGACCGGTTCGGACGGGCGCATGCGCTCAGCGCCGACATCTCCGACCCGCGCCAGCCGGCGCTGGCGGGTGAGCTGAGGGCGGCGATGACCGCGCTGCAGTTCCAGGACATGGCGTCCCAGCTGATCGCGCACGCGCGGCGGCGGCTGGTGTCGGTGGCCGATTGCCTCGGGAACGCGGCGCTCGGCGGCGAGGAAGAGGGCTGCGAAGTTCAATGGGTGAACCGGGCGTGCCCGGTCGCACAACGTGCTGTGGATGCGGGCTCGGTCGAGCTCTTCTGAGGATCCGGAGGATGGGAATGCGTTCGATTCTGGCTGTGGACGATTCGGCCTCGATGCGTCAGATGGTCTCCTTCACCCTGCGAAGTTCGGGGTACGAGGTCATCGAGGCGGTCGACGGGCAGGACGCGCTCGACAAGCTCGGTGGCAAGCAGGTCGACCTGGTCCTCACCGACCAGAACATGCCCCGCATGGATGGCCTGACGCTGATCAAGCAACTGCGCGAGCAGGACCGGTTCAAGCGCACGCCGATCCTGGTGCTGACCACCGAGTCGAGCGACGAGATGAAGCAGGCCGGGCGCGCCGCGGGGGCAACCGGGTGGATGGTCAAGCCCTTCGATCCGGCACGCCTGCTCGAAGTCATCGGCAGGGTCCTGCCGCAGTGAGCCCCGCGAGGTCGCGATGAGCGAAACACAGTCCCAAGACAACAGCGGCGCGTTCGACCTGTCGCAGTTCCACGGCGTCTTCTTCGAGGAGGCGGGTGAGAACCTCGCCAACATGGAGACGCTGCTGCTCGAGGTCGACGTCGAGCACGCCGACGACGAGGCGCTCAACGCGATCTTCCGTTGCGCCCACTCCATCAAGGGGGGCGCTGCAACCTTCGGGTTCCAGGACGTCGCCGACCTCACGCACGTCATGGAGACGCTGCTCGACAAGCTGCGTCGCCACGAGCTGAGTGCCACGATCGGCATGATCGACACGCTGCTCGAATCGGGCGACGCGCTCAAGCACCTGCTGTCGCGCCACCAGGCCGGCGCGGCCGAGCACGAGGCGCTCGACTGCTCCGAGCTCGTGGCACGGATCGGTGCGCTGGCGCACGGCACGGCCGCCGCCGCACCGGTTGCCCAGGCTGCCGCGGCCCCTGCGGCCCCCGCGCCGGTCGCCGTCGCGCCCGCGCTGCCCGAGCCGGTGCTCGCCGAGGGCGAGCGCCTGATCGAGCTGGCGATCGGACCGCTCGAGCGACCCGAGACGGCCGAGCACCTGGCCGAGCTGTTCACCGAGATTCCAGGCCTCGGCCGCATCGAGGCCACCGACGGCGGCAGCGCCGATGCCGAGGGGATGCGCCGCTACCGCATCGTCACCTCCACCTCGGACGGCGACCTGCTCGACCTGTTCTCGTTCCACGTCGATCGCGCGCAGGTCCGGATGGGCGCGCAGGCGGCCCCGGCCGCTGTGCCCGCGGCGCCTGCCGCCACGGCACCTGCCGCGAAGGTCGCGGTCCGGCCCGCAGCGACCGAAGGCGCCGACTACGGATTCTTCGTCGACCTGCCCGGCGAGTCCGAAGCGCCCGCCGCGGCGTCGGCCGCAGCCGTGACCCCCGCTGCGCCGGCCCCGAAGCCGGCCGCCAAGGCAGCCGATCGGCCCGCACCGCCCGCGACCGCGCTCGAGAGCACCTCGATCCGCGTCCCGATCGAGAAGGTCGACCAGCTGATCAACCTGGTCGGCGAGCTCGTGATCACGCAGGCCATGCTCGCGCAGACCGGTCAGGCACTCGATCCGGTCCTGCACCAGTCGATGTCGACCGGCCTGACCGACCTGGAGCGCAACACGCGGATGCTCCAGGAAGCGGTGATGGCCATCCGGATGATCCCGATGGCGGTCGTCTTCAACCGCTTCCCGCGGATGTTGCGTGACCTGGCCGGCAAGCTCGGCAAGCAGGTCGAGCTGCAGACGATCGGCGAGGACACCGAGCTGGACAAGGGCCTGATCGAGAAGATCACCGACCCGCTGACCCACCTGGTGCGCAACGCCGCCGACCACGGCATCGAGATGCCCGAGGTCCGCGTGGCCGCAGGCAAGCCGGCGCAGGGCACGGTGACGCTGGCGGCGGCCCACCAGGGCGGCTCGATCGTGATCGAGGTCCGCGACGACGGGCGCGGCCTGAATCGAGACAAGCTGCTGCAGAAGGCCATCGAGCGCGGCCTGCCGGTCAGCGACCAGATGACGGACCAGGAGGTCTACGGTCTGATCTTCGAGCCGGGCTTCTCGACCGCCGCGCAAGTCACCGACGTGTCGGGCCGAGGCGTCGGCATGGACGTGGTCAAGCGCAACATCGCCTCGCTGGGCGGCTCGGTCGAGATCGATTCGACCGAGGGCCAGGGCATGCGGGTGTCGGTGCGCCTGCCCCTGACGCTCGCGATCATGGACGGCATGTCCGTCGGCGTCGCCGAGGAGACCTACATCGTGCCGCTCGCGTCGGTGGTGGAGTCGATCCACCTGTCCGCGGGCGACATCAAGTCGGTGGGCGGCACCGGCCGCGTGGTCGAGGTGCGCAACGAGTACCTGCCGCTGCTGGCGCTCGACGAGCTGTTCGCCGTGCCCAGAAAGGAGCCTGTCTCGGGCGGAATCATGATCGTCATCGAGGCCGAGGGCGGGCGAATCGCGCTGATCGTCGACGAGCTGATCGGCCAGCACCAGGTGGTCGTCAAGAACCTCGAGGCCAACTATCGCAAGGTGCCGGGTGTCTCCGGCGCGACCATCCTCGGCGACGGCCAGGTGGCACTGATCCTCGACGTGTCGTGGCTGGTCCGCCGCGCGCGTCACTGAACACCCTTCGGACGGAGAGACCCATGGCTGCACACGATCGGTCGCACGACGCTGCAACGGCCGCCAGGCCGCGCGAGTACCTCACCTTCAGGCTCGGCGAGGAGGAGTACGGGATCGACATCCTTAAGGTCCAGGAGATCCGCGGCTACGAGCAGCCGACCCGGATCGCCAACGCGCCCTCGTTCATCAAGGGCGTGGTGAACCTTCGGGGCGTGATCGTGCCGATCGTCGACCTGAGGCTGAAGTTCAACCTCGGCTCGGCCGAATACAACGACTTCACGGTAGTGATCATCCTGAACCTCGGATCGCGCGTCGTCGGCATCGTCGTCGACTCGGTCTCCGACGTGATGGAGCTCGCGCCCGAGCAGATCCGGCCGGCGCCGGAGGTAGGCGCTTCGGTCGAGGCCGACTTCATCACGGGGCTCGGCACGCTGAACGACCGGATGCTGATCCTGATCGAGATCGAACGGCTGATGAGCGCCGCCGACATGGCGCTGGCCGAGCAGCCCGCCTGAAGCGGACAGACCCCTGCGTTCGACCCGTACGCGCGGACTTCATGTCCGCGCGCCGGGTCCGACACCACCCGACGAAGAGCATCGACATGACGCACACGCGCTGGGCCGAGATCAGCAGAAAGGGCGGGGCGTTCACCGACCGCGACCTGTATCGGGTGGTCTACGGACTCGACGGCAAGGCCTTCGTCGAGGAACGCATCGAGCTGGGCCGCGCCAGGCCGACCTTCCGGCAGGACCACACGTTCACCAACGCGGTGAGCAGGAAGGTCGAGCCCGAGCAGATGTACTGCAAGCGCCTGGACGACACCGTCGTCTGCGGCGGCGTCCACAAGAACTGATCCGCGCAGCGGACCGTCTCCTTTCCTCCAAACTGTCGGCCATCCCATGAAGCTCCGCGTCAAGCTGCTGCTGTTGCCTGCGATCGGTGGTGCCTCCCTCCTCGCGCTGTGCGTGCTCGTCACGCTGATGCAGCTCCGCTCGAACCGCGAGCTCGAGAACCTGGCGGACGTGCGCTTCGAGAGCTACGCGAATGCGTACCGCATCGAGGGCGAGCTGTCGTCGATGCATGCCGAGGCCTACCGGACGATCCTCTGGATCGACACGCTGCAGGCCAAGGTGGTCAAGGGCCGGCGCGACGCGCTCGCCCAGCGCGGCACCGTGCTCGGCGAGAAGCTGCGCGGCATGCGCGCCGACCTCGATCCCGCCGGTGGCGAGCGGCTCGACGCGCTGTCCGCGGCGGCGACGCGCTACCTGAAGTCGCTGGACGACGCGATCGACATGGCGTCGGTCGATGCGAAAACCGGGCTTGCGGCGATGCAGACCGCCGACGCGCACTACAAGACCGCCTCCAAGGGTGCCTCCGATCTGCTCGAAGCGGAGCGGGGCCTCGCGACCGCATCGGTCACCGCCGCCAAGACGCGCGACGGTCGCAACCTGGTGATCCTGTGGGTCGCGACGCTGGCCTCGCTGGCTGCGGCCTTCGGCTTCTCGATCGTCTTCAACCGCAGGCTGCTGGTGCCGCTGAATGCGGCCCGTGAAGCGGCCGACTCGATCGCCTCGGGCGATCTGCGGGTGCGCCTGCCGGAGCCGCCGAACGACGAGATCGGCCAGCTGATCTCGGCGCTGCGTCGGATGTCCGAGCATCTGAGCCGCACGCTCGGCTCGATCAAGGACTCGACCGAGCAGATCGCCACCGCCTCGAGCGAGATCGCGGTCGGCAACAACGACCTGAGCCGCCGCACCGAGCAGCAGGCCTCGAACCTGCAGCAGACCTCGAGCAGCATGGAGCAGCTCACCGGCACGGTGGCGACCAACGCCGACAGCGCCCGCCAGGCCAACCAGCTCGCGCTCGGCGCCTCCGAGGTCGCGCGCCGCGGCGGCGAGGTGGTCGAGCAGGTCGTCGCGACCATGGGCGAGATCAGCGACAGCTCACGCAAGATCGCCGACATCATCTCGGTGATCGACGGGATCGCCTTCCAGACCAACATCCTGGCTCTGAACGCGGCGGTCGAGGCCGCACGCGCCGGGGAGCAGGGTCGCGGCTTCGCGGTCGTCGCCTCCGAGGTGCGCAGCCTCGCGCAGCGCAGCGCCGATGCCGCCCGCCAGATCAAGGGCCTGATCACCGACAGCGTGCAGCGCGTCGACTCGGGAAGCCGCCTCGTCAAGGACGCCGGCACGACGATGTCGGAGATCGTGACCTCGGTGCGGCGCGTGACCGACATCATCGGTGAGATCTCCTCGGCCACCGGCGAGCAGAGCGCCGGCATCGGCCAGGTCAACACCGCGGTCAACCAGCTCGACCAGATGACGCAGCAGAACGCGGCGCTGGTCGAGCAGAGCGCGGCTGCGGCCGAGAGCCTCAAGGAGCAGGCGCGCCGACTGGCCGAGGCGGTGGACGCCTTCCGCCTGGACGACGGCGCGCGGGGCGGCGTCTCGCAGCTCGCGCCGTCGATGCACGCCGGCTCGCCGAAGGGCGGCTCGGACCACGAGCCCTCTCGTTCGGCAGACTCCGCCGCGGGTGCCTCGTCCGAGCCTGCTCACGGGTTTCAGTCCACCCCAGTCTCCGCACCCGCTCCGGCCGCGAAGCCCGCGCCGGTGTCGGCCAACGGCGTTGCGGCGCGACCCGCCTCGGGTGCAAGGCCCGCTGCGGCCTCGAAGCCCACCCCCGCCGTCCGGCCCGCGCCCGCCGCCAAGCCGGCCACGAAGCCGGTCGCGGCGAAGGTCGCACCGCCCCAGGTCGTGCCGAAGAGCTTGCTGGCATCGTCTGCGACGCCCGCCGCGCCTGCAGCGCCCGCCGTGCCGGCCGCACCCCTGACGCCGGCCGCCGCGTCGGCGCCGCCCGCCATGAAGGCAGAGGCACCCGCGCCGCGTGCGGCGCCCGCCAAGGCCGAACCCGCTCCGCGTGCGCCCGCTCCCAAGGCCGCGAAGGTCCCCGACGACGACTGGGAAGAGTTCTGAGCGCGGCGCGCTGCCCCCGCCGGATCGCGCCGACGATCCGGCCGGGCCTGCCGCGGCGACCCGCCCTCATCCGAACCGCCCAACCGAGCCCGCCCTGCAGATGACCCGCCGCCCCGTCGCGATCGCAGCACCCCGCCCGGCGCGCGCCCGCGCCGTGGTGCGTTGAAGGCGCCGTCGCGATGAGCGCACCGTCCCCGCTCGGCAACGAAGTCGCGATCTCGCCCGGCGACTTCGAGCGCGTGCGTCGTCTCATCAAGGAGCGCGCCGGCATCAACCTGCAGCCGAGCAAGCAGAGCATGGTGCAGGGCCGGCTCGCGCGCCTGCTGCGCGAACACGGCATCCCGAGCTACAGCGCGCTGCTCGACGCGGTCGAGCGCAACGGCTCCCCGCTGTGGCAGCCCTTCGTGAATGCGCTCACCACGAACCTGACCTCGTTCTTCCGCGAGGCCTACCACTTCCCGCTGCTGGCCGAGTTCCTGAAGCAGCACCGCGGTCCGGTTCGGATCTGGTGCGCGGCGGCGTCCACCGGGGAGGAGCCCTGGTCGATCGCGATGACGGTCCTGGAGACGCTTGGCACCGGCGCACAGGCGACGATCTACGCCTCCGACATCGATACGGACGTGCTGCGTACGGCCAAGGCCGGCGTCTATCCGATGGATGGCGACAAGGGACTGGACGCGACTCGCCTGAAGCGCTGGTTCCTCAAGGGCACATCGGCCAATGCCGGCCTGATGCGGGTGCGCCCCGAGCTGTCGCGGCTGGTCGAGTTCGCGCAGGTGAACCTGGTGCACGACCCGCTGCGCTTCCAGCAGCCGTTCGATGTCGTGTTCTGCCGCAACGTGATGATCTACTTCGACGCCCCGACGCAGCGCACCGTCCTGTCGCGCCTGCATGCGTCGATGCGCCCCGGCGGCTTGCTGTTCGTCGGTCACTCCGAGAACTTTTCGGCCCAGAGCGACCTGTTCTCGCTGCGCGGCAAGACCGTGTACGAGCGCCTGGCCGAGCGGCACGCACGAGAGCCCGAATGCATCCGATGAACCCGACGACCGCTTCTTCGCTGCGCCAGAGCGCGCCCGGGCTGTTCCCGAAGAGCTCCGACAGGATCCGGGCGCTGCGCGAGCGTCCGGCTCGCGAGTACGAGGCGCACACGTTCTACTACGACGCGGCGTTCAAGACGGACGCGGTCAAGCTGCTTCCCGGCGAGTTCTACGTCCACGACGACGACGATCTGCTGCTGATGACGGTCCTCGGCTCGTGCGTCGCTGCATGCCTGGTCGACCGGACCGCACGGCTGGGCGGCATGAACCACTTCATGCTTCCCGACGGCGGCAGCGCGGGGCGCTACGGCACCTACGCGATGGAGCTGCTGATCAACGAGATGATGAAGCGTGGTGCCCGGCGCGAGCGGATCGAGGCGAAGGTCTTCGGCGGTGGCCAGGTGATGCGGAACTTCTCGACGATGAACGTCGGCGAGCAGAACGTGAAGTTCATCGAGCAGTACCTCGCGGCCGAGCGGATCCAGATCGTCTCGCGCGACGTGCTGGACATCCATCCGCGCAAGGTGTGCCTCTTCCCGGGCAGCGCCCGCGCGCTGTGCAAGAAGCTCGCGACGACGCAGGTCGAGGCGATCGCGACCGAGGAGTCGGCCTTCCGCGGCCGGCTCAACAAGCAGCCGGCGGCCGTGGCCAGCGGCAGCATCGAGCTGTTCTAGAAGGTCAAGGAGAACGAGATGAGCAAGATCCGCGTGGTGGTCGTCGACGATTCTGCGCTGATCCGCAGCATGCTGAGCAGCCTGATCAACTCTCAGCCCGATATGGAGTGCATCGGTGCGGCCAACGATCCCTACCAGGCCCGCGAGATGATCCGCAGCCTCGACCCCGACGTGATCACGCTCGACGTCGAGATGCCGCGCATGGACGGCCTGGATTTCCTGGAGAAGCTGATGCGCCTGCGGCCGATGCCGGTGGTGATGGTGTCGACGCTCACGGAGCGCGGCGCCGAGACGACGCTGCGTGCGCTCGAGCTGGGCGCGGTCGATTTCGTCGCGAAGCCGCGGATCGGCATCGCCAGCGGGCTGCAGGAGATGGCGGCGGAGATCGCCGACAAGCTGCGCATCGCGGCGCGCGCGCGCGTCTCGCGACGTGCGGTGGCGCGTGCGGCGCCGCCTTCGGCGACGCCGCGGGCGGCGGGCACGGGCTCGGCCGCGCCGGGCGCACCGCCGCTGGTCAAGGCGGTGCCGATCACCTATTCGCGGGCGAGCACGGAGAAGCTGATCGCGATCGGCTCGTCGACCGGCGGAACGGAAGCCCTGCGCGAGGTGCTGACGCAGCTGCCGGCGGACTGTCCCGCGGTGCTCTGCACGCAGCACATGCCGCCGGGATTCACGAAGAGCTTCGCCGACCGTCTGAACTCGCTGTGCCGCATGCATGTGAAGGAGGCGGAGCACGGCGAGCGCGTGCTGCCCGGGCATGTCTACATCGCGCCGGGCGGCCGCCACATGCTGCTCGCCCGCAGCGGCGCGAACTACGTGATCGAGCTGGACGACGGCCCGCCGGTGAACCGCCACAAGCCCTCGGTGGACGTGATGTTCCGGACCGTGGCGCGTCATGCGGGCGCCAATGCGATGGGTGTGATGCTCACGGGGATGGGGCGCGACGGGGCCGACGGGATGAAGGAGATGCGCGACGCCGGTGCCTACAACATCGGACAGGATGAGGCGACCTCGGTGGTCTACGGGATGCCGCGCGAGGCGGCGGCGGTGGGCGCGGTCCACGAGGTCCTGCCGCTGCCGAAGATCGCGGGTCAGCTGCTGCAGCACCTGCGCGCTGCCGGGCCGGTACTGTCGCGCGTCTGAGACTCGTCGGTTGGCGCAGCCCGTCGCCGCCCGGGGGCGGGCATCGCTGCGCTGACCCCTCGCCCTCGGGCCTGCGGCCCGAGGGTCCCCGCCAGGCGGGGGGCCGCGCCGGGCGACGACGGGCGAGAAGGGGGTGGTATGAGACACCTCTCACCCCCAAACCCTCGGCGGCAACAGCGCCCGCCTCCGCACGAACGCCGCCGCACGCACACCCCGTCTCTCGGCGCCAGCCTCAGAACGCAGATCCGAACCCCTCAAGCCCCGAACATCAGGAACAGCTTCCCCATCCCCTCCGCCAGCGGCCGCTCGATCCACGGCAGCCCCACCACCAGCAGCACCAGCCCCGCCCCGATCGTGATCGGGAAGCCCACCGAGAACAGCGAGAGCTGCGGCGCCACCCGCGACATCACGCCCAAGAGCAGGTTGACGAAGAGGATCAGCGCCAGGAAGGGCAGGGCGATCAGAAGGCCGAGCGCGAAGACCTCGGCACCGAGCATGACCGGGTCGAAGCGCGATGCGAAGCCGAACGCCACCTCGCCCACCGGAAGCGTCGTGAAGCTGCGCAGCGTGGCCGCGATCAGCAGCAGCGGGCCGTTCAGCGCCAGGAAGACCAGCGTCGCGGTCGTGTTCATGAAGCTGCCGACCGCAGTGCCCGTGCCGCCCTGCGGGTCGAAGAAGCCGGCGAACGACAGCCCCATCTGCAGGCCGATCACCTCGCCCGCCAGGTCGAAGGCTGCGAACACCAGCCGCGCGGCGAAGCCGATGGCGAGACCCACCGCCACCTCCTGGGCGACGAAGCCCAGACCCGTCATCGACACCAGATCGACCCGCATCGGCACTGTCACGGACGGTGCGATGGATGCGGCGAGCACGATCGACAGCCCCACGCGGATACGGGTCGGCACCGAGCGGATCGAGAGCACCGGCGCTGCGGAGAAGAGCGCCAGGATCCTGAAGAACGGCAGCAGGAAGGCTGCCATCCAGGCCTGCAGCTGCGCGTCGGAGAAGGCGACCATCGCCCGGGCTCAGCCGCCGGCGATCATCGAGGGGATGCTGATGATCGAGCGCTGCAGGTAGTCGACCAGGGTGCTGATCATCCACGGGCCGATCACGATCATCGTGACCGCTACGCCGACCAGCTTCGGCAGGAATGACAGCGTCTGCTCGTTGAGCTGGGTTATTGCCTGGAAGAAACTCACGATCAGGCCCACGCCCAGCGCCACCAGCAGCAGCGGCGCCGACACGATCAGCATCAGCTCGAGCGCATGGCGCCCGACGGTGACGACGGTTTCCGGACTCATCGCGCGTCCCCCCTCATCCGAAGCTCGCGACCAACGAGCCGACCAGCAGTGTCCAGCCGTCCGCGAGCACGAACAGCATCAGCTTGAAGGGCAGGGCGACCAGCACCGGCGAGAGCATCATCATGCCCATCGACATCAGCACCGAGGCAACGATCAGGTCGACGATCAGGAACGGGATGAACACCAGGAACCCGATCTGGAAGGCGGTCTTGAGCTCGCTGGTGACGAAGGCCGGGATCAGCACGCGCATCGGCATCTTCTCGGGCGTGACGGCGGTGTCGACCTTCGCGATCCGGGCGAAGAGCCCCAGGTCGGTCTCTCGGGTCTGCTTGAGCATGAAGATGCGCAGCGGGTCGCTGCCGCGCTCGACCGCGGCCTCGAAGCTGAGCTTCGCCTCGGTGTAGGGACGGTAGGCCTCGGCGTAGATCCGGTCGAGCGTCGGGCCCATCACGAACAGCGTGAGGAACAGCGACAGCCCGACGATCACCTGGTTCGGCGGCGTGGTCTGCAGGCCCAGCGCTTGGCGCAGCAGCGACAGCACGATGACGATGCGGGTGAAGCTCGTCATCAGCAGCAGCACCGCCGGCAGGAACGACAGCGCCGCGAAGGCGAGCATCGTCTGCACCGGCAGCGAGAAGGTGGTGCCGCCTGCGCCGCTCGGGCGCGTCTCGAGCGACAGCGCGGTCTGCGCGGCGACCGGCGCCGCCGCTGCGAGCAGCACGAGCGCGGCGACCAGGACCGCGCGTCTGGAACGTGGGATGCGGTCAGGCATTGCGCTTGAGCCGCTCGAGGATCTGGGCGAAGGGGTTCGGCGGGAAGGCCGCCGGAGTCTGTCCGGGCGCCGACGCATTGGACCCGTCCTGCGTGGGCGCGGCGCGATCGAGCTCGGCCAGCATCGTGATGGACTGCCCGGTCACGCCGAGCATCCAGCGCCGGCCGTCGGCTTCGACGACGACCACGCGCTCGCGCGGCCCGAGGGTCAGGCCGCCCGCGAGGGTCACCGGGCGGGCGGCGCCCTGGGTGCCGCCCTGCAGGCGCTTGAGCACCCACAGCGCGACCGGGATCAGGGCTGCGACAGCGACGAACGCGAGCAGCGCGGGTAAGACCGACGGGGCATCCTGCATGGCGATCAGGCCCGGTTGAGCCTGCGCACGCGCTCGGACGGCGTGACGATGTCGGTGAGGCGGATGCCGAACTTGTCGTTCACCACCACCACCTCGCCCTGGGCGATCAGGCAGCCGTTGACCAGCACGTCCATCGGCTCGCCGGCCAGGGCGTCGAGCTCGATGACCGAGCCCTGCGCGAGCTGCAGGATGTGCTTGATCGGGATCCGGGTCCGGCCGAGTTCGACGGTCAGCTGGACAGGTATGTCCAGGATCATGTCGATGTCCTGGCGGCCCGGTCCGCTGGCGCCGGTGGCGCCCATCTGCGGGAACAGGTGGGCGGCGCGTTCGACGCGCTCGAGGCCGGCGAGGGGGGCGGCTGCCGCTGCGGCCGGCTCGGGGGCGGCCTCTGCGAGGGCCGCCGCCCACTCGTCGGCCAGTGCGTCCTGGCCTTCCTCGGCGGGGGAGTCGGTGCTCATCGTGTGCTCCGTGGGGTCGGTGCGGCGTGCATCAGGACTGTGTCTGGGGCACGCTCAGGAAATCCTGGATTCGGATCGAGTAGCGGCCGTTCGACGTGCCGTAGCCGCACTCGAACATCGGCACCCCGTCGGACTTCACGACAAGGCTGTCTTTCAGGTCGAGCTCGATGAAGTCGCCCAGCTTGAGCGCCATCAGCTCGCCGACGGTGGCCTGGGCATGGGCGAGCTCGGCGGCGATCTCGATCTCCGCGACCTTGATCTGCTGGGTCAGCAGATTGACCCAGCGCTTGTCGGTCTCGATCGAGTCGCCCTGCAGCGACGAGTACAGCGTGTCGCGGATCGGCTCGAGGGTCGAATAGGGAATGCACAGGTGCAGCTCGCCGCCGAGCTCGCCGATCTCCAGCGAGAAGGTCGTCGTGACAACGATCTCGCCGGGCGTCGCGATGGTCGCGAACTGCGGGTTCATCTCGGAGCGCAGGTACTCGAGGTTGAGCGGGTAGATGCCGGCCCAGGCCTTGCGGTACTCCTCGAGCGTGACGTCGAGCATGCGCTGGATGATCCGCTGCTCGGTCACCGAGAAGTCGCGGCCCTCGATGCGGTACTGCATGCGGCCGTTGCCGCCGAACAGGTTGTCGATGACCGTGAAGACCAGTTTCGGGTCGCAGATCACCAGTCCGTTGCCGCGCAGCGGCTTGATCGCCACGATGTTGATGTTGGCCGGAACCGCGATGCCGCGCAGGAACGCGCTGTACTTCTGGACCTTGATCGGACCGACCGAGATCTCCGGGTTGCGGCGCATGAAGTTGAACAAGCCGATCCGCAGGTTCCGGGCGAAGCGCTCGTTGATGATCTCGAGCGTGGGCATGCGCCCTCGGACGATGCGCTCTTGCTTGGCGAGGTCGTAGGGAATCGGGCCGCGGGCACCGTCCGCCGCGGCCTCGGGTGACTCGTCGACGCCCTCCAGCAGCGCATCGACTTCGTCCTGGGAGAGGAACTGCTCGGCCATGTCGGTTACTGGACGATGAAGGAGGCGAAGTGAACCTGGGCGACCGGGTTCGGCGCAGGCTCCGCTTTCTTGTGCGTCTCCTTGTCCTTGCCCTTTGCTGACTTGCCTTTATCGCCGTCCTTGACCTTGACCTTCGGCGGAGGATCTTCCTGCGCGGCCGGCGCGGCCTGCTCATCCGCCGACGGCGGCAGCCAGCCGAGCGGGCGCGCCGCGGCGACGGCGATCTCGGCGGCGAGCTGCTCCTTGCCTTCGCGGGTGGTCAGCTGGTTGGCAAGCTTGGAGGAGATGAGCAGCAGCAGCTCGTTGCGGACCGCCGGCATCTTCGCGGTGATCCTGGCCTCGGTCTCCTTGCCGTCGACCTCGAGCACGACGCCGATCTGCGCATAACGCTCGGATTCGCGGTCGGCGAGATTGACGACGAAGTTCTCCAGGGTGACGAAGACGCGCAGGGCCTTTCGCTTTTCCTCGGCCTTGGCAGCCGTGGCCGCCTCGTCGTGCTCGCCGCGCCCGAGGAACCACCAGGCGGCGCCGCCGCCGCCGCACAGCAGCAACACAGCGACCACCCCGATGATCAGGCCCTTCTTGCGCTTCTTCGGAGGTGCGTCGGTCTTGTCGGCGGCGTCGCTCATGCGATCTCCGGGGGGGGCTGGTTACGCTCGTTCGAATTCACCTGCCGATCATCGCAACACTTGAGCCCCCCGAAGCACCGATAAGGCCGGTGTGCATGGGCCTGTTCGCCGCTTGTGCGGCGCATTGCCACGCGTCAGGCGAACACGTCGATCCGGCCGGCCCGGGCAGCCCGCGCGGAGAGGACAGTGGTCGGATCCAGGCCGTCGCTGCCGAGCCGGGAGGCGACGCCGTCACGCCCCTCGACGCGGGCACTCCGGCCGCGGCTGCCGTCGCGGCCGCCGTCGCCCTGCGAGGCGCGTCCGGAGCCTGCGTCGACCATCGTCCCGCCGAGCTGCAGGCCCTGCGCGGACAGCATCTCGCGCAGCCGCGGCAGCGCCTGCTCGATGGCGCCGCGCGTCTCGGCGTTGGCCGCGATCACGCCGATGGAGGCTGCGTCGCCGTCGATCGCGAGCTCGATGCGGATCGGTCCGAGCTCCTGCGGGTTGAGGGTCAGCTCGGCACCCTGCAGGCCCTCGCGCACCAGCCAGGTGACACGCTCGGAGAACGCGTCCGCGAAGCGTGGATCCTGCACCGGGACGGTGATCGGATAGGCGCCGCCCTGGGCGAGGCGCTCTTGCGCGATCTCGGCGCGCGGCGCGGCGAGCCCGGCGGGCAGGGGAGGCTGGAACAGTGGCGCGGTGGGGGTCTGTCTCCCGTCTGCGCCGCCGTCTGCGCCGCTGCGCAGGCGCTCGCCGAGGGCTCTCAGGGCTTCGGCCTGGGTGCTCGCGAAGGTCTGCGCGCCCGCGACCGAGGCATCCCCGGCACCGGCGGATGGCGCGCCGGCACCGAGCGGCGACAGCCCGGCCGCGGCTCGTGCGCCGGCGTGGCGTGTGCCGCCTCCGTGCGCGCCGCCGGCAGGCGCCGTGGCGGTGCTCGTGTTCGCGGCAGCGGCGGCGATCTCGGTGGCCAGTGCCCGGCCGGTCTGCGCATCGGCGGCGAGCAGTCGTCCTTCGAGTGCCGCATCGGCGTGGGCGGGCTCGGTGCGCGCCGCCGCGTCGGCGGGCGTGTGCCCGTCCTGCGGCGCGCCGACCGCTGCGCCCTCCGCTGCGCCCTCCGCCGCGATCAGTGGGGCGAGCGTCGGGTCGGCCGCCGCCGCGGCGGCGTGCAGTGCGGCGTCCCTCGCGGCGATGGCATCGTCGGTCTGCGCGAGCGGTCCCGTCGCTGGCAGGCCGCGGGCTGGGCCCGCAAGGCCGTCGTCGGGCGCGCTCGTCTCGCCGGGCGCGGCGTCGCCCCGACTCGCGAGTTCCGCGCGAGCGCGCTCGACGGACTGCGCGGCCGCCCGTGCGCGGGCCTGGGCGAGCGCCTGTCCGCGACCGTGCGCTGCGACGTGGGTGTGGGCGGCGCCGTCGGCCGTTGCGCGTCGCGTCTGCGGCGAGGCGGCGTCGGCGGCCGGGTCGGCGCGCTCGTCCGCCGGATCGCGCGCGCCGCTCGCATCGGTGCCGGCTGGTGCGCCGGATCGGCTGGGTTCGGCGCCGCCGCGGCGGGCGTCCGCGCGGGGCGCAGGCGCGGCGGGCGGCGCGCCCCCGTCGGCTGCGGACAGCATGTCGGCGAAGCTCGGTCCGTCCTGCGGCGTGGCGGGTGCCCCGAGTGCGAGACGACCCGGGCGTGCGCCAGACGTCGGGGTCGGGAGAACGGCGTCGAGGGCCATGTCAGCGTTCCTTGCCCGGGCGGCGCCGGGCGGCGAGATTCGTTGCGAATTCGTCGAGCGCGCGCTGCTCGCGTCGTGCCGCGGTGCGCAGGGTCTGCTGCGAGCGCCGCGTCTCGAGCGTCTCGAGCGCCTTCAGGCGGCGCTGCTGCTCGGTGAGGGTGGCGTCGCGTGCGAGCGCGTCGGCGCTGCGTTCGGCGTGCTGGTGATATTGCTGCTGGATCGCCTGGATGAGACGCGCATCGAACTGGACGGCCGAGGCGAGCTGGGCGACGCCGACCGCCGACCCGGCCCGCAGCGGTGCGCGTCCGAGGGACTCCTCGCGGTAGTCGGTGAGCGTGCGCAGCGTGGTGGCCGCCGCGTCGCGCTCGCGGCGCGCGCCCACCGCGCGCGTCGCCGCGTCGTCGCGGCGATCGCGTGCCTGCTCGATCAGCAGCCTGAGCAGCCGTTCGTCCATCAGTCGGGCTCCCCGAAGGTCTCGATCGCCGGGCCGATCAGCGCCTCGAGCGCATCGCGGCTCACCGACAGGTCGGCGCCGGCATGCATGTCCTGCTGCAGGAGCGCCGCGATCCGCGGCATCAGCGCGATCGCGAGGTCCGTCTCGGCGTCGCTGCCCTGCACGTAGGCCCCGACCGAGATCAGGTCGCGACTGCGCCGGTAGCGTGCCCACAGGGCCTTGAGCTTGCGGGCGAGCTTGAGCTGGCGGGCGTCCACCACCTGATGCATCACGCGCGAGATCGACTGTTCGATGTCGATCGCCGGGTAGTGGCCCGATTCGGCCAGCGAGCGGTCGAGCACGAAGTGCCCGTCCAGGATCGCGCGGGCGGCGTCGGCGATCGGGTCCTGCTGGTCGTCGCCTTCGGTCAGCACCGTGTAGAACCCGGTGATCGAGCCGCGACCCTTGCGGCCGTTCCCGGCGCGCTCCACCAGGTGGGGCAGGCGGGCGAACACGGAAGGCGGGTAGCCCTTGGTGGCCGGCGGCTCGCCGATCGCCAGCGCCACCTCTCGTGCGGCCATCGCGTAGCGCGTGAGCGAGTCCATCAGCAGCAGCACGTTCAGGCCGCGGTCGCGTAACTGTTCGGCGATCGAGGTCGCGTAGACCGCGCCCTGCATCCGCAGCACCGGCGAGCAGTCCGCGGGCGCCGCCACGACCACCGCGCGCGCCAGGCCCTCGGGGCCCAGGATGTCCTCGATGAACTCCTTGACCTCGCGGCCCCGCTCGCCGATCAGGCCGACCACGGTGACGTCGGCGGCGGTGTAGCGGGCCATCATCCCCAACAGCACGCTCTTGCCGACGCCGGAGCCGGCGAACAGGCCGAGGCGCTGGCCGCGCCCCACGGTGAGCAGGCCGTTGATCGCCCGCACGCCGGTGTCGAGCGGCTCGCGGATCGGCTCGCGGTCCATCGCGTTGATCGGACGGCTCATCACCGGCGCGCGCTCGCAGTGCTCGAGCGAGCCGCGGCCGTCGAGCGGACGGCCCAGCGGGTCGACCACGCGGCCGAGCAGGGCGTCGCCGTTGGGCAGCCACCGCGAGCGGTCCTCGGCGCGGCGCCGGGGCCGGCGCTGCGCCATCAGGGTGGGCGGCTGGATGGTCTCGTCGACCGGCACGACCGTGGCGCCCGGACGCAGCCCGGCGACGTCAGACAGCGGCATCAGGTACAGCCGGTCGTCCTCGAAGCCCACGACCTCGGCGTCGACCGGCTGGCCGCCCTCGGGGGCGATCGCGCAGACCGATCCGACCGGCAGGCGCAGGCCGCTGGCCTCCATCACCAGGCCGGCGACGCGCGTCAGGCGCCCGCTGACGGCATGGGTGGGGCCTTCGGCCGCGAAGCCGCGCAGGTCGGTCAGCAGTCGCGAGAAGTCCGCGGTGGCGGCCATCCGCGGCGCGGGGGCGGGCGAGTTCGGAAACACGAGGGGCCGCTTCATGCTTCGACCCACGCGTCGTCGCGGCCGAGCGCGGCCAGGGCCGTACGCCAGCGCGTCTGCACCGTCGCGTCGACCGCCTGGCGCGGCGTCTCGACGCGGCAGCCGCCGGGCAGCACCGAGGCGTCGGGCACCAGCTGCGCACCGCGTGCCTCGAGCAGCGGGCCGAGCTGCTCGCCGAGCAGCAGCGCGTCGTCGGGATGGACCCTCAGGATCGGCCGGGCCCGATCGTCGACGATCGCGGCAAGCGCGGCGTTGACCGCTGGAACGACCGCGTCGTCGCGCACCCGCAGTGCCGCGCCGAAGGCGCTGCGCGCGATCTCGACGCCGAGCTGAACGAGGTCGCCGGACAGGCTGGTCTGCAGGATGGCGAGCTGCTCTGTCAGTGCCGAGACCAGCGTGTCGGCCCGCTTCGCGATCGCCTCGATCTCGGCGCGGCGCGCAGCCTCGCCCTGCTGTCGCGATTCCTCCATGCCGCGCGCATAGCCGTCGCGCAGCCCGTCTTCGTAGCTCGGGCCGGCCGGGGGGGCATCGGTCCGGCGCTCCGGAGCCACCCGCCGCTCGGCGCCCGAGCGGCGCTCGCCCTCGAGCGCACCGGGCCGCCAGGGCGTGGCAACGCCGAGGTCCTCGGCGAACACGATGCGGCTAGACGAAAGCATCCTCGCCTCCACCACCGATCGAGATCTCGCCCGCGTCGGCCAGGCGCCTCACGGTCTTCAGGATCTCCTTCTGCTGCGTCTCGACGTCCGCAACCCGCACCGGCCCGCGCGACTCCAGGTCTTCGCGCAGCGCCTCGGCGGCACGCTGCGACATGTTCTTCAGGAACTTGTCGCGGATCTCGGCGCTCGCGCCCTTCAGCGCGATCACCAGCCCGTCGTTGGCGACCTCCTTGAGCACGGACTGCATCGCGCGGTCGTCGAGCTTGATCACGTCGTCGAAGGTGAACATCTGGTCCTGGATCGACTGCGCGAGGTCTTCGTCGGACTCGCGCACCGAGTCGAGCACCTCGGCCTCCAGCGATGCGCCGAGGCCGTTGAGCATTTCGGCGGCCACCTTCGGGCCGCCCAGAGCGGCCTTCTTGAGCTTGTCCGCCCCGGCCAGCACCCGCGAGAGCACCTCGTTGAGCTCCTTGAGCGCGTTCGGCTGGATGCCGTCGAGCGTGGCCACCCGAAGGATCACATCGGCGCGCACGCGCGGCGACAGTTTCGACAGGATCTCGCCGGAGTGGTCGCGCTCGAGGTGCACGAGGATCGATGCGATGATCTGCGGATGCTCGTTTCGCACGAGCTCGGCGACCGACTCCGAGTCCATCCACTTCAGGCTCTCGATGCCGCTGGTGTCGCTGCCTTGCAGGATCCGGTTGATCAGCAGCCCGGCCTTATCCTCACCCAGCGCCTTGCGCAGCACCGCCTTGACGTATTCGTCGGTGTCGGCCACCAGCGAGCCGTTGGCGGCGGCCTCGGCGTGGAACTGGTCGAGCACCTGCCCGACCTTGTCCTTCGGCACGGTGCGCAGCCGGGTCATCATCTCGCCGATCTTCTGCACCTCCTTCGGGGAGAGGTGTTTGAAGACCTCGGACGCCGCGTCCTCGCCGAGGGTCATCAGCAGGATGGCGCTTCGCTCGAGTCCTTGGTCGTCCATCTGGGTTCAGGTCGGGGTTGCGGATGCGCGCGGGGTCAGGTGTTGACCCAGGAGCGCACCACGTTGGCGACGGTGGCCGGGTTCTCGCGGGCGAGCCGGATGACGTCCTCGCTGGCGCCCGAGAGCTTGCCGAACGGCGTGGCCGACGGCGGCGGCAGCGCCACGTCGTCGGCTACCACGGCACTGGTGCGCTGTCCAGGCGGCGCAGGCGGCAGTTTCCTGAACGCCGGCCGGATCACGAACAGGATCGCCATCAGGCCGAGTAGCACCAGGCCCACCTGCGCACCGATGCTCTTGGCGAGCCCGACGACGTCCGGGTCGCGCCACAGCGGAACCGGTTCGGCGCGGGGGATGTCCTCGACGCTGAAGGCGGCGTTGACCACGTTCAGCGCGTCGCCGCGTTCTTTCGTGAAGCCGATCGCCTCGCGGACCAGCGACTGGATCTGCTCGACTTCCTTGACGTCGAGCGGCGCGAACGTGACCTTGCCCTCGTCGTCGACGCTGCGGCGGTGGTTGACCACGACCGCAGCGGTCAGCCGCTTGAGGTTGCCGCTGGCATTGCGGGTCACGCGCACGGTCTTGTCGACCTCGAAGTTTGTCGTCGAATCGCGCTTCGTCTCGCGCCCCGCCTGTGCGGCGGCTCCGCCCTGCCCCTGCGGCAGCGCCTGACCCGGCCCGTTGATCGGGGCGGACGGCGGCACCGGAGGCTGGTTCGACATCGCACCGGGCACGCCTTGCGCACCGGCGGCGGCGGCACCCGCCGACTCGTTGACCTGCTGGCTGCGGACTGCCGCCGGCTCGGTGCCCTGGTTCGGGCGGAACTGCTCGGCGGTCGACTCCGACAGCGTGAAGTCGACGTCGGCGGTGACCTGGGCCTTGACGTTGCCGCGGCCGACGATCGGCTCGACGATCTCGACGATCCGGGCGATGAAGTTCTGCTCGATGGCACGCAGGTACTGCAGCTGGTTCGGATCGAGACCCGCCGCCTGGTTGCTCTCCTGGTTCGAGAGCAGCGCGCCGCTCTGGTCGATGACGCTGACCTGCTTCGGGGTCATCTCCGGGATCGACGAGGCGATCAGGTGGACGATGCCCGCGACGTGCCCGCGCTCGAGCAAGCGGCCCGGATGCAGCGTCAGCAGAACAGACGCCGACGGCTTCTGCTGCTCGCGGAAGAAGCCGTTCTGGGTCGGGAGTGCCAGATGCACGCGGGCGCTGGCGACCTGCGACAGCGCCATGATCGAGCGGGCGAGCTCGCCCTCGAGGCCGCGCTGGTAGTTCAGTCGCTCCTGGAACTGCGTGGTGCCGAACTTCTGCGTCTCGACCAGCTCGAAGCCCACCGTGCCGCCCTTGGGCAGTCCCTGCGAGGCGAGCCGCAGCCGCGCGTCGTGGACCTTGTCGGCCGGCACCATGATGACGCCGCCTACATCGGAAAACTTGTAGGGCACGTTCATCTGCGAGAGCGCGCCGACGACTGAGCCGCCGTCCCGATCCGACAGGTTGGTGAACAGGACTCGGTAATCCGGCTGCCGGGCCCACATTGCCGCGGTCGCGATCACCGCCGCGAGCGCGGCGGCGCCGAGGCCCAGCATCAGCTTGTTGCGCGCCGGAAGCGCCGCGAACGTGGTCTGCGGAGCTTCGGGCAGCGACGTTCGGTCGAGCGAGGTGTCCATGGGGTTCCAGTCACAGGCGTAGCGGCCATTGTCGAAGCCAGGGCGCGGATCTTGAGCCCGATAAGCGGATCGCACCCCCGGTTTATCCCTGCTTAAGGTTCCGCGCGCGCGCCTAGCATCGGTTCACTTCTCCGACACCTGCGGGAGGCGAGCGTGGACGTTCGATTGACGCCTGGCATGTTGAGCACGCTGCAGAACGCGCTGAAGACCGGCGCGCCCGCGGCGGCGGGTCCGGCCGCGGCCGCCGCGGCCGGGGGCACGAGCTTCTCGAATGCGCTCGGCGAGGCGCTGAAGTCGGTGTCCGAGACGCAGACCCAGGCCGGCGACCTGCAGCGCAAGTTCCAGACCGGCGCGGAGGGCGTGAGCCTGGAGGAGACCATGATCGCCATGCAGAAGGCGCAGGTCGGCTTCCAGGCCGCGCTCGCGGTCCGCAATCGGCTGGTCTCGGCCTATACCGACGTGATGAACATGCAGGTCTGAGCGGGCCGGGCTCCCGCGTCCTCGCGCCTCAGCCCAGCCTAGGTCGGGCGCGGCGCCCGCGTGTCTGTGCCAGGTTCACGAACACCTGCACCGCGCGCGCGGCCGAGGGCTCGAGCGCGTCGAACGCACAGCCCACCCGCAGCGGGGCGCCTACGGTCGGATCCGAGAACGGGTCGACGATGGGCTCGACTGCCCGGACCAGCAGGTCGCACCGGATCGGGGCCGTCGCGGGCAGCTCGAGCCGGCAGGCGCCCAGGCAGGCGCCGACCCGTGGCACGACGGCATCGGCCACGACCTCGAAGGCGAGGCCAGTCGCCGACACGTCGAGGATGCGCACGGCCCGCTCGCCGCCGCGCTCGCGCAGCCACAGGCGCGGTACGGCGGACCTGGAGGGTTCGACACGGAAGGCATCGCGGCGCTGCAGCCGCACCAGGCCTAGCGGAAGGGGGGCCTTCAGCCGGCCACGCTCGCCGGCGCCGACCAGGGCGCACCGCGCCAACTCGAATTGCAGCGTGACCCGGTCGAGCAGCGCGACCGCCGTGACGCTGGCCGAACCGGCGAAGGCATCGCAGCACGCCTTGTCGGTGTTGAACTCGAGCTCGATCGTGCCGGCAGCCGCGTCCACCCCAAGCACGCACGACACCACGTGGCAGTCGGCGTCTTCTGCGGTGTGCAGGGTCACCCTCTCGCGCGAGTCGGCGAGCGCGCGCAGCAGCCGCAGGCGTTCGACGCCGTCATCGATGCCAAAGCGCTCCAGGACGTCGGCGTCCCGGATCGAACCCGTGTCGTGAGGCATCACGTCGATCCCTGCGGCCTCAGGACACCGACAGGCCGGCCCCGGGCCCGAGGCCCTGGCCCTGCCCCAGCATCAGGTACTCGTAGCGCTCTGTCCACGGATAGGCCAGGCGCCTGATCTGGGCCTCGTTTTGAACGATCTGCCGCACGATCTTCAGCTTGGCGCGCTGCTCGGCGCGGGTCAGCGCGACCCGCCCGTGCAGACGGCGCACCTGGTCTATCAGCACGCCACAGTGCCCCTGAATCGCGCCCACGCGCGCCCAGTCGCTGTCCTGGGCGGCCGCGAGCATGTCGCGGCTCGCCCGTTCGATGGACAGGTAGAAGCCGATCAAGCGGTCGATCTCCGCTTCGGCCCGCACCGCGCTCATGACGCGCGCCGCATCGGCGCGCCGGCGGTGGGCGAGATCGCCAGCCACGCCGACTCGATCTCGGAGAGCAGGGCAGCGACCTCGGCGTAGGCGCTATCGTCGTGCTTCAGATGCGCGTGCAGCAGGCGACGCGCGCAGTAGTCGTAGATCTGGTAGAGCTGCTCGCCGAGGCTGCCGACGCTGCGGTCGACGGCGACCTTCAGGCCTTCGTCGACCAGGCGGATCGCCTTGGACGAAGCGAGGGCCTTCGCGCCGATATCGCCGCGGGCAAGTGCCGCGCGGGACTGGCTGATCGCGGTGATCGCGCCTGCGAAGAGCATGCCGACCAGCTGGTGGGCATCGGCGCCGAGGGCGGCACTCTCGACGGCGAGTCGGCTGTAGGCTTTGGAGACGTTGGCTGCGCTAGCGAACATGGCATGTGACCGATGAGTGAGCCGATGTATTGGTTATCGGCGCGCCGTGGGTCTGCTTGAGCTGCCAAAGCCCCGAATAGCTCAGGGTTTCGGGAGTGCCGAGAGCGCGCTAGCGAGGGCTGATCCTGACTGTTGCGCCGCAGCGAGCTGCGCATCCAGCGACGAGTACTGGCGCAGCAGGCGCTTCTCCACGTCGGTCATCCGGACCTCGAAGGCGGCCTGGCGGTTCTTGTTCGCCTTGAGCCTCGCCGCCCAGGCGTCGGAGGCGGTCTGAACCGAGCCGTTGCTGGCCAGCAGGGTGTCGCCGAGCGACTTGAAGCGCAGCATCAGGCCGCGGTCGGGCGCGCTCACCGTGCCGTCGGGGGCGGTGATCGGCGTGCCCGGGGCGGCGAAGAGCTTCTCGAGCTTGGAGGGGTCGACGGTGGCGGACGCGAACGCGCTGCTCGACAGCGACAGCGAGCCGTCGCGCTGCAGCGTGATGCCGACGTCGGCCAGCTTCGAAAGCGTCCCCCCGGTGACAGTCTCGCGCACGATCGCGCGAACCTGCCCGAAAATGCCTACTGCGGTGCGGTCGCCCTGCAGGGGGCCCGCGGCCTTGGTCGCCTCGTCGTACCTGGTCTGCTCTGCCAGCAGCTTGTTCAGTGAGTTGTAGGTGTCGACGAATTTCTGAGTCGAGGTTTTCAGCGCCTCTGCGTCGACGGTGACATCGACCTGGACTTCCGCTGCGGTCACCTTCTTGAGCACGAGGTCGATGCCGTCCATCGCGCCGGCGATGCGGTTGCTGCGCCCGGTGAGCGCCACGCCGTCGATCGTGTACTGAGCGTCGACCGCCGGCCTGACCAGGGCGAGGTTGCGCCCAGCGCCGACCGCGACGACCGGGTCAAAGGCGATCGCCGAAAGGCCGCCGGAGTCTGTCGAGTTGCCGTCCGTGTCGTCCACCTGCATGCGGAACGCCTGGTTGCCGCCGCTGTCGGTGCCGCTGACGAACAGCCTGACCTGGTCGCCGTCTCGCACGAGCGAGGCGCGTACGCCGACGCCCGCGGCATTGATCGCGTCGCGGACCTCGGCCAGCGTCGCCCCGGCGGGCACCGTCACCGGCACCTCCGGGCGCGCCGTGTCCGCGGTGAAGCTGGCAGCGCCGGTGGGCTGCGTGCCGAGTTGGATGCGCACCGTGCCGCCGCCGACCACCGCCGCCGAGGACGCGTACGCACCGCTGGAGACGGTCTGGGATTGCGCGAGCTGCTGCACCGCGACCCTGTGCTGCGAGGCCCCGGCGCCGGCGCTCGCGGTGATCTCGACCGAGGCCGCATCGGCGCTCGCGGCCTTGACCGTGCGCCAGGTCTCCAGCCTGGACAGCGTGGCCGACGCGTCCCTGAAGGCCGCCACCTGGCTCTGCAGCTTGCCGTAGGCCGACACCTTGGTGTCGATCTTCTTCGCCTCGGTCTGCATCTGCGTCAGCGGCTTGCGCTCGAACGACATCAGGTTCGACACCATGCCCTGGACGTCGATGCTGCTGCTGGCGGTGATCGGCGATGCCATGTCGAGGCTCCTTCTAGGGATTCGAACGCGACGCGCCGCCGGGCGGGACATGACTCCCGGCCGGCGGCGCGTGCGCTGCGGGAAGCAGGGGCGTCAGCCCTTCAGGAGCTGCAGCACCTGCTGCGGCACCTGATTGGCCTGGGCGAGCATCGCGGTACCTGCCTGCTGCAGGATCTGCGTACGCGTGAGCATGGCGGTCTCCTTGGCAAAGTCGGCGTCCATGATCCGGCTCTTGGCGGCGGTCTGGTTTTCGGCCGAGATCTGCAGATTGGAGATGACCGCCTCGAAGCGGTTCTGCATCGCGCCGTAGGTCGCGCGCTCGCTGTTGATCATGTCGAGCGCGGAATCGAGCGCCGTGATCATCGCGTTCGCGTTGGCTGCGTTGGTGCCCGAGATCATCGTGGTGGTGGCGGTGGTCACCGCGATGATGTTCGCCGCGGTTGCCATGTTGGCGGTCGTGACCGTCAGCTGGTCGGTCGTCGCGTTGTTCGCGCCGATCTGGAACTGCAGCGCTCCGGCGCTGCCAGCGAGGATCGCCTGGCCGTTGAAGCGCGTCGACAACAGGGTGCGGTCCACTTCCTGCGCGAGCTGCTGGAACTCGGCGTTCAGGCTGGTGCGGTCGGAGCTGGTGTTCGATGCGTTGGCCGCCTGCACCGCCAGCTCTCGCATGCGCTGCATCATGTCGGTGACCTTGCCGAGCGCGCCCTCGGCGGTCTGCGCCAGGGAGATGCCGTCGTTGGCGTTGCGCGCGGCGACATTCATGCCACGCGCCTGGGCGTCCATGCGGTTGGCGATCGCCAGGCCCGCCGCGTCGTCCTTGGCGCTGTTCACCCGCAGGCCGGTCGACAGGCGCTGGATCGCGGTCGACAGCTGGTTTTGAGTGCTGGACAGGTTGCGCTGCGCGTTCAGCGAAGCGAGGTTCGTGTTGATGACTTGCGACATGCGGTTCTCCAATGTTGGGGAACCGTGCTGGGCACGATGCCTGTGTGGCTCCCGAGTGGAAGCTACGATGCCGGATTCGCGGTCGGGTCATTTGCCGGATAAGCGGGGTTCGAACGGCGCTGATCCCGGGCTGGGCCGATGCGGTACACCCGGCACCGACCCGTTCGGGGCTGTGCCGGGTGCGCCGCGCGACACCCTGGGGGGGCGGTGCGCCTGACTCAGCCGCGCAGCAGGGACAGCACGCCCTGCGGTGCCGCGTTCGCCTGCGCCAGCATCGCGGTGCCGGCCTGCTGCAGGATCTGCGCACGCGTGAGCGCAGCGGTCTCCGCGGCGAAGTCGGCGTCCACGATCCGG
>JAPLQE010000056.1 GCA_026399835.1 Burkholderiales bacterium | reverse complement strand
CTGAACTGCCTGCTGTTCGCGGCCGCGCTCGCGGCGGCCGCGCCCGCCTTCGCCTGGCCCGAGCGACCGGTGCGCGTGGTCGTGCCCGCACCGCCCGGCAGCTCGCTCGACGTGATCGTCCGCGGCCTGGCCGAGCCGCTGCGGCTGCGCTGGGGGCAGCCGCTGGTGGTCGAGAACAAGGCGGGCGCGGGTGGCATGATCGGCATGGATGCGGTCGCCAAGGCGCCGCCCGACGGCCATGTGCTCGGCATCGGCTTCAACGGCCCGATCGCCTTCGGCCCGTT
Organism: Burkholderiales bacterium; assembly: GCA_026399835.1. Classification (GTDB taxonomy): domain Bacteria; phylum Pseudomonadota; class Gammaproteobacteria; order Burkholderiales; family Burkholderiaceae_E; genus UBA4615. The sequence goes on along the minus strand of JAPLQE010000056.1, from coordinate 128,326 downwards.
CATGTACCGCAAGATGCCCTACGACCCCGCCAGGCACCTGATGCCGGTGGTGCTGACGACCTCGCAGCCGAACGTGCTCGCGGTCTCGGCGAGCAATCCGGCGAACACCGTGCCGGAGTTCGTCGCCTGGGCCAAGCGCCAGGGCGATGCGCTCAACTACGGTTCGGTCGGCGCGGGCAGTTCCTCGCACCTGACCATGGAGCTGTTCCGTCGCACGGCGGGCTTCCAGGCGACCCACGTCGCCTATAACGGCTCGCCGCCGGCAGCGACCTCGCTCGCCGCCGGCGACACCCAGGCCCTGATGACCGTGGCGCCGGCGCTGCTGCCGATGATCCAGTCGGGTCGCGTCAAGCTGCTCGGCGCCACCAGCACGAAGCGCAGCGAGGTGCTCAAGGACGTGCCGACGCTGGCCGAGCAGGGCTATCCGGGGTTCGAGGCGCTCGCCTGGAACGGCCTGTTCGCGCCGGCCGGCACGCCTGCGGAGCTGGTGCGCAGGATCGCGGCCGACGTCGATGCGGTGCTGCGCGACCCGGCGGTGCGCGATGCGCTCGCCAAGCAGGGGCTGGTCGTCGGCGGCGGCACGCCGGCCGAGTTCGCCGCCTTCATCGAGGCGGAGTCGCGCAAGTGGGGCGCGATCATCCGCGACGCGGGCATCACGCTCGACTGATATGGTCGAGGCGCCGGATCGCGGCCCGGTGCCCTCTCGACCCCGCCCCTCAGCGCGGCTCGCGGTCCACGGTGCGGCGCGGCCGGTCGACGAAGGCGCGGATGCCGGCCCTGGATTCCGGCGTGGCCGCCACGTTGCAGAAGTTCTCGACGGCCGCGGCGACGCCGTGCCGGTAGCCGGTGTCGTTCTCGCGCACGAAGGCCTCGCGCGCCATCCGCATGACGCGCTCCGGCTTGGCCGCGAGCACCTGCGCGAGCGCATGCGCGGTCGCGAGCGCCGTGCCGGGCTCGGCGATGCGGCTCGCCAGCCCGAGCTCGAACGCCTCCTGCGCGCCGAACGAGCGGCCGGTGAACAGCAGGTCGAACGCCCGGTGCTTGCCGATGATGCGTGGCAGGTGCGTGAAGTGGATCGCGGGGATCACGCCGACGTCGATCTCCGGATAGCCGAGGTCGGCGTCGCGGTCGACGACGATCAGGTCGCAGGAGATCGCCAGCGTCATGCCGCCGCCGCGCGCCGTGCCGTTGACGGCCGCGATCGAGGGCTTGCCCAGGCGGTACTGCAGGTCGGTGAAGCGCGTGTAGAGCCGCTCGAGCAGGGCACGCACGCCGTCGCCGTCGGCGCGCGAGAACTGCTTGAGGTCGAGGCCTGCGCAGAAGCGTCCCGGCACGGCGCTGCCGAAGACGACCGCTCGCGCGTCCGTGTCGGCGGCGGCCCGCTCGAAGGCCGCGAGCAGCGCGTCGAGCATGCCGACCGTCAGCGCGTTGACCGGCGCGTGGTCCATCAGGATCTCGGCGACGCCGTCGGCGACACGGTAGCGGACGGCGGGGGCGGCAGTGCTCATGGTGTCTCCTCGGGGGGCGGCGCCGCGCTCGGGCGCGGCCTGCCTCGATGGTGACACGCGCGTCGCGCCGCCGGCGCATGCGCGGTCACGAAGCGGCACGCCCGGGTGGGGCGCGCCGCTGCGCGCCCCGTGACGCTCAGTGCGCGCCGGCCTTGAGCTCGAGGCGGCGGCGGTGCAGCACCGGCTCGGTGTAGCCCGAGGGCTGGCTCGTGCCCTCGAACACCAGGTCGCAGGCGGCCTGGAAGGCGATGCCGTCGAACGCGGGCGCCATCGGGCGGTAGGCCGGGTCGCCGGCGTTCTGCCGATCGACGACGGCGGCCATCCGCTTCATCACGTCCATCACGCGGTCGCGGCTGGCGACGCCGTGGAACAGCCAGTTGGCGATGTGCTGCGACGAGATGCGGCAGGTCGCGCGGTCCTCCATCAGGCCGACGTCGTTGATGTCCGGCACCTTCGAGCAGCCCACGCCCTGGTCGACCCATCGCACCACGTAGCCGAGGATGCCCTGGGCGTTGTTGGCGAGCTCGGCGTCGATGTCGGCGTCGCTCCAGGTCGGCGACGCCGCCACCGGGATGCGCAGGATGTCGTCGAGCTTGGCGCGCTTGCCGCCGCGGGCGATCTCGGCCTGGCGGACCAGCACGTCGATCTTGTGATAGTGCGTGGCGTGCAGGGTCGCCGCGGTCGGGCTCGGCACCCAGGCGCAGTTCGCGCCGGCCTGCGGATGGCCGATCTTCTGCTGCAGCATCGCGGCCATCAGGTCGGGCATCGCCCACATCCCCTTGCCGATCTGCGCGCGGCCGGCCAGCCCGCAGGCCAGGCCGACGTCGACGTTCCAGAGCTCGTAGGCCTGGATCCAGGCCTGCGCCTTCATGTCGGCCTTGCGGACCATCGCGCCGGCCTGCATCGAGGTGTGGATCTCGTCGCCGGTGCGGTCGAGGAAGCCGGTGTTGATGAAGGCCACGCGGTGGCGCGCGGCGCGGATGCATTCCTTGAGGTTGACCGTCGTGCGGCGCTCCTCGTCCATGATGCCGATCTTCACGGTGTGCTGCGGCAGGCCGAGCGCGCGCTCGACATGCGTGAAGATCGCGTCGGCGAAGGCGACCTCGTCGGGGCCGTGCATCTTGGGCTTGACGACGTAGACCGAGCCGGTCGTCGAGTTGCGCGGGCCGGCGGTGCGCTTGAGGTCATGCAGTGCGATGGTCACGGTGCACATCGCGTCGAGCAGGCCCTCGAAGGCTTCCTGGCCGTCGCGGTCGAGCACCGCGGGGTTGGTCATCAGGTGGCCGACGTTGCGCACCAGCATCAGCGAGCGGCCCTTCAGCACGCGCGGCGCGCCGTCGGCGCCGACGTACTCGCGATCGCCCGACAGCGTGCGCTGGAACGTGCCCCCGCCCTTGGCGACCGTCTCGACCAGGTCGCCCTTCATGAGGCCGAGCCAGTTGCGGTAGGCCAGCGCCTTGTCGTCGGCGTCGACCGCGGCGACCGAGTCCTCGCAGTCCATGATCGTCGTGATCGCGGACTCGAGCAGCACGTCGGCCACGCCGGCGGCGTCGCTGCGCCCGATCGGGCTCGAGGCGTCGATGCGGATCTCGACGTGCAGGTGGTTGTGGCGCAGCAGGATCGCGGTCGGCGCCTCGGCCGGGCCGCGGTAGGCGACGAAGGCCGCCGGCGTCGCGAGCGCGACCGTGCCGGTGGCCGTGCGCGCGTGCAGCGCGCCGCCGACGACGGCATAGCCGGTGACGGCCGCGTGGCTGCCCGAGGCGAGCGGCGCGACCTCGTCGAGGAAGCCCTTGGCCCAGGCGATCACGCGGGCGCCGCGCGCCTCGTCGTAGCCGCCCGCCTGGGGCGCATCGCCCATCGCATCGGTGCCGTAGAGCGCGTCGTACAGGCTGCCCCAGCGGGCGTTCGCCGCGTTGAGCGCGTAGCGCGCGTTCATGACCGGCACCACCAGCTGCGGGCCGGGGATGCTCGCGATCTCGGGGTCGACGTTCGCGGTGTCGACCGAGAAGTCCGGGCCTTCGGGGACGAGGTAGCCGATCTCGCGCAGGAAGGCTGTGTACGCGGCGGCGTCGTGCGGCTGGCCCTTGCGGGCGGCGTGCCAGGTGTCGAGCCGGGACTGCAGCGCGTCGCGACGGGCGAGCAGCTCCCGGTTGCGGGGGCCGAGCTCGTGGACCAGCGAGGACAGGCCTTTCCAGAAGGTGTCGGCGTCGATGCCGGTGCCGGGCAGCGCCTCGTTCACGATCATGTCGTGCAGCGGGCGGGCCACCTTCAGGCCGTGGAGTTCGATGCGAGCGGTCATGGCAGGTCTCTGGGGAAGTCGGAAAGGGGGGCGGTTCGGAATGCGGTTCGGAATGCGGTGCGGAGCGGGATCGGGGCTCGGCCTCAGGCGCGACGCGTCGCGACCGCCACGACGTCGCCCAGCAGGGCGCCGACGTGGTCGGGCTCGGTGTCGAGCTGCTCGGGCGGGGCACCCGCGCGGTTGATCCAGAAGCTGGTGTAGCCGAACCAGCGGGCGGCGATCGCGTCCCAGGCGTTCGAGGACACGAAGAGGATCTGCCGGGCCCGGCAGCCGAAGGCGGCCGGCGCGAGCTCGTAGATCGCCGGCAGGGTCTTGAAGGTCTCGACCTGCTGCGAGGACAGCACGTGGTCGAACAGGCCGTCCATGCCGGCGCTGCGGACCGAGACGTCGATCATGTCGCGGTTGCCGTTGGTGAGGATGCCCAGCGGCAGGCCGGCGGCCCTGAGTGCGCGCAGCGCGTCGAGGTTCTCGGGGAAGGCCGACAGGCTCGAGTACTGGTTCATCAGCCGCGTCTCGCGGGCCGGGTCGAGCGGCAGGCCGAGGCGGGCGGTGCTGTGGCGCAGCGCGTCACGGGTGATGTCCCAGAACGGCTTGTAGCGGCCGGACATGGCGCGCAGCCACGAGTACTCGAGCTGCTTGGCGCGCCAGGCCTGGGACAGCGCATCGCCGCGCCCGGGCCACAGCTGCTCGGCGAGGCTGGCGACGGAGTGGACGTCGAACAGCGTGCCGTAGGCGTCGAAGACGACGGCCTTCAGCGGCAGGGCGGAGGGAGCGGGTGCGGCCATCAACGCATGCTAGTCGGTCCATTCATGCAAAAAAAGAGCCTAATCGGGATATCAGACCGAACTTTTTTGCAAAGACGGCGATGAGTGGGCGGTTCTGATCGCCGACAAGCGGTCGGGCGGTCAGTGCGCGGGCGTCGGGTCGATCCTCATCCACAGCCGACGCGCCCGTTCGAACAGCGGAGCGGGCGCACCGAACGCGGCCGGGTCCAGGGCGGCGGCCACCCAGACACGGGTATCGTGCTCGGCGCCGTCGTGGACCGGACGGGCGCGCTGCGCGCTCAGCCAGTCGTGGACCGCGCGGTAGGCGCCCGGGTTCTGCTGCAGGGTCCAGGCGAGCGCGACCAGGTCCGCGAAGCCTTCCTCGCGGCGGGCGGCCTCCACGGCGTCGCCGGCAGTCCCGAACGTGGCTGGCCCGAACGCGGCCGGCCAGCCGTGCCAGTCGCCTCGGGCATGCCGCCAGCAGTGCCCGAGCTCGTGCGCGAGCATCGCCTCGAGCAGCACCGCGGGCAGCGCGGCATCGCGGGCCGCCTCGGGCAGCGTCGAGCCGCCGGCTCCGCGCATCGTCAGCACCAGCTTGCAGCGACCGGCGACGAAGGCGGTGGCCAGCGGCGGCTCGCCGGCGTTGGGCTGGGGCTGCACCACGACGTCGAGCGGGAGCCGCTCGTGGCGGGCCTGCGCGAGCACCGGATGCGCGGCCTCCAGCCAGGCACGCTCGGATGCGGTGAAGGGCGCGGTGAGCGGCGGCTCGGCCTGCGCCTGCACGCTTGCCAAGACGCCGACCGCGACCCCCCACGCCCATGCCTGCCGTTGCGCCATCCCGGTGCTCCGCCCGCTGCGTCGTCGAACCGGCAGTGGACCTGTTGCCGGACGGCCGAGCTTACCTCCGGACGCCGGGCCGCGGCCGGGGCCGACGGGCGGCGGTTGGTCAGCGCCCGGACCTGCCGGGGGCCGCGCCGGACGCCGATGCCCGCGGTCCGGCGCGGCATCGTCCGAATGGGCAGCGGTGCCGCTCGGCTATCATCGGAGCACCGCGCGCGTGGCCGCGCCGATTTCGACGGCGCCCGTGACCATGACCGCTCCCCCCGCGCTGCCTCCTCCCCTGTCCGACGCCGTGCGCCGCGACATCGCGACGCGCGCCGGCCGGGTCGCGCTCTGGAGCGCGGGCGCCGGCCCGCCGATGCTGCTCGTGCACAGCATCAACGCGGCGGGATCGGCCTACGAGGTGCGCCCGGTGTTCGAGCGGATGCGTCGCACGCACCGCGTCTACGCCCCCGATCTGCCGGGCTTCGGCGCCTCCGAGCGCGGTGACCGTCATTACGACGTCGCGATGTACGTCGCCGCGATCGAGGCCTCGCTCGAGGCCATTGCCGCCGACTGCGGGGAGGTCGCGGTCGACGTGCTGGCGCTGTCGCTGTCCTCCGAGTTCGCCGCGCGAGTCGCGGCCGCACGACCGGACCGCGTGCGCACGCTGGCGATGGTCACGCCGACCGGCCTCGACCGCCGCTCCTCGTCGCTGCGCGCGCCGCCCGGCACCGACCGGGAGGTCCCGGGCATGCATCGGATCGTGTCGTTCCCGCTGTGGAGCCAGGGGCTCTTCCATGCGCTGGTGAGCCGGCGCAGCGTGCGCTACTTCCTCGGGCGGACCTGGGGTTCGAAGGCGATCGACGAGGGGCTCTTCGAGTACAGCTGGGCCGCGGCCCACCAGCCGGGGGCGCGCTTCGCGCCGCTGGCGTTCCTGTCGGCGAGGCTGTTCTCGAAAGACATCCGCGACGTCTACGAGCGGCTCGCGATGCCGGTCTGGGTGCCGCACGGCACGCGCGGCGATTTCCGCGACTTCAGCGGCGCCGACTGGACCGCGTCGCGGCCGAACTGGCGGCTGCAGCCCTTCGAGTCCGGTGCGCTGCCGCACTTCGAGCATCCCAACGCGTTCGAGGCGGCCTATCGGGCGTTCGTCGCGTCCCCCTGACCGGGCGCGTCCGCGCGGCTTGCACGCCCGCCCCGTCGCCACGACAATCGCGCTCCCCCGAGCTGCACGAGACGCCCGCCCGCATGTCCGCCGCCCCGCCGTTCGCGCCGCTGTCCCCGATCGAAGCCCGCGTCCTCGGCGTGCTGGTCGAGAAGCGCCACACCGTGCCCGACACCTACCCGCTGACGCTGAACGCGCTGGTCGCGGGCTGCAACCAGAAGACCAGCCGGGACCCGGTGATGGACGTGTCCGACGCCGATGCGCATGCCGCGCTCGATGCGCTGCGCGCGCGCTCGATGGTGATCGAGTCGAGCGGCGGACGGGCGATGCGCTACGAGGAGAACGCCCGCCGCGTGCTCGGCGTGCCGTCCGAGTCGGTGGCGCTGCTGGCGACGCTGATGTTGCGCGGGCCGCAGACCGCCGCCGAGCTGCGTGCGAACTGCGAACGGATCCACCGGTTCTCGGACGTGTCGGCAACCGAGGGCTACCTCGAGGAGCTGGCGGCCCGCAGTCCGCATCCCTACGTCGTGCGCCTGGCGCGCCAGCCCGGCTCGCGGGAGAACCGTTGGGCGCACCTGCTGTGCGGCGAGCCGGACGAGCCGCGTGCGCCGGCCTTCATCCCGTCGGCCGTCGCTGCGTCACCCGCCGTGGGGAATCCGCAGGGCGTCGACGCCGCGTTCGAGGCCCTGGTCTCGCGCGTCGAGCGTCTCGAGTCCGAGCTCGCGGCACTGCGGGCGCGGCTGGGCGACGGCTGAAGCAGATCGGGCCACGCCTTCAGGCGCGGCAGGCGTTCGCCAGGCGCTGGCCTTCGCGCGTGTCGAGCAGCATCGAGGTGCCGGGGATCACGATCCAGGCCAGGCCCGAGGCTTCGTCCTCGTATCGCAGCGCGCCGCTGCGGGCATGAACCGCGCGCAGCGTGTAGTCGCGGCTTCCCCAGCGCAGCACCGCGGTCCGCATGTCGGCCGAGACATCGCGCACCTGCACGCTGCGGCCGAACTCGCAGCGCCAGGACCCCGCAGGCATGGCGATCCGGTACGGGTTGAAGCCGGCCGGGACGACGGCGGGCCGGCCGGCGGGCACCTCGCGCGCGACGCCCGGGCGCACGGCGACCGGCGCATCGGAGTACACGTAGGTCGTCACGCTCGGGCCAGCCGACGCGCTCGCCGGCTCGGCGGACGACGGCTTCGTCGCCTCGCCGCGGACGGTACGGGCGGCCCGGTTCGGACGCGCCGCGGCCGCGGTCTTCGCGGCGGGGACGGCCGCGGGTCCGGCCTGCTGGATCGGCGCGGGCTCGGGCGGCGTGCCCATCAGCGTGACATCGGGGCCGTCGCGCAGCGCCGTGAGCAGAGACGGCGGATCGGCGACCACCGCCGCACCCGGGCCGAACGGCGTCGAGCAGCCGGCGGTGGCGGCGGCCAGCAGCAGGGCTGCGAGGATCGAGGGGTTCGGGGTGCGCGGCATCGGGTCCTCCGGATCGATCGGTTGCAGGCTGCGGGCGGGCGGAACCGGCGGCAACCGGCGGGGGACCGGCGGTCGCCGCGCGTCGGCGGGAGGCGGCCCCGGCCTGCCAGGGCGGCCGGCCCGCCCGGCACGGCCGCCGTCGGGTCTTCGTGCGCAGCGCCCGAATGCCGCGTCGCGGCCCTCAGCGCTCGGGCTGGGCCGCGCGGGCGGTCACGCCGCCGCGCGTGGCCAGGAGCGCGTCGCGGTACTGCGTGGGCGAGGTCCCGGCCCAGCGCCGGAAGGCCCGTGCGAAGGCGCTCTGCTGCGAGAAGCCGAGTTCGAAGGTGATCTCGCCGATCGGGCGGCGCGGGTCCTCGATCATCCTGAGCGCCATGTCGCGGCGGGTCGCGTCGACGAGCTGCTGCCAGGTCGTCCCGGCATCCGCGAGCTTGCGGTGCAGCGTGCGCCGGCTCATCGCCAGGTCGCTCGCCACCTGCGTGGCGGTGGCCTCGCCGCTGGCCAGGCGCCGGTGCAGCCGCGCGCGGCAGCGCGCGACGACGTCGCTGCGGTCGAGCCGCGCGAGGTCCTCGGCCATCACCCGGTCGAGCAAGCCTGCGATCTGGCGGTTCGCGGTCGCCAGCGGCGTGTCGATCGCGCCGCGCGGCATGACCACCGCGCGCTCCGGCGCACCGAACACCACCGGACAGCCGTAGAAGGATTCATAGGGCGCGGTGTCGGGCGGCGCGGGCCGGATCAGACGGACCTGCACCGGGTTGAAGCCGCTGCCCGCATTCATGCGGCACATGTCGACCAGCACCGAGAAGTCCATGTCGGTCGTGACCGCGGCGATCAGCGGGTCGCTGCGCGGGTTGCGCAGCACGACCGCGAGACCCTCGGGGTCCTCGCGCAGCGTGATCGCGGTCCGCTGCCCGAGGAGCTGCCAGTAGCGCTGCAGGCGCTCCAGGCCGCGGTGCACGGTCGAGCTCGCGAGCCACGCGTGGCCGAGCGCGCCCAGGCTGCCCGGATGCCAGCACTCGGCCGCCAGCAAGCCGAACGCGGGGTCGGGCACGAGGGCGGCGACGTCGCGCACGACGTTGTCGATCGCGTCCTGGGACAGCCGCGCGCTCGGATCCGACAGCAGTCCGCGATCGATGCCGTGCCGCGCGAAGAGCGGACCCGGGTCGATCCCGAAGCGGCCGATCAGCTTCTCGACCACCTGCACGCTGGTCGCCATGGTCGTGTCCAAGCGTCTTCTCCAGGGGACGGCGGGGCGGGCACGATTCTGGCATATGGGGTCAAGCGGCTGGCTGCGCCCGTCGGGCGAGGCCGTCCGATCGATGCGACACTGTCAAGACACATTCTGGGGCGGCGATGATCGGGCTCGGATCGATGACGGTGCCGGACGCGGTGCGCGCGCTCGGCGAAGGCTGCCGATGGGCAGTGCTCGTGTGGCTGGCCCCCGCGGAGGCCGTCGAGCGGGCGAGCTCGCGGTGCGCCGGCACCGACGGGGCCGCCGGGGCGGCGGACCGGCCATCTCCGGCGGCCCGACCGGATGCCGCCACGCTCGTGGGAAGCGGAGGCACCGGCGGCGATGCGGCGCCGGGCGCAGGCCCCAACCGGGCCGTGCGGCACGGCTGAGCACTGCGCCCCGAGCCGCGTCGAGGGCCGCCCGACCCGGATCCCGACATGCATCCGACGAGGCGATCGGCCGCGGTTTGCTAGTCTTGCGTCGAGGCGGCTCCCGACATCGCGGGGCCCCGACGGAGGACGACATGGGACAGATGATCGATTTCGAGCGGCCCGACGGCGGCCGCACCCGCGGCTACCTCGCGAGCGCGGGTACCGGCCGTCCCGGCATCGTGGTGATCCAGGAGTGGTGGGGCCTGAACGACCAGATCTGCGGCGTCGCCGATCGGTTCGCGCGGGCCGGGTACAACGCGCTCGCGCCCGACCTCTACCAGGGCCGGGTGACGCAGAAGCCCGACGAGGCCAACCATCTGATGACCGGCCTGGACTTCCCCGGCGCCACCCACCAGGACATCCGCGGCGCCGTCCGGTACCTGGCTGCCGGCGGCTCGAAGGTCGCGGTGATGGGGTTCTGCATGGGCGGTGCCCTGACCATCGCCTCCTGCGCGCACATCCCCGAGGTCGCGGCCGGCGTGTGCTTCTATGGCATCCCGCCCAAGGACTTCGCCGATCCGGCCACGATCGCGCTGCCGTTCCAGGCGCATTTCGCCAACCGGGACGACTGGTGCACGCCGGCGGCTGCCGACGGCCTGGAGCAGGGCATGAAGGCCGCGGGCCGCTCGCCCGAGGTCTACCGCTACGAGGCCGCCCACGGCTTCTTCAACGAGCGCCGCGGCGACGTCTATGACACCGGCTGCGCGCAGCAGGCGTGGGACCGGATGGCCGCCTTCCTGCAGCGCACGCTGTAGCCCGCGCCGTGGCGGGATTCGAGGACGCGGCCGCACGTTGGAACGGTCGCTATGCGGCCGACGGGTTCGTGTTCGGCACCGCGCCGAACGACACGCTCGCCGCACAGGCCGCGCTGTTCGCCGATGGCGATCGCGTGCTGTGCGTGGCCGACGGCGAGGGCCGCAACTCGACCTGGCTGGCGGCGCGCGGCTGCGCGGTCACTGCCTTCGACATCGCCGAGCGCGGGCTGGCCAAGGCCGCCGCGCTCGCGGGCGAGCGTGGCGTGCGGGTCGATTTCCGGCCGGCGTCGACGGATGCCTGGGGATGGGACGACCCGGCCTGCGGGGCGCCGTTCGACGCGGTCGTCGCGGTCTTCGTGCAGTTCGCGACGCCCGCGCAGCGCGCCGCGATGTTCGAGGGCTTCGGGCGGGCGCTGCGCCCGGGCGGCGTGCTGCTGCTGGTGGGCTACGGGCCGCTTCAGATGGACTACCGGACCGGCGGCCCCGGCATCCTCGCGCACCTGTACGACGAGACGATGCTGCGCGAGGCCTTTGCGGACTGGCGCATCGAGCGCCTGCACCGCGCGCAGCGTCCGCTGCACGAAGGCAGCGGGCACGAGGGGATGTCCGACGTGATCGAGCTGATCGCGCGGCGTCCCTGACCTCCGGCAATCCACAGGAGACAGACCATGGCCGACGGCGAGCGCTTCATCCGCCTCGAGCAGCAGCACGACTTCCGCGTCGCGATCACCTGGGACGAGGCGCGCGCGCCGATCCTCGGCGACGAGCCGCCGCCGCTCGGGACCGGCGCGGGCCCGAACCCCTCGCAGCTGCTGCTCGCGGCGGTGGCGAGCTGCATGACCGACTCGCTGTTCTTCGCCCTGCGCAAGTTCGCGCTCGACGCCTCGCCGCTGAAGACCGAGGCGCGCGCCGAGGTCGGCCGCAACGCCGAGGGGCGCCAGCGCGTGCTCGCGATCGACGTGAGACTCTCGCTCGGGCAGGTGCCGGACGATGCCGGCAAGCTCGCGCGGGCCCTCGCGCAGTTCGAGCAGTTCTGCACCGTCGGCCAGAGCGTCGCGCAGGGCATCGCCACCCGGGTCTCGGTGCGCGCGCCCGACGGCCGCCTGCTTCACGGAGCCGCGCAATGAGCCTCGCCTTCGAATCGGTCGACCTCCCGGCGGGCGCACACGCGCTGCGTGACCGGGTCCGCGCGTTCCTGCGTGCCCAACGCGAGGCCAGCGCCTACGAGCCGCGCTGCTCGGGCTGGACGGTGTTCGACCGGACCTTCACCCGCGCCTGCGGCGAGGCGGGCCTGATCGGGCTGACCTGGCCGGCCCGCTGGGGCGGCCAGGAGCGCTCGACGCTCGAGCGCTACGTCGTCGTCGAGGAGCTGCTCGCGGCCGGCGCGCCGGTCGGCGGGCACTGGATCGCCGACCGTCAGAGCGGCCCGCAGATCCTGCGCCACGGCAGCGCCACGCTACAGGCCGAGGTGCTGCCCGGCATCGTGCGCGGCGAGATCACCTTCGCGATCGGCATGAGCGAGCCCGACTCGGGGTCGGACCTGGCGAGCGTGCGATCGCGCGGCGAGCGGGTCGACGGTGGCTGGCGGCTCGATGGGCGCAAGGTCTGGACCACCGGCGGCCACCTGGCCGACTACATGATCGGCCTGTTCCGCACCGAGCCGGCCGACCCGCAGCGGCGCCACGCCGGACTGACCCAGTTCGCGGTCGATCTGCGCTCGGCGGGCGTCACGCGCCGCCCGATCCGCAACCTCTGCGGGCGCGACGACTTCAGCGAGATCACCTTCGATGAGGTGTTCGTGCCGGATTCGCACGTGATCGGGCAGGTCGGTGATGGCTGGCGCCTGGTGACCGGCGAACTCGCCTTCGAGCGCAGCGGCCCGGAGCGCTTCCTGAGCGTCTTCCCGCTGCTGGTCGCGCTGCTGCGCGCGGGCCCGCGTGACGACACGCCCACCGCACGCATCGAGCTCGGTCGCGCCGTCGCGCATCTGGCGGCGCTGCGGCGCATGGCGCTGTCGGTCGCGGCGACGCTCGACGCGGGCGGTGATCCGGCGACCGAGGCGGCGCTGCTCAAGGACCTGGGCAATGCGCTCGAGCGCGAGATCCCGGAGCGGCTGCGGGCGCTGCGTCTCGCCGAGCCGGGCTCGCCGCAGGCCGCAGCCTACCGGGCGATGCTCGACGACACCGTGGCCGATGCCACGTCCTACACGCTGCGCGGAGGCACGCCCGAGGTGCTGCGCGGCATGATCGCCCGCGGGCTGGGGCTGCGATGAGCGCACACGAATCGATGATCGCCGAGGCGGTCGAACGGATGCTGGAGCAGGCCAGGCCCTCGGCCGGCTTCGATGCGGACCTCTGGGCGACGCTGGTCGAGGCCGGGGTGCCGCGCCTGCTGCGGCCCGAGTCGCAGGGGGGGGCGGGCGAGGCCTGGCGAGACGCCTCCGCCGTACTGCAGGCCGCTGGCGCGCACGCCGCGTCAGTGCCTCTGGCGGACACGCTGATCGCGCACGCGCTGCTCGCGCAGGCCGGACTCGACACCGACGAACGACCGGTCCGGCTGTCGATCGCCGCGCCGGACGGGCGCCCCGATCCGGCGGACGTGCTCGTCTTGCCCGATGCGCATCGGCTGGTGCTCGAGGCATGGGGGACGTGCGCCGTCGGCAGGTGGTACGTCGCCGGCGGCGCGGCGCCGAAGGTGTTCGAGCTCGCCGACGGCGCGGCCGTGCGGGCCCGGCTGGCGCTGGCCGGAGCGGCGATGCTGACCGGCGCGCTGCGCACTGCGATCGGGCTCGGTGTCGAGTACGCGGGGCTCCGGAAGGCCTTCGGTCGGCCGATCGGCCAGTTCCAGGCCGTGCAGCATCCGCTCGCGGTCGCCGCCGAGGACGTCGCGGCGTCGCGGGCCGCGCTCGACTGGGCGGCGGCCGGTGCGGAGACGGGCGGCGGGGAGGTGGCGGCGGCGGTGGCCAAGGCGCGTGCGGCCGAGGCCGCTGGCCGGGTTGCGGCGATCGTGCATCAGGTGCACGGTGCGATCGGCTTCACCGCCGAGCATGCGCTGCACCACTCGTCGCGGGTGCTCTGGCACTGGCGCGACCGGTGGGGCGACGAGCACGACTGGCACGCGCTGCTGGGCGCACGCGCCCTCGCGGCCGGCCCCGAGGGCCTGTTCGATCTGCTGGACGGCGTCGAGACGCGCTGATCGCGGGTCCTCGATCGGGCCGCGCCCGCTTCGGCGCCGCTTCAGTCGGCGCCGCTCGCAGGCACGCCCGGCTCGAATCGGCGCTCGAGCAGGTCGGGCTCGTCGAAGTGGCGGCGCCCGACGAATGCCGTGGCGTGCCGGCCCCACTGCCGCATCGAGCCGGCATCGGCGATGCCCATCGGCCAGAACAGCCAGCGCTCGGCGCGCTCGGTACCCGGCACGCGGCCGCGAGGGTCGTAGAGGCTGCGCGTGCCACCGCCGGGCCGTGGCAGCGTGCGCAGCGTGTCCTCGTCGGCGAGCCGGTAGCGCGCGTCTGCGGGCGCCTCGGGACCGACGGTGTCGATGCCTTCGAGCGCATGGGTGCCGGCCGCCAGGCGGATGCGCACCCGTGCCTCGGGCGGCACCGCGGCGAGCCGGGCGGGCACGAACGCCCACTCGTCGCCGGTCACCGGCGGCGGCCGCACGCGGCGCTCGCCCACCGGCACGAACAGGTGCCAGCAGCCGCAGGCGTGGATGGTGTCGATCATCGCCACGCGGCCGTCCTCGTCCAGCGTCAGCCGCAGGATCACCCCGTCGAGATGGCCCGCGATCAGGTCCAGCGCGCTGGTGGGCGGGCGCCGCGGAAACCACGCCGTGTAGACGAGCTGGACGCGAACGGCCCCCTCCCATCGCTTGAAGGCGATGCGCCCAAGCAGCCAGGGCGCGGAGGTGTCGATCGCGACGCTGTCGTTGGCATCGAGTGTCGGCCGGCCGAAGCGGTCGTCCGGCCCGCTGCCGGCGAGTGCGAGCACCGGCGCGTGTCGGGCGAGCAGTGCGCCGCGCTGTCGGGCATCGAGCACCGGTATGCCGAGCGCGTCCCGAGGCAGATCGCCTGGTGTGATCGCGGGCGTGCCGGAATCGGCCGGCGTAGGGGCGTAGCGGGTGGTGCCCTCGGCGATGTGAGGCGCGTTCCGCGCGAACGCTGCGCGTGCACGAGCCTCCTCGCGCCGCACCCCCGCTCCGAACGGCACGATGGCGATCGGATAGAGCCCGAGTGCACGCTGCCAGCCGACGTAGTCGTCCGGCACGCGCGCCGCCGCGCGAACCCGGGCGAGCGCGGTCGCGTCGCGCGCGAGGGCGTCGGTCTCGGCACGGCCGCAGCGGGCGATGGCCGTGGCCAGCGTCGAGGCAGCGTCGGCGGGTCCGACGCCAGGCGCCACGCCTGGCGCCGCGTCCGCCAGCGCCGCGCGCGTCTCCCGCGGCAGGTTGGACACCTCGATCCGGCGCGCATCCGCGTCGGCCGCACGCAACCGCTCGAGCCAGGCGCGCGTCGCCGCGTCCGACAGCGGCTCGGAGGCGAACGAGGCGTCGAACCGATCCACCCGGAGCCAGCGCGCGGCCGCCACCCGCGCCTGCTGCGCGTCCCCGACGCCGGTGGCCCGCACCGCCTCGTCGAGCCGCGCGGCGAGCGCATCGCAGGCCGGCGCCTCGCCCGAGAGATCGGTCGCCGCGACCGGTGGGATCGGCACGGTGGTGCAGGCGCCGAGCCCGAGCGCCAGCGCCAGCATGGGCGTGGCGAGCGATGCGGACGCGCGTCTGCGGGCGGGGACGTGCACGGGCGGGATGCGGAAACGGGCGGGGCGGTCGGACATGGGCGGGGCGAGGTGCGCGGCGGCGGGCAGCAGTGGTCGGAGCGTCGATGCTAGGCGGCGCGACGGTGGCACGCCAGCCCGGGACGCGCCGGCCGACCTGCTAGAGTCTCGCCCCATTCGAGGCGGGGAGCGCAGGCGACGATGGACGGTATGACGGCCAGCGCCCGGCAGGCGGTCGGGCTGGTGCTCGATGCGGACGGCGCGCTCTGGCCGATCGTGTCGCTCAGCCTGCAGGTGAGCGGGCTGGCGACGCTGATCGCCGCCGCGGTCGCGCTGCCGCTCGCCGCATGGCTCGCGCTCACCCCGTTCCCCGGACGGGGTGCGGTGGTCGCGGTGCTCAACGCGCTGATGGGGCTGCCCGCGGTGGTGGTCGGCCTGATCGTCTACCTGCTGCTGTCGCGTGCGGGCCCGCTCGGTCCGCTCGGACTGCTCTTCACGCCCGCCGCGATGGTGCTCGCGCAGTCGATCCTGGTGCTGCCGCTGATCGCGGCGCTGGCCCGCCAGACGCTCGAGGACACGCTCGCCGAGTGCGGCCCCTACCTGCGCTCGCTCGGTGCGAGCCGGCTGCAGACCATCGCGACCCTGCTGTGGGAAGGCCGCTTCTCGCTGTTCACCGCGGTGCTCGCCGGGTTCGGACGGGCCGCGGCCGAGGTCGGCGCGGTGATGATGGTCGGCGGCAACATCGACGGCGTGACGCGGGTGATGACCACCGCGATCGCGCTCGAGACCAGCAAGGGCGACCTGCCGCTCGCCCTCGGCCTCGGCCTGGTGCTGCTCGCGGTCGTCGTGATGGTCAACGCGTGCGCCTTCGGCGTGCGGCAGTATGCGATCCGCCGCTTCGGCTGACCCCCGGGCGGCGGCGGCCGGTGCGACCCTGCGCCTGCGCGGCGTCGGCCTGCGGGTGGGGGTGCTCGACGTGCTCGACGGGGTCGATCTCGATCTGCCGGTCGCAGGGCGCACCGTGGTGGTCGGCCCCAACGGCGCTGGCAAGAGCACGCTGCTGGCCGCGCTGCACGGACTGGTCGTGACGACCGCCGGCTCGATCGACGGCGTCGACGCGCAGGGTGCGGCCTGGCGACCGCGGCTCGCGCTGGTCTTCCAGCGCCCGGTGATGCTCCGGCGCAGCGTGCGCGCCAACGTCGAGCATGCGCTCGCGGTCGCCGGACTGCCCGCCGCCGAGCGGGCGCAGCGTGCCGACGCGGCGCTCGCCGACGTCGGGCTCTCCTATGCGGCGGCGCGGCCCGCTCGCCGGCTCTCCGGGGGGGAACAGCAGCGGCTCGCGGTCGCGCGTGCTCAGGCGCTCGGCCCGGACTGCCTGCTGCTCGACGAGCCGACCTCGAGCCTGGACCCGGCGGCAGGCGCCGCCGTCGAGCGTCACCTGATGGCGCTGTCGGCGCGCGGCATCGGGGTGGTGATGACGACGCACGACCTCGCGCAGGCGCGTCGCGTGGCCGAGCGCATCGTGCTGATGCACCGGGGGCGCGTGGTCGAGACCGGCGAGGCCGGTGCGTTCTTCGCGTCGCCCCGCACGGCGCTGGCCCGGCGCTTCCTCGCGGGCGACTGGCTAGACTGAGGCGCCGCGCGCCAGCCGACGCCAGCGGGCCGCTGCTCAGCGCTTCGGGCGGTCCTTACCGAGCTCGTTGCCGATCAGGCCACCTGCGGCCGCGCCGCCGACGGTGCCGAGCGCCCCGCCCCCGACCGCGCTGCCGACCACGCCGCCAGCGGCCGCGCCACCCACCGTCGCCTTCTCGCGCGTGCTCAGGCCGTCCCACGTGCCGCAGCCCGCGGTGCTGCCGAGCACCCCGAGCGCGACCGCCAGGGCCGCGCTTCGTGCTGCATTCATCGTCTTCTCCTCGTGGGGTGCCCGACGGGCACCGATGGGACATCGCGATGCAGCGTTCGTGCCCCGCGTGGCCCGGCGGCCCACCCGCTCAGCCCGCTCCGATGCCCGCCATCGCGGCCGGATCGACCCAGCGGTCGAAGTCGGCGCCCGACACGCCCTCGGCCAGCGCCGCCTCGCGCAGCGTCGCGCCCGCCGCGATCGCCCGATGCACGATGCGCGCCGTTGCGTCGTAGCCGATGTGCGGTGCGAGCGCGGTCGCCAGCATCCGGCTGCGCGCCACGTGCGCGGCGATGCGCGGCAGGTCCGCCTCTATGCCCGCGACGCAGTGCACGGTGAACGAATGCGACGCATCGGCGACCAGGCGCGCGCTCTGCAGTGCCGCATGCGCCAGCAGCGGCTTGTAGACGTTGAGCTCGAGCATCCCGCCCGCGCCCGCCATCGCGACGGTGGTGTTGTTGCCGATGACCTGCACGCAGGCCATCGCGAGCGCCTCGGCCTGGGTGGGGTTGACCTTGCCGGGCATGATCGAGCTGCCCGGCTCGTTGGCTGGCAGGCGCAGCTCGCCGAGACCGGCGTCGGGGCCGCTGGCCAGCAGCCGCACGTCGTTGGCGATCCGCAGCAGCGAGACCGCGGCCGCCGCCAGCGCGCCGTGCGCGGCCACCACCGGGTCGTGTGCCCCGATCAGGGCGAACCGGTCGGTGGCCGCCTCGAAGGGCAGTCCGCAGTCGTCGGCGAGTTCGCGCGCGACCGCCACGCCGAACCCCGGTGGCGCGTTCAGGCCGGTGCCCACCGCGGTGCCGCCGATCGGCAGGGGCATCAGGTCGGCCAGGGCCGGCACCAGGGCCCGTCGGGCGCGCTCGACCTGGCTCGCCCAGCCGCCGAACGCCTGGCCGAGCGTCATCGGCACCGCATCCTGCAGGTGGGTGCGGCCGATCTTCACCACCGTGCGGAACGCCTGCTCGCGCGCTCGCAGTGCTGTCGCCAGTGCGTGCAGCGCGGGTTCGACGCCGCGCGAGATCGCGACCGCGAGCGCGACGTGCAGCGCCGTCGGGATCACGTCGTTGGACGACTGTCCGCGATTCACGTCGTCGTTCGGATGCACGCGCGCCTCGGCGCCGAGCCGTTCCGCGGCGAGCCGTGCGAGCACCTCGTTCATGTTCATGTTCGTCTGGGTGCCGGATCCGGTCTGCCAGACCGACAGCGGAAACGCGTCCGGGTGCGCACCGTGCGCGATCTCGTCGGCGACCGATTCGATCGCGCTGGCGAGCGTCGCGGGCAGCGTGCCACCGGCGCGGTGGGCGCGCGCGGCGGCCCGCTTGACGCGTGCGAGCGCGGCGATGAACTCCTGCGGCCAGCGCTCGGTGGAGATCGCGAAATGCGCGAGCGCGCGCTGCGTCTGCGCGCCCCACGGCCGGTCGGCGGGCACGGCGACCTCGCCGAGGGCGTCGCGTTCGATGCGCACGCCGACGGGCGCGTCGAGCGAAGGCAGCTGAGTCGTCACGGGCAGGGTCCTTTGGCCGCGGCGGCGGCGCGGTGATCGGCGCACCGAGGTGCCGAGCGCCACCGATGCGAGCACCGCGCGCGGTGCCGGCCGTTCGCGCCCCCGCAGCCGGCGGGTGCGGCCTCCGATCCCTGACCAGGCAATCGCCGTGCCCGCGCCGAGCCCCGGAGCGTGCTCGCGACCTTCAGCGTCCCGGCCCGCTCGCCACCCGCCGCAGCTTGCCGCTGGCCGCCTCGTGGGCCGGTGCTCGCGGATCGTCGAGCACGCGCACGGTGGCCAGCCCCTGCGTGTCGAGGAAGGCCCGCAGCGCGCGATGGCATGCCGGGCGGGCCCCGGGATCGCTGGAGGGCGGCAGCCGCAGCAGCAGCGTGCCCGCGTCGCGAGCGACCAGCTGGAAGTCGAAGACCCCCGCCTCGTCCTCCATCACCGTGACCAGCGCCAGCGGCAGCAGGCGCACCGGTCCGTCGATGCCCTCGAGGACGAGCACGTCGTCGCGCCGTCCCTCGACGCGCAGGGTCGGCATGGGGCTGCCGCAGGGGCAGGGCGCGGCGTCCACCGTCACGCTGTCGCCGAGATCGTGGCGCAGGATCGGCTGCACGCGGTTGGCGAGGTTGGTGAGCAGCACGGTGTGCGAGGCCGTGCCGGGCGGCACGGGACGCATGTCCCGGTCCACCGGCTCGAGCACCACCCAGTCGGCGTTGACGTGCAGCGCGCCGTGCGTGCACTCCCAGGCGATCGCCATGCATTCGGATGCGCCGTAGGTCTCGCGTACCCTGCAGTCGAACGCGTCGGCGACCTCGCGGCGAACCGCGTCGCTCAGCGGCTCGCCGCCCAGCCACAGCTCGTGGGGCCGGATGTGCAGGCGGCCGGCGCGCTGCTCGGCGGCGAGCAGACCGGCGGCGGTCGGATAGGTCGCGACCACCGACGGGGCGAAGGCGTCGAGCTCGGCACACAGCGCGCGCAGCGGCTGCAGGATCGACACGGTGCGCATCGATGCACCCGCCCACGGCCACAGCCGACGGAGCCGCTCGACGCTCGCGACCCCCGCGAAGTGGCCGCCGGTCGCGCCGACCATGGCATAGCGGCCGCCGCTGCCGGCCGGCGTGCGCACCCAGTCCCCGAGCCAGTCGGCGCCGCGTCCCGGCCGGTCGAATCCGCCGAAGCGCAGGGTCTCGAGCGCGTCGTAGACGGCGAGCGCGCGCGTGTCGTGCAGCCAGATCGCGGGCGACCCGGTGGTGCCCGAACTCGTCCAGACCGCATAGCGGCCGAGGAAGGCCTCGCCGATCCGGGACGGGTCGGCGATGAACGCCCGGACGCGCTCGAGCGTGACCGCGCGGTCGGTGCAGGCCTCGTCGAAGCGCGCCAGCGTCTGCGCGCGCCCGATCGGCTCGATCGACTCGAGCGGCAGGGCCGCGGCGCGCTGTGCTGCCCGCGGCGAGCGCCCGGGGTCGCCGATCGAGGCGCCGCCGGCCGCCCGCAGCCGCGCGGCGTGCAGCGGTGCGGCGCAGGCCGATTCGAGCAGATCGCGCAGGCGCCAGGCGCGGCGTCGGGCCAGGCCGGCCGCATCCGCATGCCCGCCCGACCACACGTCGCAGGCGGCGTTGAACGACTGCCAGGGGTCGAAGGGTCCGGCGGGCCGCAGTGCGGTGCCCCAGTCCGGCACGGACGGCAGACCTTGGTGCGGGGGGATCGGATCGGCGTGCATCGGTTACCTCCGGTTCGTCCGGGTCCGGCGAGACTCCATTTTGGGCCCGTCGGGCCCGCGGCTCGCGCGGGCTGGTTGATGCAGGTCAACGACGGCCCGAGCGCCTACAATCGCTACCCGATGGAGACGATCCCCGACGGTCTCGATGCCGATCGCGCTCGCGCCGTGCTGCTGCGCCTGGGCCTGTGCGCCCCCGACGAGCCGGTGGTCTGCGAACCGCTGGCCGGCGGCGTGTCCTCGGACATCGTCCGGGTCGACCTCCCGGGCCGCAGCGTCTGCGTCAAGCGCGCGCTCGGCCGCCTGAAGGTGGCGGCCGACTGGCGTGTGCCGGTCGAGCGGAGCGCGCACGAGGCCGAGTGGCTTCGGGTCGCGGGCGACATCGTGCCGCATGCGGTGCCGCGCTGCCTCGGCTACGACCCGGTGCTCGGCGCGCTCGCGATGCCCTGGCTGGCCCCCGATCGCCATCCGGTCTGGAAGGGCCTGCTGCGGGACGGGCACTGCGAGCCGGCGTTCGCCGCCGCGGTGGCCGATGCCTTCGCCGCGATCCACGCCGCCACCGCCGGCGATGCCGGGATCGCCGCGCGCTTCGACACCGGCCCGCTGTTCCATGCGCTGCGCCTGGAGCCCTACCTGATCGCGACCGCCGGGCGCCATCCCGCGCTCGCGCCCCGGCTGCACGCGCTCGCCGAGTCGACCGCCGCCACGCGCCTGGCCCTGGTCCACGGCGACGCGAGCCCGAAGAACATCCTCGCCGGGCCCGGCGGGCCGATGCTGCTGGACGCCGAGTGCGCCTGGTACGGCGATCCTGCGTTCGACGCGGCGTTCTGCCTGAACCACCTGTTGCTCAAGTGCCTGTGGAACCCGGCGGCGGCCGGGTCGCTGCTGGCGTGCTTCGACGCGTTCGCCGCGGCCTGGCTGGCCGGCGCCCGCTGGGAGCCGACCGCCGGGCTCGCCGCCCGTGTCGCCGCGCTGCTGCCGGCGCTGCTGCTCGCGCGTATCGACGGCAAGTCGCCGGTCGAGTACCTGGTCGACGAGCGCGACCGTGAGTTCGTGCGCCGCGTCGCCGCGCCGCTGGTCCTCGCGCCGCCCGCCACGCCCTCGGCGATCGCCCACGTCTGGCGCGCCGCGCTCGCCGCCCGCTGATCCGCGGCGGATCGCCCGCCCGACTGCCCGACCCCATCCAGGAGACCCCGCCCGTGACCGACGCCCTGCCGACCGTTCCGCCCACCCGCCGGATCGCCGCCGTCCATGCCCGCCGCGTCTGGGATTCGCGCGGCAGGCCGACGGTCGAGGTCGAAGTCGCGACCGCCGCCGGCGTACGCGGGCGTGCGATCGCGCCGGCCGGCGCGTCCACCGGCAGCGGCGAGGCGGTCGACCTGCGCGACGGCGGCGTCGCGTTCGGCGGACTCGACGTGCGGCGGGCGCTCGCTGGCATCGAGGCCGAGATCGCTCCGGCACTGATCGGCCGCGACGTCACCGGGCAGGCCGCGCTCGACGCGATGCTGGTCGCGCTCGACGGCACGCACGACCGCTCGCGCCTGGGCGGCAACGCGCTCGTCGCGACCTCGATGGCGCTCGTGCACGCCGCCGCCGCCGCCGCCGGGCAGCCGCTCTGGGCCTGGCTGGCGGGCGACGCGCCCGCGATGCTGCCGCTGCCCGAGATCCAGGTCTTCGGCGGCGGGGCGCACGCCGGCGGCCGCCTCGACCTTCAGGACTTCATGGTCGTGGCGGTCGGCGCCGAGGACTGGCGCACCGCGCTCGACTGGACCGCCGAGGTCTACCGCGCGGCCGGTCGACTGCTCGCCGATGCGGGGCGGCTGCAGGGCGTGGCCGACGAGGGCGGCTTCTGGCCGGCCTTCGACGACAACGAGCAGGCCCTCGTGATGCTCACCCGCGCGATCGAGGCCGCCGGCCTGCGACCGGGCGAGGACGTGGCGATCTCGCTCGACATCGCGGCGAGCAATTTCGGCCGCGGCGGGCGCTACCGGATGGCGCGCGCCGACGGGCGGCCGCGCGAACTCGCCTCGGAGGAGCTCGCCGAGCTGCTGCTCGGCTGGCTGCGCCGCTATCCGGTGGTGTCGATCGAGGACCCGCTCGCCGAGGACGATCTCGCCGGGCTCGCCGCCTTCACGGCGGCCGCAGGCCCGCGCGTGCAGGTCGTCCTCGACGACGCCGTCGTCACGAACGCGGTGCGCATCCGCACGCATGCCGCTGCCGGCGCCGGCAATGCCGCGCTGATCAAGCCGAACCAGGCCGGCACCCTGAGCGAGTCGCGCGCCGCGCTCGAGGCCTCGCGGGCGCTCGGCTGGGATGCGATCGTGTCGGCCCGCTCCGGCGAGACCGAGGACACGACCATCGTGCACCTCGCGGTCGGCTGGGGTGTGCACCAGCTCAAGGTCGGGTCGTTCGCGCGCTCGGAGCGGATGGCCAAATGGAACGAGGGGCTGCGCATCGGGGAGGCGCTGGCAGAGGGTTTCGCGCTGCCGCCGCGCTCGGACTTCCCCTGGGGCTGAGCACGCGGGCCTGCGGTCCGCGGCCGATTCCGCCGCGGTGTGCGGTATGTCAAGCGACGACTGCGCCGAGCGTGCTTCACTGGACTCACCGGCACGGCGGCTGAACGCCCTGCACGGGCCGCTCACGGTCTCGAGATCCCGACGCAGACAAGGCGCGTGTGATACCAGGCATCGAGTCGCTGCTGGCCTTCGATGATGCGATCAATGTCGGCGCCAACGCGGGCGTGGGCCGCGTGCCGATGGTCGACATGCTCGTGCACTGGGCTGCGGTCGCGCCGGCGTTCAAGTTCGGGGTGCTGACCGCAGCGCTGTGCTGGATCTGGGCGCGCGGCGGTCGCGACCGGCCGCAGGACGCGGCGATCGTCATCGCGACCGTGCTGTCGGCCTTCCTGGCGCTGTTCGTCGCACGAGCGCTCGGAGCGCTGCTGCCGTTCCGGCCGCGTCCGCTCGCCCGTCCCGAGCTCGCCCTGACCGTGCCGCCCGAATTCCTCGAAGACCTCGGGCGCTGGTCCGCGTTCCCGAGCGACCACGCGGTGCTGGCGTTCGCGCTCGCCACCGGCCTGATGGTCGCCTCGCCCCGGGTCGGTCGGCTCGCCTTCGTGCACGCCGCGATGATCGTCTGCCTGCCCAGGCTGTACTTCGGGCTGCACCATCTCACCGACCTGCTGGCTGGCGCGCTCCTGGGTTCGGGCATCGCGCTGATCTTCCTGTGGCCGCCGGTGCGCGCCTCGATCGCCCGCTGGATCCTGGTCCTGCGCGACCGGGCGCCGGGACCCTTCCACGCGGCGGGCTTCCTGGTGCTGTTCGAGGTGTCGGTCATGTTCCAGGACGTCCGCACGCTCGGCGCGACGGTGGCCGAGGCGCTCGGGGCGATGCACTGACCCGAGGGCCTCAGTCCGGCCGCAGGCCCATCCGGCTGGCGGCGAGCACGGCCTGCGTGCGGTTGCGTGCGCCGAGCGCACGCAGCACGGCGCTGACGTGCACCTTGACCGTCCCTTCGGCGAGCTGCAGCTGCCTGCCGATCAGCTTGTTGGGCAGCCCGCGCATGATCAGGCGCAGCACGTCCTTCTGACGTTCGGTGAGCCCGAGCTGGCGTACGTCGGTCGCGGGCGCGGCGCCCTGAGTGGCCCAGGCGCGCGGCGCTGCACCTTCGGTGTCTCGCGGCACGTAGATGCCGCCGCCTGCGATCGCCCGCACCGCGGTGCCCAGCCGCTCGCCGTCGGCGGTCTTCGGCAGGAAGCCGCTCGCGCCCGCGCGCAGGCAGCGGTCGATCGTCGCGCGGTCGGTGGCGCCGGACAGCACCATCACCGGCACGCGCGGGAAGCGCTGTCGCAGCGTCTCGATGCCGGAGGTGCCGACCGTGTCCGGCAGGTTCAGGTCGAGCAGGATCAGGTCGAAGCGCGGGGCCGAGGACAGCAGCCTCAGGCCATCGGCCAGGCAGTCGGCCTGCTCGACGCAGGGCGCGTCCGTCGCCTCGCACAGCTGGACGATCACGCCGCCGCGGATCAGCGGATGGTCGTCGACGATCAGCAGGTGCATCGCCATGCCCGGGCCTCTCTCAGCATCGTTCGTGGTTTCGGCTATGGTCCCGGTCGCGCAGGCGACGTGTCAACGGGCCTCCCGCCCTCGGGACTAAGACTTTCGGCCGATCCGGGTACGATGACGCGCCGCAGCAGCCGGAAGCCGACCCTTTCGCGCGGTCTCGCCGGTTGTCGGGGCCGATCTGCACCCCGATCCGCACGCTCTCCGCGCCGAGTCCGCACGCCCCAGTCCATGCACGCCTCCGTATCCGACACGCGCTCCGCCCCCCAGACGCCGGTGCCCGCCCGAGGCCCCGACGACTGGCGCTTCTGCGTCGCGCCGATGATGGACTGGACCGACCGTCACTGCCGCGCCTTCCACCGGCAGCTGTCCCGGCGCGCACGGCTCTATACGGAGATGGTCACCACCGGCGCCGTGCTGCACGGCGACCTCGAGCGTCTGCTCGGGTTCGATCCGCTCGAGCAGCCGGTCGCGCTGCAGCTCGGCGGCAGCGAGCCGGACGCGCTCGCGCGCTCGGCGCGGATCGGCGAGGCACGGGGCTACGCGGAGATCAACCTCAACTGCGGCTGCCCGAGCGAGCGCGTGCAGCGCGGCGCGTTCGGCGCCTGCCTGATGGCCGAGCCGGCGCTGGTCGCCGACTGCGTCAAGGCGATGCGCGATGCGGTCTCGGTGCCGGTCACGGTCAAGCATCGGATCGGCCTCGGGCGCGATGAGTCGTACGAGTTCGTGCGCGACTTCGTCGGCGCGCTGCACGACGCGGGCTGTCGCGTGTTCGTCGTGCATGCCCGCAACGCGTGGCTCGACGGGCTGAGCCCGAAGGAGAACCGCGAGGTGCCGCCGCTGCGTTACGCGGTGGCGCAGCGGCTCAAGGCCGACTTCCCCGATGCGACGGTGGTGCTCAACGGGGGCCTCGCGTCGCTCGACCAGGCGCTGGCGGTGCAGCCCGGCGTCGACGGCACGATGCTCGGACGCGCCGCGTACCACGACCCCTGGCAGCTCGCCGGCGTCGATGCGCGCGTCTACGGCGAGTCCGGCCCCGGTCCGAGCCGTGCTGAGGTCGTCGAACGGATGATCGGCTACGCGGCGGACATGCGCATGCAGGGCGTGCCGCTGCGCGCCATCGTGCGCCACATGCTGGGCCTGTACCACGGTCGACCGGGCGCGCGCGCATGGCGTCGCACGCTCTCGGATGCACGCCTGCTGGCGGGCGCCGACGAAGGCCTGCTCGCCCGTGCGATGCGCGAGGTCGAGGCGGCGGCCCACGAGGGCGAGTGGCACGCGCCCCGGAGCGATGCGCCGTCGGTGACGGGGCATCGGGACGCCGATCCGGCGTAGATGCGATCGGTCAGGCGGCTGGCGGCGCGACGGGCGGCGCGGCCGCCGCCCTCGCGGCCTTCACGGTCGCGAGGATCGCGAACCAGGCGATGGCGGCCAGCGCGGTCTCGATCCAGCCGAGCAGGCGGCTGGTCGCGTCGGGGTCGCTCATGCCGCGCACGATGCCCTCGCACAGGTAGACGAGGATCAGCATCGACCACCACTGGAACGCACGCACGTGTCCGCGCACGAGGGCCGGCAGCACGGCGATCAGCGGCAGCGCCTTGAGCGCCATCAGGGAGCCGCCGGGCTTGAGCGGCGCGAGCCACAGTTCCCAGGCGAGCGCGAGCACGACGAGGGCGGCGACGGCGGCCACGACGATGCGGCGGGGCAGGGCGGTCGGGTCCATCGGTCGAAGGTATCATGCCGCGGATGCGCGATTTCTCGACGAACCTGCGGCAGATGCTGTCGTCGATGGTGCGGCAGGCGGGTGCGCTGCGCCTGCAGCAGACAGCCAGCAGCCTCACGCTGCTGACCCTGATGGCGGTGGTGCCGATGGCTGCCGCCGGCCTCCTGGTGCTCGCCGCGCTGCCGGCCTTCGGCACGATGCGCGCGAACGTGCAGCGCTTCGTGGCCGAGAACCTGTTCCTGCCGTCGTTCAGCCAGACGGTGACCGGGTACATCGAGGCGTTCGTCGGCGCAGCCGAGCAGCTCTCGGCGATCGGCACGCTGATCTTCCTCGCCACCGCGCTCACCGCGATGCTGACGATCGACCGCACGCTCAACGGCATCTGGCGGACCTCGCGCCCGCGGCCGCTCGCGCAGCGCCTCGCGCTGTACTGGAGCCTGCTCACCGTCGGGCCGGTGCTGCTCGGCGCGGCGCTCGGGCTGCAGGTTCGCGTCGCCGAGCGCCTCGGCGACTGGGGTGTCCTGGTGGAGGCGATCGCACGCACGCTGCCCACGGTGCTCGGCGTGATCCTCATGACGCTCGTCTACCGGCTCGCGCCGAACGCCCGCGTGAAGTCGAGCCATGCCTTCGCGGGCGCGCTGGTGGCCGCCTTCCTGCTCGAGGCGCTGCGGTGGCTCCTCGGCGTCTACATCGCGAGCTTCCCGAGCCACACCATCGTCTACGGCGCGTTCGCCGCACTGCCGCTGCTGCTGGTGTGGCTGTTCGCGATCTGGATGAGCGTGCTGGTCGGTGCGCTGTTCGCGGCGAACCTGCGCCATTGGGGCGTGGCCCTCGGCCCGCCGCACGAGTCGACGCCGGCAGCCGAGTTCGGCCGCGTGGTGCGGGTGCTGACCGAGGTCGTGCGCGGCGCGCCCCATCGCATCCCTGCGGCGCGCTTTCGCCCCGACTTCGACGGCGATCCGCTCGCCGCCGACCGCATCGCCTCGATGCTCGCCGCGCAGGGCTACATCGTGCGGGTCTGGCCGGTGAGCGACGAGGGCGGCGCCGCGGGCGTGTGGGACGAGTTCTGGCTGCCCTCGGCCGAACTGCCTGGCATGACGCTGCGGCCGGTGTTCGACCGTGTCTGGACCGGCAACCCGGATCGCCTGGCCCGACTGCGGGCCGGCCGCGACGGTACCGGTCCGGTGCTCGACCCGGGCGGGGCGCTGCTGTCTCGGCCGATCGGCGAGGTCCTCGCGGCGCCGGTGTGATCGACGGGCCGGCGCACGCGCCTCGGCAGCGGACCCCGCGGTGAGCGCGGTCTCGCGACGATCCTACGTTGCCGCCGCCGCGCGTTCGAACGCGGCGCTGCGCAGCCATCCGTCGAGCGCGTCGCGCAGCGCGTCGGGGGCCTCTGTCATGATGGCGTGGCCGCTGCCGGCGACCCGGACAACGTTCGCGCCCGGCATCGCGCCGATCAGCCCGGCCGCTGCCCGGGGCGGCGTCATCGCGTCGCGCTCGCCGAGCACGAGCAGCGCCGGGCAGTGCAGCCCCGCGGCCCGCTCCAGGCCCCGGCTGTATGCGTTGCACGCGGTGAAGTCGTTGAGCAGCACGCCGGGGGCCTGCCGCTCCATCAGCCGCAGGTTCTGCACGTAGACCGAGAACCCCGGGCCCGGGGTCCCCGGGCGGTGCACCAGGCGCGCGTGCGACCACTGGTTGATCATGTCGAAGGCGGCCGGCTCGTCGTCGCGTGCGGCGTTCAGCAGGATGTCCGACACCTTCATCGGGAAGGCGGTGCCGACCATCGCGATGCCGCCGACGGCCTGCGGCGCCTGGCCTGCGGCCTCCAGCGCGATCAGCGAGCCCATGCTGTGACCGACCAGGACCGCAGGCTGCGTGACGCCCGCCGCGCCCAGTGCGTGCAGCACCCAGCCGGCCATCGACTCGACGTCCGGCAGCACCGGGCCGGCGCTGCGGCCGTGGCCGGGCAGGTCGAATGCCAGCACCGAGAAGCCGTGGTGGGCGAGGTGCCGCGTCTGCAGGATCCACACGCTGTGGTCGTGCTGCGCACCGTGCACGAAGGCCACCACCGGACGCCCTGCATCGAAGGGCCGGCCGCCGGTGTACGCGTAGGCGCTGCGGCCGTCGACGTCGAATTGCATGGTCGTTCTCCTCAGCCCTTGGCCGCCGCGCGAAACCCGCGCTTGAGGTCGTCGATCAGGTCGTCGACGTCCTCGAGCCCGATCGACAGGCGCAGCGTGGCCTCGCCGATGCCGGCCGCGGCGAGGGCCGCCGCGTCCATGCGGAAATGGGTGGTGGATGCCGGATGGATCACCAGCGACTTGGCGTCGCCGACGTTCGCCAGGTGCGAGAACAGCGACAGGCTCTCGACGAAGCGGCGCCCGCCCGCGCGATCGTGCTTCAGGTCGACGCTGAACACCGCGCCGCAGCCACGGGGCAGCAGGCGCCTGGCCAGCGCATGGTCCGGATGCGACTCGAGTTCGGGCCAGGCGACGCGCGAGACCTGCGGATGGGACGCGAGGAACTCGACGACCCGCCGCGCATTGGACACATGCCGATCCATCCGCAGGCCCAGCGTCTCGATGCCCTGCAGGATCTGGAAAGCGTTCATCGGCGACAGGCAGGCGCCGAAGTCGCGCAGGCCCTCGCGCCGCGCCCGCAGCAGGAACGGGGCGACGGTCGACTCCTCGGCGAACACCATGCCGTGGAAGCCGTCGTACGGCTCCGTCAGCTCCGGGAAGCGCCCGGAAGTGACCCAGTCGAAGCGTCCCGAGTCGACCAGCAGCCCGCCGATCACGGTGCCGTGGCCGCACAGGAACTTGGTCGCCGAGTGATAGACGAGGTCGGCGCCGTGCTCGAAGGGCCGGATCAGCCAGGGGGTGGTGAAGGTCGAGTCGACCAGCAGCGGCACGCGGTGCGCATGCGCGATCTCGGCCACCCGCCCGATGTCGAGGACGTCGAGCCCCGGGTTGCCCAGCGTCTCGCCGAACAGCAGGCGCGTGTTGGGCCGCAGGGCCGCGCGCCAGGCATCGAGGTCGCGCGGATCGACGAAGCTCGTCTCGATGCCGAAGCGCGACATCGTGTAGTGCAGCAGGTTGTGCGAGCCGCCGTACAGCGCCCGCGAGGCGACGATGTGCGAGCCCGCGCCCGCCAGCGTCGCGATGGCCAGGTGCAGCGCCGCCTGACCGCTCGCCGTGCCGATGGCGCCGACGCCCTGCTCGAGCGCCGCGATGCGCTCCTCGAGGACCGCGACCGTCGGATTGCTGATCCGGGAATAGACGTGCCCCGAGCGCTCCATGTTGAACAGGCCGGCAGCCTGTTCGGAGTCGGGAAACACGTAGGCGGCGGTGAGGTGGATCGGCGTGGCGCGTGCGCCGGTGGCCGGATCGGGCGCAGCGCCCGCATGCAGGGCCAGCGTCGACAGGCCGTGGGGATCGCGACGGGTCATGGCGGGGGCGCGGCGAGCCGCTTCGCAGGGGGCGGCCGATGCTATCACGCAGCCCGGTGCGGGCTGCGGGCGTGAGGGCAGTGCCGCCGCGCTCGAGTCCCCTGCCGCACCGGGCCTCGTGCCGCCCGTCACCCCGGCCGCCCGCGGCCGGCCGAGCTCCGCCCATCGGCCGGCGCCCGCTGCCGTGGCGCGCATCCGACGGCGACTTAGACCGCATGCGGCGCAGGGCCCACAATCTGCATGATTCCCCGCATCCTGCGGGACGCCCATGTCGGACAAGCCCAGCTACACCGTCACCGTCGCCGGCCTCGATGCCCCGCACCTGAGGCTGATCGAGGTCGTCTTCCGGCACATCCAGTACAACCGGTTCCTCTTTCGGCTGGCCGGCGCGGACGAGCACGAATCCGCCGACGTGCTGATCGCCGGCATCGGCGATCCGGTGGGGCGCGAGGCGCTCGAGCGGGCCCGGGCACGGGGCCGGCCCGCCGCGACCATCTCGGTCATCGGACCCGACGGCGCGGGTGACGGGCAGCATGCGATCGAGATCGGCCAGCTCGTGCGGCAGCTGCTGCCGATCCTGAACCGGGTCGTCGAGCTCGAGGGCTTGGCGGGCGGGCCGCGCCGCATCCGCGGTGCCTCGCGCATCGACCGGGGGCCGGGCGGCGGATTCGGTGGTGGCGACGCGGACGAGGGCGGCGAGCGGCCGCGGGTGCTGCTGATCGATCGCGACGATTCGATCCGCCGGCAGCTCGCCGACGCGTTCGGCAGGATGGGCATCGACATGGACACCGCCTCCAGCAGCGACGAGGCGCTCGAGCGGCTGGTGATGCGGCCGGCCGATGTGGCGCTGCTCGACGGCGAGCTGCCGGGGGGCGAGGGCCTGCGGCTCGCACGCACGATCCGGCGCGAACCCGACTGGCGGGACCTGCCGATCGTGGTCCTGAGCGAGCGCCGCACGCCGCTGGCCGTGATCCGCGGTGCCTTCGCGGGCTGCAGCGCCTTTCTCGCCAAGCCGGTCGAGTACGACGACCTCCACCGCACGATCGTCCGCCAGCTCGGCCGTGTGCGCACGCCGGAGCGCATCCCCGCACAGCTGCGCTTCGCCGCGGCGCGCTGAGCGCCGCCGGTCGGCTTGCCAGCCCCCCATCGAGCCGATAGCATCGGCCCGAAGAGACAGGGGGGGGGGAAGGGCCATGGAAGTCAGCGAGATCCTGAAGGTCAAGGGCACCACGCTGTACACCGTCGTGCCCGACACGATGCTGTCCGACGCGGTCATCGTGATGGCCGAACACGACATCGGCTCGCTGGTGGTGATGGATCGCGGCCGGCTCGCCGGCATGCTGACCTTCCGCGAGGTGATCCGGGTCCTCGCCCGCCGCCAGCAGGAGCATCGGACCGGCCCCACCCGGCCGGTCGCGGAAATCATCGTGCGAGACGTCATGAACCCGTCTCCGACCATCGCGTCGCCCTCGATGGACGTCAACGAGCTGCGCCGCCTCATGCTCGAGAACCATCAGCGCTACCTGCCGGTGATGGAAGGCGAGGTGCTGCTCGGCGTGATCTCGTTCCACGACGTGGCCAAGGCGGTCCTCGAGGAGCAGAGCTTCGAGAACCGGATGCTCAAGGCCTACATCCGGGACTGGCCGGCCGAGGGTTGAGCGTGCCCTGAGGTCCCCGCGCCACGCCCGCGCCGGCACCTTACGCGGGGTTCCGAGCGGCGGCGGTCCGCCGGTTGGTAGAATCGGCTTGATGCGGATCCTCATCAGCAACGACGACGGCTACTTCGCCCCGGGCCTCGCGGCGCTGGCCGAATCGCTCCGGGACATGGCCGAGATCGTGGTGGTCGCACCCGAGCGCGACCGGTCCGGTGCCTCCAACTCCCTCACGCTCGACCGGCCCCTGTCGGTCAGGACCGCGTCCACCGGCTACCTGTACCTGAACGGTACGCCCACCGACTGCGTCCACGTGGCGGTCACCGGCCTGCTCGACTTCCGGCCCGACCTGGTGGTCTCGGGCATCAACGACGGCGCCAACATGGGCGACGACACGATCTACTCGGGTACCGTCGCCGCGGCGATGGAGGGCTTCCTGCTGGGGATCCCGGCGATCGCGTTCTCGCTCGCGAACAGGGGGCACGAGCACCTCGACAGCGCAGCCCGCGTGGCGCGCGACGTGGTGCGCCGCTTCATCGAGCGGCCGTATCCGTCCGCGGGGCCGGTGCTGCTGAACGTCAACATTCCGAACCAGCCCTACGAGCGCATCGGAGGCATCGTTCCGACCCGGCTCGGTAAGCGCCACCATGCCGAGGAGGTGGTGCGTGCGACCAACCCGCGCGGCGAGACCGTCTACTGGATCGGTCCGGCCGGCTCGGCGAAGGACGCCGGGCCGGGCACGGACTTCTTTGCGGTCGCAGCCGGACAGGTGTCCGTCACGCCGCTGCACATCGACCTCACCGCCACCGCGCTGTCCGACGCGAACCGCCGATGGCTGACCGACTAGCCCGCGTCCCCGGGTCCGGCGGTCTGACGTCGGACCGGGCTCGCGAGCACATGGTCCAGACCCTGCGCGGACTCGGCATCCGGCATGAGGCCGTCCTGGCGGCGATGTCCGCGGTGCCGCGTCACCTGTTCGTCGACCAGGGACTGGCCAGCCGGGCCTACGAGGATGTCGCGCTGCCGATCGGCCAGGGCCAGACGATCAGCAAGCCGAGCACGGTCGCCAAGATGATCGAGCTGCTCGTGCGCGACCGCGATCCGAAGTCGCTGCGCACGGCCAAGGTGCTCGAGGTCGGCACAGGCTGCGGCTACCAGGCCGCCGTGCTCGCGCACGTCTTCGGCGAGGCCGTGTCGATCGAGCGCCTGCGCTGGCTGCACGAGGCCGCGCGCACGAACATCCGGCCGATGCGTATGCCCAACCTGCGCCTGACCTTCGGCGACGGCCGGCAGGGCGTCGAGGTCGCCGCGCCGTACGATGCGATCATCGTCGCGGCGGCGGGCGAGGACATCCCCGACCCGCTGCTGATGCAGATGAAGGTCGGCGGCACGCTGATCGCGCCGGTCGCGTCCAACGACGGCGCCAGCCAGGCGCTGCACCTCGTCGAGCGCCCCAGTCGCGACGAGTGGACCCTGACCGTGCTCGACGCGGTACGATTCGTTCCGCTGCGCCGCGGCACCAGCTGAGCGACGCTGCGATCACGCCCGTTCCCCACATGCCCCAACGCGCCCACCGTCCGTTCGTCCGTGCCCGTGCGCTGCTCGCCGCGACGCTCGTGCTCGTCCTCGCGGCCTGCGCGAGCGCGCCGCCCGCGCCGATCGTCGCGCGCACCACGCCCGGCGCCCGACCTGCCGCGCCGACGGCAGCGCCTGCTGCGCCCGTCGCGGCACCGGCGCCGACGCCGACGCCGCCCGCGCCGGACGCCACCGTCCAGACCGCCCCGATCCGCAGCGGCTCGGTCGAGTCGCGTGGCATCGAGTCGCGCCCGCTCGAGCCGCGTCCGGCCGCCGTCGCACCCGCCCCGGCCGTGACGCCTGCTCCCGGTGCACCGCCCGCGCCCGCGCTGCCGCCGAACACCCGCAGCACGCCGCGCGGCACCAAGCTGCCGTACTCCGAGAGCGCGCTGGCCGAGCTGCGCGCCGCCGAGGCCGCGGCGCCGCCCGCCGCAGCGTCGGCGCCGGCCAGCCCGACGCCTGCCGCCACGCCTGCCGCGCCCACCGCGACGGCCCCCGCGGCCGCTGGTGCTGCGGGCCCTGCAGCCCCTGCGGCGCCTGCGGCCATCGCGGCGCCACCCGCGGTCGCCGCGGCGGCGGCCCCGGACGGGGAGGGCGAATGGGCCTGGCCCTCGCCGGGCAAGGTCATGCAGTCGTTCTCCGAGTCGGGCAACAAGGGCGTGGTCCTGGGCGGCAAGGTCGGTGAGCCGGTGGTGGCCGCGGCCGACGGGCGCGTCATCTTCAGCGGCAACGGACCGCGCGGCTACGGCAATCTGGTCATCGTCAAGCACGCCAACGAGCTCCTGTCGGTCTACGCGCACAACCGCACGCTGTCGGTCAAGGAAGGGCAGTCGGTCAAGCGCGGCCAGAAGATCGCCGAGCTCGGCGACTCGGGCACGACCTCGCCGCGGCTGCACTTCGAGATCCGGCAGCAGGGCAAGCCGGTCGATCCGACCCGGTTCCTGCCGAAGCGCTGAGGGCCGCCCGATGGTGCCGATCCTGGTCTTCGACATCGAGACCGTGCCCGACGCCGCCGGGCTGCGTGCGGCCTGGGACCTGGACGGTGACGACGACGCGGTCGTCGCGGCCGCACTCGCGCGCCGCCGCGAGCAGTCCTCCGGCGCCAGCGATTTCCTGCCGCTGCACCTGCACAAGGTCATCGTCATCTCGATGCTGTTCCGCGACGCCGACGGTCTGCGGGTGCGCTCGCTGGCCGGCGGCCCGGACGACGAGGGCAAGCTGGTGCAGGGGTTCTTCCGCACCGTCGAGAAGTACACGCCGAACCTGGTCTCCTGGAACGGCGGGGGCTTCGACCTGCAGGTGCTGCATTACCGCGGCCTGATCCACAAGGTGCAGGCGCACCGCTACTGGGACCAGGGCGAGGACGATCGTGACTTCAAGTGGAACAGCTACGTGTCGCGCTATCACTCGCGGCACACCGACCTGATGGACCTTCTCGCGCTCTACAACGGCCGCGCCGCCGCACCGCTCGACCAGCTCGCCAAGATGTGCGGCTTCCCCGGCAAGCTCGGCATGGACGGCTCGCAGGTCTACGACGCCTGGCAGGCGGGCCTGCAGGACGAGATCCGCGACTACTGCGAGACCGACGTCGCGAACACCTGGCTGCTGTACAACCGCTTCCGGCTGATGCGCGGCGCGCTCACCGCCGACGAGTACGACGCCGAGATGGCCCTCACGCGCGAGACGCTCGGCGCGCTCGAGGGCGACCACTGGCAGGAATTCCTCTCGGCCTGGTCGACGTGAGCGAGCGGTACCGGATCGAGTCCCTCGACCTCGAGGCGAACGGCGTCGCGCGCAGCGAAGGCAAGGTGACCTTCGTGCGCGGCGCGCT
This sequence comes from Burkholderiales bacterium, assembly GCA_026399835.1. GTDB lineage: Bacteria > Pseudomonadota > Gammaproteobacteria > Burkholderiales > Burkholderiaceae_E > UBA4615. The sequence goes on along the minus strand of JAPLQE010000056.1, from coordinate 93,734 downwards.
CCCCGGCGAGACCGTGACCGCGCGCGTGGTGCGGCGCAAGCCGCGCTTCGACGTCGCCGAGGTGGAGACCATCGAGCGCGCGAGCGTGCTGCGCACGACGCCGCCCTGCCCCAACTTCGGTGTCTGCGGCGGCTGCACCATGCAGCACGTCGAGACCCGAGCGCAGGTGTCGATCAAGCAGCGTGCGCTCGAGGACTCGCTGTGGCACCTCGGCCGCGTGCGCGCCGAGACGATGCTGCCGCCGATCGTCGGGCCAGCCTTCGGTTACCGCTATCGCGCGCGGCTGTCGGTGCGGCATGTCCCCAAGAAGGGCGGCGTGCTGGTGGGCTTCCACGAGCGCGGCTCGAGCTACGTGGCCGACATGCGCGAATGCCTGGTGCTGCCGCCGGCGGTGTCGGCGCTGCTGGTGCCGCTGCGCGAGCTGGTCGGCGGCCTGTCGATCCGCGACCGCATGCCGCAGGTCGAGCTCGCGCAGGGCGAGACGGTGCTGGCACTGGTCTTCAGGATACTCGAGCCGCTCACCGAGGCGGACGTCGCGCTGCTGCGGGCCTTCGGTACGAGACATGCGGTCGAGATCTGGCTGCAGCCCAAGGGGCCCGAGACCATCGAGCTGCTGTCGACGCCCGGCGGCGGCGACGAGTCGGTGCTGCACTACGCGCTGCCGGAGTTCGGCGTCGTCCACCCGTTCCGGCCGACCGACTTCACCCAGGTCAACCACATGATCAACGCGACGCTGGTCGGGCGCGCGGTGCGGCTGCTCGATCCGCAGCCGCACGAGCGGGTGGCGGACCTGTTCTGCGGGCTCGGCAACTTCACGCTCCCGCTGGCCACGCGGGCCCGCGAGGTGGTGGGCATCGAGGGCAGTCGCGCGCTCGTCGAGCGGGCTCGGGCGAATGCCCGGGCCAACGGGCTCGAGGCTCGAGCCGCGTTCGACGTCGCCAACCTGTTCGAGCTGACGCCGGAGCGCTGGCAGTCGCTCGGTGCCTTCGACCGGGTGCTGGTCGATCCGCCGCGCGAGGGCGCGCTCGCGGTGGCGCAGGCGCTGGCCGTGTCGGGCGTGCCCCGCCCCCGGCGCATCGTCTATGTCTCGTGCAACCCGGCCACGCTGGCCCGGGACGCGTCGGTCCTGGTCAACGAGGGCGGCTGGCGGATCGGCGCCGCGGGTGTCGTCAACATGTTCCCGCACACCTCGCACGTCGAGTCGATGGCGGTGTTCGAGTCCGACTGAACTCGGCTCGGCAACAAAAAAAGCCGCCCCGAAGGACGGCTTTCGCAGACCGGGCCGGCGGGCCCGGGTCGGTCGGATCAGTCCCGATCGCCACCGATGATGCCGAGCATCGCCAGCAGGTTCGAGAACACGTTGTAGACGCTCAGGTAGACCGACAGCGTCGCGGTGACGTAGTTCGTCTCGCCGCCCTGAACGACCCGCTGCAGGTCGACCAGGATGAACGCCGAGAAGATCACGATCGCGATGGCCGAGATGGTCAGCGTCAGGGCCGGCATCTGCAGGAAGATGTTGGCGACCACCGCGAGGATCAGGACCAGTGCGCCGATGAACAGAAATCGGCTCATGCCGGTGAAGTCGCGCTTGGACACCGTCGCGACCGTGGCCATCACGCCGAAGATGGCCGCGGTGCCCCCGAAGGCCGTCATGATGAGCTGGGCGCCATTGGAGAAGCCCAGGATCGAGCCGATCATCCGCGACAGCATCAGGCCCATGAAAAACGTGAAGCCGAGCAGCAGCGCGACACCGATGCCGCTGTTCTTGAACTTCTCGATCGCGAAGAAGAATCCGAAGGCGACGCCCATGAACACGGCGAATCCGATCAGCGGGCTGCCGGCGAAGAAGGAAAAGCCGGTGGTCACGCCGATCCAGGCGCCGAGCACCGTCGGGACCATGGACAGGGCGAGCAGCAGGTAGGTGTTGCGAAGCACCCGGTTGCGCGCGACGGTGCTCAGGCCGCCGGCGCCGCCATAGGGCATCGACGAGTTGGACTGGGTTTCGTAGGCCATCTGGACTCCATGGAAAGCCGTGGGCACGCGCGGGTTCGCACGTGAAGATCCCGTGAGTCCTACTGTAGGGGCTCGGGGCGCGCATTTCAACCCGGACGGCAGCAGGGTCGTCGGAGGCCCTGCCTTGCACCGCGCGCCCGCAGGCTGCGGCCGCGGGCCGCGAGAAGGGTCGCCGACGTGCCGCAGCCACGGCATGCTAGAATCGAAGGCTAGACTTCTGTCAAGATACCCTCGCTAACCCCCTCATTTTCAAGAATATTCCCGGAGTGCACATGGCTGTAGAGCGGACCCTGTCCATCATCAAACCCGATGCCGTCGCCAAGAACGTCATCGGCCAGATCTATGCCCGATTCGAAGGCGCCGGTCTCAAGGTCGTCGCCGCCCGCATGGCCCACCTGTCGCGCGGCGAGGCCGAGGCGTTCTATGGTGTCCACCGCGAGCGTCCGTTCTTCAAGGACCTGGTCGACTTCATGGTCTCCGGGCCCGTCATGATCCAGGTTCTGGAAGGCGACAACGCCATCCAGAAGAACCGCGACCTGATGGGTGCCACCGACCCCAAGAAGGCCGCCGCGGGCACGATCCGCGCAGACTTCGCCGACAGCATCGACGCGAACGCGGTGCACGGCTCGGACGGTCCCGACACCGCGCGTGGCGAGATCGGGTTCTTCTTTGCGGGGATGAACGTCTACAGCCGTTGATCGCGGCCCGCCGGCAGCGGCGGGCGCCGCGCGCCGCGCGCCCCGGCCGGGGCGCAGCGCAGGGCAGTGGAGGCACCATGACCGAAGCCGGCGTCACCGATCGCATCGACCTGCTGGGCCTGGACCGTCCCGCACTGGTCGCGCTTTGTCGCGACTGGGGCGAGAAGCCGTTCCGCGGCCAGCAGCTGATGCGTTGGGTGCACCGCCGGTTCGAGTCCGACTTCGACGCGATGTCGGATCTGGCCCGCGGGTTTCGCGAGACGCTGCAGGCTCGGGCGCGGCTCAGCGCCCCCGCGGTCGTCTCCGATCACGTCGCGAGCGACGGCACCCGCAAGTGGCTGCTCGACGTCGGGCAGGGCAACGCGGTCGAGACGGTCTTCATCCCAGAGGTGTCGCGCGGCACGCTGTGCATCTCGACCCAGGCAGGGTGTGCGGTCAACTGCCTGTTCTGCTCGACCGGCAAGCAGGGGTTCGCGCGCAACCTCCAGGCCGGCGAGATCGTCGGCCAGGTGTGGCTCGCCAATCGCCTGCTCGGCGCGCGCCGCGCCGAGGCGGCCGCCGCAGCCGCCGCGGCGGGCGGCGGCGAGGACGATGCGCCGGACGACCATGACCGGATCATCACCAACGTGGTGTTCATGGGCATGGGCGAGCCGCTGCTCAACTACGATGCGACGGTGACCGCGCTGCGCATCATGCTCGACGACCATGGCTACGGCCTGTCGCGCCGGCGCGTGACCGTGTCCACCTCGGGCGTGGTCCCGATGATCGACCGCCTGCGCGACGACATGCCGGTGGCGCTCGCGGTGTCCCTGCATGCGCCGAACGACGCGCTGCGCGATCGGCTGGTGCCGCTCAACCGCAAGCATCCGCTGGCCGAGCTGATGGGCGCCTGCCGCCGCTACCTCGAGCGCGCGCCGCGCGACTTCGTGACCTTCGAGTACGTGATGCTCGACGGCGTGAACGACGGCGACGAGCATGCCGAGCAGATCCTCGCACTGGTCCGCGACGTGCCCTGCAAGTTCAACCTGATCCCGTTCAATCCGTTCCCCGGTGCGGACCTGCGGCGCTCGCCTGCGGAGCGGATCAAGGCCTTCGCGCAGCGGCTGGCGGATGCAGGCATCGTCACGACGGTGCGGCGTACCCGGGGCGACGACATCGATGCGGCCTGCGGGCAGCTCGCCGGCGACATCGTCGATCGCACCCGCCTCGCGCAGCGGGGCGAGCGCCGGCGTGTGGCGATCGCGCGCGCGTGAGCACGACCCCGATGGTCCGTCGACCGTTGCCCCTCCGGCGCACCCCCGCCCGCGCGCTGGGGGACCGAGTGCGGCGCCTTGCAGCGATGCTGCTGGCCTGCGGTGCGCTCGCCGCGTGCACGACGGTCGACGAGAAGCCGCAGCCGGTGCGCGACCTGCGGGGCAACGACGTGCGCGATCAGCGGCGCGATGCGCCGCCGCCACGGGCCGAGCCCGGTGGCGCCCCGCCGCTCGCCGGCGCGTCGCAGAACATGTCCGAGCAGCGGCGCCGCGCATCGATCCGGCTGGAGCTCGCCACCGGCTACTACCAGCAGGGCAACTACCCGCAGGCCCTCGAGGAACTGCGCTCGGCGCTGTCCACCGACCCGAACTACGCCCAGGCCTACGGCATGCTCGGCCTGGTCTACATGGACATGAACGACCGCTCGCGCGCGGAGGAGAGCTTCCAGCGCGCGCTGCGGCTGGCGCCCGACGATTCCGAGCTGCTGAACAACTACGGCTGGTTCCTGTGCCAGACCGAGCGCCCCCGCGAGTCGATCGCGCAGTTCCAGTCGGCGATGCGCGATCCGCTGTATCAGACGCCGGCGCGGCCGTTGCACAATGCCGGGATCTGCTCGCTGCGGGCCGGCGACCTGAAGGGAGCGGAGTCGTACTTCGACCAGTCGTTCCGGATCGACCCGCGCAACCCGGTCGCGATGTACAACCTGTCTGAGATCTATCTGAAGCGTGGCGAGCTCGAGCGGGCCCGCTTCATGTCGCAGCGTCTGCTCGCCAGCTATCCGCCGAGCCCAGAGACGCTGTGGCTCGGTATCCGGGTCGACCGCCGGGCCGGCGATCGCGACAGCGTCGCGAGCCTCTCGGCGCAGTTGCGGCGCCAATTCCCGTCCTCGCGCGAGGCGAACCTGTTGCAACGTGGAGCATTCGGTGACTGAATCGGTGACTGACCCCGCGAACGATGCCGGCCCCTCGGATCCGCTGAGCACCGCGATCACCTCGCCCGAGCAGCTGGCCGCGGTCCGCGAGAAGCGCGGACTTGGCAAGGGCGAGGTCGCGCAGCGTCTCAAGCTCCACCCTCGGCAGCTCGAGGCGATCGAGCGGGGCGACTGGGCGGCACTGCCCGGCCGGGCCTTCGTGCGCGGCTGCGTCCGCTCCTACGGCCGTCTGCTCGACGTCGACGTCGAGCCGCTGCTCCAGACCATCGGCGGATTCGCCGAGGCCGAGGAGCTCAAGCCGACCTCGACGCTCGCCGCGCCCATGCCTCGCGGCGGCGGCTTCGGTTTCGACGGCGAGGGCAAGGGCAGCCGCCTGCCGTGGGCGCTGCTCGGCGTGATCGGCGTGATCGCGGTGGCGCTGTTTTTCGGCCGCGACGGCGACGTCTCCAAGGTCTCCTCGTGGATCGGCAGCGCCGAGCCCCCGGCATCCGGTACGCCCGCCCCGGCATCCGCCTCCGGGGCGGACAGGACCGTGTCGGGCACGCCGCTGGTGCCGCCGCCGCTGGTGCCGGCCCCTTCTGCCGCGCCCGCCGCGGGCGCCGCAGACGGTGCCGCCCTGCCCGCGGCACCGGGCGTGCCCGTCGTGCCGCCGCAGCTCACCGCCGCACCGCCCGCAGCGCCCGTGGCGGCCGCGCCGCCGACGCCCCAGGCGCCGCCCGCGCCCCCCATCCGCGTGACCGTCAAGCAGGACGCCTGGGTCGACGTGCGCCAGGGCGACGGCAAGTCGGTGTACATGGGCACGGTCAAGCCGGGCACGCCGCTCGAGGCCAAGGGCGAGGCGCCGTTCTCGGTCACGATCGGCAACGCGAGCGCAGCCGTGCTCGAGTTCGAGGGCAAGCCGGTCGACCTGAAGCCGCTGACCTCCTCGCCGAACAACATCGCCAAGGTCAAGCTGCCGTGATCGAGGAGGCCTTTCCGATGCCCGCTGGGCCGCTGGCGCGGCGTGTGTCGCGCCGCGTGGCGGTGAGCTGGGGTTCGCGGACGGTGCACGTCGGCGGCGGTGCGCCGGTGGTCGTGCAGTCGATGACCAACACCGACACCGCCGATGCGATCGCGACCGCCATCCAGGTCAAGGCCCTGGCGCAGGCCGGGTCTGAAGTCGTGCGCATCACGGTCAACACGCCCGAGGCCGCGCGCGAGGTCGCCGCGATCCGCGAGCAGCTCGACCGGATGGGCGTCGATGCCCCGCTGGTGGGCGACTTCCACTACAACGGCCACAAGCTGCTGACCCAGTACCCGGAGTGCGCGCGTGCGCTGTCGAAGTACCGGATCAACCCGGGCAACGTCGGCGCGGGCAGTCGGCGCGACGGCAACTTCGCGCAGATGATCGAGGTCGCGAACCTGCACGCCAAGCCGGTCCGCATCGGCGTGAACTGGGGCAGCCTCGACCAGTCGGTGCTGGCGCGGATGATGGACGAGAACGCCCGGCGTGCGCGGCCCTGGGAGGCCTCGCAGGTCATGCGCGAGGCGCTGGTCGTCTCGGCGATCGAGAGCGCGAAGCTCGCGGAGTCGCTCGGCATGCCGGGCGACCGGATCATCCTGTCCGCCAAGGTCTCGAACGTGCAGGACGTGGTCGCCGTCTATCGCGAGCTCGCGCGGCGCTGCGACTATCCGCTGCACGTCGGCCTGACCGAGGCCGGCATGGGCAGCAAGGGTATCGTCGCCTCGACCGCGGCGCTGTCGGTGCTGCTGCAGGAGGGCATCGGCGACACCATCCGCGTGTCGCTCACGCCCGAGCCCGGCGGCGACCGTACCCGCGAGGTGATCGTCGCCCAGGAGATCCTGCAGACGATGGGGCTTCGTGCGTTCACGCCGCTGGTCATCGCCTGCCCGGGCTGCGGACGCACCAGCAGCACCTTCTTCCAGGAGCTCGCCGAAAGCATCCAGTCTTTCCTGCGCTCGCAGATGCCGGTCTGGAAGGCCTCGTATCCCGGCGTCGAGTCGATGCAGGTGGCGGTGATGGGCTGTGTCGTCAACGGCCCGGGCGAATCCAAGCATGCCGACGTCGGCATCTCGCTGCCGGGCGCCGACGAGGCCCCGGTCGCGCCGGTGTTCGTCGACGGCGAGCGCACCGTCACCCTCAAGGGCGATCGCATCGCCGAAGAGTTCCAGGCGATCGTCGAGGCCTACGTGCACCGCCGCTACGGCCGTCTCGTCGCCGCAGCCGACCCGTCGGCCTGAGCGGCGCCCGCGCGTCCTCGCCGTCCGTCCCGTTCCGATCGAACCTCAATGTCCGACGAAGCCTCCTTCGCCTCCGATTCCGCCGTGCCCGCCCCCCGCAAGGCCGAACGCCTGTCCGGCGTGAAGGGCATGAACGACCTGCTGCCCGGCGACAGCGAGCGCTGGGAGCGGCTCGAGCAGGTGGTCGCACACTGGGCGCGCGGCTACGGGTACCGCCAGATCCGCACGCCGATCGTCGAGCACACGGCGCTGTTCCGGCGAGGCATCGGCGAGGTCACCGACATCGTCGAGAAGGAGATGTACTCCTTCGAGGACGCGCTCAACGGCGAGCACCTGACGCTGCGCCCCGAGAACACGGCCGGTGTCGTGCGCGCCGCGATCGAGCACAACCTGCTCTACGACGGACCGAAGCGGCTCTGGTACACCGGGCCGATGTTCCGTCACGAGCGTCCGCAGCGCGGTCGCTACCGGCAGTTCCACCAGATCGGCATCGAGGCGCTCGGATTCGCGGGCCCGGACATCGATGCCGAGGTGATCACCATGTGCCAGCGCCTGTGGGACGACCTCGGCCTGCAGGACATCCGCCTCGAGCTCAACTCGATCGGCGACCCGGCGGAGCGGCGCGGTCACCGCGAGGCGCTGATCGCCTATTTCCAGGCGAACGCGGCGCAGCTCGACGCCGATGCGCAGCGCCGTCTGCACTCGAACCCGCTGCGCATCCTCGATACCAAGAACCCTGCGATGCAGGCGCTGGTCGAGGGCGCACCCAGGCTCGCCGACTTCCTCGGCGAGGCGTCGCGCGAGCACTTCGAAGGCGTGCAGTCGCTGCTGCGAGCGGTCGGCATCCCGTTCCGCATCAATCCGCGGCTGGTCCGGGGCCTCGACTACTACAACCGCACCGTGTTCGAGTGGGTCACCGACCGGCTCGGCGCGCAGGGCACCGTCTGCGGGGGAGGGCGCTACGACCCCCTGGTCGAGATGCTCGGCGGCAAGGCCGCGCCGTCCTGCGGTTTCGCGATCGGCGTCGAGCGGCTGCTCGAGCTGATGCGCGAGAACGGCGAGGCCGTGTCCGGACCGAGCTGCGACGTCTACGTCGTCCATCAGGGCGACGCGGCGCGCACGGTCGCCTTCACGGTGGCCGAGGCCCTGCGCAGCGCCGGCCTCGACGTGGTCCTGAACGCAGGCGGCGGTGCCTTCAAGGCGCAGTTCAAGCGCGCCGATGCCAGTGGCGCCGAGTTCGCGGTCGTCATCGGTGACGACGAGGCCGCAGCCCGCACCGCCACCGTCAAGTCCCTGCGCGGCGCCGACGGCGAGCGCGGCGCCGGCAAGCAGGAGTCCGTGCCGCTCGACGGGCTTCCCGATTATCTGGTCGATGCGCTCGTCGCCACCGGCGACTGAGTCCGACCGTCCACCCCGATCTCGCCGGAGGGCCGATGGCCTACGATCTCCAGGAACAGGACCAGCTCGACGCCTTCAAGGCGTTCTGGGCCAAGTACGGCAACCTGCTGCTCACGCTGCTCACCGTCGCGCTGCTCGCGGTCGCCGGCTGGCGCGCCTGGGGCTGGTGGCAGCAGAAGCAGTCGGTCGAGGCCTCGGTCCTCTACGACCAGCTGCGCGACGCGGTCGAGAAGAAGGACGTCGGCAAGGTCAAGCAGACCTCGGGACCGCTGTTCGAGAAGTACTCGGGCACGGTGTACGGCTCGATGGGCGCGTTGCTCGCCGCGCGCGCCTATCACGACGCCGGCGACCTGAAGGCCGCCAAGGCGCCGCTGCAGTGGGCGGTCGATCATGCCAAGGACCCCGAGCATGTCGCCCTGGCCCGCCTGCGGCTGTCGGGGATCCTGCTCGACGAGAAGGCCTACGACGACGGTCTGAAGCTGCTGCCCGCCGACGCGAGCGGGCCGTTCGCGGCTGCCTTCGCCGACCGCCGCGGCGACCTCCTGCTCGCGCAGGGCAAGCGCGACGAGGCGCGGGCCGCCTACAAGCTCGCGCTCGGCAAGCTCGCCGCCAATGCGGCGACCCGGCCGCTGGTGCAGATGAAGCTCGATGCCCTCGGGGGAGCCTGACGTGCCGATGTCCCGACTGCGCAGGGCCGCGATCGCCGTTGCCGCGATCGCGGCGCTGGGCGCCTGCTCGCTCTTCGGCCCGACCCGCACGCCGCCCGATCCGCTGCCCGTGCCGTCGAATGCCGTGCGCATCGTGCCGGCATGGAACGCATCGCTGGGCGGGCGCTCGGGCATCGGCTTCGCCCCGGTCGCCATCGGCGACTCGGTCTGGGCCGCTGCGCAGGACGGCACCGTGGCACGCCTGAACCTCGATACCGGCCGGCCCGTCTGGCGGGTGTCGGTCGGCAAGCCGCTGACCGCGGGCGTCGGCACCGATGGCGCGACCACGGTCGTCGCCGCCCGCGACGGAACGGTGGTCGCGCTCGACGAGCAGGGCCGCACGCGCTGGACCGCGCCCGCCAACGGCGAGGTCGTCACCGCCCCGGCGGTGGCCGACGGCGTGGTGCTGGTACGCACCACCGACAACCGCGTCCTCGCCTTCGAAGCCGACAGCGGCCGACGCCGCTGGGCGTTCCAGCGACAGAATCCGCCGCTCGTGCTGCGCAACTCCGGGGGTGTCGCCATGATCCCGGGCGCCGCCTTCGTCGGCATGCCGGGCGGGCGCCTGGTCGCGCTCGCGCTGCAGAACGGCGCGCCGCGCTGGGACGTGCCGCTGTCGCAGCCGCGCGGCACGACCGAGCTCGAGCGGATCGCCGATGTGGTCGGCTCGCCGCTGATCATCGGCCGCGAACTGTGCGCCGCGACCTACCAGGGCCGCATCGGCTGCGTCGATCTGGCCAGTGGCGCTCCGGTCTGGCTGCGGGACTTCTCTTCGGCCGTGGGCCTCGATGTCGACACGCGCGGCGTGGTGGCGCCCGACGCCGACGACGTCGTGGTTGCCTTCGACCGCAGCGGCGCGCCGGGCTGGCAGGCGAAGGCCTTCCAGCGCCGCCGCCTGTCCGCGCCCCTCATCGTCGGCAGTGTCGTCGCCCTCGGCGACCTCGAAGGCAACGTGCTCTGGCTGTCGCGCACCGAGGGCGCGCTCGCCGCGGTCAGCCGCACCGACGGCAAGCCGATCGTCGCGCCACCGGCCGCGGTCGGCGCCATGCTGGTGGTCCAGACTTCCGGCGGCGGCCTCTACGCATTCAGGACACCGTGAACGACCTCTACGAACGACGCGAAGGCGGGCCGCCTCCGGTCGTCGCGCTCGTCGGCCGCCCCAACGTGGGCAAGTCGACGCTCTTCAATCGCCTCACGCGCAGCCGTGCCGCGCTCGTCGCCGACATCCCCGGCCTGACCCGCGACCGCCACTACGGCCAGGGCCGGCTCGGCGAGCGCCGCTTCATCGTCATCGACACCGGTGGCTTCGAGCCGGTTGCCAAGACCGGCATCTCGGCCGAGATGGCGCGCCAGACGCGCCAGGCGGTCATCGAGGCCGACCTGGTGATCTTCGTCGTCGACGGCCGCGAGGGCATGGCCGCGCGCGACCGCGACATCGCCAACGAGCTGCGCCGCACGGCGGCCAAGGTCGTGCTGGCGGTCAACAAGACCGAGGGCATGCCGAGCGCCACTGCCGCGGCGGACTTCTGGTCACTCGGGCTCGGACAGCCGTACACGGTGTCGGCCGCTCATGGCGACGGCGTGCGCGAGCTGATCGAGCTCGTCCTGCCCGAGGCCGCCGATGCGTCGGCCGCCGTCCTCGACGAGGCGGCGCCCGAGTTCGAGGTGCCGCCGCCGCCCACCGAGGCCGAGCTCGCCGCGGCCGACGCGCCCGAAGGCGAGGGCGCCGCCGTCGAAGCCAAGCCGTACGCCAAGCGCATGCGGATCGCCGTCGTGGGGCGTCCGAACGCCGGCAAGTCGACGCTGATCAACACGCTGCTCGGCGAGGAGCGGATGATCGCCTTCGACCAGCCCGGCACCACGCGCGATGCGGTCTCGGCCGACTTCGAGCGCAACGGTCGGTTCTACACGCTGGTCGACACCGCGGGCGTGCGCCGCCGCGGCAAGGTCACCGACGTCATCGAGAAGTTCTCGGTGGTCAAGACCCTGCAGGCGATCGAGGACAGCCATGTCTGCGTGCTGATGCTCGACGCATCGCAGGACATCGCCGACCAGGACGCGCACATTGCCGGCTTCCTGCTCGAGGCGGGGCGCGCGGTGGTGGTGGGCGTCAACAAGTGGGACCTCGCCGACGAGTACCGGCGCGAGCGGCTCAAGCTCGAGATCGATCGAAAGCTCGGTTTCCTCGGCTTCGCTCGCACCCACTACCTCACCGCCACCGAGGGCAAGGGCGTCGGTGCGCTGATGCGCTCGGTCAACGAGGCGTATGCCGCAGCCACCGCCAAGCTGTCGACGCCGCGGCTCACGCGGGCGCTCCAGGAGGCGGTCGAGCGCCAGCAGCCGCCCCGACGCGGGCCGATCCGTCCTAAGATGCGCTATGCGCACCAGGGCGGCCAGAACCCGCCTGTCGTCGTCATCCACGGCAACGCGCTCGACCGGATCTCGGACAGCTACCGGCGCTATCTCGAGGGCTGGTTCCGCGACACCTTCTCGCTGCAGGGCACGCCCCTACGGGTCGAGTTCCGGACCTCGGCAAACCCCTACGCACGCTGACGGCGAAGCCCGTCGCGCTGCGCCCGGGGTCGGCTGGCGAGTCGCCCCGCATTTCCGGTACAGTGGACCGACGAGGCCGAACCCCAGCCGGGGTTGAACCCGGGCATCACGCCCCCATACAAAAGCGAACAGAGCCGGAGCTGCAATGAGCAACAACAAAGGGCAACTTCTACAAGACCCCTTTCTCAACCTCCTCCGCAAGGATCACGTGCCGGTGTCGATCTATCTCGTGAACGGCATCAAGCTGCAGGGTCAGATCGAATCGTTCGACCAGTACGTGGTGCTGCTGAAGAACACCGTCACGCAGATGGTCTACAAGCACGCGATCTCCACGGTCGTCCCGGCCCGCGCCGTCAACTTCCACCAAGAAAGCACGGAAACCTGAACGCCTCGACCGACGACGCCCGTTCCCCGGTCCTCCTCGTCCGGGTCGCCCTCGGCCGCGAGCGGGTCGATCCGGCCTCGCTCGACGAACTGGCCGCGTTGGCCGTCTCGGCCGGTCACGAGGTCGTCGAGCGGGTGGTCTGCCACCGGCCGAGCCCCGATCCCAAGCTGTACATCGGCCGAGGCAAGGCCGAGGAGATCGGGGTGCTGATCGCCCGGACCGAGTCGCAGGTCGTGCTCTTCGACCGCGAGATCTCGGCCGTCCAGCAGCGCAACCTCGAGCGCGAGTGGAAGGTCAGGGTGCTCGACCGCACCGAGCTGATCCTCGACATCTTCGGCCAGCGGGCCCGCTCGACCGAAGGCAAGCTGCAGGTCGAGCTCGCCCGGCTGCAGCACCAGTCGTCGCGGCTGGTCCGCGCCTGGAGCCACCTCGAGCGCCAGCGCGGCGGCATCGGCGTGCGCGGCGGGCCGGGCGAGACCCAGCTCGAGATGGACCGCCGGATGCTCGCCGCCAAGATCCGCCAGGTCCGCGAGCGCCTCGACCGCACCGAGCGCCAGCGCCGGACGCGGCGCAAGTCGCGTCATCGCCGGGACGCCTTCAGGGTCTCGCTGGTCGGCTACACCAACGCCGGCAAGTCGACGCTGTTCAATGCGCTGACCGGCGCGGACACCTTCGCCGCCGACCAGCTCTTCGCCACCCTGGACACGCTCACCCGCCGCCTCGTCCTCGCACCTGGCGTCGAGCTCGCGCTGTCGGACACGGTCGGCTTCGTGCGCGACCTGCCGCACCAGCTGGTGGCGGCGTTTCGCGCCACGCTCGAGGAGACCGCCGAGGCCGACCTGCTGCTGCACGTGGTCGATGCCTCGGCCGAGGACCGGGCCGAGCAGATCGAACAGGTGCAGCGGGTACTCGAGGAGATCGGCGCGGACCGGGTCCCCCAGTGGCTCGCCTGGAACAAGATCGATGCGGTCGGCCTGGAACCCGAAGTCCAGCTGGACGGCTGTGGTAGCATCGAACGCTTGTCCGTCAGCGCCAGGACCGGTGCCGGCCTGGATGCCCTTCGCGAGGCCCTGCAGGCGGCCATCGTGGCGGACACCCTCGAGCGCACGGCCCACGAAACCAACGGTCGAAAGGTCGACGCCTCCGTCGACGACGAACACGGCGATGCCGACCCGGACTCCGGGCGCGGCACGTACCCCCCGACAGCGCAGCACCTTCCCAACGGCACGCCAGATGTGGACCCGCATTCGAACTCTGTTGTCGCTCAATGACCCGGGCTGGGGCCGCGGCGGCTCCGGCGGGAAGAACGACGACCGCCCGCAGCGTCCCGGCGGCGGCAACGACGGTCCGCCCGACCTCGACGAGCTCTGGCGCGACTTCAACCGGCGCCTGAACCGCATGTTCGGCAAGAGCGGCGGCGGTGGCGGCGAGCCGCCCCGCGGCGGGCCCGGCATGCCCACGATGAAGGGCGCCGGCGCCGGTCTGGGCCTGATCGGCGGCATCGCCTTCCTGCTCTGGCTGGGCAGCGGCTTCTACATCATCCAGGAAGGCCAGTCTGCGGCGATCCTGCGCTTCGGCGAGTTCAAGTACATGGTCGAGACCGCCGGCTTCAAGTGGCGGCTGCCGTATCCGATCGAGACCGCAGAACTGGTCGACGTGCAGCGTCTGCGCCAGGTCGAGGTCGGCTACCGGACCAACGTGAAGAACAAGGTCCCGCGCGAGTCGCTGATCCTGACCGGCGACCAGGCGATCGTGGACCTGCAGTTCGCCGCGCAGTACCGCATCACCGATCCCAAGGCCTACCTGTTCAACAACAATCCCGGCGGCGCGCCCGAGGAGATCGTCCGTCAGGCCGCCGAGACGGCGACCCGCGAGGTCATCGGCCGCACCGGCATCGACCAGGTGCTGTACGAGGAGAAGGAGCAGGTCGCCAAGGACGCGCTGGTGCTGATGCAGTCGATCGCCGACCGCTACAAGGCGGGCATCGGCATCGTCGACGTGACCATCCAGCAGGCCCAGCCGCCCGAGCCGGTCCAGGCCGCCTTCGAGGACGCCAACAAGGCCGCCCAGGACCGCGAGCGCCTGATCAACGAAGGCCGCGCCTATGCGAACGACGTGATCCCGAAGGCCCGTGGCACCGCGGGCCGCCTGCAGCAGGAGGCCGAGGGCTACAAGCAGCGGATCATCGCGACCGCCGAGGGCGATGCCTCGCGCTTCAAGCAGGTGCTGGCCGAGTACTCGAAGGCGCCCGCGGTGACCCGCGAGCGCCTGTACCTCGACACCATGCAGCAGGTCTTCTCCAACACCAGCAAGGTCCTGGTCGACTCGCGCGGCAACGGCAACAACCTGCTCTATCTGCCGCTCGATCGGCTGGTCCAGCAGGCCGCGGCGGACGCCCGGCCCGCTGCCGCGCCGGTCGCCCCGTCGGCCGATGCGCCGTCCGCGCCGACCGCCCCGTCGAGCGCCGGTACCCGTGACGGCCTGCGCGCCCGCGACCGCGATGCGGGCCGCTGAGGACACCCGACCATGAACCGAATCGCCCCCATCCTCCTCGGCCTGCTGGTCGCCCTCGGCGTCGCCTCGACGATGCTCTTCGTCGTCGACCAGCGCCAGTACGCGGTGGTCTTCGCCCTCGGCGAGATCAAGGAAGTCATCGCCAAGCCGGGCCTGCACTTCAAGCTGCCGCCGCCGTTCCAGAACGTCCAGTACTTTGACAACCGGATCCTGACCATCGACACCGCCGATGTCGACCGGTTCATCACGTCCGAGAAGCTGAACGTCCAGATCGACACCTTCGTGAAGTGGCGGATCGCCGATCCGCGCCGCTTCTTCACGTCGGTCGGCGGCAGCGAGATCATCGCCAGCGACCGGCTGCAGCGCAGCCTGCGCGACTCGCTGAACAACGAGATCGCCAAGAAGACGGTGTCCGATGTGATCTCCGGCAAGCGCCAGGAGCTGCTCGACCTGGTCCGCAACAAGATGAACGAGGATGCCAAGCAGATCGGCGCCGAGATCATCGACGTGCGCCTGAAGCGGGTGGACTTCGCCCCCGAGGTGTCCGAACGCGTGTTCGACCGGATGCAGTCCGAGCGCAAGCGCGTGGCCAACGAGCGTCGGGCGACCGGCTCGGCCGAGTCCGAGAAGATCCGGGCCGATGCCGACCGGCAGCGCGACGTGATCATCGCCGAGGCCTACCGCGACGCACAGCGCGTCAAGGGCGAGGGCGATGCGAAGGCGTCGGCGCTGTTCGCCGAGGCCTTCGGCCAGAACCCGGAGTTCGCGAGCTTCTACCGCAGCCTCGAGGCCTACCGGAGCAGCTTCCGCAACCGCAGCGACGTGCTGGTGCTCGACCCCCAGTCGGAGTTCTTCCGGTACTTCCGCGGTCCGGGTGCGGGGCAGAGCGCCTCGTCGCCGTCGCCGCGCAAGTAGTCGCCCGATGGCCGCGAACCTTCTCGCCGCGCTCGGCCTGATGCTGATCGTGGAAGGGCTGATGCCGATGGTCTCGCCCCCGGGCTGGCGCGAGGCGATGCGGCGCATCGCCTCCCTGCGCGACGGCCAGATCCGGTTCATGGGCCTGGCCGCGGTCCTCGCGGGCGTGGCGCTGCTGGCCATCGCCGCCTGATCGCGCGTCGCGAGACGCGCCCCACCGATCCGTCCCATGCCGCGCTGGCTGCTTCCCGAGAGCATCTCCGACATCCTGCCGAGCGAAGCCCGGCGGATCGAGGAGCTGCGCAGGCGTCTGCTCGACCTGTACCGATGCTACGGGTACGAGCTGGTCATGCCGCCGACCATCGAGTACCTCGACTCGCTGCTGACGGGCAGCGGCCGAGACCTCGACCTGAGCACCTTCAAGCTGATCGACCAGCTGTCCGGGCGCACGATGGGCCTGCGCGCCGACATCACGCCGCAGGTCGCGCGCATCGACGCCCACCTGCTAGACCGCGCTGGTGTGGTGCGGCTGTGCTATTCGGGCAGCGTGCTGCACACGCGCCCGGCGGGCCCTCTGTCGACGCGCGAGCCCCTGCAGGTGGGCGCCGAGCTGTTCGGGCATGCCGGGCCCGAGGCGGACCTCGAGGTCGTGGAGATGCTGCTTCAGTCGCTGCGCACCGCCGGCGTGCCGCGGGTGCGCATCGACCTCGGCCATGTCGCGATCGTGCGCACGCTGCTGGGCGCGCTGCCGGGCGTGGGGGAGGACGAGATCTTCCCGCTGCTGCAGGCCAAGGACGCGCCGGGTCTCGCGCAGCGGCTCGCCGCGGTGCCCGAGTCGCCCGAGCGGCGCGCGCTGCTGGCGCTGCCCGGCCTCTTCGGACCGGCGGCGTCGGTGCTCGCGCGGGCCCGTGCCGCGATGCCTGCGGCGCCGGTGATCGCCGATGCCCTCGCGCAGCTCGAGCGGCTCGCCGCCGCACCGCAGCTCGCCGGCGGCGACGGGCTGGCGGTCGAAATCGCGCTCGATCTCGGCGATGCCCGGGGCTACCGTTATCACAGCGGCGCGATCTTCGCCGCCTACGTCGACGGCCTGCCCAATGCGATCGGGCGGGGCGGTCGATACGACAACGTCGGCGCGGCCTTCGGCCGGGCCCGTCCGGCCACCGGCTTCTCGCTGGAACTGCGCGAGCTCGCGGCGCTGATCCCCGAGCGGCCGCCGTCCGGTGCGATCAGGGCGCCATGGGGCGCGGACACGGCGCTCGCCGAGTCGGTGCGCGCGTTGCGCGCCGCAGGCGAGATCGTCGTGCAGGTGCTGCCCGGCCACGAGCACGAGCAGCAGGAATTCGAATGCGATCGCGAGCTCGCACGACAAGCCACGGGCTGGGCCGTCAGGCCCCTGCACCGGGGCGGGAGGGAGTAGGAGAGCATGGGCAACAACGTCGTCGTGATCGGCACCCAGTGGGGTGACGAGGGCAAGGGCAAGGTCGTCGACTGGCTGACCGAGATCGCGCAGGGCGTGGTCCGCTTCCAGGGCGGGCACAATGCCGGACACACGCTGGTCATCGGCGGCAAGAAGCAGGTGCTGCGCCTGATCCCGTCGGGCATCCTGCGGCCGAAGGTCACCTGCTACATCGGCAGCGGCGTGGTGCTGTCGCCCGAGGCGCTGCTGCAGGAGATCGACGAGCTCGAGCGCGCGGGCGTCGCGGTGCGAGACCGGCTGCGCATCAGCGGCACCTGCCCGCTCATCCTCCCGTACCACGTGGCGCTCGATCGCGCCCGCGAGCTCAAGCGCGGCGACGCGAAGATCGGCACCACCGGGCGCGGCATCGGGCCGGCCTACGAGGACAAGGTCGCCCGCCGCGCGGTGCGCGTGTGCGACCTGTTCGCGCCGGATCAGCTCCGCGCGAAGGTCCGCGAGGTCCTCGACTTCCACAACTTCGTGCTGGTCAACTACTACGGCGTGACGGCGATCGACGCCGACCGCGTCGTCGACGATGCGCTGCAGCTCGCGCCGCGCATCGCGCCCATGGTCGCCGACGTGCCCGCCGAACTGGCCGCGGCGTCGCGGCGCGGCGAGCGCCTGCTGTTCGAGGGCGCGCAGGGCGCGCTGCTCGACGTCGACCACGGCACCTATCCGTACGTCACCAGCAGCAACTGCATCGCCGGCGCGGCCGCGCCCGGCGCCGGCGTCGGCCCGCAGATGCTCGACTACGTGCTCGGCATCGCCAAGGCCTACACCACGCGCGTGGGCTCGGGGCCGTTCCCGACCGAGCTCTTCGACGATACCGGCAAGCACCTCGCCACCAAGGGCAACGAGTTCGGCTCGGTCACCGGCCGGCCGCGCCGCTGCGGCTGGTTCGACGCGGTCGCGATGCGCCGCTCGATCCAGCTCAACGGCGTCAGCGGTCTGTGCGTGACCAAGCTCGACGTGCTCGACGGCCTCGAGACCGTCAGGATCTGCACCGGATATCGCCGTGCGGGCCAGCCGGTCGACCTGCTGCCCTTCGGTGCCGACGACGTCGCCACCTGCGAGCCGCTGTACGAGGAGCTGCCCGGCTGGTCGGACACGACCTTCGGCGCGCGCTCGTGGGACGTGCTGCCTGCCGCCGCACAGCGCTACCTGCAGCGCCTGTCCGAACTGGTCGGCGCGCCGATCGACATGGTCTCGACCGGTCCCGACCGGGACGAGACCATCCTGCTGCGCCACCCCTTCCAGCCCTGAGAGCGCCGACGATGAGGGACCTGCATGTTTCCTGGGACGAGTACAACCGCCTGATCGAGAAGCTCGCGGTCCGCATCCACGATGCGAACTACGACTTCGATGCGATCGTCTGCCTCGCCCGCGGCGGACTGCGGGTCGGCGACGCGCTGTCGAGGCTGTTCCGCGTGCCGCTGGGCGTGCTGTTCACCAGCTCATACCGCGAGAACGCCGGGCAGACGCAGAGCCGGCTGATGATCGCCGAGCACATGAGCAGTGCCGAGCCGCTGCCCGGCACGCGCTGGCTGCTCGCCGACGATCTGGTCGACTCGGGTGCCACGCTGGTCGAGGTGATCCCGGCGCTCAAGGCCCGGTTTCCGCAGGTGACCGAAATCCGGTCCGCGGTGATCTGGCGCAAGGGCCAGTCGGTCGCCGAGCCGGACTTCTACGTCGACCACCTGCCGACGAATCCCTGGATCCACCAGCCGTTCGAAGAGTACGATCACCTGCGCCCGAGCGATCTGAAGGCGCGGTGGCCGTCCTGAGGCCTGCGTCGCTGAGGCCTGCCTCGATGAAGCCTGCCTCGATGAAGCCTGCCTCGCTGAACCAGCCGGACGCGTTGCGTTCCGGCTTCGTTCCTTGCGCCGCGCACAAAGAAGAAGGCCCCGCTGGGCGGGGCCTTTCCCTGAAACGTGGTGCCCAGAAGAGGACTCGAACCTCCACACCGTTGCCGGCGCTAGGACCTGAACCTAGTGCGTCTACCAATTCCGCCATCTGGGCGCGGTTCGTGCGGGCAAGACCCGACGAAGCCGCGGATTATAACTGCATGAACCGATCTGTCAAACCGTGACCAAGTCCTGGACGCCACCCACCCGGGAAGAGATCCTGGACGCCCTGCGCAGCGCCGAATCGCCGCTGACGCCGACCGAACTCGGCGAGCGTCTCGGCGTTCCCCCGCGGCATGCCGAAGCGCTCGAGCAGCGTGTCCTCGCGATGGAACGCGATGGTCAGCTGCTCCCCAACCGCAAGGGCGTGCTGCTGATCGCCGACAAGCTCGACCTCGTCGCCGGCCGCATCACCGGTCACCGTGACGGCTTCGGCTTCCTGGTGCCCGACGCGGGCGGAGCGGATCTGTTCCTGCCCCCGCGCGAGATGCAGAAGGCGATGCACGGGGACCGCGCGCTCGTCAGACGCACCGGCCTCGACAATCGCGGCAAGCCCGAGGGCTCGATCGTCGAGATCACCGAGCGCGGGCACCGCCGCCTGGTCGGCCGCGTGCTGGTCGAGCGCGGCGTGACCGTGGTCGTGCCCGAGGACCAGCGCATCAAGCACGACATCCTCATCGCTCCGGGCGACGCCGGCCGCGCGCAGCCCGGACAGGTCGTCACCGTCGAGATCCTCCAGCCGCCGAACGGACACACCCCGCCCATGGGGCGCGTCGTCGAGGTGCTCGGCGCGATCGACGACCCGGGCATGGAGATCGAGATCGCGGTGCGCAAGTTCGACGTGCCGCACGAGTTCTCCGAGGAGGCGCTCGCGCTCGCCGCCAAGCTGCCCGCGCAGGTGCGCCCGGCCGACTACAAGCGCCGCATCGATCTGCGCGACGTGCCGCTGGTGACCATCGACGGCGAGGACGCGCGCGACTTCGACGACGCGGTGTACTGCGAGCCGCTGGAGACCTCGGGCCGCCGCGCGGGCGGCTGGCGCCTGCTGGTCGCGATCGCCGACGTCGCCCACTACGTCGAGGACGGCAGCGCGCTCGACCTCGACGCGCTGCGGCGCTCGACCTCGGTGTACTTCCCGCGGCGCGTGATTCCGATGCTGCCGGAGAAGCTCTCGAACGGGCTGTGCTCGCTCAATCCGGCGGTGGACCGTCTGGTGCTGGTCGCCGACATGGTGATCACCGCGCGCGGCCAGGTGAAGGCGTACCAGTTCTACGAGGCGGTCATGCACTCGGCCGCCCGCCTGACCTACGACGAGGTCTGGTCGGTGCTGTCCGGGCGCGACCCGGCAGCGGCACGTGCCCGCGCCCCGCTGGTGCCGCACCTGCAGAACCTCTACGACCTGTTCCGTGCGCTGGTGAAGGCGCGCGGCGTGCGGGGCGCGATGGACTTCGAGACGACCGAGACGAAGATCGTCTGCGACGTCGCCGGCCGCATCGAGCGGATCGTCGCGCGCACCCGCAACGACGCGCACAAGCTGATCGAGGAGTGCATGCTGGCGGCCAACACCTGCGCGGCGGACTTCGTCTCGCGCAGCCGGCATCCCGCGCTGTACCGGATCCACGAGGGCCCGACGCCGGAGCGGCTCTCGCTGCTGCGCGAGTTCCTGCAGAGCGCAGGCCTGTCGCTCGGCGGCGGCGACGATCCGACGCCGGCCGACTACGCGGAGCTCGCCCAGCAGATCGCGCCGCGGCCCGATGCGGGGCTGCTGCAGACGATGCTGCTGCGCTCGATGCAGCAGGCCATCTACTCGCCGTACAACGTCGGCCACTTCGGCCTGTCCTACGAGGCCTACGCGCACTTCACGTCGCCGATCCGTCGCTATCCGGACCTGCTGACCCACCGCGTGATCAAGTCGCTGCTCCAGAGCTGTCGCTATGCGCCGCCGGTGCCGTCGGCCGAGACGATCGCCGCCGCACCGCCGCCTCGCGGACGTCGCGGCGGGCCGCCCAAGCCCTCGGCGAAGGCGACCGCGCGCGCCGAGGACCGCGCCGAGGCGCGCAACCGGATGAGCCTCGCGCAACGCGAGGAACTCGACCGCTGGCAGATGCTCGGGCTGCTGTGCTCGGCCAACGAGCGGCGCGCCGACGACGCCTCGCGCGACGTCGAGGCCTGGCTCAAGTGCCAGTACATGCGCGAGCGGGTCGGCGAGCAGTTCCGCGGCCGCGTGACCGGGGTCGCGACCTTCGGCCTCTTCATCACCCTCAACGACCTCTATGTCGAGGGCATGGTCCACGTGTCCGAGCTCGGCAGCGAGTACTTCCAGTACATCGAGGCTGCGCACGAGCTGCGTGGCGAGCGCACCGGCAAGCGCTACCGCCTGACCGACGAGATCGACGTCCAGGTCTCGCGCGTCGATCTCGAGGCGCGTCGCATCGAGTTCCGGATGGTCAAGGCCGATGCGCCGCGGGTCGATGCGCGCGGTGCGCGCGTGCCGACGGCCGCCGAGCTCGGGCCGGAGCCGCTCGCCGAGCGCGGCGGCCGCAAGGCCGCGCCCGCCAAGTCGGAGCAGGTGGCGCGGGTGCGCACCGAGCGCCAGGCGGCCAAGCGGCGGGGCGGCACGAAGCCCGAGCAGCGCGGCCCCAAGCGCAAGCGGAGGTAGTCCGGTGCTCGTGTTCGGATTCCATTCGGTGACCTCGCGGCTGCGCAGCCAGGCGGCCTCGGTCAAGGAACTCTACGTCGATGCGCGCCGCGAGGACGGACGCATGCGCGAGCTGCTGTCGGCGGCCGCGCAGGCCGGCGTCGAGGCGCGTCGCGTCGATGGTGCGCGGCTCGACAAGCTGTGCCCCAACCGTCGCCATCAGGGCGTCGTCGCGATCGCCGAGGCGCAGCCGCTGCGGGTCGGCTTCGACGAGCTGCTCGATGCGATCGAGGGCCCGCCGCTGCTGCTGCTGCTCGACGGCGTGACCGATCCGCGCAACCTCGGCGCCTGCCTGCGGGTGGCCGACGGTGCGGGCGCGCATGCGGTGATCGCGCCCAAGGACCACGCCTGCCCGCTCAACGAAGCGGCGATCCAGACCGCGAGCGGCGCGGCCGAGAGCGTGCCCTACATCATGGTCACCAACCTCGCCCGCACGATCGACGAGCTCCAGGAGCGGCGCATCACCGTCATCGGCACGGCCGACGGCACCGATGCGACGCTCTACGACATCGAGGTGCCGGCCTCGGTCGCCTGGGTCCTCGGCGCCGAGGGCGTGGGGCTGCGGCGCCTGACGCGCGAGCGCTGCGACACGCTGGTGTCCATCCCGATGGCCGGCCAGGTGAGCAGCCTGAACGTGTCGGTCGCGGCCGGCATCGTGCTCTACGAGACGGTGCGCCGCACGCGGCTGGCCAAGCCGGCGCGCTGACGCGCGCTCAGCCTTCGGGATCGGTGCGCGGGCGCCGTGGCGGCGTGGCCTCGTTGCGGCGCATTCGCGCGCGGAAGTCCCAGGGGGCTTCGGGCTCGGCGTCTTGCCACAGCCCGGCGCGGCGCGCGCGGGCGGCGCGCTCGGCCTGCGCGTAGCGGGGCACGTCGGCCGGCGGCTGGTCGGCGCGGTAGCGCACGAAATGCCAGGCCAGGCCGGCCTCGACCAGCGACAGCGCGGCATCCGCGGGCGGCAGGTCGGCGTCGAGCACCCACACCTTCGCGACCGTCCGGTCGAAGACGTCCTGCTTGATCGGATCGATCCGCAGCCGCCGGCCGCGCAGCATCTCGCCGAGGTGGCGGCGCGACTGCTCGGCGTAGGGCTGGTGGTGCTCGGGCGCATCGATGCCGGAGACGCGGATGCGCAGTCGCCGGCCGTCCTCGCCGCGAAAGGTGAACGAGTCGCCGTCGTGGACGTCGAGCGCGATCCCTTCGATGGGGGGCGGCAGCGTGCGGGGCGTCGCGGCGGCCGCCGGCCCGGCGCGTCCGCCGAACGTCGCGCAAAGCGCGACGAGCGCCGAGGCGAGGAGGCTGCGCCTGGCGGGCGAGCGGGGAGGCGACAGGCGGGCGGGCATCGGGACGCGACAAGGTTCCTGACACAGGCTAGCACGCGGCCATGGCGGGGCCGCGCGCTCGCGGTAGCATCGCGGCAGACTGACCCGACGAGGCGACCCATGGCCGACACGCTCTACCGTTCCCCGCCCCGACGCATCGGACTGCTGACCGGGGGCGGCGACTGCCCGGGCCTGAATGCGGTCATCCGGGCCTTCACGCGCACCGCGCGCGGCCGCCACGGCGTCACGGTGGTCGGCATCGAGGACGGCTTCGAGGGGCTGCTCGAGGGCCGCATGCGCGAGCTCGACTACGGCGAGGTCGCCGGGCTGATCGGCGAGGGCGGCACCATCCTCGGCACCTCCAACAAGGGCGACCCGTGGCACTTCCCGGTGACCGCGCCCGACGGCTCGGTCGAGATCCACGACGTGTCGGCGCAGATGCTCGCGCGGATCCGCGAGACCGCGCTCGACGCGCTGGTCGTGGTCGGCGGCGACGGCTCGATGCACATCGCGCAGCGCTTCGTCGCGCTCGGCGTGCCGGTGGTGGGCGTACCGAAGACCATCGACAACGACCTGTCGGCCACCGACACGACCTTCGGCTTCGACACCGCGGTGTCGATCGTCTCCGAGGCCATCGACCGGCTCACCACCACCGCGTCGTCGCATCACCGGGTCATGGTGATCGAGGTGATGGGGCGCTACGCGGGCTGGATCGCGCTGGCCGGCGGCATGGCCGGCGGCGCCGACACCATCCTGATCCCGGAGGTGCCGTTCGCCTGGGAGTCGGTGTTCCGGCATGTCCGCCAGCGCGCGCTGCGCGGCCGGCGCTTCTCGATCGTCTGCGTGGCGGAAGGCGCGAAGCTGCCCGAGGGTGGCGAGGTGCTGCGAGGCATCGACCGGCGCCGCACCGACGCCAGGCAGCTCGGCGGCGTGGGCGCCGTGATCGCCCAGCGGATCGAGGCCGGTACCGGTCTCGAGACACGGGTCACCGTGCTCGGGCACCTGCAGCGCGGCGGCACGCCGACCGCCTACGACCGGCTGCTGGCGACGCGCTTCGGCGTCGCGGCGGCCGAGTCCGCCTGCCGCGGCGACTCCGGCGTGATGGTCGCGCTGCGGGGCACCGAGATCGTCACCGCACCGATCGCCGAAGCGATCGCCACACTGCGCACCGTGCCGCCGGACCATCCGTGGGTGCAGGCCGCGCGCGCGGTCGGCACACGCTTCGGCGACGAGCCGGTGCCTGCGGATCAGGAGGGCGCCCGCGGCGACGAGGCGTCAGCCGACGCGCCCGCGTCCTGAGGGCCGGGGGGGGCACGGGGCCTGCGGCGCTGCGGCCGTCGGCATTCCGGATCCGGGCGATGTGCGCGTCGATCGCGGCGATCGCGCGCCCTACCAGAGCCCGAGCGCCAGTCCGGCGGCCAGCGTGCCCCCGAGGGTCGCGGCGCGCTCCAGATCGGCCGGGCCGATCGCCTTGGGTGCGAGGAGCGCCTCGGCCGTCTGGGCGCCGGTGATCACCCGCAGCGGCTCGGCCGCGCGCACGAGCCGCCAGCCGGTGGCGATCCGCTCGATCTGCCGCACCGTGCCCAGGCCGTCGCTGCCGGCGCAGACGATGGCTGCGTACGGCCGACCGTTCAGCGCGTCGAGGGCAGGGTAGTAGCAGCGGTCGAAGAACGCCTTCATCGGGCCGGCCATCGAACCCAGGCACTCCGGGGTGGCGAAGAGCAGCGCGTCGGCCGCGAGCACGGCCGCGGGAGCGAGCCGGTCGCAGCGCACGTCGAGGACCCGAGGCGGGTCCGGTTCGTCGCGGACCGCCTCGCGTGCGCCGGCGGCGGCCGCCTGCACGAGTCGGGCCGTGCCGCCGGTGTTCGACCACCAGGCGATGAGCAGCCGGCGGCCGGGCGCGGGCACCGCGCGGGTCAGCGGTTGAAGAGGCCGCGCAGCACGCGGGCGCCTTCGCGCAGGCCCTGCTCGACGGCGTCGGACGGATTGGCAGGGGCCTGCGAGGCCGGCGGCGGCGCGCCGTCGGACGGCGGCGTCGACCCGGCTGGCGTCGGCGGCGCGCTCCCCGCCGCCGGTGCGCCCGCCGGCGCCCGCCCGCCACCGCCTGCGCCACCCATCAGGCCCGCCATGCCCTCGCCCAGCATCTGCGAAGTGCTCGACTTCAGCCGCAGCTTCACCGACCACTGGATGTCCCAGGGCACCTTGGGGTCGGCCGGACGGGGCGGATGCGAGACGTTGAGCTCGTCGCCGTAGGCGATGAAGCTGAGCAGCCCCGCGGGCATCGACTTCACCACCTCGGCGGGCAGCATGCACTCCGTGCGGTCCGGCGGCAGCACGACCCGTTCGCGGATCAGGCGGGACACCTCGGCGGGCTGCACGTAGTCGGCCAGAGCCCCGCCGGTCTCCTGCACCGCGCTCGAGGTCCACATCACGATGTCCACCGTGCCGCCGCCGTCCGCGCTGCCGGCGCCGACCGCGCTCATGAAGTAGCCGGTCGCCCCGCCCACCGGGCGCCAGCTCATCTGCTGCGTGCCCGCGGGCTGGCGCGAGGTGCTCAGCTCCACCGGCGGCATGAAGTCGTGCTGCTCGACCGCGAATCGGATGTCGGGTGAGTAGTTGCCCTTGATCTGGTGCTCGCCGCGCAGCGACGCCTGGGCGGGGACGGTCTGACGGTCGCGCTCGTTCGGCCAAGCCCCGTAGCTGCGGCTCTGGCCGAAGCTCGGTCCGCGCGGGCCCCTCACGCTGCGCGACGTCAGGTTCGGCATCGGCTGCCCGGGACCGATCTTCGAGAAGTCGATCACCACCGGCTGTCCCGGCCCGACCTTCTCGCCGCAGCCCCAGTAGATGAGCATCCGGCCCTTGGGCTGCTCGTCGATGCCCTTGGGCAGCGTGCGCTCGGTGGGCTCGGTGCTCGCGCGGGTCGGCTCGGGGGTGACGAGCGGCAGCTGCGGGCCCATCGACATGCCGGGCGGGATCAGGTGCGCGGCTTCGGGCGCACCCGAGGCACTCTGCGATGAGCCCAGCCGGAGGTCGAGGGTGCGGACCGGCGCGGGGGCCCGGCCGGCGAGCATGCCCAGCATGCCGCCGATGCCCATGCCGCCGCCGGCGCCCATCGCTCCGAATCCGGAGACCGTGTCCGCGCTCAGCCAGTAGGTGGCGACCGGGCCGCGCACGACCTGCGCCGGCGTGGTCTGAGCGCCGGCCTGCGGGGCGACGAGACCGAGCGTACCGACGACCGCGAGTATGGCGCGTGGGCCATGTCGTGCCGGGAGGAGCGTCGAACGGGACTTCGCATTCATGGCGGTCACCTCTGTCCTGAGCGTCCTGGGATTGTATGCGCCGTGCGGTAGAGTCGTCCCATGGAACTCGCATTGCGCTGGGCCGAGATCGCCGCGCTCGTCGCGTTCGCCGTCTCGGGATACCTCGAGGCCGAGCGCCGTGGAATGGACCCGATCGGCCACTTCGCGCTCGCCTTCGTGGCCGCCTTCGGCGGCGGCACGCTGCGCGACGTCCTGATCGACCGCCGTCCGCTCTTCTGGATCGAGCATCACGAATGGGTGGTCGCGGTGTTCGCGCTGAGCCTGCTGCTGCCCTGGCTGGCGCGAGACCGCGTTCGACCGTGGGTCGAGCGCGTGGTGCCGTGGCCCGATGCGCTCGGCCTCGGTCTGTTCGCCGCGACCGGCACGACGCTGTCGATCGATGCCGGGTTGCCGCCCTTCGTCGCGGTGATGATGGGCGTGATCACCGCGACCTTCGGCGGCGTCATCGTCGACGTGCTGTGCAACGAGGTGCCGCGCATCTTCCGGCGGACCGAGCTCAACGCGACCTGCGCGTTCGCCTGCGGCTGGACGGTGGTCGGGCTCGTTGCGATCGACGCGCCGCGGCCGCTGTCGATCGCCGCCGGCGCGGCACTGGGGTTCGGGCTGCGGATGCTCGCGATGCGGCGTGGCTGGCGGCTTCCCGCGCTCGGACCTGACGAGGCCTGAATCGTTCGAATCGGGAGATTCGTTTAATTTGATTGTGTTTTGTCGGAATCGATGGAGGGTCAAAGGGTCGGCCTTCGGTGGTAGTCCCTCCTGGGGCATCTTCCAATAGAAACCCGGCCCGACTGGGGCCATGATGGGGGCCAAGGAGTCTCCACCGTGCCACCGCATCCGATCCTGCTGACCGCCCAGCTTCGCGATTTCGCGCTCTCGGAGAGCCTCGAGCTGGGCCCGTACACCCTGGTCGTCCGTGAGCTCGCGGCCGACGCGATGCCGGTGCGTCGTCGGCATGCGTGCCTCGACCTCACCCACGGGCGCATCCTGCTGCGCGAGGGGCTCAACCCTGTCCAGTGGCTGCGCGCCTTCGTGCACGCGCTGGTGCGCCTGGTGCATTACGCGCAGGCCGCACTGATCGTCGACAGCACCGAGGAGCATCTGACGCACTCGCTCGCCAGCGGCCTGTCGCAGCTCGCCCGTCGCAACCCCGGCCTCACGTGGGCGCTGCTGCGGGCGATCAGCCCGCACGTGCGCCGCAGCGGCCGCACGCCGCAGCGCCTCGTCGTCGGGCAGGCAGGCTGGACCGTGCGCCAGCTGCCGGTCAAGACAGCCACGCGTCTGCGCGTCTTCGGTCAGGCCGACCTCGAGCGTCGCCGCATCGAGCTCGATCCGGCCCTGTCCGGCACGCAGCTCGCCGTGATCTTCCTGCACGAGGCGATCCACGGGCTGCACCACGAGGCCGGCGTCAACGACCAGACCCCGCTGCGCACTGCGCATGCCCGCGAGGCGGACGCGCTGCTGCAGTTCTTCGGCGGCAACCCGCAGGCCGCGGGCTGGTGGTTCACGCTGCTGCAGCCGCGCGGCCAGCCGCTGCCCGCGCCGGCGCCGGTGCGGCGCACGCAGCCCGCCGGGGCACGACGCCGGCAGTCCGCCGTCGCCCGCTGAGTCCGCTGCCGCGGCTCGGCCGGCGCACTGCTCCGCCGGCTCGCTGCGCGGCGTGGCCTTCCGTGGCCCCCGCGCCGAGCCGCGTCAGCCGGCGAGCAGCCGGGGCAGGTTCGCCATCGCCCCCGCCGCATGCGTGCGGAAGCGCGCGAGGATCGCCTGCCGCGCCGCGTCCTGCGGATCGACCGAGGCGATCAGCTTGCCGAAGCCGTCGAGGCGGCTGTCCCGGATCCAGCCCCGCAGCGCCTTGTCCTGGCTCCACTGGTACTGGTTGGCCATGTTCGCGAGCAGCGAGCGGGGATAGTCCTCGGTCCGCCAGGGGAAGGGCACCGGGCCGCAGAGCCGGTTCTTAGTCGCGTCGTCCCCGTAGGCTGCCTCGACGCGCGCGATCAGCGCCGCGCTGAAGGTCGGCAGCGGCAGGCGCACGAGCTGCAGCACGATGCGATCGCCCTGGAAGACCTGCTGGATCGGCCGCTGCTCGACCGCCGACGCGGTGCAGTCGATGCACAGCGTGCCGGGCGGCAGTGCCTCGCGGCCGTGCTCGAGCTCGAGTCCGTCCGCATCGATCGCGCGCACGTGCCCCTTGCGGATCACATGCCTGATCCGCCGCAGCGCCTCGAGCTCGCCGACCGAGATCGTCGCGAGGTGGAACATCGTCGGCCGGCGGCTCGGGTCGATCCGCAGCAGCGTGCCGCAGGCCTCCAGGCGGTCATAGAGGTCGTCCACGGAGCCCGCCTTCGCGCAGGCCTCCATCTGGTCTGCCTGCCCGCCGATCGAATGCTCGAAGAACTCGTCGCCCGGCTGGGTCTGCAGCCGGTTGAGCAGCCACGAGTCGCGCGGCACCACCCAGCTGATCGATTCGGGCGGCACGCCGGAGTCGAGCAGCCAGATCGCCGCGTCCATCGCGGTCTTGCCCCCGCCGATGATCGCGAAGTGGCGCGGCCGGTCCCGCCCGGCGGGCGCGTGCCAGAGCTGGGGCAGGGCACCCGGCGGCAGCAGCCAGGCGTCGGCCGAGGCCGCGAAGCGCGGCGTGTGCGTGGCCGGCACGCGCGGGCTCAGGTAGGCCGCGTCGACCACCTTGCGACGCACCGTCACCTCGGTGACCGCGCCCGACAGGATCGACACGAAGCGGCCATCGCCCTGCCAGTCGCACATCGGCCGGTAGTCCACGCGGCCGCTCGGCAGCAGCCGCTGCTTCATGACCCGGTCGAAGTAACCGCTGATCTCAGGCCCGGAGGCCAGCTCGTACAGGCCGCGGTTCACGCCCGCCGTGTCCTTGCGGCCGGCGCCCAGCGCCATCGAGTTCACGCCGTAGAAGGCGGACGGCTGGTGCAGCGCGACGAAGGGGTAGGCGTCGTTCCAGTGCCCGCCCGGCTTGCCGTGCCGGTCGACGATCGTGATGTGCGCGTCGGACTCGGCCAGCAGCGTGTCCGCGAAGGCGAGGCCCGCGGCGCCGCTGCCGATGATCAGATAATCGGTCTCGATCCGGCCCATCGTGTCTCCGTCTGATGCGCCCGTCCGTGGACCGCGAGACTCGCGCGTCCGGCCCGGCGGGGCGGGCGCCCATTCTGCACCGGGCCAGCCCGTTCCGCGCGACGCGCCGCCTCGCGCCGCCGCCGCCCGCGCTGCGCTACAGTGGGCCGGACCCGGCGCCAGCCCGGAAGGGAGACCCCATGCAGCAGTTCAAGGTTTACCAGTCGTTGTGGGCGATGGAGCGCCGTCGTCCCGACGGGCTCGAGTGGACCCTCGACGAGAAGCTCGCGATGATCCGCGACGCCGGATTCGACGGCTGCGGCGTGCGCTTCGCCGACTTCGAGTACGCGAAGACCGTCACCGCCTTCCTGCGCGATCACGGCATGAGCTGGCAGGCGCAGTGCTATCCGCGCACGGTCGACGACCTCAAGCCCATCCTCGAGCATGTGCACGCGCTCGGCGCCGACCACCTGAACCTGCAGCCCGACGTGCGTCCCTACACGGTCGACGAGTGCGTGCCGTACATCGAAGGCTGGCGGCGGCTCGCCGAGGACGCCGGCATCGCGATGCACATCGAGACGCATCGCGACCGCATGACCACGGACCTGTTCTTCACGCTGCACCTGCTCGACCGCTTCCCCGACCTGCGATTCACCGCCGACCTGTCGCACTACGTGGTGGGCCGCGAGTTCGCCTGGCCGATCGACGAGGTCAACCACGGGCTGATGCACCGCATCCTCGACAACACCTGGGGCTTCCACGGCCGCGTCGCGAGCCGCGAGCAGGTGCAGGTGCAGCTCGGCTTCCCGCAGCACCAGGGCTGGGTGGCGCTGTTCATGGACTGGTGGGCGTATGGTTTCCGGAGCTGGCGCCGGCGCGCCGCGCCGGATGCGACGCTGACCTTCCTGTGCGAGCTCGGACCCTCGCCCTATGCCATCACCGGCGCCGACGGCTACGAGCTGTCGGACCGCTGGCAGGAGTCGCTGCAGATGAAGGACGCGGTGCGGGCGCTGTGGGCGCGGACGGCGGCCGGCTGAGCCGCGCCGCCGCTCGCTCGATCGGCGGGACGGCCCGGCTCAGACGAACGCGATGTGCTTGCGCAGCGGCAGCTCGCGGATGCGCTGCCCCGTCGCCGCGAAGATCGCATTGGCCAGGGCCGGTGCCGCAGGCGGCACGCCGGGCTCGCCGATGCCCTTGATGCGTCCGGTGGTCTGCAGCGCCCGGGTCACGATCTGCGGGCTCTGATACAGCCGCAGGCTCTCGTAGGCGTGGAAGTTGGTCTGCTGCGGCATGCCGTCGGCATACGTCAGTTCGCCCAGCATCGCGTGGCCCAGCCCCCAGATCACGCCGCCGGCCAGTTGCGCATCGAGGTTCACCGGGTCGAGCACCCGTCCCACCTCGGCGACCGCGAAGGCCTTGTCGATGCGGATGCCCTTGGGCGTGGCCGTGACCTCGACGACCTCGGCCACCGGCACGCCGAAGGACAGGGTGAAGGCCAGTCCGCGTCCGCGCCCCTTGGGCAGCGGCGTGCCCCAGCCCGCCAGCTCGCCCACCGCCTGCAGCACGCGCCGCGACGGCTCGTGCGAGCACAGGCGCAGTCGCTCGGCCAGCGGGTCGGCGCCTGCGGCCGCGATCAGCTCGTCGAGGAAGCATTCGTGCATGAAGCCGTTGCCCGATGCGCCCACCGAGCGCCACGAGCTGACCGGCACCATCTCCGGCACCCGGTAGCCGGTGATCCGGTAGTGGGGAATCGCGAACGGCTGGTCCCAGGCGCCGGCGACGATGGTCATGTCGGGGCCCATGGCCGGCTGGTTCTGCCGACCGAGCTGGGACGCGGCGACCGACTGCGCCGCGATGCTCAGGTCCAGCGCTTGCACGCGGTCCGTGTCGACCACCCCCCGCGCGCGGGCGACGGCCAGCGGGCGCGGGAAGTCGTGCGTCATGTCCTCCTCGCGGCTCCAGGTCATCTTGATCGGCACGCCCTGGTGCGCGCGGGCGAGCGCCACCGCCTGGCGCACGTAATCGTCCTCGAGCCTGCGACCGAAGCTGCCGCCCATGATCTGCACGTGGAGGTGGACCTGCGATTCCGCGATCCCGGCGACGGCCGCCGCGCCGGTCACGACGAATCGCGGGACCTGCGTGCCGGTCCAGATGTCGAGCCGTCCGTCCTTGAGCTGGACCACCGCGTTCATCGGCTCCAGGGGCGCGTGCGCCAGGTAGGGCAGCCGGTACTCGGCCTGCAGCACGCGCGCCGTCGGCGCGGCCTTGATCGCGGCCTCGACGTCGCCTTCATCCTTCTGGCGGCTGTCGCGGCGCGCGTCGGTGAACGACGCGGCGGCCTGCGCGAACATCGCCTCGGTCGTCGCCGGGTACGGGGCCGGGCCCCATTCGATCTCGAGCAGCTCGGCGGCCCGGAAGGCGCGCCAGGTGTTGTCGGCGATCACGCCGACGCCGCCCGGGATCGGCAGGACCTTCAGCACGCCCCGGGCGGCCTGCGCCTTGGCCGCGTCGAAGCGCACGATGCTGCCGCCCAGGCGGGGGTTGGTGCGTACCGTGGCATACACCATCCCCGGCAGACGCAGGTCGATGCCATAGACCGCCGTGCCCGTCGACTTGGCCGGCACGTCGAGCCGTGGCATCGGCTTGCCGAGCAGGCGCCACTGCTCGATCGGCTTGAGCGTCACCTCCGACGGCGCGGCGAGCCGGCCCGCGGCCGTGGCGAGCCCGGTGTACGGCAGGCGCTTGCCATCGGGCAGCAGCACCGCGCCGTCGGCGGTCTTCAGCTGGGCGACGGGGGTGCCGGTCTGCTGGGCCGCGGCGGCCAGCAGCATCTGCCGCGCGACGGCGCCTGCGACGCGCAGCCGGTCGAACCCGTCGGAGACCGTCGACGAGCCGCCGGTGACCTGCAGGCCGAGCAGCTTGCCCACCGCATCGGCCGCCCCGCGCCCGGCGCGGGCCATGAAGCTGTCGCTGGTCGCCGCGATCGGGAACGACTCGGCCAGCACGACGCCGTTGTAGTACGCCGCGCTCGGCGGTCCGGGCTCGACCCGGAACTGGCCCCAGGCGAGGTCCAGCTCCTCGGCGATCAGGGCGGCCTGAACCGAGTACGCACCCTGGCCGAGGTCGGCACGCGGGGTGATGAGGGTGATGCCGTTCGCATCGATCCTGACGTACGGGTTGAGCGTGGCGGCGCCCTCGGGCAGGTCCTTCAGCAGGGGGTTGTCCGGATCGCGCCGGTAGGCCCAGGTGCCGACTGCCAGTCCGCCGGCCACGCCGACGGCCAGGGCGCCCGCGCCGATCAGGAAGGTGCGGCGTGCGATGCGTGCGAGATCAGCCATTCGTTCGGCCCTCCTTCAGAAGCGATGCGGCCGCCTTCACCGCCTGCCGGATGCGCGGGTAGGTGCCGCAGCGGCAGAGGTTCCCCGACATCGCCTCGTCGATCTGCGCGTCGGTCGGGTTCGGCTCGCTCGCGATGAAGGCCGCGGCCGCCATGATCTGGCCCGACTGGCAGTAGCCGCACTGCGCGACCTGCTGCTCGATCCAGGCCTTCTGCACCGCGTGCAGGGCGTCGGGCCGGCCGAGCCCCTCGATCGTGGTCACCGGCGCCTGGACGGCGCCGACCGGCATCGAGCAGGACCGCACCGCCACGCCGTCGAGGTGAACGGTGCAGGCGCCGCACTGGGCCAGGCCGCAGCCGTACTTCGGGCCGGTGATGCCGAGCTCGTCGCGAAGCACCCACAGCAGGGGCATCTCGGGTTCGACCTCCACCTCGTGGTCACGGCCGTTGACGGTCAGTTTCATGTTCGCGTTCCTGGATCGTTGGGATCGTGCACGTCCGGTCGATCACGAACGGCGGACGGCATCGTACTGTGCCGCGCTTCCGCCTGCGGCGCACTCGCCGAACGCGCCACGACGCCTGGGTCGGATCGAGCTTCGGGCGCCTTGTCTCCCTGGAGTACGCCAACGAACAGACGCGAAGGTCGCAGGCGCGCAGGCTGCATCTCCAGACCCTCCGGGCACGGACGGCCACGCATGCCCGTCGCGGCCCGCGGGTCCGATCCCTGCCAGGAGTTCCCCCATGCTCTTCGACCCGTTCTCCGTCCGCTCGCTTCACCTCGCCAACCGCACGGTGATGGCGCCCCTGACGCGAAGCCGGGCCACTCCCCAGCACACGCCGAACACGCTGATGGCCACGTACTACGGCCAGCGCGCGACAGCCGGCCTGATCATCACCGAGGGCACCTCGCCCAGCCCCAACGGTCTGGGCTACCCGCGCATCCCCGGGCTGTACGACGCGGCTCAGGTGAGCGCGTGGAAGGACACCACGAGGGCCGTCCACGATCACGGCGGCAAGATCTTCGTGCAGTTCATGCACTGCGGCCGCGTGGCGCACGTCGCCAACCTGCCGGCCGGTGCCGAGGTCCTCGGGCCCGGCACCGCCGTGTGCCCGGGCGAGATGTACACCGACACGCTCGGCATGCAGGCGCACAGCCCGCCCCGTGCGATGACCGACGACGACATCGCGCGCGTCATCGACGAAAACGTGGCCGCTGCGAAGCTCGCGATCGACGCAGGCTTCGACGGCGTCGAACTGCACGGCGCCAACGGCTACCTCATCGAGCAGTTCCTCAACCCGCTGGTCAACCTGCGCACCGACGGCTACGGCGGCAGCAACGAACGCCGCAACCGCCTGGCGCTGGAAATCGCCCGCGCCACGATCGCTGCCATCGGCCGCGACCGGGTGGGCATGCGGCTGTCGCCCTATGGCGTGTTCAACGGCACCGGCGAATTCCCCGAAGTCCAGGCGCAGTTTCTCTTGCTGGCTCGCTCGCTCTCTGCCCTGGGCCTGCTCTACCTGCACCTGGTCGATCACTCGTCGATGGGTGCGCCGCCGGTGCCTGCCGACTTCAAGCTCGCGCTGCGCGACGGCTTCGACGGTCTCTTCATCCTGTCGGGGGGCTTCGATCACGCCAGTGCCGAACGGGCCCTGCTCGAGAAGCGAGGTGACCTGATCGCCTTCGGACGCCCGTTCCTGGCCAACCCCGACCTGGTGGCGCGCATGCGCCGGGACGCTGCGCTCAACGCACCGGATGCGGCGACCTTCTACGTGCCCGGCGCCAAGGGTTACACCGACTATCCGGCCCTGGCGGCCTGATCCGCGCATCAGCGGTCCCGGGACACGATGTCGGCCGAGGTCCACATCGCGACGCATCCCTCGCACCACGATGTCGAGGCCGGCCGGCGGGCGCGCTGATGCGTGCCCGCTGGGATCTCCTGCCGTTGCTGTGGCTGCTGTGGCTGCTGGGGCCGCTGCTCTGGCTGCAGGCCCGGCATGTGCGGCGCGTCACGCCGCGCATGCCCGAGCCGCCGGGCTGCCGCACGGGCACCGCCGGCCGCGGCACGCTGGTCCGCCTGCTGGTGGCCGGCGACTCGGGGGCGGCGGGCGTTGGGGCCCCGACCCAGGACCAGGCGCTGTGCGGCCAGCTCGTGCGGCGCCTGAGTCGGCATCACACCGTGGCGTGGTGCGTGATGGCGGTCAACGGGCTGGACTCGCCGGGGCTGCTGGAGTTGCTTGAGCATGCGCCCTGCATGCGGTTCGACGTGGTCGTGCTGTCGATGGGCGCCAACGACGCCACCGGCCTGTGTGCGCCCGCACGGTGGGCTCGTTGGCAGACCCGCCTCGCCGAGGTCATCGAACTTCGTTTTGCACCGGCCCTGCTCGTGCACAGCGCCGTGCCGCCCATGCACGCCTGCCTGGCGCTGCCGCAACCGCTTCGCTGGTTCATGGGCCGCTGGGCGAGGCGGATGAACCTCAGCCTGGCCGGACTGCTGATCGATCAGACCGGGCGGATCATGCATTGGCATCCGGAAACGACGACCACGGCGGGCATGGCGGCGGACGGGATCCATCCGAGCTCGGAAGGCTATGCGGCCTGGGCCGACGGCCTGAGCCTGCGCATCCTCGCCGAGCGTGTGCCCGGAGCAGGCCCGGCATCCGCGACCGGCTCGCCCCAAGACGCTCGACCCAAAAAGGAAAGGGGCTACTCGCCGAAGCGCGTAACCCCTTGATTCTTCTGGCTCCCCGACCTGGACTCGAACCAGGGACCTGCGGATTAACAGTCCGTCGCTCTACCAACTGAGCTATCAGGGAACAGCCTTCGATCATAGCGGATTTCCGCCGGGAGCAAAAGGCCCCGTCGATCGCTCGGCAGGGCGCGCTCGGCCCGCGACGGTCACCGCAGACGCAGCTTCGTCGCCTTCAGCACCCCGCCCACCATCGACCCCTCGGCATCGACGCTGCGCCCTTCGCTCGCCGCGGTCAGCGTCGTGCCGGCCGGCTCGAGCACGGCGGCGCTCGCATCGACGCGCTGTCCCGCCACGCGGAAGTCGGCGCTCGACACGAAGTCGGTCAGCGGGCCTCGGACTCGGGCGCTGTCGCCGCCCTGGGTCTTGATCTCGACCTTCGTCGCGACCAGCTCGCCGCCGACGACCGTGCCCTCGACCTCCACCTTCACGCCGTTGAGCAGCGATTCGCGGCTCGCGGTGAAGACGGTCGTCGCGCCGATCCGGACGAGCGTGCCGTTGAGCCTGAACGTGCCCGCGACGAGGTCGACGTCGTAGGCGCTGCCCTCGACCCCGTCGACCACCAGCGACACGCCCGGTCGGAACACCACCTCGCTGACGACGAACACGCCGGCCGCGAACGCACCGCGCACCTGCACCCGATCGCCGTTGCCGAAGTCCGCCCGGGTCGCGGTGCTGCCGTCGGCATTGCGGAAGGTCGCGCTGGTGGCGAGCTTCGCGTCCAGGCCCATCAGGCCGAACGTTCCGGCCGTCGCGTCGTATCGGCCGACCTCGCCGAACAGCCAGCGGCTGCGCGTGTCCGCGCTGGTGACGAACTCGACCGAACGCGGCTTGACCACGCTGCCCACGACCTCGCCCTCGATCTTGACCAGCACGCCGTCTCCGAGGTTGGCGACGGTGCCGCCGCGGTACTCGATGCCCGTGCCGGACACGTCGACCGGCACGCCGCGGACCTTGAACTGCTGCAGCGCGAAGTCGGTGACGACGCCGGTCAGCTCGACGGCGGCGTCGCCCTGGTCCTTCACGAAGCGGACCTCGGTCGCCTTGAGCACTCCCGACACGAAGGTCCCGCGCACCCGCACCCGGCGGCCGTCGGCGAGGTCGGTGGCGGCGCCCTTGGAGAAGCTCGCCGCGGATGCATCGACGTCGACGCCGTCGACCCTGAAGCGCTTCGCGCCGAAGTCGAGGGCGCTCACCAGGCCGCCGACGCGGGCCGCATCGTTGTTGGCCAGGCCCGAACGGCGCACGACGATCGACTTCGCGAGCAGGGTGTCGCCGGTGCCGATCGCCACGTCGGTCCAGACCGCGACCCGCTGGCCGTCGGCGGGCGAGATGCCGGTCGGCCGCAGGCGCGTCGTCGCGTCCCAGCGCACGGTCAGGCCGCCGAGCCTGAACGTCTTCGCGGACGCATCGAGCCCGGCGACGGTGCCGACCACGCGGATCGCGACGGCGGCGGACCCATCCTTGCGCTCCACGCGCGAGGCCAGCACGGCGCCGGCCGCATCACGCGTGCCGTGCACCTCGACGAAGTCGTTCACCGCCAGGCCTGCCAGGCCCGCCACGCCCTCGAAGACGGTGGGGGCCGCTGGATCCGCCGACACCCGAACCTCCTGCCCGGCGACCGTGAAGCCGGTCGGGCTCACCGAGGCGATCCGTCCGAGCACTTCGGAAGACACGGTCACCGCGCTCGCCCGGCCGTCGTCGTCGGCCTTGATCTCGACGCGCATGCCGAGCCGCAGCGCCGACAGCGACAGGCTGCCCGGCGAGGCGTCGTCGTCCCCGGCGGTCACCGTCGCGCCCGAGTCGTCGTAGCGCACGCCGTCGACGATGACGCTGCCGAATCCGGTGATGGTGCCGGCAGCGACCTGGGTGCCGCTGCCGCGGGTCGCGGCCGACGACGCAGGCGCGGCCGGTGAGGTCGACGTCCCGCCGCCGCAAGCCGCCAGCAGGGCGGCCGCGACCACGGTCGTGATCAGGCTCAGGGAAACGCGAGTCGTCATCGGAGGTCCAGAAAGTGGGAAAAAGTGCCACGGCCAGTCTTCGCCTGGCATCAGCGCGGGTCAACGCGACAGGGGATGGACGGCGGATTCCCGGGGACGAGCGCGGTACCATCGCCGGTCTTCGAATCGAACGAGAAAGGGGAGAGACATGGCTTCGCACGAGAAGGTGGCGCTGGTGACCGGTGCCGGCACGGGGGTGGGTCGCGCGGCGGCGCTGGCGCTGCTGGACGACGGCTACCGGGTGGTGCTCGCGGGACGGCGGGCCGAGCCGCTGCAGCAGGTGATCGCCGAGTCGGGTGTCGACGCGGCGCGCGCGCTGGCCGTGCCCACCGACGTCACCGATCCGGCCTCGGTCGCGGCCCTGTTCGACCGGACGGTCCAGGTCTTCGGGCGGCTCGACCTGCTGTTCAACAACGCAGGGGTCGGCGCGCCGGCGATCAACCTCGAGGACCTGGCGCTCGCGCAGTGGCAGGCCGCGGTGAACACGAACCTGACCGGCCCGTTCCTGTGCACGCAGCACGCGTTCCGGATCATGAAGGCGCAGACGCCGCGCGGCGGCCGCATCATCAACAACGGCTCGATCTCGGCGCACGTGCCGCGGCCGAACTCGGCGCCCTACACCTCGACCAAGCACGCGATCACCGGCCTGACCCGGTCGACCTCGCTCGACGGCCGCAAGTACGACATCGCCTGCGGTCAGATCGACATCGGCAACGCCCACACGCCGATGGCCGCCCGCATGGCCGACGGCGTGCCGCAGGCCGACGGTTCGATCAAGCCCGAGCCGCTGATGGACGTCGCGCACGTCGGCAGCACGATCCGCTACATGGCGAGCCTGCCGCTGGACGCGAACGTCCAGTTCGTCACGGTCATGGCGACCAAGATGCCCTTCATCGGGCGCGGCTGAACCCTCCGGGAGCGAGACGATGATCCACGAACTGCGCATCTACCATGCGATGCCCGGGCGGCTGCCCGACCTGAACCGCCGCTTCGAGACGGTCACGCTCAAGCTCTGGGAGAAGCACGGCGTGCGCCAGCTGGCCTTCTGGACGGTGCTGGTCGGCGACTCGAGCAACGACCTCTACTACGTCCTCGAATGGGACAGCCTCGCCGAGCGCGAGCGAATCTGGAACGGCTTCGTGACGGATCCGGACTGGCTGGCGGCCAAGGCCGAAACCGAGCGCAACGGGCCGCTGATCTCGCACCTGTCGAACCTGTCCCTGGCGCCGACCGCGTACTCGAAGCTGCGCTGATCGACGACCGGGCGTCGCGCGCCCCGGGGTGGGGGCGCGACGTCCGAGCCCGCGATCAGGCGATCACGGCGGCGATCGCATCGGCGACCGCGTCGATGTTGCGGCTGTTGACCGCCGCCAGGCAGATGCGCCCGGTGGACACCGCATAGATGCCGAACTCGTCGCGCAGGCGGTCGACCTGGGCCGAGGTGAGGCCCGAGTACGAGAACATGCCGCGCTGCTTGGCGACGAAGCCGAAGTCGCGCTTGACGCCGCGCGCCGCCAGCCGCTCGACCAGCCCGGTGCGCATCGCGCGGATCCGGTCGCGCATGCCGGCGAGCTCCTGCTCCCACAGCGCGCGCAGCTCGGGCGAGGACAGCACGGCCGCGACGAGGGCGCCGCCGTGGATCGGCGGGTTGGAGTAGTTGGTGCGGACCACGCGCTTCAGCTGGCTCAGGAGGCGCGCCGCCTCGTCCTTGCTCTGGGCGACGAAGGACAGCGCCCCGACCCGCTCGCCGTACAGCGAGAAGGACTTCGAGAACGAGCTCGAGACGAGGAAGTCGATGCCGGCACCGGCGAAGCGCCGAACGGCCGACGCATCGGCGTCGATGCCGTCGCCGAAGCCCTGGTAGGCGATGTCGAGGAAAGGGATCAGCTCGGCGGCCTTGCAGGCCTCGACGACCTGGACCCACTGACCCTCGGTCAGGTCCACGCCCGTCGGGTTGTGGCAGCAGGCGTGCAGCACGACGATCGAGCGGGCGGGCAGGGCGCGCAGCGTGGCCAGCATCTCGTCGAAGCGCACGCCGTGCGACACCGCGTCGTAGTACGGGTAGGTCTCGACGACGAAGCCCGCGCTCTCGAACAGCGCACGGTGGTTCTCCCAGCTCGGGTCGCTGATCAGCACCTTGGCTTCGGGCACGAAGCGCTTGAGCAGGTCGGCGCCGACCTTCAGCGCGCCGGTGCCGCCCAGGGCCTGGACGGTCGCGACCCGCTGCTCGGCGATCAGCGGCGAGGCCGGCCCGAAGAGCATCGACTGCACGGCCTTGTTGTACTGGGCGATGCCGTCGATCGGCAGGTAGCCGCGCGCGGAGCCGGCGGCGGTCAGATGGGCCTCCGCCTGACGCACGGCAGCCAGCAGCGGGATCTTGCCGGTGTCGTCGCAGTAGACCCCGACGCCGAGATTCACCTTGTTGGGGCGCGTGTCGGCGGCGAATGCCTCGTTGAGCCCGAGTATCGGATCCCGCGCGGCCATAGGCACCGCGGAAAAGGGTGAGGAAGCCATCGCAAGACCTTGATCTGAAAGTCGGTATACAACCTGAGCAGACCGGCGGAGGCTTCGCTGCTGCTCAATTTTTGTGCAAAATGCTGGCTTTTTCGGTGCGCAGGGGGGATAATCCTCACTTTGGCGCGCCGCAACATGATGCGCCGCAAAGTCTAGCACGCGTGCCCGACACGGACCCTTCGCGGACTCCATGCACACCCCCCCGGACACCCCCCGGCTGATCGAGTATCCAGGCAGCCCGTTCCAGCTGCACCAGCCGTTCCAGCCGGCAGGTGATCAGCCGGAGGCCATCGCGCGCCTGATCGAAGGGGTCGAGGACGGGCTGAGCTTCCAGACGCTGCTCGGCGTCACCGGGTCGGGCAAGACCTTCACGATGGCCAACGTCATCGCCAAGCTCGGACGGCCGGCGCTCGTGCTCGCGCCGAACAAGACCCTGGCCGCGCAGCTCTACGCCGAGATGCGTGAGTTCTTCCCGAACAACGCCGTCGAGTACTTCGTCTCGTACTACGACTACTACCAGCCCGAAGCCTACGTTCCGCAGCGCGACCTCTACATCGAGAAGGACTCGTCGATCAACGAGCACATCGAGCAGATGCGCCTGTCGGCGACCAAGTCGCTGCTCGAGCGGCGTGACGTGATCATCGTCGCAACCGTGTCGTGCATCTACGGCATCGGCAACCCGGGCGACTACCACTCGATGGTGATGACGCTGCGGGTGCGCGACAAGATGTCGCAGCGCGACGTGCTGCAGCGCCTGGTGGCGATGCAGTACAAGCGCAACGAGACCGAGTTCTCCCGCGGCACCTTCCGCGTGCGCGGCGACACCGTCGACGTCTTCCCGGCCGAGCATGCAGAGCTGGCGGTTCGCATCGAGCTGTTCGACGACGAGATCGAATCCATCCAGCTCTTCGATCCGCTGACCGGACGCGTGCGCCAGAAGATCCCGCGCTTCACCGTCTACCCGTCGTCTCACTACGTGACGCCCCGGGCCACGGTGCTGCGGGCGGTCGAGACGATCAAGGTCGAGCTGCGCGAGCGGCTCGACGAGCTCCGCACGAACGGCAAGCTCGTCGAGGCGCAGCGCCTCGAGCAGCGCACCCGCTTCGACCTGGAGATGCTCGCCGAGATCGGATTCTGCAAGGGCATCGAGAACTACACGCGGCACCTGTCGGGCGTCGCACCCGGCATGCCCCCGTCGACGCTGGTGGACTACCTGCCGCAGGACTCGCTGATGATCATCGACGAGTCGCACGTGACGGTCGGCCAGCTCGGCGGGATGTACCGGGGGGACCGCGCCCGCAAGGAGACGCTGGTCGAGTACGGCTTCCGTCTGCCGTCGGCGCTCGACAACCGGCCGCTGAAGTTCGAGGAGTTCGAGGGCAAGCTGCGCCAGTGCGTGTTCGTGTCGGCGACGCCGTCGGACTACGAGAAACGCCAGAGCGGCCAGGTCGTCGAGCAGGTGGTGCGTCCGACCGGACTGATCGATCCGACGGTGATCGTGCGCCCGGCGGGCGCGCAGGTCGACGACGTGCTGGGCGAGATCCACCTGCGTGCGGCCCTTCACGAGCGCGTGCTCGTGACGACGCTGACCAAGCGGATGGCCGAGGACCTGACCGACTACCTGACGGAGCATGGTGTCAAGGTCCGCTACCTGCACTCCGACATCGACACGGTCGAGCGTGTCGAGATCATCCGGGACCTCCGGCTGGGCGTCTTCGACGTGCTGGTCGGCATCAACCTGCTGCGCGAGGGCCTGGACATCCCCGAGGTGTCGCTGGTCGCCATCCTCGATGCGGACAAGGAAGGTTTCCTGCGCTCCGAGCGCAGCCTGATCCAGACGATCGGGCGCGCGGCGCGCAACCTCCGGGGCACCGCGATCCTGTACGCCGACCGGATCACCGATTCGATGAGGCGGGCGATCGACGAGACCGATCGCCGCCGCACGAAGCAGGTCGAGTTCAATACCGAGCACGGGATCGTGCCGCGCGGCGTCATCAAGCAGGTGCGCGAGCTCATCGACGGGGTCTACGACCCGTCGCAGGAGAAGAAGGAACTCAAGGCGGCCGAAGATCGCGCGCAGTACGAGTCGCTGGGCGAGAAGGGCGCTGCGAAGGAAATCAAGCGCCTGGAGAAGCTGATGCTCGACCATGCGCGCAACCTCGAATTCGAGAAGGCCGCCCAGGTGCGCGACCAGCTGACCCTGCTCAAGGAGCAGGTGTTCGGCGCCGGCGGCACGGACAACGTCGTGCCGTTCCCGACCGACAGGGCGGCCTAGCGCCGCCGACCCAAGACAATTGTTTCCAGCGCGGAAGAAGACATGGCAAAACGAGAACCCCTCACGATGGCGATGAACACCCGGGTGCTGTTCGTCTGCATGGGCAACATCTGCCGCTCCCCGATGGCCGAGGGCGTGTTCCGCCACATGATCCGGCAGGCCGGCCTCGACGACGTCGTCAAGGTCGAGTCGGCGGGCACCCACGCCTTTCATGCGGGCGAGGCACCGGACAAGCGCGCCCAGGCGACGGCGGCCAAGCGCGGCTACGACATCACCGACCTGCGCGCGCGCCAGGTCGAGGACATCGACTTCGAGCGCTTCGACCTGATTCTCGCGATGGACTGGGACAACCTGTCGCTGCTCCAGCAGACCGGCCCCAAGAAGGCGCACCACAAGCTGCAGCTGCTGATGCGCTTCGCGACCGAGCACGAGTCGGCGACCATCCCCG
This sequence comes from Burkholderiales bacterium, assembly GCA_026399835.1. Lineage (GTDB taxonomy): Bacteria > Pseudomonadota > Gammaproteobacteria > Burkholderiales > Burkholderiaceae_E > UBA4615. Next base: position 51,035 of record JAPLQE010000056.1, on the reverse strand, counting down.
ACCCCTATTACGGTGCGCAGCAGGGCTTCGACCAGTCCCTCGACTTCATCGAGGACGCCTGCGCCGGGCTGCTCGAGGTCGCCCGCCGCCGCGCGACCCAGGTCGCCGCCGCCTAGGAGCCGCGAATAGACCTGCTGCGCGTCCCGACCAGACGGGCGCGCTCGATTCCACGCTGTTCCACCGAGGGGCGACCTCACCCCGGACCCTGTCCGGTGTGGGGTCTTCTTGCGTCCGGTTGAAGGTCGAAGACCGTTTGTCAGACCGAATCGACCGCCTCGTCCTGAGCAAAGCCTTGACAAAATACTCGGGTATCCCTACCGTCGTGTCCGGTTGCTCGTTTGTCCAGGACAAATTCCCCGACGCCTGTACGGATACTCGACCAACCCGGTAGGTTATTGGTATTCTTGAGTCGCTTAGTCGGGTTTACCGGAGCTTCGTGATGAGACTGACCACCAAAGGCCGCTTCGCAGTGACCGCCATGATCGATCTGGCGATGCGCCAGCACAATGGCCCCGTCACGCTCGCGGGCATCAGCCAGCGCCAGAAGATCTCGCTGTCCTACCTCGAGCAGCTGTTCGGCAAGCTTCGCCGTCATGAGCTGGTCGAGAGCACCCGCGGCCCCGGCGGCGGCTACACGCTGGCTCGCCCGATGCGCGACGTCTCGGTCGCAGACATCATCTTCGCCGTGGACGAGCCGCTCGATGCCACCAACTGCGGCGGCAAGGAGAACTGCCACGACGACGGTCCGTGCATGACGCACGAGCTGTGGAGCAACCTGAACAAGAAGATGATCGAATTCCTCGATGGCGTGACGCTGCAGGAGCTCGTCGAGCAGCAGCGTGGCCGCGAGACCAAGGCGCCGCCGAAGCAGATCTCGGTGCTGCGCGAGCATCGCGCGGCGCTGGAGTTTCCGACCTCGACGCTGCAGCCGATCAACATGCACGGCTCGCGCGTGACCACAGCGTCATGACGCGGCCGGCAGACTAGACAGACGACAGGGAGTCCGTTCGATGCATCTTCCGATCTATCTCGACTACTCGGCCACCACGCCGGTCGACCCCCGCGTGGTCGACCGCATGGTGCCCTGGCTCGGCCAGAACTTCGGCAACCCCGCCTCGCGCAGCCATGCGTACGGCTGGGCGGCCGAAGAGGCGGTCGAGGAGGCGCGCGAGCACGTCGCTGCGCTCGTCGGATGCGATCCGAAGGAAATCGTCTGGACCTCGGGCGCGACCGAGTCGATCAATCTCGCGGTCAAGGGCGCGGCGCACTTCTACAAGGAGCGCGGCAAGCACCTGATCACGGTCAAGACCGAGCACAAGGCCACCCTCGACACGATGCGCGAGCTCGAGCGCGAGGGCTTCGAGGTCACCTACCTCGACGTCCGCGAGGACGGCCTGATCGACATGGATGCGCTCAAGGCCGCGCTGCGGCCCGACACCATCCTGCTGTCGGTCATGTACGTGAACAACGAGATCGGCGTCATCCAGGACATCCCCGCGCTTGGCGAGCTGTGCCGCGAGCGGAGCATCCTGTTCCACGTCGACAGTGCGCAGGCCACCGGCAAGGTCGACATCGACCTCGGCGCGCTGAAGGTCGACCTGATGAGCTTCTCGGCTCACAAGACCTATGGCCCCAAGGGCATGGGCGCGCTGTACGTCCGGCGCAAGCCGCGCGTGCGCATCGAGGCGCAGATCCACGGCGGCGGGCACGAGCGGGGCATGCGCTCCGGCACGCTCCCGACGCACCAGATCGTCGGCATGGGCGAGGCGTTCCGGCTCGCGAAGCTCGAGATGAAGACCGAGAACGAGCGCATCCGCATGCTGCGCGACAAGCTCTGGCGCGGCCTGTCGCGGATCGAGGAGGTCTACGTGAACGGCGACATGGAGCGGCGCGTGCCGCACAACCTCAACGTGAGCTTCAACTACGTCGAGGGCGAGTCGCTGATCATGGCGATCAAGGACCTCGCGGTGTCGTCGGGTTCGGCCTGCACGTCGGCGAGCCTCGAGCCGTCGTACGTGCTGCGCGCGCTCGGCCGCAGCGACGAACTCGCCCACAGCTCGATCCGCTTCTCCGTCGGTCGCTTCACGACCGAGGAGGAGGTGGACTTCGCAGTGAAGCTGCTGCAGGACAAGGTCGGCAAGCTGCGGGAGATGTCGCCGCTCTGGGACATGTACAAGGAAGGCATCGACCTCAATACGGTGCAGTGGGCCGCCCACTGAGTTTCACGCGCGGCACAGGGACGTAGTGGCAGTTCAGTACAAAGAACGAGAGGCATGACATGGCATACAGCGACAAGGTCATCGATCATTACGAGAACCCGCGCAACGTGGGTGCGATGGACAAGGGCGATCCCACCGTCGGTACCGGCATGGTCGGCGCGCCGGCCTGCGGCGACGTCATGAAGCTGCAGATCAAGGTCGGTGCGAACGGCCTGATCGAGGACGCGAAGTTCAAGACCTACGGCTGCGGTTCGGCGATCGCGTCGTCGTCGCTGGTCACCGAGTGGGTCAAGGGCAAGACGCTCGACGAGGCGATGGGGATCAAGAACACCCAGATCGCCGAGGAGCTCGCGCTGCCGCCGGTCAAGATCCACTGCTCGATCCTGGCCGAGGACGCGATCAAGGCGGCCATCGAGGACTACCGGACCAAGCACGCGGAGCAGGCCGACCAGCAGCCCCGGGCCGCCTGAAGGAGGCCGCCATGGCGATCACGCTCACCGAAGCCGCGGCACGCCACGTGTCGCGCTACCTCGAGCGCCGGGGCAAGGGCATCGGGCTGCGGCTCGGCGTCAAGACCACCGGCTGCTCGGGCCTGGCCTACAAGCTCGAGTACGCGGACGATCCGCTGCCCGAGGACGTGGTGTTCGAGAGCCACGGCGTGCAGGTCCTCGTCGATCCGCGCAGCCTGTCCTACATCGACGGCACGGAGCTCGACTTCGCGCGCGAGGGGCTCAACGAGGGGTTCCGCTTCAACAACCCCAACGTCAAGAGCGAGTGCGGCTGCGGCGAGTCGTTCAAGGTCTGAACGACGCGCGTACCGACCCAGGAGGCGGCCCCCGGCCGCCTTCTGCATTCAGCCGCTCCCGGATCCGATGGACATCCTGACCAAGAGTCATTTCGAGCTGCTGGGCCTGCCCGAGCGGTTCGGGGTCGACACCGCCGAGCTGCAGCAGGCCTATCGCCGGCTGCAGGGGGCGGTGCATCCGGACCGCTTCGCCTCGGCCGGCGCGACCGAGCGCCGGATCGCGATGCAGCTTGCGACGCGGGCCAACGAGGCGTACCGCACGCTGCTCGAGCCGGGGCGACGTGCCGCCTATCTGTGCGAGCTCCACGGCGTGCCCTTGCAGGCCGAGACGAACACGGCGATGTCGCGGCCGTTCCTGATGCAGCAGATGGCATGGCGCGAGGCGCTCGAGGACGCGCGGATCGGCCGCGACGCCGAAGCGCTCGCCGGGCTGGCCCGCCTGCTGTGCGATCATCGAGATCGACTCCTGGCCGAGATCGCCGCCGCGATCGACCGGGAACACGATTACACGCGGGCCGCCGACGCGGTCCGCCGCTGGATGTTCGTCGACAAGTTCGGCGCAGAGGTGGCCGCCGCCGAAGACGGCCTCGCCGCCTGAGGAACCCATGGCCCTGCTTCAGATCTCCGAACCCGGCATGTCGCCCGAGCCGCACCAGCGACGGCTCGCGGTGGGCATCGACCTCGGCACCACCAACTCGCTGGTCGCCGCGGTGCGCTCGGGCGTGGCCGAGGCGCTGCCCGACGAGCTCGGGCGGCCGCTGCTGCCCTCGGTCGTCCGCTACCGCGACGACGGTGTCGTCGAGGTCGGCCACGTCGCCTGGGAGTGCGCCTCCGAGGATCCCCGCAACACGATCGTCTCGGTCAAGCGCTACATGGGCCGCGGCCTGGCCGATGCGACGCGGCATCCCTCGCCGTACACCTTCGTCGATGCGCCGGGCATGGTGCGCATCCGCACCGATCGGGGCGAGCGCAGCCCCGTCGAGGTGTCGGCCGAGATCCTGCGCGTGCTGCGTGCGCGGGCCGAAGCCTCGCTCGGCGGCGAACTGGTCGGGGCGGTGATCACCGTGCCCGCCTACTTCGACGACGCCCAGCGCCAGGCCACCAAGGACGCCGCCCGCCTCGCCGGCCTGGAGGTGCTGCGCCTGCTCAACGAGCCGACCGCAGCCGCCATCGCCTACGGGCTCGACCACGGCTCCGAAGGCGTCTATGCCGTCTACGACCTCGGCGGCGGCACCTTCGACATCTCGGTGCTGCGCCTGACGCAGGGCGTCTTCGAGGTGATCGCCACCGGCGGCGACACCGCGCTCGGCGGCGACGACTTCGACCGGCGGCTCGGCGAGCATTTCGTCGCCGAGGGCGGCCTGGGCGTGCTCGCCCCGGACGACCTGCGGCGGGTGCTCAAGGCCGCGCGACTCGCCAAGGAGTCCCTGAGCGATCATCCGGAAGCGCACATCGAGGCGCGGATCGCAGGCCGCGGGCTGGTCTCGGTGCCGGTGACGGCGGCGCAGTTCCATGCGATGACGCGCGACCTGCTCGATCGCACGCTCGACACGGTCCGGCGCACGCTGCGCGACGCGGGGCTCGCCGCCCCGCAGATCGAGGGCGTGGTGATGGTCGGCGGCGCGACCCGCATGCCGCAGCTGCGCGAGGCGGTGGGTACGGTGTTCGGCAGGCCGCCGCTGATCGACCTCGATCCGGACAAGGTCGTGGCGCTGGGGGCGGCGGTGCAGGCGAATCTGCTCGCTGGCAACCGCGGCGCCGATGGCGACGACTGGCTGCTGCTCGACGTGATCCCGCTGTCGCTCGGCATCGAGACGATGGGCGGGCTGGTCGAGAAGATCATCCCGCGCAATGCGACGATCCCGGTCGCCCGTGCGCAGGAGTTCACCACCTACAAGGACGGCCAGACCGCGATGGCCCTGCACGTGGTGCAGGGCGAGCGCGAGCTGGTCGCCGACTGCCGCTCGCTCGCCCGATTCGAGCTGCGCGGCATCCCGCCGATGGCCGCCGGTGCGGGCCGCATCCGCGTGACCTTCCAGGTCGATGCCGACGGGCTGCTGTCGGTGACCGCGCGCGAGCAGTCGCAGGGCATCGAGGCCTCGATCGCGGTCAAGCCCTCGTACGGGCTGTCCGACGACGAGATCGCGCGGATGCTGCAGGAGTCGTTCGGCACCGCCGAGATCGACATGAAGGCGCGCGCGCTGCGCGAGCAGCAGGTCGACGCCGATCGCCTGCTGCAGGCGACCCAGGTCGCGCTCGAGGCCGACGGCGACCTGCTCGATTCGGCCGCGCGCGAGACGATCGCGGCCGCGATGCGCGAGCTGCGTGCGGTCTCGCAGGGCGAGGATGCGCGCGTCATCGAGGCGCGGATCACTGACCTCGCGCGCGAGACCGAGACCTTCGCGGCCCTCCGGATGGACCGCGCGGTGCGCCAGGCCCTGTCGGGTCGCCGCCTCGACGAGATCGGCTGACACGCCATGCCCACCATCACCGTCCTGCCCCACGAGAGCCTCGCGCCCCAGGGCGCGAAGTTCGAGGCCGAGCCCGGCAAGAGCCTGTGCCAGCAGCTGCTCGACCATCACATCGACATCGAGCACGCCTGCGGCATGGTCGCCGCGTGCACCACCTGTCACGTCATCGTCAGGGACGGCTTCAACCGGCTGCCCCCGTCGAGCGACGACGAGGACGACATGCTCGACAAGGCCTGGGGACTGACCGCGTCCTCGCGCCTGTCCTGCCAGCTGGATCCGGTGGCGACCGACCTCACGATCGAGCTGCCGAAGTACACGATCAACCACGCTCGCGAGTGACGCAGGCTCGCCGTTCCCTTTCCCCGAGGCCGCCGCCATGAAGTGGACCGACACCCTCGAGATCGCGATCGCGCTCGACGAGGCGCATCCCGACGTCGACCCGACCCGCGTGCGCTTCACCGAGCTGCACGCTTGGGTGCTCGCGCTGCCGGAGTTCGACGACGACCCCAAGCGCAGTGGCGAGAAGATCCTCGAGGCGATCCAGCAGGCGTGGATCGAGGAGCAGTGAGCCTAGACCCTGTCATCCTCTTCTTCGCCCTCGGCGTCCTCGCCCGGCTCGCGCGCTCGGAGCTGCGCCTGCCGGAGGCGCTCTACGAGACCCTGTCGATCTACCTGCTGATCGCGATCGGTCTCAAGGGCGGCGCGCAGATCGCGGTGCAGCCGCTGGCCGCCCTGTGGCCGGTGGCGCTCGCCGCGGTGGCGCTGTCGGCGGTGGTGCCGCTGGTGCTGTATCCGGTGCTGCGTGCGGGCGTGCGGCTGGGGGCGGCGGACGCCGCGTCGATCGCCGCGCACTACGGGTCGGTGAGCGTCGTCACCTTCGCGGTCGCGCAGAGCGCGCTCGCCCGGGCGGGGATCGAACCCGAGGCGTTTCTCGCGATGCTGGTCGCGCTGATGGAGGCGCCGGGCATCGTCGTCGGCGTGCTGCTGGCGCGGCGGGGCATGGCGCGCGAGGCGGGGCGATCCGGCGTCGGCACCTCGAGCTGGGCCACGCTGCTGCACGAGGTGCTGTTCGGCAAGGCGGTGGTGCTGCTGCTCGGCGGCATCGCGATCGGCTGGATCGCAGGGCCCGCGGCGCTCGCGCCGATCGATCCGGTGTTCGTCGGGATGTTCAAGGGGGTGCTCGCGCTGTTCCTGCTCGAGCTCGGGCTGGTGGCCGGCGGCCGGCTCCAGGATCTGCGGCGCGCCGGGCCACGGCTGCTGGCGTTCGGGCTGATCGCGCCGCCGTTGCTGGCGCTGGTGGGCGGTGCGCTGGGGCTCGCGCTCGGGCTGTCGGTCGCGGGCGTCGCGACGCTTGCGACCCTGGCGGCGAGCGCGTCCTACATTGCTGCGCCGACCGCGATGCGGATCGCGGTGCCGCAGGCCAATCCGTCGCTGTCGATCGGACTGGCGCTCGGGGTGACCTTCCCGTTCAACGTGCTGGTCGGCATCCCGCTCTACATCGAGCTCGCGCGGCGGGCCGCGGGCTGAGCCGCTGCCGGGAAGGAGGACATGAGATGCAGACCCACGAGCGCAAGCTGCTCACCATCATCACCGAGGCGGCGATCGAGCGAGCGCTGATCGCGGACGCCCGACGCTTCGGCGCTCACGGCTATACCGTGCTCGACGTCCGCGGCGGCGGACCGGGTGGCGAGCGGGAAGGGGCCTGGGAGGCCGACCGCTCGATCGAGCTGCAGGTGGTGTGTTCGGCGGAGGTCGCCGAGCGCATCGCCGAGCATGTCCTCGCGCAGTACGCACCGAACTACGCGGTGGCGCTGTACCTGTCCGACGTGCAGGTGTTCCGCGCGCAGAAGTACTAGGCTAGGCCGGCGGCATCAGCGAGGCGGGCATCGGCGGGATGTCGCTGTCATCGTCGTCGGCCACGGTGGTGAACGGATCGAACCCCGGCATCGCGATGAGGTCGGTGACGCCGACGTCCACGCCCGCCTGGAACAGCAGCGTCGTGACCTGGCCGCGGTGGTGCGTCTGGTGGTTGAACCAGTGCGACAGCAGCGGGCCGACCTGGCGCTGGAAGAGCTCGCCGCCCATGTTCCGGTACCCGATCACGCGATCGAGATCGTTGAAGATCAGCTCCTCGCTCCACGCGATGGTCAGCGCATCGAGCCGCTCGCGCAGGGCCTGCAGCTCGGGGAGGGTGTCGGAGAGCGTGTCGCGCAGCGCCGTCGGCCGGGGCAGCCAGTTGTCCGCCTCGCGCAGCCGGTCCCAGTCGAAGGCCGACTGGAAGCGGCGCAGCCACAGGCTGTCGGTGACGGCGAGGTGGTTCAGCGTGCCGAGGATCGAGCCGAAGAACGCGCCGCGATCGGCGCGCAGGACCTGGGTGTCGAGGCCGGCGGCCGCGGCGTAGAGGCACCGGTTCATCCAGCGGTTGTAGTCGGCCATCAGGCGGACGTGTCTGAGCGCATCCATAAGGTCCTCGGACTCTCTCAGGATTCGCGCTTGAGCGCTGGGAACAGGATGACGTCGCGGATGCTCGGGCTGTCGGTGAGCAGCATCACCAGCCGGTCGATGCCGATGCCGCAGCCGCCGGTGGGCGGCATGCCGTGCTCGAGCGCGCGGACATAGTCGGCGTCGTAGAACATCGCCTCGTCGTCGCCGGCCTCCTTGGCCTCGACCTGTGCCCGGAAGCGCGCGGCCTGGTCCTCGGGGTCGTTCAGCTCGGAGAAGCCGTTGGCGATCTCGCGGCCGGTGCAGAACAGCTCGAAGCGCTCCGTGATGCCCGGGCGCGTGTCGGACTCGCGTGCGAGCGGGGAGACCTCGACCGGATAGTCGACGATGAAGGTCGGCGCCCACAGCTTCGACTCCGCGGTCTCCTCGAAGAGGGCGAGCTGAAGCGCGCCGAGGCCGGCGTTGCGATGGCGCGGGTCGTCGACGTTCACGCCGAAGCCCTTCAGCGCGCCGCGCACGAAGGCCGCGTCGGCGAGCTGCGCGTCGGTGTACTCGGGCGCGTGCGCCCGGATCGCCTCGACGATGGTCATCCGCGCGAACGGGGCGCCGAGGTCGAGCTCGCGGCCCTGGTAGCTCACGGTGGTGCCGCCGGTGGCCGCCCGCGCCGCATCGCGGATCACCTGCTCGGTGAAGTCCATGATCCAGCGGTAGTCGGTGTACGCCGCGTAGAACTCCATCATCGTGAACTCGGGGTTGTGGCGCGGACTGATCCCCTCGTTGCGGAAGTTCCGGTTGATCTCGAAGACCCGCTCGAAGCCGCCGACCACGAGGCGCTTGAGGTAGAGCTCGGGCGCGATCCGCAGGAACATCTGCTGGTCGAGCGCGTTGTGATGGGTGATGAAGGGCTTGGCCGCCGCGCCCCCGGGGATCGGCTGCAGCATCGGCGTCTCGACCTCGAGGAAGTCGGCCTCGGTCATCGTGCGGCGTATCGCCGAGACGATGGTGCTGCGGGCCCGGAAGGTGGCGCGCGCGGCCTCGTTGGAGATCAGGTCGACGTAGCGCTGGCGGTAGCGCTGCTCCTGGTCGGCGAGGCCGTGGAACTTGTCGGGGAGCGGCCGCAGCGACTTGGCGAGCAGGCGCAGCCGCGCGACACGCACCGACAGCTCGCCCTTCATCGTGCGGAACAGCATGCCCTCGGCCGCGACGATGTCGCCCAGGTCCCAGTGCTTGAAGGCCTCGTGCGCCTCGGCGCCCACGCCCTCGTCGTTGATCCAGAGCTGCAGGCGCCCGGTGGCGTCCTGCACGGTGGCGAAGCTCGCCTTGCCCTGCACGCGCTTGAGCACCATGCGTCCGGCGATCGAGACCGCGACACGGGCCTGCTCCAGGACCTCGCGCGTGGTGTCGGCGTGCGCGGCGAGCAGGGGTGCGGCGCGGTCGGCCGGTACGAAGTCGTTCGGGAACGGCTGGCCCTGGGCGCGCAGCTTCGCGAGCTTCGCGCGGCGCTCGGCCATCACGTGGTTCTCGTCGACCGCTGTCGCGGCGGGCTCGGCGGTGCCGATCGGCTGCTGTTCCAAGGCTCGTTCCCCTGCGGGCCCGCGACGGGGCGCGGGCGTGTGTCGAAGCGTCCGGCGGTCAGACGCCCTGTTTCAGGCTGGCGGTGATGAAGGTGTCGAGGTCGCCGTCGAGCACCGCGCGGGTGTTGCTGATCTCGACGTTGGTCCTCAGGTCCTTGATCAGCGACTTGTCGAGGATGTACGAGCGGATCTGGTGACCCCAGCCGATGTCGGACTTGGCGGCCTCGGCCTTGTCGGCCACGGCCTGGCGCTTGCGCAGCTCGTGCTCGTAGAGGCGCGAGCGCAGCATCGTCATCGCCTCGTCCTTGTTGCGGTGCTGCGAGCGGTCGTTCTGGCACTGCACGACGATGTTGGTCGGCAGGTGGGTGATCCGGACCGCGGACTCGGTCTTGTTGACGTGCTGGCCGCCGGCGCCCGACGCACGGAACACGTCGATGCGCAGGTCCGCGGGGTTGATGTCGATCTCGATCGAGTCGTCGACCTCGGGGTAGACGTAGACCGACGCGAACGAAGTCTGGCGCATGTCGCCGGCACCGAAGGGGGACTTGCGCACCAGACGGTGCACGCCGGTCTCGGTGCGCAGATGGCCGTAGGCGTGGTCGCCGTCGACGCGGATGGTCGCGCCCTTGATGCCGGCGGTCTCGCCGGCCGACTCCTCGAGCACCTCGGCGGTGAAGCCCTTGCGCTCGCAGTAGCGCAGGTACTGGCGCAGCAGCATCTGCGCCCAGTCCTGGGCCTCGGTGCCGCCGGCGCCGGACTGGATCTCGACGAAGCAGGGGCTGGCGTCGAGCTCGCCGGAGAACATCCTGCGGAACTCCAGCGCCTCGACGCGCTCGCGCAGGCCTGCCACGTCCGTCTCGACGGACAGCAGCATCGATTCGTCGCCTTCCTCGCGGGCCATGCCGAAGAGCTCGTCGCCGTCGACCAGGCCCGTCTCGATCGAGGCGATGCCTTCGACCACTGTCTCGAGCGACTTCTTCTCGCGGCCGAGTTCCTGGGCGAGTTTCGGGTCGTTCCAGATGTCCGGCGCCTCCAGGCGCTCGCTGACCTCCTCGAGCCGCTCCTTCTTCAGATCGTAGTCAAAGATACCTCCGGAGCTCGCCGAGGCGCGCACGGAGGTCGTCGATCAGCGACTGGGTCTGGTTGAGGCGTTCTGCATCCATCGGAGGGCTCGCATCGGGTGGGGGCGGGCGCAGCCGCGTCGTGCTGCGCGCGCGACGCGCGTGGGCGCGCGGGGCAACCCGTGATTGTAGCCGAGGCGTCGGGGCGGCCCGCGGCGCGGGCCCGGGCTCAGCGGGTCGGCGCGGGCGGGCGGGCGTCCTGGCGCCAGCGCGGGGCCGACAGTTCGGCCGCGGGGGCGGTGGTGAGCGACAGGTCGCCGGGGTCTCGGCCGGGGAGGCCGGAGACCGCGGGCGACCCGGAGGCCGGGGCCGGGGTCGGGCGCAGCGGCTGCAGCCCGCCGCCGCCGGTCTGCGGCAGCGCGCTCGTGGGGCGGGTCGACGGCGCCGTCTGGGGGGCGACGGGCTGCACCGGTGACGGTACAGCGGCCGAGGGACGCAGGGCCGGCGACATCGGTGCGGGGGGCGCGGCCGCGGGCACCGCGACGACCTGCGGCCCTGCCGACAGCGGCCGCCAGCCGGCCTTGGCGGCGACCGCGCCGATCAGCACGGTCGCGATCACGCCGGCGGCGAACGCGCTGGCGCCGATCAGCCAGGGCGAGGGTGCCGTGGCGTTGCGCGACAGGCGCACCTCGGCTGCGGCCGCGGCGACGTCGCGCGCGCTCACGGAGTGCCGGCGCGCCATCGCGGCGGCCAGCAGGGCCTTGTCGGCCAGCACGTTGATGCGGCGGGGCACGCCGCCCGAGAGCTTGGCGATCGCGCGCACGCCGGTACCGGCGAACACCGGATCGCCCGACCAGCCGCAGGCCCGCATCTTGAAGTTCAGGTACTCGGCGACGTCGCTCGTCGTCAGGCGCTTCAGGCGCACGCTGTGCGCGATCCGCGAGCGCAGCGCATCCATGCCCGGCAGCGCCAGGTTGTGATCGAGCTCCTCTGGGCCGAGCAGCACGATCCGGAAGGTCTCCGGCCCGACGTCGCGCTGCGACAGCAGGCGGACCTGCTCGAGCGTCTCGGGCGGCATCGCATGTGCCTCGTCGAGCAGGAAGACCACCGGGCGCCCGGCGTCGTGGAGCTGTCCGAGGCGGCGGCGAACGCGCAGTGCGGCGTCCTCGGGGTCCTCGCGGCTGACCTCGAGGCGCATCGCGTCGGCGAGTGCGAACCAGACCTGGTCACCCGAAAGGGTCGGGTCGCAGCTGTAGAGGATGGTGAACTTGCGGCTGAGTGCCCGGCCGATGTGGCGGCACAGCGTCGTCTTGCCGGTGCCGGGCTCGCCGACGATCTTGACGATCCCGCGCTCGTTGCGCAGCACGTGCAGGGCCGCGTCGACCGTGGCGCGCCGGCTTCCGCCGGTGTAGTAGGCGTCCGAATCGGGCGTCACCGGGAACGGGGCGCCCGTCAGGGAGAAGTGCTTGAGATAGAGCGAAGCAGCCATGCCGCGAGTCTAGGGGCGCGCAGCACGGGTGCGGATCGGAAAAGTCACGCCCGCTCAGCGCTTCGGTCCCGAAATTGTGTCGAAGTGCCTCACGATCAGCGATACGCCGTCGGCGCCTTGCCAGGTGTCGCGCTGCAGCTGGTAGGCGAGCAGCGCCTCGCGCTCGACCGGCTCGGTCCGGCCGAAGGCGATCGCCGCCACCCTGCGGGTCCCGAGCCGCAGCTCGAGCTTGAGGTGCCGGTCCTTGATCAGCCGCTGCGACAGCACCTCGAAGCGATCGGCGAACAGCGGCGCGGGAAAGCCCTGGCCCCAGACCTCGTGGTCGATCTCGGCGACGGTGCCGACGCTGAGTTCGTCGGGGGCGAGTGGCCCGTCGGTCTCGAGCACCGGCGAGAACGAGGCCGGGTCGGCGAGTTCGCGCACCGCGGCCTCGAAGGCCTCGGAGAACCGGGCGAGCCCGTCCTCGGACATCGTCAGGCCGGCGGCCATCGCGTGGCCGCCGAAGCGCATCAGCACCCCGGGGGCCCGGCGGTCGACGAGATCGAGCACGTCGCGCAGATGGACGCCGGGAATCGATCGACCGGACCCCTTCAGCGTGCCCGGCACGCGCTCGTCGCGCGCGAGCGCGAGCGTCGGGCGGCCGTGCCGCTCCTTGAGGCGCGAGGCGACCAGGCCGATCACGCCCTGATGCCAGCCGGGACGGAAGGCCACGAGCGTGCGGCAGGCCGGATCCGGCTCGCCCACGTCGGCAAGCGCCTCGTCGCGCATGTCGGTCTCGATCTCGCGGCGCTCGCGGTTCATCTCGTCGAGCCGCTTGGCGAGCTCGGCGGCGCGGGTCTCGTCCTGCTCCAGCAGGCACTCGACGCCCATCGAGATGTCGGAGAGGCGGCCGGCGGCGTTGATCCGCGGCCCGAGCGCGAAGCCCAGATCGAGGCTGCCGACCTCGCGCGGTTCGCGCCCGGCCAGCCGCAGGAGCGCGAGCAGGCCGGGTCGCGCCCGGCCGGCGCGCAGCCGCTTGAGGCCGGCCGCGACCAGCAGCCGGTTGTTGCGGTCCAGCCGGACGACGTCCGCGACGGTGCCGAGCGCGACCAGGTCGAGCAGCTCGGCCAGAGGCGGTTCGCTTCGCCCGGACCATGCATCCCGCGCGCGCAGCTCGGCGCGCAGCGCGACCAGCACGTAGAACATCACGCCCACGCCCGCGAGGTGCTTGCTGGGGAAGGTGCAGCCCGGCTGGTTCGGGTTGACCAGCGCGTCGGCCGCGGGCAGCGTCGAGCCGGGCAGGTGGTGGTCGGTCACGACGACCTGCAGCCCGGCGGCCCGCGCCCGGGCCACGCCCTCCAGGCTCGCGATGCCGTTGTCGACGGTGATGAGCACGTCCGGACGGCCGAGCCGAGGATGGGCGAGCGCGACGTCGACGATCTCCGGCGTCAGGCCGTAGCCGTGGTCGAAGCGGTTCGGCACGAGGTAGTCGACCACCGCGCCCATCATCCGCAACCCGAGTACGCCGACCGCGACGCCGGTGGCGCCGTCGCAGTCGTAGTCGCCGACGACCAGCAGCCGGCGACGCGCGGCGATGGCATCGGCGAGCAGTCGGGCCGCGTCGGCGGCACCGAGCAGCGCCTGCGGCGGGATCAGGTCCGCCGGGCCGCCGCCGACCGAGGCTGCGCCGTCGATGCCGCGCCCGGCATAGAGGCGTGCCATCAGCGGCGAGACGCCGGCGGCGGTGAGGCTGGCGAGCGCGCGCGGATCGACGCGGCGCAGCGCGAGGCGAGGCGGGGCGATCATGCGGGTCGGGGGCGGTTCATCGCGCCGCGCCCGGCTCGGCCAAGAGCGCGGCCGCATCCCGGCGCCGCCAGAACCGCCAGTCGGCGCGCGGCGCGACCACGAGCTCGCGCCAGCCGGCGTCGCCGGCGAGCACCAGCCGCGCGCCGGCGTGCCATCGGCCTTGGGCACGCGCCATCGCCGAGAACGCCGACGCATCGAGCGCCCGCCAGGACTCGAGCCAGCGCTGCGGATCGCCGGCCAGCTGCGCGGCGAGCAGGCGGTCGTCGACGATCAGCGGGCCGTCGTCGGTGCCGACCTCGAGCAGCGTGCCGGCGTCGCGGACCGCCAGCCGGGCGGCCGCCTGCGCGCCAGTGCCCTCGGGCGGCACGCGACCCTCGATCCAGAGGCTGTTGACCGTCGGCAGGTGCTCGGCCTCGCGGCGCCCGTTGACCGCATGCGTGTGCCAGGTCATCTGCACCTCGTTGACGAGCCGGCGCCAGCGCCGCGCGTCCTCGCCGGTCGGCTGCCAGGCATCGATGTTGCGGCCGACCGCGCCCGCGAGCGGGCGGGTGCGCAGCCGCAGCGGCCGCGCCGCGTCGGGCTCGCTCATGTACCAGCGGTTCGGGCCGCGGGCCTCGAGCTCGAGCCCCTCCTCGGCGAACAGCGGCGCGACCGCTGCGGCCAGCTCGCCGGCCGCATCGCCCGACAGCGCGAGCAGGCCCGGATCGGTCAGCACCAGGTGGTCTCGGCCGACGTGCAGGTGGACCGGGTCGACGCGCCAGGCGGCCTGCGGCACGCCGTCCGCCAGGGCCGCGCAGGCCGCGAGGGCCGCGTCTGCGGGCAGCCCGAGCCGGCCGCGCAGCCAGCGCTCGTGGCCGGGGTCGGAGGACGGCCGGTCTTCGGGCCCGGCTTGCGCGATCACTTGGGCCCGGCGTGACAGCGCGGCCCAGCCCGGCGCGGCCGCGAGCGCCGCGATCCGGTCCGCGCCCAGCCAGCCGGGGTCGGCAAGCGAGGCGGGCACCAGGAGGGTGGGGACGGACGCGCTCATCGCGGCGGCCGCGGCGCGCGGTGGCGAGGGTCCATCGCCCCATTCTACCGGTGCGGCGCGACCGCCCCGCGAGGCGCCCGAAGCGGTTGTGGCACACTGCGCGGTCCCGTTCGCGGGCCCCTCCGACCCCACCCGCCACCCCCCTACGTGAACGTTCCGTTCGAGCTCGCCGTCGGCCTGCGCTACACGCGCAGCGGACGGCGCGCGGGCCGGCGCAACGGCTTCATCTCCTTCATCTCAGCGCTGTCGGTCGCCGGCATCGCGCTCGGGGTGGCCGCGCTGATCGTCGTGCTGTCGGTGATGAACGGCTTCCAGAAGGAAGTGCGCGACCGGATGCTGTCGGTGCTCTCCCACATCGAAGTGATCGCCACCGACAAGCCGATGCTCGACTGGCCGGCGGTGCTCGAGCAGACCCGCCGAGATCCGAGGATCGTCGCGGGGGCGCCCTATGTGTCGGGGCAGGCGATGCTCACGCGCGACGACAGTGTCCGCGGCGTGCTGGTCCGCGGCATCGATCCGGCGCTCGAGCCCAAGGTCTCGGAGCTCGGTACCCAGGTGGTCCAGGGCCGCCTCGACTCGCTGGTGCCCGGCGAGTTCGGCATCGCGATCGGACGGGTGCTCGCCCGTCAGGTGGGCGTGGAGCTCGGCGACCGGATCGCGCTGATCGCGCCGCAGGGCACGGTGACGCCCGCGGGCGTCGTGCCGCGGGTGCGGCAGTTCACCGTGGTCGCGATCTTCGAGTCGGGTCACTTCGAGTACGACGCGACCCTGGTGCTGACCGCGCTCGACGACGCCGCCAAGCTCTTCCGGGTGGAGGGCGTCTCGGGCCTGCGGTTGCGCACGACCGACATGCAGGAGGCGCCCCGCATCGCGGCCGAGCTGATGCGCACGCTCGACCCGAGCCTGTATGCCCGCGACTGGTCGCGAGAGAACCGCAACTGGTTCGCCGCGGTGCAGATCGAGAAGCGGATGATGTTCATCATCCTCACGCTGATCGTCGCGGTCGCCGCCTTCAACCTGGTGTCGATGCTGGTGATGACCGTCACCGACAAGCGCAGCGACATCGCGATCCTGCGCACCCTCGGTGCCGCGCCGCGCTCGGTCATGGCGGTCTTCGTCGTGCAGGGCGCGCTGGTCGGTCTGCTCGGCACGCTGATCGGCGTGACGCTCGGCACGCTGCTGGCGCTGAACGTGGGGCCGGTGGTGGGCTCGATCGAGCGGCTGTTCGGGTTCCAGGTGCTGCCCTCGGGCGTGTACTTCATCAGCTACCTGCCGAGCGACCTGCACTGGTCGGACGTGATCACCATCGGCCTGACCTCGAGCGTGCTGGCGTTCGCGGCGACGATCTATCCGAGCCTGCGCGCGGCGAGCGTGCGGCCGGCCGAGGCGCTCCGGTATGAATGACCGGGCAGGAGAGCGCATGAGCGCGGCCGGCGTCACCGGCGCCGACGAGGCCGGGCCGGTGCTGGCCTGCCGCGGTCTCGTCCAGCGCTACCAGTCCGGCACGGCCAGCATCACCGTGCTGCAGGGCGTGGACCTCGACGTCGCCCGCGGCGAGCGCGTCGCGATCGTCGGCGCGTCCGGGTCCGGCAAGAGCACCCTGCTGCACCTGCTCGGCGGGCTCGATGCGTCGAGCGAGGGGCAGGTCCGGCTGATGGGCGCGCGGCTCGACCGCATGACCGAGGCGCAGCGCGGCGATGCGCGCAACCGCCTGCTCGGCTTCGTCTATCAGTTCCATCACCTGCTCCCGGAGTTCACCGCGCTCGAGAACGTCGCGATGCCGCTGCGCATCCGACGGATGCTCCCGGCGGAGGCAGCGCGGCGCGCGGCCGCCATGCTGGGCGAGGTGGGGCTGTCCGGGCGCCTCGAGCATCTGCCCGGGATGCTGTCCGGCGGCGAACGTCAGCGGGTCGCGCTCGCTCGGGCGCTGGTCACCGATCCCGTGTGCGTGCTGGCCGACGAGCCGACCGGCAACCTCGACCGCGGCACCGCCCGCCTGATGTTCGACCTGATCGAGCGCCTGAGCCGCGAGCGCGCCACCGCGTTCGTCGTCGTCACGCACGACCTCGAGCTCGCCGGCCGTGCCGACCGGATGCTGGCGCTGCGCGAAGGGCGCCTCGGTCCGGCCTGAGCGGCGTGCGCGGGGCGGCTCCATGCTCGTCGATACCCACTGCCATCTGGATGCCGCCGAGTTCGACGCCGACCGCGATGCGGTGGTCGAACGGGCGGTCGCGGACGGCGTCGAGCGGATCGTCGTGCCCTCGGTCGGCGTGTTCGACTTCGATGCGGTGGCGGCACTGGCCGGGCGGCATGCGTGCGTGCGCTATGCGCTGGGCATCCACCCGATGTACGTCGATCGCGCGGAAGACGCCGACCTCGAGGCGCTGCGCGACGCGGTCGCGCGCGCCGTCGACGATCCGTGCTTCGTCGGAGTCGGTGAGATCGGCCTCGATCACTTCGTGCCCGGCCTCGATCGCGGGCGAATGGAGCGCTTCTTCGTCGGGCAGCTGCGCATCGCCGTGGAGTTCGGGCTGCCGGTGATCCTGCACGTGCGCCGCTCGCAGGACGCCGTGCTCAAGCAGCTGCGCCGCCTGCAGCCGGTCGGCGGCATCGCGCATGCCTTCAATGGCAGCGCGCAGCAGGCCGCGATGTTCGCCGGGCTGGGCTTCGCGCTCGGCTTCGGCGGCGCGATGACCTACCCGCGGGCGCTGCAGATCCGGCGGCTGGCCGCAGCGGTGCCGATCGAGTCGGTGGTGCTCGAGACCGACGCGCCCGACATCGCGCCGGAGTGGCGCTGGCGGCAGCGCAACGAGCCGGGCGAGCTGCCGCGGATCGCGGCGGTGTTCGCGGCGCTGCGCGGGATGCCGGTCGAGGAGGCGATCGCCCTGACCGGCGCGAATGCGCGGCGCGTGCTGCCCGCGCTCGACGCGCTCTCGCCGCAAGGTCGGTCGGCTTAGTCCTCCCGTTCGATTGTCGCCGGTCTGCGGCGGCAGGAGGATGGGACACGATGCTCCGATCGCCGCTCTCCTGGGCGCTCGCCCCGGCGGTGGTCGGTGCGGTGCTCCTGCTGCAGACCAGCGCGACGCTGCCCGCGCCGGGCTGGCGCGTGGCCGGTGGGCTGCTCGCGGTCTTGGCCGCGCTCGCGGCGGTCCGGGCGCGGCGCCGCGCACCGCGGCTCGCCGCGGCACTCGTCGCCGCGGCGGTGGCCGCGGCTGCCTGGGTGCTGGCCGCGGAGCGGGCGGACCGCAGGCTCTCGGAGCGACTGCCGGCGGCGCTCGAGGGCATCGACATCGCGGTGACCGGCGTCGTCGACGAACTGCCGAGCGCGCTGCAGGGCGGACAGCGTTTCGGGTTTCGCGTCGAGGGCTGCGAGTCCGCTCGGTCCGCGGTCGGGTCCGCCGACCCGGGGCGCGCGGGCGCCGATGCACCGCAGTCCGGCGACGCAGCTGCATCGGACGACGAGGCGGCGGGGGACGGGAGTCGGCCTGGCGGGGCGGGCTGCGCGCTGCCTCCCAGGCTGCTGCTGTCCTGGCAGTCGGACCCGAGGCGCCAGGGGGCCGAGCTCGCGCCGGTGCGTCCCGCGCAGCGCTGGAGCCTGACGGTCCGCCTGAAGCGCCCTCACGCGATGATCAACCCCGGGGCCTTCGACCGTGAGCTGCGCTGGCTGGAAGAGGGCATCGGCGCGGTCGGCAGCGTCCGCACCGGCCGTCTGCTCGAGGAACGCGTCGACGAACCGGCGCTGCTGCGCGAGCGGCTGCGCGGCGCGGTCCGCGACGCGCTGCACGAGGCGGCCGGCCCGGGTCGGGCGCGCGAGATCGGCGTGCTCGCGGCGCTCGCGATCGGTGAGCAGGCGGCGATCGAGCCCGCGCTCTGGACGGTGTTCAACCAGACCGGGGTCGCGCATCTGATGTCGATCTCGGGCCTGCACATCACGATGGTCGCCAGCCTGGGCGGCATCGCTGCGGCATGGTGCTGGCGAAGGCGGTGCCTCGCCCGTGCGGGGCTGGCGCTCCATCTGCCTGCCAAGGCTGCGCGCCTGCTCGCCGCCGTCGCGGTGGCGTTCGCCTACGCGGGTCTCGCGGGTTGGGGCGTCCCCGCGCAGCGGACCTGCTTCATGCTGGCCACGGTGGCGCTCCTGGTCGTGGGCGGGCGCACCGGCTCGATCGGCGCCGCGCTCGGTGCGGCGGCCTGCGCCATCGTTCTGCTCGATCCGTGGGCGCCGCTGTCGGCGGGCTTCTGGCTGTCGTTCGGTGCGGTGGCGGCGATCGTCTGGGTCAACGCCGGCACCCGGATGCAGGAGGGGCGGGTCGCGCGTACGATGGGCGCTGCGCTGCGTACGCAATGGGCTGCCACGGTCGCGCTGCTGCCGCTCGGCGCCTGGTTCTTCGCTTCGGTCTCGCTCGTCGGACCGCTGGCCAATGCGGTCGCGATTCCCCTCGTGAGCGCCGTGATCACCCCGCTCGCGCTGGCCGGGGGCGCGCTCGCGCTCGTGTCGCCGACGCTCGCCTCGGGGCTCGTCGTGCCGGCGGCGGTGCTGACGTCCATGCTCCTCGACGGCCTGCAGGCGATCGCGGGCTGGCCGTGGGCGTCGATCGCCGTGCCCCGCCCGGAGCTCGCGGTGCTGCTGGCGACCAGCGCCGGCTGCGCGCTGCTGCTGGCACCCGCAGGGCTGCCGCGCCGCGCATGGGGCGCGCTGGCGCTGCTGCCGCTCGCCACCGTGCCGCTGGCACGGCCGCCCGAGGGCGAGCTGTGGCTGACCGCGCTCGACGTCGGACAAGGCATGGCCGCGGTGCTTCAGGTCGGCGAGCGGGCGCTGGTCTACGACACCGGACCCGGCGGCGGGTCGCCGTCCGATGCCGGCGTGCGGGTGATCCTGCCGTGGTTGCGTGCGGTGGGGGTCCGGCGGCCGGACGCGCTGGTGGTCTCGCACCTCGACGACGACCATTCGGGCGGTGCGCTGTCGCTGCTGCGGGCCATGCCGCCCGACTGGATGGCGTCCTCGCTGCCGGACTCGCACCCGATCGTGGTGGCCGCCCCGCGTGCGCTGCGCTGCCGGCGGGGCGAGGGCTGGCGCTGGGGGGATGCCGAGTTCGAATGGCTGCACCCGGCGGATCCGCCGGAGCGCGCGAGGGGCTCGCCGACGAATGCCGTCAGCTGCGTGCTCCGCGTGCGACACCCGGCCGGCACGCTGCTGCTGGCGGGCGACATCGAGGCTGCGCAGGAGCGCCGGCTGCTCGAGGTCTACGGCGCGCAGGGCCTCGCCGCCGACGTGCTGCTGGTGCCGCACCACGGCAGCGCCACCTCGTCGACCGAGGCCTTCGTCGATGCGGTCTCGCCGCGCTGGGCGATCGTGCAGGCCGCCTATCGCAGCCGCTTTCGCCATCCCCACCCGAAGGTGGTCGAGCGCTACGAGCGCCGCGGCATCATGCTGCTGCGCAGCGACGCTGACGGTGCGGTCCAGCTGCGGCTGCGCCTCGGCGAGCCGCCGCGCATCGTGCGCAGCCGGCACGAGCCGGCGCGCTACTGGCGGGTCGCGGTGCCGCCGTGACGACGTGCCGCTGCCCGCCCGGCGTCACTGCGCGGTCCAGCCCCCATCCATCGTCCACGCCGCGCCGCGAACCTGCTCGGCCGCGGCCGAGCACAGGAAGGCGGCGAGCGCCCCGAGTTGCTCGGGCGTGACGAAGGCCTTCGACGGCTGCTTCTCGCCGAGCAGCGCATCGATGGCCGCGGCCTGCGTCAGGCCGCGCTCGGCGGCGCGCGCATCGATCTGCTTCTGCACGAGCGGGGTGAGCACCCAGCCCGGGCAGATGGCGTTGCAGGTGATGCCGGTCAGCGCGGTCTCCAGCGCGACCACCTTCGTCAGGCCGACGATGCCGTGCTTGGCCGCGACGTAGGCCGACTTCTCGGCCGAGGCGACCAGTCCGTGGGCCGACGCGATGTTGACGATGCGCCCCCAGTTGCGGGCCTTCATGGTCGGCAGCGCGAGCCGCGTGGTGTGGAAGGCGGCCGTCAGGTTCAGCGCGATCACCGCGTCCCAGCGCTCGGGCGGGAAGCTCTCGACCGGTGCGGTGTGCTGGATGCCGGCGTTGTTGACCAGGATGTCGACGCCGCCGAGTGCCTCGCAGCGCTTCATCAGGGTCTCGATCTCCGCCGGCTTGGTGAGGTCGCCGCCCTCGAACGCGACGTCGACGCCGAACTCGGCGGCGAGCCCCGCGCGCAGTGCCTCGATCGCACCCGCGTCGCCGAAGCCGTTGAGGACGATGCCGCTGCCCTGTGCGGCGAGGGCCCGGGCGATGCCCAGGCCGATGCCGCTGGTGGAACCGGTGACGAGAGCCAACTTGCCTGCCAGCATGGGGAGGATCCTCTGGGGGATGGGGGAGAAGGGGGCTGCTACCATCGCGGATTCTATCGTTCGGCCCGCGACCCGAAGCGCCACGCTGCGTTCGCGACCCGCCGGCCCACCGACCCTCCGCCCGACCGCCCGATCCCATGCACACCGCCGACGAGCCCGAGCTGCGATCCGTCACCTGCGCTCATCCGGGCGGCCTGCATCGGCTGGCCTACTGGCAGTGGGGCGAGGCGGACAATCCGAGCGTCGTGATGTGCGTGCACGGGCTGACCCGTAGCGGCCGCGATTTCGACGTGCTGGCACGCAGGCTCGCGTCGAAGCACCGGGTCGTGTGCCCGGACATGATCGGCCGCGGCGCCTCGGACCGCGTCGCCGAACCGATGCTCTACCAGGTGCCGCAGTACGTCGCCGACTGCGTGACCCTCGTCGCGCGCCTCGACGTGCCTGCGGTGGCCTGGGTCGGCACCTCGATGGGCGGGCTCATCGGCATGGCGCTGGCCGCCTTCGACGGCGCCCCGATCTCGCGGCTGCTGCTGAACGACGTTGGCCCGATCCTGTCGCTCCAGGGACTCTCCCGCATTCGCGACTACGTCGGGGCGGATCCGGTGTTCGCCTCCTTCGAGGAGGGCGAGGCCGCGGTCCGTCGGCTTGCCGCCGACTTCGGCCCGCTGACCGACGCGCAGTGGCGGGTGCTGACGCAGCACACCGTCGTGCAGCGCGACGGCGCCTGGCGGCTGCACTACGATCCGCGGATCGCCGAGCCGTTCCGCACGATGCCGCTCGAGGCGCCCGACCTGTGGCCGCTCTACGACCGCATCACCTGCCCGACCTGGATCGTTCGAGGCGCGCATTCCGACCTGCTCTCCGACGCCGTGGCCGGCGAGATGACGCGGCGCGGACCGCGCGCCCATCGCGTCGACGTCGTCGGCGTCGGTCACGCGCCGACCTTCATCCCCGACGACCAGATCGGCATCGTCGAGGCGTTCCTCGAGGCCTGAGCGGTTCCGGAACCGAACGTTTCCCAACCGGGTCGCCCGATGCACGCGGGCGTCCCTTCAACTGCGAGTCCTCTCCATGAGCATCAAGCGCCTGCACGTCGGCCCCCGCATGTCCGAAGCCGTGGTCCACAACGGCACCGTCTACCTCGCCGGCCAGGTCGCCGAAGACCCGAGCCAGGACACGGCCGGTCAGACGAAGCAGATCCTGGACGCGATCGACCGCCTGCTCGCCGAGTGCGGCAGCGACAAGACGAAGATCCTGTCGGCCCAGATCTTCCTGGCGGACATCGCCGATTTCGCCGCGATGAACTCGATGTGGGACGCCTGGGTGCCCGCCGGGCACACGCCGGCCCGCGCGACCGTGGAGTCCAAGCTCGCCGCGCCGAAGTACCGCGTCGAGATCAAGGTCGTCGCTGCCGCTTGAGCGCGAGCGCGTCCGTCGGGCCCGGTACGGCCCGGCGGACGTCGCTCGGGCCCCTCGTGCGACCGCGCCGCGGGATCACCCCGCGCCCGGAGCCCCTCAGCGCCAGCCGACGCGGTCGATGATCTTCGCCGCGGTGACCTGCGCGCGGCCCACTGAGGCGATGGGCAGCGTGTCGGCCTTGAACTTGCCGAGCGAGGCCAGCACCGGATTGCTGGTCGGCGCCGTCGCCACGACCGGCCACTCGTTGTTGCCGTCGGCGAGGTAGGCCTGCGCCGAATCGCTCGCGAGGTATTCGAGGAACTTCACCGCCGCCGCGCGGTTCGGCGCATTGCGCATCACGCCGCCGCCCGAGACGTTGACGTGCGTGCCCCAGGTCTGCTGGTTCGGCCAGATCATCCCGATCTTCGAGACCGCATCCTTGTCGGCTGCGGCATCGGACCGCATCATCCGCACGAGATAGTAGGTGTTGGTGAGTGCGACGCCGCACTCGCCGGTGGCGACCGCCTTGATCTGGTCGGTGTCGCCGCCCCGCGGCGAGCGCGCGAAGTTCGCGACGACGCCACGCGCCCACGCCTCGGCCTTGGCTTCGCCGAGGTGCTCGGACATCGCCCCGATCAGCGACAGCATGTACGGATGCGTGCCCGAGCGCGTGCAGACCTTGCCCTTGAAGGCGGGGGCCGCGAGGTCCTCGTAGCTGGGAACCTGGTCGGGCTTGACCGTCGCCTTGTTGTAGACGATGACCCGCGCCCGGGTCGAGAACGCGAACCATTCGGCGCCCTTGCCGTCGTCCTTGCCGCGCAGGTGCGCCGGAATGCGGGCCTCCAGCGCCTGGGAGCGCACGGGCTGGAACATCCCGTCGATCTGGGCGCGCCACAGTCGGGTCGCATCGACCAGCAGCAGCACGTCGGCTGGCGTGTTGGCACCCTCGCTGCGCAGGCGCTCGAGGAGCGCCTCGTCACCCGCCTCGATCCGGTTGATCCGGATCCCCGTGCGTTTGGTGAAGTCGCTGTAGAGCGCCTCGTCGGTCTGGTAGTGCCGGGCGGAGTACAGGTTCAGCACGGTATCGGCCGCGGCGGCGGGCAGTGCGCTCAGTGCGGCGGCGGCGGTGACCGCGATGAGGGCACGGCGGGCGCGGTGCAGGGACATGGGTGCAGGCGGGCGAAGGGCGTTGGGATGCGACGCAGTCTATGAGAATCGGGTCACGAATGCAAATGCGACGGATTCGCATTCGCAGCGCTGTGTCCGCTACTTTTCCCGTGTCGCCTCGATTCCCAGCGGCATCGGGATGCGCGGGGACGTGATGGGCCGGCCGGCAACGCTCGATCCGGCCTGCGCCGCCCGATCAGTTGACGTAGAGGGCAGGGACGCGCTGTCGCGGGCCGCTGCGCGCGGCCACGGGCTCGGCCTTCGCACGTACCGGCACGACCACCGGTCGAGTGCGGATGGCCAGGTGCCGGGCGCTGGCAGGGCGCGCGTCTGGGCGCTGCAGGCCCGACGCGGGGGAGGCGGAGGTGCGCAGCGTCGGCGTGGCGGTCGCGTCGCGGCCCGCGGGCGCCAATGCGGCGAGCAGTGCGTCGGGCGTCGCCGCCGGGGGGGCAGCAGCGGCGGTCGTCGATCCCGGCGCCGGGAGCGTCGGGCCCGTACCCCGGGCGAGCGGTCCAGGGCCGTCCGCTCCGAGCAGCCGACGCGCGCCGTCGAAGCGGCGCACCCAGTAGTCCGATCCGAGGCTCTCGACCCGGATCGAGCCGCCGCTCGACGGGGCGTGCACGAACTGGTTGTTGCCGATGTAGATGCCGACGTGGGAGAAGGCGCGGCGCAGCGTGTTGAAGAAGACCAGGTCGCCCGGCTGGAGTTCGGTGGGCGCGACGGCACCGCCGACCCGGCTCATCTCTTCGCTGCGCCTCGGCAGCGGGAGCCCGAGGGTGTCGTTGAAGACCAGCTGGACGAGCCCGCTGCAGTCGAGGCCGGTGTCGGGGCTGTTGCCGCCGAACCGGTAGTTGACCCCGAGTAGCGACAGCGCCCTGAAGACGACCTCCGCGCCGGCTTCGGCGACGATGGTCGCCATGCCCGCCGACGGGGTCGCATGGAGGAGGGCGGACGGGGGCGTGGCGGGCGCTTCCTCGGCGGCCGCGGGCCGTCCGGAAAGCACGCAGACCGCGGCAACGGCGAGCGCCGTTGCGCGGGTCAAACATTCCATCGGGCGCCATCCGCGTCGCATCGTGGCGGAGCCTAGGAGAAAATCCCGGCACTGTCAAAACCTCCGACACACTGAATCGCGACCTCTTGGACGCAACCTCCTCCCGACACGACGCCGCGCCCGGTGCGCCGCAGGCCGCGACCGCTTCGAGCGGATCGGTTCTGGTCGTCGATGATTCGCGCTTCGTACGAGCCTCGCTGGTGCGCGGTCTGGCCGGCCGGTTCCGCGTCCGGCAGGCGGAGTCCGGAGAGCGCGCGTGGGAGCTCCTGCTCCTGGACGGCTCGATCGCCGCGATCCTGAGCGATCTGAGCATGCCCGGCATCGACGGGTTCGAGCTGCTCCGGCGGGTCCGCGCGTCGATGCTCGAGCGCGTGCGGGAGCTTCCGTTCGCGATGCTTTCGGGCTCCGACGACGCCGCCCAGCGCGATCGGGCGCTCGCGCTCGGGGCGGACCGGTTCGTCGTCAAGGGGGATGGCGTCGGCGAGCTCGGCGACTGGCTGGAAGAGCGCCTGCGGAGCGATCGAGGCCTGGCCGAGCGCGCGCGGGCCGAGACGGCGGCTTCGGGCGCCCCGAATCTCGACCTGCCGGTGCCGGTGCCGGTGCCGGTGCCGGTGCCGGTGCCGGTCGCCATCGAGCCTCTTGCAGCGCCCCGCGTCGCGCGGGATCAGGCGGAACCTGCCGAGCTTGCAGCCCTGTCCGCTCCCGCGTCTTCCGATGCCGCTGTCGCGGCGTCCGCCCCGGTCGTCACCCGCCTCGTCCCCGATCCGCTGCCGCGATGGTTCGCCGCAGCGGCTGCGGCGGCAGGCCGAGCAGGCGCCTCGGCCGAGGCAGCGCCTGCGCTGATCCGGATGTCTTCGCCCGGCCTGGACGACCTGCCGGCGCGGCTGCGACGCGGCGTGCGTGCGGCCGACGCGCTCTTCGTCGAATCCATCGACACCGCGTGGCTCTGCGTGCCGGCCTCGGCGGCCACGGCGCTGCGCCTGGCGCTGCGCTTCGGGCTGCTGGCCGCTGGGCGGCAGGCTGGCGCCTCGGGCACGGCCGCAGCGCGGGTCTCGATGTGCCTGCATCCGGTCGATCCGCTGCGGTCCGGCGATGCGCTCGCCGCACTGCTCGCCTCGCCGCCCGAGCCGGCCGCGGCCGGCGGCCTGACCGCGCGCGCGTTCGCCGGCGCCTGGGGGCCTTCGTGGCAGTGCACGCTGCCGTGGCCGGCGGTCCGACTGCTGGCGAACTGATCCCTGTCGCACGACGCGCGCGTCGCATCGGCTGCGTAAGCAGGTCGTAAGGCCTCCGTCCCACACTGCCGCGCGACGAGAGCGTCAGGGAGGCGACATGGACTATCGAAGCGTGCATCGCAGGTCGATCGAGGACCGGGCCGGATTCTGGGGCGAGGAAGCCGCCCTCATCGAATGGCGGACGCCCTTCACCGAGGTGCTCGACTACAGCCGCCCGCCCTTCGCGCGATGGTTCGTCGGCGGCACCACCAACCTCTGCCACAACGCGATCGACCGCTGGCTGCCGACGCAGGCCGATGCCCGCGCACTGGTGTTCGTCTCGACCGAGACGAACGAAGAGCGCATCTACACCTTCGCCGAGCTTCACCGCGAGGTGCAGCGCATGGCGGCGACGATGCTGGCCCTGGGCGTGGGGCGCGGCGACCGTGTGCTGATCTACATGCCGATGATCCCGGAGGCGACCTTCGCGATGCTCGCCTGCGCGCGCATCGGCGCGATCCATTCGGTCGTCTTCGGCGGCTTCGCGTCGGTGAGCCTCGCCAGCCGCATCGAGGACGCCTCGCCCACGCTGATCGTCAGCGCCGACGCTGGCTCGCGCGGCGGCAAGGTCGTGCCCTACAAGCCGCTGCTCGACGAGGCGATCCGCCTGTCCGCGCACAAGCCGGGCAAGGTGCTGATGGTCGACCGCGAGCTCGCGCCCTTCGAGCCGGTGGCCGGCCGCGACGAGGACTACGCGACGATGCGCGCCGTGCACCTCGATGCGCAGGTGCCCGTCACCTGGCTCGAGTCCAACGAGAGCAGCTACATCCTCTACACCTCGGGCACCACCGGCAAGCCCAAGGGCGTGCAGCGCGACGTCGGCGGCTACGCGGTGGCGCTCGCCGCGTCGATGAAGCACATCTTCCGCGGCAACCCCGGCGAGACCTACTTCTGCACCAGCGACATCGGCTGGGTGGTCGGGCACTCGTACATCGTCTACGGCCCGCTGATCGGCGGCATGGCGACCATCCTGTACGAAGGCACGCCGGTTCGCCCCGATGCGGGCATCCTGTGGCAGCTCGTCGAGCGCTATGGCGTGACGGTCATGTTCTCCGCGCCGACCGCGATCCGCGTGCTGAAGAAGCAGGATCCGTCCTGGCTGAGCCGCTACGACGTGTCGAGCCTGCGGGCGCTGTTCCTCGCCGGCGAGCCGCTCGACGAGCCGACCTCGAAGTGGATCGCCGACGCGATCGGGCGGCCGATCGTCGACAACTACTGGCAGACCGAGACCGGCTGGCCGATCCTGACGGTGGCCCACGGCATCGAGGCGACGCCGACGAAGATCGGCAGTCCGGGCCTGCCGATGTACGGCTACGACGTGCGCCTGTTGCACGAGCAGACGGGCGAGGAGGTCGGCGCGAACGAGAAGGGCGTGGTCGCGATCGTGCCGCCGCTGCCGCCGGGCTGCATGCAGACGATCTGGGGCGACGACCGGCGTTTCGTGGCCACGTACTTCGACAGCATCCCTGGCCGCCAGGTCTACTCGACCTTCGACTGGGGCATCCGCGACGACGATGGCTACTACTTCATCCTCGGCCGCACCGACGACGTGATCAACGTCGCCGGGCACCGCCTGGGCACGCGCGAGATCGAGGAGTCGATCTCCAGCCACGCCGCGATCGCTGAGTGCGCGGTGGTGGGCGTGGCCGACGCGCTCAAGGGCCAGGTGGCCGTGGCGTTCGCGGTGCTCAAGGATCCGGCGCTCGCCGAGACGCCCGAGCAGCGCCGTGCGCTCGAGGGCGCGGTGATGGCCGTGGTCGACCGGCAGCTCGGTGCGGTCGCGCGCCCGGCCCGCGTGCACTTCGTGAACCTGCTGCCGAAGACGCGCTCGGGCAAGGTGCTGCGCCGCTCGATCCAGGCGGTCTGCGAGGGCCGCGACCCGGGTGACCTGACGACGATCGAGGATCCGGGCGCGCTCGAGGCGCTCAGGCAGACGGTCCGCGGCTGAGGGCCGCCGGCCCGGGCGTCCGACGAGGGTCCGAGGCCCTCAGGGCACCTGCAGCGCCGGTTCCGACATCGCCGCGAGCTGCTCGCGCAGCTCGAGGATCCGGTCCTGCCAGTACCGGGCGGTCCCGAACCACGGGAACGCCGCCGGGAAGGCGGGATCGGTCCAGCGCCGGGCGACCCAGGCGCTGTAGTGGATCAGCCGGAGCGTGCGCAGCGGCTCGATCAGCTGCAGCTCGCGGCGGTCGAAGTCCATGAAGTCGCGATAGCCGTCGAGCACCTCGACGAGCTGGCGCGTCATGTCCTGCGCGTCGCCCGACAGCAGCATCCAGAGGTCCTGGACCGCCGGTCCCATGCGGGCATCGTCGAAGTCGACGAAGTGCGGGCCGTCGTCGGTCCAGAGGACGTTTCCGGCATGGCAGTCGCCGTGCAGGCGGATCGAGCGCAGGGGCCCGACGCGATCGAAGGCGGCCTGGACCGCGTCGATGCACTGCTCGACCACCGCCTTCCATGCCGGCAGCAGGTCGGGCGGCAGGGCCTCGTGCGCGAGGAGCCAGTCGCGCGGCTCGCGGCCGAAGGCCTGGATGTCGAGCACCGGCCGCTCGCGGAACGGGGCGATCGCGCCGACCGCGTGGATGCGCCCGATGAAGCGGCCGAGCCAGGCGAGGGTCTCGGGATCCTCGAGCTCGGGCGCGCGTCCGCCGCGCCGCGGATAGACCGCGAAGCGCCAGCCGTCATGGCAGTGCAGCGTCGTCCCGGCGGCCTCGATCGGCGGCACCACGGGAATCTCGTGACCGGCGAGCTCCTCGGTGAACCGGTGTTCCTCGAGGATCTGGGCGTCGCTCCAGCGCTGCGGGCGGTAGAACTTCACGACGACGCTGCCGCCGTCCTCCAGCCACACCTGGTAGACGCGGTTCTCGTAACTGTTGAGGGCGAGCAGTCGGCCGTCGCCTCGCCAGCCGGCGGCCTCCAGCGTGTCGAGGATACGGCCGGGCTCGAGCTGCGCGAAGGGGTGGGGCGGGGCATCCGGGTCGTCGAGCATCGCCCATTCTATGCGCGGCCACCGGCCGAGCCGACCGTACACTCGCGGCCGGGCTGCAGGCGCGGCCGGAGGATCTGCCGCTGGACCCGTTCGAACTGAAGCTGCTGCTGCGCGGGCTGCTGGTGCCGCCCGCGGCGCCGGGGGATGGCGGCCTGCCGCGGCGAAGGACGTACACTCACGCCCGCCGTGCGGCCGCTCGCGCCGCAGGCCCATCGGCTGACCGAGACATGGCCCTCTTCGACAGATCGGCGCTGAACCCCGGCGTGCCGCCCCGCGAGGTCGGCGCCTGGGCGATGTACGACTTCGCGAACTCCGGCTACACCACGGTGGTGCTGACGGCCGTCTTCAACGCGTACTTCGTCGGCGTCGTGGCCGAACGCGCGGACTGGGCGACGCTGGCCTGGACGGTGGCACTGGCGCTGTCGAACATCGCGGTCACGCTGACCATGCCGGCGATCGGCGCCTGGGCCGACCTCCACGCCTCCAAGAAGCCGCTGATGCTCGCTGCGACGATCGGCTGCATCGTGTCGACCGCGGCCCTGGCATTCGCGGGCCGGGGCGACGTCGCGTTCGCCATGGTGGTGGTCGCCCTGTCCAACTGGTTCTTCTCGGTCGGCGAGGCGCTCGCCGGCGCGTTCCTGCCCGAGCTCGCACGGCCCGAGACGCTCGGCAAGGTCTCGGGCTGGGGCTGGAGCTTCGGCTACTTCGGCGGGATGCTGGCACTCGGGCTGTCGCTCGCCTGGGTGCTGAGCGCGCAGGGCCGGGGCGAGACGGCCGAACAGTTCGTGCCGCCGACGATGCTGATCGTGGCGGCGGTGTTCGCCGCGGCCGCGCTGCCGGCCTTCCTGGTGCTGCGCGAACGCGCCCAGCCGAACCCCGCTGCCGCCTCGCAGGGCGCAGGCATCGGCGCCGCGCTGCGCCGGGTCCGGGACACGCTCGGCCGCGCGCGCCGCTACCGCGACTTCTGGCAGCTGATGCTGTGCGGCGCGGCCTACCAGGCCGGGATCTCGGTCGTGATCGCGCTGGCCGCGGTCTATGCCGAAGAGGCGATGGGCTTCGCGCAGCAGGAGACGATGATGCTGGTGTTCCTGGTGAACATCGCGGCGGCGGCCGGCGCCTTCGCCTTCGGCTATGCGCAGGACCGCGTCGGTCACAAGCGGGCGCTCGCCTGGACGCTCGCGGGCTGGATCGTGATGGTCGCGATCGCAGGGCTCACCCGCAGCGTCGCGATGTTCTGGATCGCCGCCGCGCTCGCGGGCCTGTGCATGGGCTCGAGCCAGTCCTGCGGCCGCGCGATGGTTGGCTACCTCGCGCCCCCCGCGCACGTGGCCGAGTTCTTCGGCCTGTGGGCACTGGCCACCCGGCTGTCCGCGGTCATCGGCCCGCTCGTCTACGGCCTGGTCACCTGGGTGACCGCGGGCAACCACCGGCTCGCGATCCTCGCGACCGGCAGCTTCTTCGTGCTGGGCCTCGTGCTGCTGCGCGCGATCGACGTCGAGCGCGGCCATGCCGCCGCGCGTGCCGACGACGCGCCGCTGCCGGCGACCGGCACCTGATCCCATCCTTCTCCACTCCCTCTCGAGGAATGACGATGCTCACCAAGACCATGCTGTCCGCCGATGATGTCGCGACCGTGCTCGCAGCCGCCGAAGCCGAGGCCCGCGCGAACAACTGGGCGGTCACGATCGCCGTCTGCGACGACGGTGGGCACCTGTTCGCGATGAAGCGTCTCGACGGCGTCGCGCCGATCTCGGCCTACATCGCCCCCGAGAAGGCCCGCTGCGCCGCGCTCGGACGTCGCGACAGCGGCGTCTACGAGAAGATGATCAACGAGGGGCGGGTATCGTTCCTGTCGGCGCCGGTGATGGCCGGCATGCTCGAGGGCGGCGTGCCGATCGTGGTCGGCGGCCACGTCGTCGGCGCGGTCGGCGTCTCGGGAGTGAAGTCGAGCGAGGACGCCCAGATCGCGCGCGCCGGGATCGCGGCGCTCGGCTGACGCGCGGCGCCCGTCCGAGGCGGAAAAGAAAAAGAGGAACGCCGAGGCGTTCCTCTCAACGGGATACATCGTTGGATGCGTCCCGAGCGCGAACTGCGGGCCGCGCGAGCGCGCGGCGATGCATGAGCGCATGCACGCCGCGTGCCAGCCTGCTCGAACGCCTTGGGAATCAGCGATTTGCAGGCGAGCGTGCGCCGCCGGGCGGCGTGCGCCGGGCCGCAGTGTCAGGGATTCCGATGCCTACTTCGTCACGGTCGTGACGAACGCGCCCCGGCGAGCTGTCGGTCGTGCGGGCGCGGCAGCCGCTCGAGCGCAGAGCGCGCCGAGGAACGTGTCAGGCGACCGACACCGGGATCCGGCCGATCTTCGCCTGCCATTCGCGCGGACCGGTCTCGTGGACCGAGGTGCCGTTCGAGTCGACCGCCACCGTCACCGGCATGTCGCGGACATCGAACTCGTAGATCGCTTCCATTCCAAGGTCGGCGAAGCCGAGCACGCGTGCGCCCCTGATCGCCTTCGACACCAGGTAGGCCGCGCCGCCCACCGCCATCAGGTAGGCCCGCTTGTGCTTGCGGATCGACTCGATCGCGACCGGGCCGCGCTCGGCCTTGCCGACCATCGCGATCAGCCCGGTCTGCGCCAGCATGGTCTCGGTGAACTTGTCCATGCGGGTGGCGGTCGTCGGCCCCGCCGGACCGACGGCCTCGTCGCGCACCGGATCGACCGGGCCGACGTAGTAGATGACGCGGTTGCGGAAGTCGACCGGCAGCGTCTCGCCACGGGCGAGCATGTCGGCGATCCGCTTGTGCGCGGCATCACGGCCGGTGAGCATCCTGCCGTTCAGCAGCAGCGTCTGGCCGGGGGTCCAGGAGGCGACTTCCTCGGGCGTCAGCGTGTCCAGGTCCACGCGCCTGGAGCGCTCGGTGTCCGGCATCCAGCGCACGTCCGGCCACTCGGACAGCGAGGGCGGCTCGCAGTACGCCGGACCGCTGCCGTCGAGCACGAAATGGGCGTGGCGGGTCGCCGCGCAGTTCGGGATCATCGCCACCGGCTTGGACGCCGCATGGGTGGGCGCCATCGCGATCTTGACGTCGAGCACGGTGGTCAGGCCGCCCAGGCCCTGGGCGCCGATGCCCAGCGCGTTGACCTTCTCGTAGAGCTCGATGCGCATTGCCTCGAGCTTGTTCGACGGCCCGCGCGCGAGCAGCTCGAACATGTCGATCGACTCCATCAGCGATTCCTTGGCCATCAGCATCGCCTTCTCGGCGGTGCCGCCGATGCCGATGCCGAGCATGCCCGGCGGGCACCAGCCTGCGCCCATGGTCGGCACCGTCTTCATGACCCAGTCGACGATCGAGTCCGACGGGTTGAGCATCACGAACTTGCTCTTGTTCTCCGAGCCGCCGCCCTTGGCGGCCACGGTGACCTCGACGGTGCTGCCCGGCACCACCGTCATGTGCACGACGGCCGGCGTGTTGTCCTTCGTGTTCTTCCGCTCGAAGTGCGGGTCGGCGACCACCGAGGCCCGCAGCATGTTGTCCGGGTCGTTGTAGCCGCGGCGCACGCCTTCGTTGACCGCGTCCTCGATCGAACCGGTGAAGCCCGACCAGCGCACGTCCATGCCGATCTTCAGGAACACGTTGACGATGCCGGTGTCCTGGCACAGCGGCCGCTTGCCCTCGGCGCACATCCGCGAGTTCGTCAGGATCTGGGCGATCGCGTCCTTGGCGGCCGGGCCCTGTTCGCGCTCGTAGGCGCGGGCGAGGTGGCGGATGTAGTCGACCGGGTGGTAGTACGAGATGAACTGCAGGGCGGCGGCGACGGAGTCGACGAGGTCGTGCTGCGAGATCGTGCTCATGGGTGGGATTCCGGATCGTGGCGGGCCAGCGGCCCGGATTCTACCCCGGTCGGGTCTATCATCCGGCTCCGGCGGCGCGCCCGGGACCGGATGACGGGAGCGGGCGCCGGGCCGGAACAGGCAGGGGGAGACGATGACGAAGCCGTTCGAGGTGGTGCGCCTGGCGGGCGCGCTGGGCGCGGAGATCCATGGGCTGGACCTGTCGGGGCCGCTCGATGCCGGACGGGTGGCCGCGATCCGCGCCGCCTGGCTCGAGCACCAGGTGATCTGCGTGCGCGAGCAGCGTCTGGACGACGCCGGCTTCATGGCCTTCGCCCGGGCGATCGGCGAGCCGGTCGAGTACCCGTTCGTCAAGGGCCTGCCCGGCTGGCCCGAGATCATCGAGGTCAAGAAGCTCGAGCACGAGCGCAGCAACTTCGGCGGCATCTGGCACACCGACACCTCCTACCTCGAGCGGCCGCCCTCGGCCACGATGCTGCTGGCGCGCGAGCTGCCCCCCTTCGGCGGCGACACCGAGTTCGCGAGTGGCCATGCGGCCTGGGAATCCCTGTCCGAGGGCCTGCAGCGCATGCTGCGTCCGCTTCGGGCGGTGGCGAGCTCGGCGAAGGCGGACGTGACCAAGACCCGCGAGGACCGCATCCGCAGTGATGGCCGCGCCGAGGCACCGAAGGCCTTCGAGGCCGTCCATCCGGTGGCCCGCACCCATCCCGAGACCGGTCGAGTCTCGCTCTACGTCAACGTCGCGCACACCGTGCGCTTCGAGGGCTGGACCGAGGCCGAGAGCGCGCCGTTGCTGGCGATGCTCTTCGAGCATCAGCGGCGCGCCGAGCACACCTGCCGGGTCGCCTGGCGGCCGGGCTCGCTCACCCTCTGGGACAACCGCTGCGTGCTGCACAACCCGATCAACGACTACCACGGCTTCCGGCGCGTGATGCACCGGATCACCCTCGCCGGAGACACCCCCCGATGAACCGCGACGAGCTCGACACCCGGCCCCCCGCCCCACGCGCGCCGCGCCGACGCACCCTGCGCGGGCTCGCCGCGATGGGTGCGGCGGTGATGCTGCCGGGCACCGCCCGCGCCCAGCCCGCGCCGTTCCCCTCGCGCCCGGTGCGCATCGTGGTGCCGCAGGCGCCGGGCGGCGCCTCCGACGCACTCGCCCGGGTGATGGCCGCGCGGCTCGGCGAGCGCTGGGGCCAGAACGTGGTGGTCGAGAACCGGGCGGGCGCGGGCGGCAACGTCGGCACCGAGGCGGTCGCCAAGGCGCCGGCGGACGGCCACGTGCTGCTGATGGGCTATGCCGGCACCAACTCGATCAATCCGGCGCTCTACGCGAAGCCGGGCTGGGAGCCGAAGGACCTGGTCGGCGTCGCGACGCTGGCGGCGGTGCCGTTCGCGCTGGTGGTGAACCCGCAGCTCGGCGTCTCGAACGTCGAGCAGTTCGTCGCGGCGGCGCGCGCGAAGGCGGATGCGATCGGCTACGGATCGGCCGGCAACGGGTCGGTCAACCACCTGCTCGGCGTGATGTTCGGCGCCGCCGCCGGCGTCCAGATGCTGCACGTGCCCTACAAGGGCGCCGCACCCGCCATCACCGACCTGATCGGCGGTCAGGTGCAGGCGGTCTTCACCAGCCTGCCGAGTGTCGCGGGCTTCATCCAGCGCGGCCAGCTGCGTGCGCTGGCGGTGACCAGCCCGGCGCGCTCGCCGGCGTTCCCCGACCTGCCGACCCTCGGCGAGTCGGGCGTGCGCGGCATGGAGGTCAGCCCCTGGTTCGGGCTGCTGGCGCCTGCGGCCACGCCGGCGGCGACGGTCGCGCGGATCAACGCCGACGTCAACGCGCTGCTCGCCATGGCGGACGTCCGCGAGCGCTTCGCTGCGAGCGGCGCCGACGTGCTGTCCGGATCGCCCGAGCGCTTCGCCGAGCTGCTGCGCGAGGACCTCGCGCGCTGGGCGAGGGTCGTGCGCCAGTCGGGCGCCCAGGTCGTCTGACGCCCGGGCCGCTCCCGCCCGCAGCGCCCCTGCAGGGTCCGCTCAGTGCTCGTTCTTGGCCTTCGGCGGCCCGGACATGATCCGGTCGATCGCCGCGATCGCGATCGCCGACACGAGGAAGACGACGTGGATCAGCGTCTGCCAAAGCATGGTCTTCTCGTCGAGCGTGCTCGCCGAGATGAACACCTTCAGCAGGTGGATCGACGAAATGCCGATGATCGCGGTACCGAGCTTCACCTTGAGCACGTTCGCGTTGACGTGCGACAGCCATTCCGGCTGGTCGGGATGCTCTTCCAGGCGCAGCCGCGACACGAAGGTCTCGTAGCCGCCGACGATCACCATGATCAGCAGGTTCGAGATCATCACCACGTCGATCAGCGACAGGACGATGATCATGATCACCGTCTCCTTGTTGCGCTCGTTGATGCCCAGGCGCTCGACCGTCTGGGTCAGCACCGACGGATCCCAGAGGATGCCGAGCAGGTGCCAGAGCTCCTCCAGGAAGAGCACGACGTAGACGCCCTGGGCCACGATCAGACCGAGGTAGAGCGGCACCTGCAGCCAGCGGCTGGCGAAGATGATGCTGCCCAGGAGGCTGGTCTGCCTGCGGAGGGGATCGAGTTCCCGTTTCGGTTCCATGGCGGGGTGCGAAGCGTCCGGTGCGTTGGACCGGGCGCGGCGCCGCGGTCGAGCCGGGGATTCTATCGAGATTGCGCCGGCTCAAGCCGCCGGGCCGCCCGCCCGGGTCGGTGCCCGCGCAGCCGACCGCCGTAAGCGACCGGTAAGGGTCCGCCGATACCGTCCGGCCAGCATCGGGAAAGCCCCCGCATCCCATCCGTGTTTCGAGCGTTCCGTCTCGAATGCCCGTAAACAGCCTTCAGCGTTCAGTTCCGTCCGGGAGAGTCGCCATGTCCGCCAAGATCGAATCCGTGCTCGTCGAGAACCGCGTGTTTCCGCCGCCGGAATCCTTCGCTCGCCAGGCGACCGTCTCCGGGATGGCGCAGTACCGCGCGCTGTGCGACGAGGCCGAGCGCGACCACGCCGGCTTTTGGGCCCGCCTCGCCCGCGAGCAGCTGCTCTGGAACAAGCCGTTCACCCGCTCGCTCGACGAGTCCGAGGCGCCGTTCTTCAAGTGGTTCGAGGACGGCGAGTTGAACGTCTCGTACAACTGCCTGGACCGCCACCTCGGCACGCCGGTCGAGCACAAGACCGCGATCATCTTCGAGGGCGATGACGGCTCGGTGACTAAGGTCACCTACAAGGACCTGCACGCGCGGGTCTGCCGCTTCGCCAACGGCCTGAAGTCGCTGGGCTACACCTTGGGCGAGCGGGCCATCATCTACATGCCGATGTCGATCGAGGCGGTGGTCGCGATGCAGGCCTGCGCGCGGCTCGGCCTGACCCA
This sequence comes from Burkholderiales bacterium, assembly GCA_026399835.1. Classification (GTDB taxonomy): domain Bacteria; phylum Pseudomonadota; class Gammaproteobacteria; order Burkholderiales; family Burkholderiaceae_E; genus UBA4615. The sequence continues at coordinate 14,689 of JAPLQE010000056.1, read as the reverse complement.
CTCGGTGGTGTTCGGCGGCTTCTCGGCGAAATCCCTGCAGGAGCGCATCGTCGATGCCGGCGCCACGCTGGTGATCGCGGCCGACGGCCAGTTCCGGGGCGGCAAGGCGATGCCGCTGATGCCCGCGGTCGAGGAGGCCTTCTCGCTCGGCGGCTGCGAGGGCGTGCGCCACGTCGTCGTCTACAGGCGGACCGGTGGCGAGGTGGCCTTCAAGCCCCACTACCGCTGGATGCACGAGCTCGAGGCCGGCCAGCCCGACACCTGCGAGCCGGTGCCGGTCGGCGCCGAGCACCCGCTGTTCATCCTCTACACGTCGGGCTCCACCGGCAAGCCCAAGGGCGTGCAGCACTCGTCGGGCGGCTACCTGCTGCACGCGATGCTGACGATGCGCTGGACCTTCGACATCAAGCCGTCCGACGTCTTCTGGTGCACCGCCGACGTGGGCTGGGTGACCGGCCACACCTACGTCGCCTACGGTCCGCTCGCGGTCGGCGCCACCGAGGTGGTGTTCGAGGGGGTGCCCACCTATCCGAACGCCGGGCGCTTCTGGGAGATGATCCAGCGCCATCGCGTGAGCATCTTCTACACGGCGCCGACGGCGATCCGCTCGCTCATCAAGGCCTGCGACACCGATCCGAAGACGCATCCTGCGAAGTACGACCTCTCCAGCCTGCGGCTGCTCGGGTCGGTCGGCGAGCCGATCAATCCCGAGGCCTGGATGTGGTACCACGTGAACGTCGGCGGCGGCCGCTGCCCGATCGTGGACACGTTCTGGCAGACCGAGACCGGTGGCCACATGATCACGCCGCTGCCGGGCGCCACCCCGCTCGTGCCGGGCTCGTGCACCCTGCCGCTGCCCGGCATCGCGGCGGCGATCGTCGACGAGGTCGGCGGCGACCTGCCCAACGGCACCGGCGGCATCCTGGTGGTGAAGAAGCCCTGGCCCTCGATGATCCGCACCATCTGGAACGATCCCGAGCGCTTCAAGAAGGCCTACTTCCCGCCGGAGCTCAAGGGCTACTACCTCGCCGGCGACGGGGCGGTGCGCAACAAGGACACCGGCAACTTCACCATCACCGGCCGCATCGACGACGTGCTCAACGTCTCGGGCCACCGGATGGGCACGATGGAGATCGAGTCGGCGCTGGTCGCCAACCCGCTGGTCGCGGAGGCCGCGGTGGTCGGTCGCCCCGACGACCTGACCGGCGAGGCGATCGTCGCGTTCGTCGTGCTCAAGGGGGCGCGTCCTGCCGATGCGGCGGCGGCGCTGAAGGTCGCCAAGGAACTGCGGGACTGGGTGGGCAAGGAGATCGGGCCGATCGCCAAGCCCCGAGACATCCGATTCGGCGACAACCTGCCCAAGACCCGCTCGGGCAAGATCATGCGCCGGCTGCTGCGCGCGATCGCCAAGGGCGACGAGATCACTCAGGACACGTCGACGCTGGAGAACCCCGCGATCCTGGAGCAGCTCAAGCAGGCGCTCTGAGGCGGGGGAGCGAAGACGGTCGCGGACGCCGGGGCGGGTGACCCGGCGTCCGCAGGCCGGGGTGGGGGACGAACGCGGACGCAGGAGGCCGGGCGGGGCACGATCCAGGTGCTGAACGTCGTCCACTCGCTCGCAGCGTGGGCGAAGCTGCTGCTGATCGGCCAGGTCCTGGTGCGGGTGGCGAGCTTCGGTCGGCACGAATCGAATCCGATCTGCGGTCTGTTCCGGCTGCTCACCTCTTCGGTGGTGCGCGTCGCGCGCGCGATCACGCCGGCATGGGTCACCGATGCGCACGTCGCGGCCCGCGACGGCTCGTCGCGCGACTTTAGGCCGGGCAGGCAGCCGATTCGACCGTCCGTCGCGCCCCGGCCCGCCGGCGTGACGGATGTCACGCCCGCACCCGCCGCGCGGCGTTCTCATCGCTGCCGTGGACGGCGTTCGCCGGCCCGAGCACAGAGGACGCACCCACGATGCCGAGCACCGACGCCCTGTTCCGAACGGCTCGTCTCCTGCGGTCCTCGCCCGAGCTCGCCGAGCGCGTGCGCGAGGCCATGCGCGCGCTGTGCATCGCGCCCGCCTACCGCGCGTGGCGGGAAGGGCCGGGGCAGGCCAGCCGCTTCCGGCTGACCGCCGGCGCATCGGCCGATGCGCTCGCCGAAGCGGGGTTCGCGGTCGAGGACCAGCTGCTGCTGCGGGTGAACGAGCGTGCCGGCCGGCTCTTCGCCACCGACGGCGTCTGGGTCGAAGCGGAGCGGCGCGTGTTCCCGTTCGACGACGAGTCGGGGACGCTGCTGCGGCTGGCCGGCCGGCTCGGCTGGTCTTCGCCCGATGCGGTCATCGACCTGGCCTGCGGCTGCGGCCATTCGGCGCTCGGGTTCGAGGCCGCCCAGCGCGTGATGCTCGACGTGAACCCGCGCGCGCTGGCCTATGCCGAGGTGAACCGGATCCTCAACCAGGTGCCGAACGCCTCGACGGTCATCGCGCTGAACGACGTGCGCGACGCCGTGCCGCGCGGCCTGGTGCGCGGTCTGCGCGGCACGGTGCTGGTGATCGCCAACATGCCGTTCGGGCTCGCGCCGCGCTCCGGTGTGCTGCCGCTGAGCTCCGACGGCGGCGAGGACGGCCTGGCGCTGCAGAACGCCGTGCTCGGGTCGCTGGCTGCGCTGCGTCGCGAGCTGCCCGCGGTGACCCGGTTGCAGGTCCTGATGCTGGGCCTGACCGCCGGATCGGCGGCGCAGGCCCGATGGGACTGGCCTCGGCGCGTGGCGGCGGCGCTCGGCGAGGGCAGGGCGCGCTGGTCGCTGCTGCACGACGAGCCGGTGCTGCGCATCGACGGTCGCCGGGCCTGGGCCAATCCGAGCCCGCTGCGCGACGCGCTGCCCGCGCTCGCAGACTGCACGCTGTACGTCGGCGACGCCGAGCGCGAGTCGGTCCGACAGGCCTACCGTGCGCTGGCGACGCGCCACGAGGCCGCGGGCCGTCCCGATCTCGCCTACGGCGCCGTCGCCGTGGAGCTCGCATGAGCGGCGCGCGCCACCTGCTGTCGGTCGACGCGCTGACCGACGCCGAGGTCGAGCGGATCACGCGCCCCGGCTTCACGCCGAGCGTCGGGCGCGCCTCGCGACGCGGCACGCTCGCCTGCCTCTTCCAGCAGCCGAGCCTGCGGACGCTGTCGAGCTTCGCCGCGGCCGCGCTGCGGCTGGGGCTCACACCCTTGCCGATCACGACGACGGGCGACGCGCTGCGCGACCAGTGCGACCTGCACGACGAGATCTGCCAGCTCAGCCTGCTGAGCAGCTGCGTGGCGGTGCGCAGCACCGAGCCGCTATGCGCCGAGCGTCTGGCGCGGCTGGGTGCCCCGGTCATCAATGCCGGCGACGGCAGCAACGAACATCCGACGCAAGCCCTGGTCGACATCGCGGCGATGCGTCGCACCGGCCTCGAAGGACGCACGGTGGTGATGATGGGCAACCTGCGCGATCACCGTGTCCACCATTCGCTGGCCCGGCTGCTGGCCCGCCGGGACGTGCGCATCGTGCTGCTCGCCCCGGCCGGCTTCGGGATGCCCGCGCGATTCCTGCCCGAGCGCGCAGAGCAGTTCGAGGCGAGCGATGCGGCGACGGTCGACGCCGCGCTCGCGCGGGCGGACTTCGTCTACATGACGCCCGCGCAGCACTGGAACGTGCCGGACGCGCGGCACGGCGACCCCCTGTCGATGGACCTCGCCCGCGCCCGCCGCGTGCTGCGCCGTGACGCCACCGTGCTGCATCCCTTTCCGCGCCTGGGCGAGCTGTCGGAGGACCTCGACGGCTCGCCGTGGGACGGCTACCGCGCGCAGACCTCGCTCGGGCCCGAGGTCCGGCGCCGGACGCTGGCGCTGCTGCTCGGCGGCTGAGTCCGCGGAACGCCCGCGCCCTGAGGCGCTTGCCGGCTGCGGTACAATCGAGGGTTCCGGAGGGTTGGATGAGCGGTTGAAGTCGCACGCCTGGAAAGCGTGTAAGGGTTAACACCCTTCGGGGGTTCGAATCCCCCACCCTCCGCCAGGTAATGTCTCTTTCGTCGTCCAGCAGCGTCCACGGACGTCCACGAGAGAGCCCGCCAAGCATTTGATTTGACGGGGAAAATCGGCTTCCCGAGACTCTCTGTGTCTTGCGGACGAGTCGACAACGTCCACCACGGTCCGCGAGTTACTGGCGGATTGGCTGGGGGACAGACGGAAGGGAAGCCCGATGACGAAGCGAACCCCCACGGCGCGGCTGCACCTGCTGTCAGCGCGTCAGGTCCAGACGGCGGCGGACGGCGAACACAGCGACGGGGGCGATGACTTCCGTGGCTCTGCCTGCCAGTCGGGTTCAGTGGCCGGGCCACGCTCGTGGACTCCGGCGCGTGGGATGATTCACTTCGCACTCAGGTGGCCGGGCAACTGTTGTTCCACCCGAGTGAGCAAAGCTTCCCTTTCATCGGGTGTGAGCGCAACAAAGCGCTGAGCCGCAACATCAGCTGTCGCGTCGTCGGCTGGGCGAGTCAGGGCGTTCATGAGCGCCTGCTGAACGACAGCCGCACGAATGCTGTCATTAAGGCTGCCAAGCCCGGCTCTGCCCACAGGAATCTGGTTCCTGAACTTTTCTTCTACCGCCTGATGAAGCGCCTGCCACTCGCTCAGGGCCGGTTGCGTCTTGAGGTTGAACTCCACGGCATCGAGAATCCAGGATGGCTCGTCCCCTCTTGCCTCACGCTTGACTAGAAGGCGAGAACGTACGAGTTGATGATGCAGCTCGACCTGCGCCCGATGAATTACATCAATCTTGCCGTCGCGATCAAGCCTGCTCCATTGCGCCTGCAAGGCCGCAGAGGTTTCGGGCGTCGGGCCGGACGCCTGGCCAGCCGCTGGAGGCCCAAGGAGCTCGTTTTCCAGGAGCGTTCGGCTGCGCGCCTGCAGCACCACACCCGAGACGCCAGCCAAGTGATCAGACAAGTCAGCGGATGACTTGCCGAAAAATATGTGGTCGGCGACTGTGCTCGCAAAGACGTCGATTGCGTCAATGTTCGCGTCAGTTGAAGGTACTTGCCTGGCCCCCGTCGCTGCAATGCCTGCCCGATCCGCGGCTCGCGGCAGTAGGTCAAGCGCCTCCTTGAGAGAAGTAGTAAATCGTGACCCGGGGGGCAGGAGCCACCGAATTAACGCCTTTGATGACAGCTCTCGTTCGCGAATCAACGCTCCGTGCTCATCCAGCTCAAGCAATAAATAGTTCCGTATTTCGTAGGGGCCGATACCTCTTTCCTCGGGAGTACCGATCGATCGGCTTCGGGCCGCCAAGTATTCCTGCGTTACTTCGAACAGCGCGTCGTTCAACTTGGGGTGGCTGCCATGAGGAAACAAGTCATGACGCAGCAAATCAAGTTCAAATTCAACACTCAAATAAGAGGGGAAAACGGTATATCGATCATAAACAGCCTCGCTGAGCTGACTCGTCGTCAATCCCTCGGCATCATTTCCTCGAGCAACGCCGTTTCCAAGACGGGCTGCTCTCAAATCAGCGCCGTGGAGATTCGTGCCGTGCATCAAGGCCCCTAAAAAACTTGCGCCCCGCAAGTTGGCTCTGCCAAAATCGACTCTTGTGAGATCGGCTCGATGAAAGTCGACCGTCGCGAGATCCGTTCCTCGCAAGTCCAGGACTCCCGCGGCAGGCGGCAGGAACAATGGTGTCGGGCTGTACACCGCGCTATGCGCTCTGTACAGATCGGGTTGGGGCGGCTCCTCGTTGATCCAGCCGCGAACGGTCATGCTTGCCTGCTGGAGGACGTGGTCGAGAGTCTGTTTCCCATAGACACGCCCATTTTCATTCGGCATGACTAGCCTGTGCGCAGGACTTGACGCGCCAATTGCAGTAACCAGTGTTTGACGTGCGCTTGGACGAATCGCTGTCGGGTCATTGGAACTCACGGCGTACAGGGCGAGCGAGCCGTGTTGCACGCTTGCAAGGTTGGTGTGCGCGCGGTCTTTGACCTCCTCTGGACTCAGCGTGAGGCAACTTTTCAGGGTTGTCCCCTTGGTCGCAACGGTCGCGATGTCATGCGCATTTCTTGACGCGATGATCTGGCCTGTGAAGCGAGTCTCAAACGCCCTGTGGGCGGTATGAGAAACCGACACATTGTTCTCTCTCAGAAGTTTGCCGATCGGCCAAATCTTTGGCTCTCCGATGGATGTGCTGCTGACTCGCCTAGCCAGCCCGGCAGGCCAGAGCACGTTGGTTGTTTCATAGCCGATCGAGCGGAGAAAAGTGTTGACCTCGATGAAATCAAGAAACTTGCTGTGATCGATCGGCACCACCACCCGATCAACCGCCGGACTGCCAAAGATACGGTCGTACTGTGGCTGACGGACCCACCGGTCCGACTCGGAAATCCTGGTCAGCGCTCCCGCCGATAGCTTCGTTCGGGGGTATCGGGGGTAGAAGGAGCCGACATGGTCTCTCAGGTTCGGGTCACGCAGCATCCACGCTTGCACTTGTGTCCAGCGTGGCGAGATACCTTCAATGTCATCGTAAGGCGGTCGCTCGCCTCGGTAGTGGCCCAGATCCTCAAGCCACTGGTGGCGAGCTTGCCCGATGAGTCCTTTCTCGTGGCCCCTGTTGCCTTGCCGGTGTGTGTCATAGCGGGCCAATGCGTATCTGTACCAGTTCGAAGTCAAAGCGGCTTGCTCTTGGTCGGGCGTGAGGCTGGTGGGCCCACGATCCGCCGATTTGAGCGCCTTGCGCAGGATGTCTTTACTGTTGCGCGGCGCCGCCTCAGGTCGCCCAAGACCCAGAACCTCCTGAAATGGAGGTGTGTCGCCACCGAACAGCGTGCGGAGTTCATGCGCAATGACGTCAGGGGGCCGGCCCGCTGCCAGCCACCGGATGGCATAGCCTCGGGCTGCGCGCTGCAATTCGGGACGGTCCTGCAGAAGCGATGAGTCCTTCGAGCTTCCGTCGAACTTGAACGGCACACTCTCATGCAAGGGTCGGCGCAGGGCCAACGTATCAAGAAGCGCTTGCGCATCGATTCGGACGCCGGTGAGGTCGCCATCATGCTGCAGTTGCTTTGATAAGGCGCGGAGGAATTGCGGCGTCAGTTCCTCGCGCGACCCGTGTAAGAGGTCAGCCTTGTTCGCAAGTAACGCGTTGGCCAGTACCTCTCCTTTCATGTCGCGCAGACCCGCCAGCAGCTCCGACCGGGTTGGCTCGCGAGCGTCAGGGGTCGCTTTGTCCGACGAGGCGGCCGCGCGCGGACTGTCGGACGACGACGGCTCCATCGCCATTCTCAGGTTGGCGTTTTTGGCAGCTTCTTCTTCTTCAGGGCTGAGGCTTCTTCTCGCTTTAGCCTTAGCGAGTAACTCGTTGGCTGTGAGCGCCGGCTGAACCTCATTTAGCGCAGTCGCCTTGTTCTGCTGCTCGAAAGCCTTCAAATCGGGCGTAAAGTCCGCGACCACAAGAATTCGCGACCAAGGGTTGGCTTCTTGGACTGACAACCAAGGGCTGGCTTTTTTGCCGCCAGCGCTATCGCTACCGCTAGCGAGAGTACGGCGATAATCGGCCCGGCTGTCGGGGCCGAGGGGAACACCCGGTACAAGCACGCCATGCGGAACTGCCCGGTAGCCAGCACTTTTCAAATAAGTCCCAGCCACCAGAGCCCCTCTGCCGTACTCTTGTTTCTCTGGACCGTCAAGAAGGTAGTGAGTGGTCGGCGTGCCATCCAAGCCGAGTCCCCTGAAGTAACGGAACATCTCATAATCATGATGAGGATCGATGTGGACATCTGCTGCGATCGTTCTTAGATTGATTGCCCGGTCCGTCATGGGAACCCCCGTGATCAGCTCCAGGTCTTTCTGGACGGCATCGACCTCTGCGACGATAAGCCTTAAGCCCGGGTGAATGTCCGGTCCTCGAAAATCAGACGGATACACCGCTCCATTCCGGCCCACGATCTCGAGTGTCCGCAAGAGTTGAGCTACTTGCTCCTCTGTGGGTCGTTGTCTGCTGCCATAGCTCTGTGGCGATTCGAACAGCACCCCGTGGCGCTTAAATCGGGAATTCAGTTCGATGGGGTCATCTCCGAAAATGCCGGTCAGCGGACTGACATCGTTCTCGGTCGGCTCCATCGCCATTCTCATTTTCGAAGCGACTGCGAACCGTTCCGTGTTGCGGAGCGGATCAATCGAGCGAGGCACGTCATGCTGTTGCAGCAGTCGATCCGCTGCACTCAGGGGTGCTGTTGAGTCTGCCCCGACGGTTCCCGGCCCTGCCGTGTTTGTCTCCGGAGCAGCTGTGCCTGCGTCGGTGCCGGACGCAGCCGAGCGGATGAAGGGTCTGGTGCTGTTGTAAGCCTGCGGCAGCCCAGTCGTTCCGCGGCTCGATCGGGCTGCTGCGTCGCTGACCTCAACCGCGGCATTGGCAGCCCGCACAAGGGCAGACGGGCCGCCGGGCTGCGCTGTGGCGCCGTCCTGCACGGCGCCATTTGCTGCCGAAGGATTGTGGTTGGTCAGCAGCCAATTGATCTCGGCCCCCAGCGCCACATAAGCCGCTCGATCCGTCGGCTCCCAGGCCCGACGGCTTGTCCTGCCGTCGGCTCCTCGGATGCTCGCGCCTTCATTGGCCCATGCCAAGACAGCGGTCAGACGGGACGGATTGCCGGTCCCTGCTCCATGCTGCGAGATGGCCTCGCGCATGTGTTCGGCGATGACCTGCCCCCGCTGCCGTGGCTCGATCGCTTCCAGGCGCGGCAGGCGCTGATCAGCCCTTGAGGTGGCTTGCTCGGCCGCAACGTGCCGCAAATTGTTCGGATGCAGGATCAGGTTGTTAGCGCTGCCCAGGCCGCTGCCGTAAGTGCGCGTGAACAGCTCCAGATCGTTCATCCAACGGCCTTCGCGCTGCCGGGTCGTGATCTGCCCTTCGACCACGCCAAAGCTGGTGTCAGACACCGCCTGCGATGCGATTGCCAACCCTCCCGCATTGGGTAGCAGCGCGCCCACACCCGAGGACATGGAAGCAAAGGGAAGCGCCACCATCTGCTCGAACGCCTTGTCCCCGATGGTCTTGAGCCCCTCGGCGGACAATGTCTTGATCCCCCGGGCGCTGAACACCTGCTCCTGCGCCGCCACCTGGGTGGCCGTTGCGGCAACCTCCCCCACGCCGCGGCGCAACTGCCAGGTGGTCGCCGCCGTGGCCGAGGCCAGCGCAGTCGATAGCCGTTGCATGATCAACAGACTGGGCAGGGCCTGTTGATAGACGCCGCCGCTGGCGAGGCCGCCGCGGGCAAGAAACTGCAGTTTCAGCGCCGGGTTTGCAGCCGCTGCGCCATTGAAGATCTGCGGCGCCCAGCGCAGGGCCAGCTTGGTGGTGACTTTCGAGATGACGTTTGCGCCCAGGGCGTCCACCGTCGACCAGGCCAGATCACCGCCTTCGCGAACCAGTGCCTGGCGGGCGTCACGCCAGCTGCCCAGGTTGCCTCGGGGCGCCTGGGTTGCGACGTGAAACACCCACGACTGCCCCTGGGTCATCTGGCGTTGCGACTGGCCACCGGTGCTGCCAACCGCCTCGATGGCCAGGTCACCGGCCTCCTTGGCGGCATAGCCGGCGGCTGCGCCGAGAAAGATGTTGCCTCCCGAGCCGATCGTCACGCCGGTGGCCGCCACGATGGCGCCAACATCGCGGCTGACACCGGCGGCGGCCATGCCCCATTCGAGCTGCCTGGCCTGCACGCCACGAACGCGTGTGTCCTCGGAAACAAAGGCCTGACCCGTCTGCTGCACCTGCTGGCGCACGTTCTGGGCGGTGATCTTGCCTGCGTCGAACCGCTGGCCCGTGGCGCGAATGCGCTGGATCGAGGCGTCGTAGTTCTTCACGGCGTCGTCCAGCACGCCGCGCTGGCCGGTGGTCACATGGGTGAACTGCTCACGCAGCCCGTCCATGGCGCGCTGAACAACATTCTTCTGGCCATTGGCAACCTGGGTGATGTACTGCGCCCGCTCGGCCAGCAGGGCCCGCTCGGCGGCAACGAGCTGTTGCCGCGCGGCCTTGTCCTGGGAGCGGGCCGGGCTCGGCGCGGACTGGCGGCCGAGCTGGGGGGCAAGGCGCGCGGAATCATCGGCGTCCAGCCGTCGATCGATTCCTTGCAGCGCTTGCGCCACCGGCGTTCTGGCCAGCTGCGGGATCAGTTGTCGGGTCAGCTGCTGGGCTGCTGGGGTGCGGCCCAGCGTGCCGACCAGCGTCCCCAGAGGGTTGAGAGCGGCAAGCGCGGGTCTGAGCTGTTGTTCAACGGCGGGGGCTGCCTTGGCGGCGCGCCAGGCGACCCCGGCAGTCGCTTCCAGACCTTGACTGGCCGCGCGCCACTGCGCGCTTCGTTGCACTGCCTGGGCGCTGCTGAGCGCCTGCCGCCGCAGTTGTCCGGCTCCCCTGGCAAGCGGGGTGTTGCCCAGAAACTGCGCTGCGACGTGCAGCGCACCTTGAACCGAGGGCCGTGCCGCCGCCGCGGTCGGCGCGGACGTGTGTGCTCGGGATGCGCGGGATGTCTGGGATGCCTGCGCTGGGCGATGCGCAGCGGCCGACGCAGGCGCTGCGGTCGATCGCGCCCTGGCCTGTGGTGGCCGGGCAACGCTGCGCAGTGCCTTTGCGGCGGCCGGCCGCGGCGGCGCCGCTTGCAGCGGGCGCTGGCCGCAGAATGCACCGCATTGCACATGATGAGCCACGGCAGACGCAGCCCGCCTCAAGCGCTGCATCTGCGCCGCCGCTGCCGATTGCAACGGCGTGGCGGGGGCGTTGCGCTGTGGCGTCGCCCTGGCACGGCGAGCAGGCGCAGGCGCGGGCGCGGGCGCTGTCCTTCGCTGAACGGTCATTGGCGCGGTCTCTCAACTAAACAACACGAGTCCACGACTCGTTCGTCAGGAGAAAACCAGTGCGGGCCCGGGCGCAGCCCATCGGCTGGGCGCGGTTGCTCAAGCGCGTCTTCGACATCGACTTGCGGCGCGGCCCGAGTTGCGGCGCCGGGGAGCTGAAGATCATCGCGGCGATCCTGCAGCGGGCGGCGATCGGCAAGATCCTCACCCACCTAGGGTTGGATCCCCGGCCGCCGCCCCGGGGACCGGCGTGCGAGGCGGGGCACGCGTTCGCCGCAGACTGAGAGAAGTGCGCGCCATCCGGGGCGCGCGCCATTGGCTGGTGCACAAGCGCTGCAGCCGGGGTGGCGGCTGCGGCCAGGATCGCGACTCGCGGCCGCTCGCCGACCGGCTGCGTTCACACCCGGGTGCGCCCGAATCGGCGCCTTCGCGTCGCGCAGCCCCCTGCCCATGGCGCTTGCTACCCGTGCCGGGCCTTGTGAGGGCGTTTGAAATTCCTATCCGCCCGCGTAACCGAGTGGCTATGGACGACTACGTCGGACAGGGGCAAGGCCACCTGTCTGTCGGTCCGAAACTCGCCCGGATGCGCCCGTCTTATCGGTAAGCTCGAGCTGTTCATTCTTCCGCCGTACTCGCCGCACTTGAACCCTGACGAGCAGGTCTGGGCGCATGTGAAGCTAAGGGTGTCGAGACACTTAGTGCAAAGCCTCGATGACATGAAGCGTCTGGCACTGAGCGCTTTGCGGCGCATCCAAGAGCTCCCAGCACTGGTAAGGTCATTATTCAGGCAGCCGGAATGCAGGTACGCTATTGAATGACTTTGCTTGCAAGAATGTCAGTAAAGAAGTTACCGAAGCCATTGCTAACTCTCCAGACTTGATAAGCTCGCGACAACCTCGCCGCGTGCCGGATCATTCAAAAAGTTGAGAAGGTAGTTTCAACAACGGCAACTGCACAAGTCAGGACCGACCCTATCTAGGGTCGACCCTAACCGCGATTCGTCCAGGAAGTCGCGCTGCCCCCGCAGCAGACGCGACACTTCGCGCAGCAGTGACCGCGTGCCAGGCTGGCTCGGGTGCACAAGTGGTTGACCCTGGTCGACGAAGAACGAGGTCAATGCGCGCGATGCAGAGGTGCATCAGAGCACCCGAGTTCGCCTCAAACCGCCCTAAGTGCCTGATCTGTATAGGTCAGGCTTTCGGAATTGTCCCCGAGGCACCGCCAACGAGTCGAGCGCCCCACGCCCCGCGGTGCTAGCATCCGCGCCTTACCGATCGGCAGTCGCTCCGTGCGACACACTCCGCCTCCATGACCGCCCCCTCGTCGCAGCGCATGCCGCCGCTGGTGCTCGCCGCGCTGGGCGTGGTCTTCGGTGACATCGGCACCAGCCCGCTCTATGCGTTCAAGGAAGCCTTCCTCGAGCCGACCGGCCTGCCGCTGACCCCCGACAAGGTCTTCCCGGTGCTGTCGATGATCTTTTGGGCGGTCACCATCATCGTGTCGCTCAAGTACGTGACGGTGATGCTGCGCTTCGATCATCGCGGCGAAGGCGGTGTGCTCGCGCTGCTGTCGAACCTGCTCGGGCTGGTCAAGGACCGGCCGCGGCTCACCTGGGCGATCGGCGTGCTCGGGATCTTCGCGGCCTCGCTCTTCTTCGGCGACGCGGTGATCACGCCCGCGATCTCGGTGCTGTCGGCGGTGGAGGGCATCAGCGTGGTCGAGCCGGCGCTGGCGCGCTTCGTAGTGCCGATCGCGCTGGTCATCCTGGTCGGCCTGTTCATGATCCAGCGCAGCGGGACCGCGAAGGTCGGCGCGCTGTTCGGCCCGGTGATGGTCGTCTGGTTCTTCGTGCTGGCGGCCCTGGGCGTCGCGAGCATCGTGCAGACGCCGGAGATCCTCGGCGCGCTCGATCCGCGCCATGCGATCACCTTCGCGTTCGTGCATCCGGAGTGGACCTTCGTCGCGCTGAGCGCGGTGTTCCTGTCGATGACCGGGGCCGAGGCCCTGTATGCCGACCTCGGCCACTTCGGTCGCACGCCCATCCGCATCGGCTGGTTCTCGCTGGTCTTCCCCTGCCTGATGCTCAACTACTTCGGGCAGGGCGCCCTGGTCATGCGCGACCCGGGGGCGGTGCGCAATCCGTTCTTCCTGCTGGCGCCCGAGCCGCTGCTGGTGCCGCTGGTGATGCTGGCCACGCTGGCCACGGTGATCGCCTCGCAGGCGACGATCTCGGGTGCGTTCTCGGTCACGCAGCAGGCCTCGCGCCTGAACTACCTGCCGCGCCTGAAGGTGCTCTATACCTCCGACACCTCGCGCGGGCAGGTCTACATCCCGGTGGTCAACTGGCTGCTGCTGGTGGCGGTGCTGCTGCTGGTGGTGACCTTCCGCAGCTCGTCGAATCTCGCTGCGGCCTACGGCATCGCGGTCTCGGGCGACCTGCTGATCGGCAGCGTGCTGCTGGTGATCGCCGTGCTGCTGATGCCGTCGCGGCGCAGCAAGCTGCTGCTGCCGCTGCTCGCGCTCTTCCTGGTGCTGGAGATCGGCTTCTTCGCGGCCAACATCGGCAAGGTCGAGGAGGGCGGCTGGTTCCCGCTGGTGGTGGCGAGCGTGATGTTCACCGTCCTGACCACCTGGCGCCGTGGCATCGAGGTCATGCGCTCGCGCAAGGACGCGCTGCCGCGGGTGGCGCGCGACGAGCTGAACCTGGACCTGTCGGACATCCCGCGGGTGCCGGGCTCGGCGGTCTTCTTCAGCTCGTCGCGGTTCGGCTACCCGGGCAGCTTCCTGCACAACCTCAAGCACAACAAGGTGGTGCACGAGCAGACGGTCTTCATGACGGTCGAGTTCGACGACACGCCGCGGGTGCCCGACGACGAGCGCGTCGAGCTGCAGCGCGGCAACAGCGGCGTGCTGCGGCTGGTCGCGCATTTCGGCTTCCGGGAGGACCCGGACATCGCGCGCGCGCTCAAGCTCGCGCGCCGAAAGGGGCTCGAGCTCGACATCGAGGACACCTCGTTCTTCACCAGCAAGCCGGTGATCGTGTCGGTGTCGCGGCGCGGGGTCTTCGGCTGGCGGCGCTCGCTGTTCGGCTGGATGATGCAGAACAGCCCGAGCGCGGCGAACTACTTCCGGCTGCCACCGAACCGCGTGATCGAACTCGGCTCGCAGGTCGCGGTCTAGAGGCCTGTCGGGCTTGAATCAGCCCGCCCCGAGATTGGCGGCGCATGGCGGCTTCTTGATCGGTTGTCGCGCCGGTGCGGTCTGTCTGGGCGACCGCGGGCGGCCTGGGTGGTTCCGGAACGCGCCTGAGCATGTGTTTGAGTCGGCGTCGAGGCCACCTCGCCCCTTTACGCTGCTCGCAGCACATGCATGCGCTTGATGTAGCAGTGGCGCGATGCCCGCATCGCTGCAGGCTTGCGCAGTGGCCTGACTGAAGTATCCGTTGTCGGCAATAAGCGACTGCACCTGGCCCAGCTCCTCGGGCAGGGCCTGGATGGCCAGGATCGTGGGCTGGGCCTCGCGCTTGTCGTTGCAGGCCTGGCTGACGTGGGCGGTGACCACCAGCATCGTGTCGGTGTCCACGCCAGCCTGTGCGTTGTAGCTTTGCTCGAAGCCCCCGCCCGAGACCGGCATGATGCGTGACGCTTCGCCCGTAAGGTTGACCTGTTCTGTGTCCTTGGGGCCGGCCTGCGGTAAGCGCCCGGGCAAGTCACCTTGCCCAGCTGCCTGATTCGTGTCAGATCGCCGCGGTCGGCGTCCAGAGATGCGGCAGCAACTCGTCGATGCGGCTGTTCGGCTGCGTGGGCAGCCGCTCGAGCACGTCGCGCAGG
>JAPLQE010000075.1 GCA_026399835.1 Burkholderiales bacterium | reverse complement strand
CCGCAGCGCGCGCAGGCGCTCGGCGGGCTCGCCCTGCGCCGCGAGCTCGCCGCGTGCCTGCGCCTCGACCTCCTCGAGCCGGGCGCGCCCGTCCTCGAGCCCGCCATCGTCCATCCGGCGCTCGACCGAGCGCTCGCGCAGTACGGCCTGCTCGGCCAACCCCATGCCGTAGGCGGACAGCACACCCGCCAGGGGATGGGCGAGCACCGTGGACATCGCCAGCTGGTCGGCGACCGCGCACGCATGCTGCCCGCCCGCACCGCCGAACACCGTCAGCGCATAGCGGGTGACGTCGTAGCCGCGCTGCACCGAGATCTTCTTGATCGCGTTCGCCATGTTGGCGTTGGCGATGTCGACGAAGCCCTGGGCGACCTGCTCGGCCGTCATGTCGCGGCCGGTGGCGCGGCCGATCGCCGCTGCCAGCGCGGTGAAGCCGCGCACCACCGCGTCCCGGTCGAGCGGCTGGTCGGCCGCGGGGCCGAACACGTGCGGGAAATGCGCCGGCTGGACCTTGCCGAGCATGACGTTCGCGTCGGTCACGGTGAGCGGCCCGCCGCGCCGGTAGCAGGCCGGGCCGGGGTTGGCGCCCGCCGAGTCCGGGCCGACGCGCATCCGCGCGCCGTCGAAATGCAGGATCGAGCCGCCGCCGGCGGCGACGGTATGGATGCTCATCATCGGTGCGCGAAGCCGCACGCCGGCGACCTGGGTGTCGAAGACCCGCTCGAACTCGCCCGCGTAGTGGGACACGTCGGTCGAGGTGCCGCCCATGTCGAAGCCGATGACCTTGTCGAAGCCTGCCGCCTCGCTGATGCGGGCCATGCCGACGATGCCGCCGGCGGGGCCCGACAGGATCGAGTCCTTGCCCTGGAAGGCGTGCGCGTCGGTGAGCCCGCCGTTGGACTGCATGAACTGCAGCCGCACGCCCGGCATGCCCGAGGCGACCCGCTCGACATAGCGC
The DNA here is from genome assembly GCA_026399835.1 of Burkholderiales bacterium. Taxonomy (GTDB): domain Bacteria; phylum Pseudomonadota; class Gammaproteobacteria; order Burkholderiales; family Burkholderiaceae_E; genus UBA4615. The sequence continues at coordinate 32,795 of JAPLQE010000075.1, read as the reverse complement.
CGCAGCACCGGCGACAGGTAGGCGTCGACCACCGTGGTGTCGCCGCGCGCCACCCAGCGGATCAGCGGCGAGACCTCGTGCGACACCGACACCTGGGGAAAGCCGATCGCCCGCGCCATCGCGGCGATCCGGCGCTCGTGCTCGGGGAAGCGATAGGCATGCATCAGCACGATCGCCACGGCACGCAGGCCACGGTCGAACGCGGCCTGCAGCCCGGCGCGGGCCGCGGCGTCGTCGAGGGGACACACGACGGCACCGTCGGCCGCCAGGCGCTCGTCGACCTCAAGCACCTCGCGATGCAGCAGCTCGGGCAGCACGATGCGCCGGTCGAAGAGGCGAGGCCGGTTCTGATACGCGATCCGGGGGCCGTCGGCGAAGCCACGCGTGACCACCAGCAGCAGCGGCATCGAGGTACTGCTCGGGGTTCTCGGACAGCAGCTTCTCGGTGACCAGCGAGCCGTCCGGGCGGCGGCCGACGACGTCGGTGAAGGTGCCGCCACGGTCGATCCAGAACTGCCAGCGATCGAGGTCGGGCGCGGCGGGGGCGGTGCGCGTCATCGGCGAGGCTCCAGGGGGGCGGGCCGCGCCGCACCGGCCCAGAGCCAGCGCAGCAGCGTGTTGCAGTCGTGGACGGGCACGCCGACCGCACGCATCAGCGCATCGCGGTAAGGCGGCAGGTTCGTGCATTCGAGGACGATCGCGCCGAGCGCGGGCACGGCCTCGCGCAGCCGCAGCCCGGCCTCGACGACTTCGTCGCGGATGCGGGCGAGATCGAGCCGGGCGGTGTCGCCGAACACCGCACGGGCGAGCGCTCCGTCGCGCGGCAGGCCGACCACCGGCGTGTCGGGCGCAGCGCCGGCCGCGGCCAGGTGATGCGCGCCGAGCGCATCGGCATCGATGGTGATCACCCCGGCGCGACGCCCCGCGGGCAGCAGGGGCGCCAGCCAGGCGAGCTGCAGCAGCGCCGAGGCCGCGAACGGCACCGGCAGCGCCGCGGCCAGCTCGCGCTGGAAGGGAGCGAGGAAGCCGCAGCTCGTGCCGATCGCGACCGCCCCCTCGGCGGCGAGCGCGCGGCCGGCGTCGACGAAGGGCCCGAGCAGCGCCGAGGCGTCTCCGCGCACCACGCGTGCCGCGGTCGCGCCGCGCACGATCCTCGAGCGCACCGGGAAGTCGAAGGTGTTCGGGTTGCCGATGTCGCCGACCGGACGCGGGAATGCGGTGTCGAGCCGCAGCAGCCCGACGAAGCCGGGTGCACTCACAGCGAGGCCGCGGCGCGGGCCGCCTGGTCGTACATCCCGGACAGCGCCCGCAGCAGCTGCGCGGTGTCGGCGAGCGTGCGGGTGTCGCCGAGGTCGCCGGTCACCGCCGGCAGCAGGCACACGCCGCGCAGTTCGCGGTAGCGGTCGACCAGGGCGCGGCCGGCATCGGTGGTCGCGTACAGCACCTCCTTGCCCTGGCGCGTCGACTCGAGCAGGCCGAGCCCGACCAGCTTTCGCAGCGCATAGCTGACGACGTGGGTGTCCTCGTAGTTCAGCGTGAAGCAGATGTCGGACAGCTTCTTCGGTCGATCGCGGTGCCGCACGTGATGCAGCACCAGCACGTCGGTGATGGCGAGCTCGGGCATGCCGGCCGCCGCCATGCAGCGCGTCGCCCACCGGGTGAACGCGTTGTGCGCGACGATCAGGCCGAGCTCGAACTCGGAGAGCTCGCTCGCCGGACCCTCGGCGAGGTGCGCCGACGACAGGATGCGCGGCCCGCGCCCGGCGGCGGCTGACGCCGTCGCGCGGGCCGCACTGCGCGTGGCCGCGGGAATCGGGGCGCGGCCGGCTTTCGGGCTCGCTTTCGGCCCCGCTTTCGGAGCGACCTTCAGGCTGATTCTGGACACGACCACCGCCTCTTTCGAAACGTAGAGAAAACGTTGACATTTTCCACGCGTGCCGAATAACCTACAAGCACGATTACACTGCCGCAGGCCGCCGACGCCATCGATCCCGCCGGTCCACACGCCCGAGCCCTGCCCTCCGGAGAACCCTATGAAACTCGCCCCGCTCGCCGTCGCAGCCGTCGTCTCGTTCGGCGCCGCCTCGGCCTACGCGCAGACCAAGTGGGACCTGCCCGCGGCCTACCAGGCCTCCAACTTCCACACCGAGAACCTCCAGCAGTTCTCGGACGAGGTGGACAAGGCCACCGGCGGCAAGCTCAAGATCACGGTCCACGCCAACGCGTCCCTGTTCAAGGCGCCGGAGATCAAGCGCGCCGTACAGTCGGGTCAGGCCCAGATCGGCGAGGTGCTGCTGGTCAACTTCGAGAACGAATGGCCCGTCTTCGGCCTCGACGGCATGCCGTTCCTGGCGAGCAGCTACAAGGACGCCTTCAAGCTGTATCAGGCGCAGAAGCCGTCGCTCGACAAGAAGCTCGCCGAGCAGGGAATGATGCTGCTGTTCACGGTAGCGTGGCCGCCGCAGGGTCTCTACGTGAAGAAGGAAGTGCAGTCCGTCGCCGACATGCGGCGGGTGAAGTGGCGTGCCTACAGCCCGGCCACCGCGAAGATCGCCGAACTGATCGGCGCGCAGCCGGTGACGGTACAGGCCGCGGAGCTGTCGCAGGCATTGGCCACCGGCGTCGTCGAGTCGTACATGTCGTCGGGTTCGACGGGCTACGACACCAAGACCTACGAGCACATCAAGTTCTGGTACGACACCCAGGCATGGCTGCCGAAGAACGCGGTGTTCGTCAACCGCAAGGCGTTCGACGCGCTCGACAAGCCGACTCAGGACGCGCTGCTCAAGGCCGGTGCGGCCGCCGAAACCCGCGGCTGGAAGGTCTCCGAGGAGAAGAACGACTGGTACAAGAAGGCGCTGGCCGAGAAGGGCATGAAGATCATGACCCCGCCGCCCAAGCTCGTTCAGGACTTCCGGCAGGTCGGCGGGATCATGCTCGAGGACTGGCTGAAGAAGGCCGGCCCCGAAGGCAAGGCGATCGTCGACACCTACCGGAAGTAAGGGCTTGAGACGCGCCCTCGATCGGCTGTACGACATCGCGGGCGCGCTGGCGGCATTTTGCGTCTTCGCCATCTTCGTCGTGATGCTCGGGGCGGCGGTGTGCCGCGAACTCGGGATCCGGACCGGCGGCACGGACGACCTCGTGTCGTGGATGACCGCCGCGGCCGCCTTCCTGGGGCTCGCGCACACGTTCCGGCACGGGGACTTCGTGCGTGTCGGCCTGTTCCTGGAGGCGATGCCCGCCGGCCGGCGACGTCTGTTCGAACTGCTGTCCCTGTCCGTCGCGGCGCTGTTCACCGGCTACCTGCTGGTGTCGGTGGCGCAGTACGTCTACATGGGCTGGCAGTACAACGAGATGTCGACGGGGCTGCTGGTCGTGCCGATGTGGATCCCCCAGCTCTCCTTCCTGGTCGGTGCGCTGCTGCTATTCGTCTCGGTGATCGACGAGCTGGTCACGGTGGTCCGAGGTCGGATCCCCACCTACGTCGAGGCGGTCACTGAACGGCACGCGCGCGGCGACTTCAGCGAGGACGTCTGAGATGGGCATGGTCGGCGTCGCCGAGATCGGACTCTTCCTGCTGGTCGTGATGCTGCTGCTGCTCGGCGGCGGCGTCTGGATCGCCATGACCCTGGCCATCGTGGGCTGGGTCGGCATGGCGCTGTTCACCGACATGGCGCCGGCCCGTTGGGGCGAGAACCTGTTCGTGTCGATGTGGAGCTCGTCCGCGTCCTGGGAGCTGGCGGCGCTGCCGCTCTTCATCTGGATGGGCGAGATCCTGTTCCGCACCCGGCTCTCGGAGCAGATGTTCGAGGGCCTCGCCCCCTGGCTGGGTCGCGTGCCCGGCCGGCTGATGCACACGACCATCCTCGGCTGCGGCATCTTCGGCTCGGTGTCGGGATCGTCCGCTGCGACCTGCGCGACGATCGCCAAGGTCGCGCTTCCGGAGCTCAAGCGCCGGGGCTACGACGAGAATCTCGCACTCGGTGCGCTGGCGACCGCCGGCACGCTCGGCATCCTGATCCCGCCGTCGATCACGATGGTCGTGTACGCGGTGGCCGCCGATGCGTCGATCATCCGGATCTTCCTCGCCGGCTTCATTCCCGGCTTCCTGCTGATGGCGCTGTTCTCCGGCTATATCGCCTGGTGGTCGATCCGCCATCCGGACAAGGTGCCACCGTCCGACCCGGTGCCCGGCTTCCTCGAGAAGATCCGCCGCTCCGGCAGCCTGATTCCGGTGACGCTGCTGATCGTGTTCATCGTCTGGGTCCTGGTCGCCGGCTGGGCGACCGCGACCGAGTGCGCCGCGTTCGGCGTGCTCGGCTCGCTCGCGATCGCGGCGAGCAGTCGCTCGCTGACCCGCGAGAACTTCGTCGCCAGCCTGATGGGCGCGACCCGCGTGTCGTGCATGATCATGTTCATCCTCGCCGGCGCGGCCTTCCTCACCAAGACGATGGCCTTCACCGGCATCCCGAGGCAGCTCGCCGAGTGGGTCTCCTCGCTGGGGCTCTCGCCGTACTCGCTGATCGCGGTGCTCGCCGTGGTGTACCTCGTGCTCGGCACCGCGCTCGACGGCATCTCGATGATCGTCCTGACGTCGGCGGTGGTGCTGCCGATGATCCAGAAGGCAGGCTTCGACCTGATCTGGTTCGGCATCTTCATCGTCCTGCTCGTCGAGATCGCAGAGGTGACGCCTCCGGTGGGCTTCAACCTGTTCGTGCTCCAGAACATGACGGGCAAGGACAGCAACACGATCGCTCGCGCGGCGATCCCGTTCTTCGTGATGCTGGTGGTCTGCATCGCGCTGATCACCGTGTTCCCGGAGATCGTCACCTGGCTGCCCGATGCGGTCATGGGGAAGGACCGCTGAGACCGTGCCCCGTCGCGTCGCGGTGATCGGCGCCGGCATCGTCGGCTGCTGCACCGCCTGGTACCTGCGCGAACGCGGCTTCGAGGTCGACGTGCTCGAGCGCCGCGACGGCGTGGCGCTCGAGACCAGCTGGGGCAATGCCGGCGTCATCGCGCCCGGCTATGTGACGCCCTGGGCTGCGCCGGGCATGCCGCGCAAGGTGGTGTCCTACCTGTTCGCCGCCGAGGCGCCGGTGCTCTTCCGACCGGTCGCGAGCCCGGCGCTGGCCCGCTGGATCCTTCGCTGGCTGCGCGAATGCGAGCTCGGTCGCTACCGTGTCAACAAGTCCCGGATGCAGCGCCTGGCCTTTCACAGCCGCGATGCGCTGCACGCACTGCGCGCGCGCCTGGGCATCGACGACGGGCGCCGTCAGGGCTACCTGCAGCTGCTGCGCGGCGAGCGCGACCTGGCGATGACCGGGCCGGCGCGCGCGCTCCTCGAGGAGAACGGCGTGCCACACCGCCTGCTCGATGCGGACGCGGTCCGGGCGCTCGAGCCGGCGCTCGCGCCCGGCGTGCCGCTCGCCGGCGCGCTCTGGCTGCCGGAGGACGAGTCCGCGAGCTGCCCGGACTTCGCGCAGGGCCTGGCCGATGCCGCACGCGCGGCCGGCGTGCGCTTCGTGTTCGGCTGCACGGTGCGGCACATCGTCGCAGAGGGCGGCGAGGTGCGCGGCGTGCTCGCCGAGGGGCCCGGGAGCGTGTCGGGGCGTGGCGCCACCGCGCCGGGCGGACCGGCGGGCCCCACGGACCGCCCGCTGCGCTCCTACGACGCCGTGGTCGTCGCCGGTGCGGTCGATGCGCTGCCGCTGCTGGCCGCCCACGGCATCCGACTGCCGATCTGGCCGGTCAAGGGCTACTCGACGACGTTGCCGCTGGCCGAGGGCGACGCCGGCCCGCGGCACGCGATGATCGACGAGGCCTACAAGGTCGCGATCACGCCCTTCCCGGGGCGCATCCGGGTCGCGGGCACGGCCGAGCTGGGCAGCCCGGCGCTGGTGCCGCGGGCGGCGGCGCTGCGCACCCTGGTGAAGGTCGGGGGCGACTGGTTCCCGGACGCGGCCCGCTGGCAGGACGCGCAGTGCTGGGTCGGCGCACGGCCGATGACGCCGGACGGTCCGGCGCTGCTCGGCGCGACGCCGGTCCGCGGCCTCTTCGTGAACATGGGCCACGGGTCGACCGGCTGGGCGATGGCGGCCGGCGCGGGCCAGGTGGTGGCCGACGTCGTAGCCGGCCGCGCGCCCGAGATCGATCTCGAGGGGCTCACGCTCGATCGCCTGCGGTGAGCAGGCATTGCGTACCATCGGGGCGATGCATGCCGCTCCCCTCCCCGGCCACCCGCTGCTGACCTGCTCGGCGATCCGTGCCCTCGAGGCACAGGCGCTGGCCGCGACGCCCGAAGGCACGCTGATGGCACGCGCCGCCGAGGCGGTGGCCGACGCGTGCGCGACGCTGCTGCGCGCCGGACCCGCCGGCACGCCGGTGCTGGCGCTGGTCGGCCCGGGCAACAACGGGGGCGATGCACTGCTCGCCGCGCTGGGCCTGGCCGCGCGCGGCTGGGCGGTGAGCGCGCTCGTGCTCGCTCCCGAACCGCCGACGGCCCCCGATGCATGTCGCGCCCGGGCAGCCTGGGACGCGAGTGGCCGTGTGCTGCACGGACCGGAGTCGCTCGACGCGTTGCTGGCGGCCGCGCCGCTGGTGATCGACGGGCTGTTCGGCATCGGCCTGGCGCGTCCGCTGTCGGGCGCCGCGTCCGAGATCGCGGCCCGCCTCGCGCCGACCGGGCTGCGGGTGGTGGCGGTCGACGTGCCGAGCGGCCTCGACGCCGACCGCGGCGCGATCGTCGGCGGCGCGTCCGGCACCGCCATCCGCGCCGACCTCACCGTCACGATGATCGCCGACAAGCCCGGGTTGCACACCGGCGCGGGCGCGGCCCGTGCCGGTCGCGTCCAGGTGGCCGAGCTCGGCCTGTCGGCGCTGGGCCTGCGCCCCCGGTCCTTCGGGGCACCGGCCGACGGCCCGCTGCCCTGGGGGTTCCTGATCGACGGCGACACCGCCGGATCGCTGCTGCGGCCGCGCGAGCGCGACGCGCACAAGGGCCGCTTCGGCGACGTGCTGGTGATCGCCGGCGCGCCGTCGATGCGCGGCGCGGCGACGCTCGCCGCGCTCGGCGCCCAGGCGGTCGGCGCCGGGCGGCTCTACATCGGCGTGGACGGCGACGCCGCAACGGACCCGCTGCGCCCCGAGCTGATGACCCGCCGGATCCGGCCCGCCGACGGCGAGGGCGAGGCCGTGCTGGGCGCCGCGCAGGCGGTGGTGATCGGCTGCGGATTGGGCCGGGGCGAGGCCGCGACCGCAGCGGTCGCGGCCTCGCTCGCCCATCCCGCGGCGCTGGTCCTCGATGCGGACGGACTGAACGCGGTGGCCGCCGACGGCCGCCTGTTCGAGCGGCTCATGGCTCGCGCCGCCGCGGGACGGCCCTCGGTGCTCACGCCGCATCCGCTGGAGGCAGCGCGCCTGCTCGGCGTGCAGACCGCCGACGTGCAGCAGGACCGCATCGGCAGCGCCTGCCGACTGGCGCTCGCGAGCGGCGCCTGCGTGGTGCTCAAGGGCGCGGGCACGGTGGTCGCCCTGCCCAACGGGCGCTGGACGATCAACGCGAGCGGCGGGCCGATCCTCTCGGTCGCCGGCACCGGTGACGTGCTGGCCGGGACCATCGCCGGACTGCTCGCAGCCGGCCTCGCACCCGCCGATGCCGCGGCGCACGGGGTCTGGCTGCACGGTGCGGCGGGGGATATGCTCGCGGCCGACGCGGACTGGAGCGCGGGCATCGGGCTGCCGGCCTCGCGCCTGCCCGATGCGATCCGCGCCCTCGTCAATCGACGAGTCGCCCGCTCCTGAGTGACAGCGTACGCCCGCAGCGGCCGGCCAGCGCAGGATCGTGGGTCACCAGCACCAGCGTCGCGCCCGACTCGCGATTCAGCTCGAACAGCAGCTCGATCACGCGCTGCCCGGTCGCATGGTCCAGGCTGCCGGTGGGCTCGTCGGCGAACAGCAGCGCCGGGCCTGGCGCGAACGCGCGGGCGAGCGCGACACGCTGCTGCTCGCCGCCCGACAGGGTGCGCGGATAGTGTCCGCCGCGCTCGGCGAGGCCGACCCGCGCCAGCAGGTCGCGTGCACGCGGCGCGGCGTCGCGCACACCGGCCAGCTCGAGCGGCAGCATCACGTTCTCGAGCGCCGTCATCTGCGGCAGCAGCTGGAAGGACTGGAACACGAAGCCGACGTTCTCGGACCGCCAGCGGGCGCGCGCGTCCTCATCGAGCGAGAACAGGTCCTGCCCGGAGGCGAGCACGCGTCCCGAACTCGGCAGGTCGAGCCCTGCGAGCAGCCCGAGCAAGGTCGACTTGCCCGAGCCCGACGCACCCACGATGGCGACGGTATCGCCGGAGTCGACCATGAACCCGACATCGTCGAGTATCGTCAGCCATCCGCCGGCGTCCGGTACCTTCTTGCTGAGGTGTTCGACCTTGATTGCAGACATGGCCCGCAGTGTAGCCCGTGCGACCTCCGAGGCCCCGCATCGACGGGACATCCGGCTGTCCGAGCGCCTGCCGATGACGGCCCGCCGTCGCATGCTCGGCGCGCTCGGTGCCATCACGGCCGGACTCGTCGCAGGCGGCGTGACCGGCGCGGCACGGGCGGCCGAGCCGCGCACGCTGCTCGTCCTCGGCGACAGCCTGTCGGCCGAGTACGGGCTGGCACGCGGCAGCGGCTGGGTGGCGCTGCTCGAGCGCCGAGTCGCCGAACTCAAGCTTCCCTGGCGGGTGGTCAACGCGAGCATCAGCGGCGAGACCACCTCGGGCGGCCGCTCGCGGCTGCCCGATCTGCTGGCCCGGCACGCCCCCGCGCTCGTCGTCATCGAGCTCGGCGGCAACGATGCGCTGCGCGGCCTGCCGCTGGCGGGTACCGAGGCGAATCTCCGTGAGATGGTGGTCGCCTCGCGCAAGGCGGGCGCTCGGCCGGTCGTCTTCGGGATGCAGATGCCGCCCAACTACGGCCGCGCCTATGCCGATCAGTTCGCCGGGCTGTTCAGGCGGGTCGCCGAGTCGGAGAAGGCGCCGCTGCTGCCCTTCTTCCTCGCCCCGATCGCCGACCGGATCGACGCCTTCCAGCCGGACCGGATCCATCCGACCGCCCAGGCCCAGCCGCACTTGCTCGACGCCGCCTGGAGCGTGCTCGCCCCCCTCCTCGGGACACGCTGACCGACGGGCGCCGGCTCGGGCGGGTCCGAGGCGGGTCAGCGGGCGTCGCGCACCGCGAGCAGCGCGGCCACGAGGATCAGCGCGCCCCCCGCCAGGGTCCGGGCCGACACCGACTCGCCGCCGATCAGCACCGCCGACAGCGCCGCGAACAGCACCTCGCTCAGCAGCACCACCGAGGTCACGTTCGCCGGCAGGCGCGACGCGCCGTACTGCAGGCACAGGTTGCCCACGCCCAGCATCAGCACCAGTCCGAGGATGCCGGCCACCCAGCCCGGCGCCGGCAGCGGCGGCATCGCGATCCCGCCGACCGCGGTGAGCACCGCGGCCAGCGTGCCCGCGACCGCGCAGCCGCCGACGAACATGGTGAAGGCGAGCGTCGACTCCTGCTGTGCGGTCTCGCGCCGAAGCATCACGTTCGTCATCGCGAAGCTCATGCCGCCGACGATCGCCAGCCAGTCGGATGGTGCAGAGGGCATCGGCCAGGGGGCGCCGGGCGGCTTGAGGACGACCGCCGCGCCCGCGATGGCGATCGCGACCCGCAGCACGACCGCCAGCCGCAGCGGCTCGCCGAGCACCAGCCGCGCGAAGAGCGCCGCCCAGGCCGGCATCAGGTAGAAGAGCAGCACCACCCGGACCACGTCGCCGATCGTCACCGCCCAGTTGAAGCAGGCGTTCGTGATGCCGCTGGCGAGCAGCAGCGGCCACAGCGACGGCGTGCGGGCGAGCCTTTGTGCGACGGCCGGGTCCCAGGCGAGCACCCCGGCGCCGACCGCCGCATACACCAGGGCGGTCGCCCACAGGCCGTGCACGCCTTGTTCCTGCAGGGCGCGGAACGGCAGCCAGCACAGCCCCCAGAGCAGCGCGTTGACGAGCAGTGCCGCCGCCGCGCGGGCGGCGGGGGGCGCGGTCGGCACGTTCAGCGGGCGGCGTCGCGCAGCACGACACCGGCCTCGCGCATCGCGGCGAGCGCGGCCGCGCGCGAGCCGCCGAGATCGATCGCACGGCAGGCATCGAGGAGCACCACGGCCTCGAAGCCCTGACGCCGCGCGTCGATCGCCGAGTACGCCACGCAGAAATCGGTCGCGAGCCCGCAGAGCACCACCCGCCGGATGCCGCGCTCTCGCAGGTAGCCGCCGAGCCCGGTCGGCGTGCTGCGATCGTTCTCGAAGAAGGCCGAGTACGAATCGATGGCCGGACGAAACCCCTTGCGGATCACCAGCTCAGCGCGGGTCGGGTCCAGCCCGGGATGGAAATCCGCCCCGTCGGTGCCCTGCACGCAGTGGTCCGGCCAAAGCGTCTGCTCGCCGTAGGGGAACGGCACGGTCTCGTACGGCGAACGGCCCGGATGGGCGCTGGCGAACGAGCGGTGTCCCGGCGGATGCCAGTCCTGCGTGAACGCGACATGAGCGAAGCGGATCATCGTGGCGGCGATCACCGGCACGACAGCGTCACCGTCTGGGACCGCGAGGGCCCCACCGGAACAGAAGTCGTTCTGGACGTCGATGACGAGCAGCAGCTCGTGCTCGGGCGGTTCGAGGGGATCCATGGGTACTCGGCAGGCGGCGCGCGCGGGACGCGCAATGCCGGAGCACTCTACCACCGGCCCTGCGGGGCCGGCCGGCGCGCCCGCGTCAGCCGCGCGGGCCCCGATGCAACGCACGCCCCCAGCCGCGGTCCGTACCGGCTGCGATCGACGCCTCCACCCGCTGCGCATAATGCGAGCGCAGGCGCATCAGCTCGCGTCCGACCTCGATCGGGAACCCCTGCCGGTCGCCGCGCCGGTCGATCATCAGCTGATCGAGGTAACGGGCTGCGAACGGCGGCTCGCCGTCGAAGCGCGCGATGCGCTCCGCGATCCGCGGAAAGGCGGCCGCGAGCTTCGGGGCGCGCGCCGCCTCCGGCAGGCGGTCCAACCAGGCCTGCACCTCGGAGGACGGCCGGCATGCGTCGGGGGCCGCCGGTGCCGCCACGGTCGCCTGCCCAGCCTCGGGAGTTCTGAGTTCGATCGTCGCCATTTCTGCACCCTCGAACGGGATCTGCGGACCCGGGGTCGGATTCCGCGGCATGAACCGGGACAGGTTCGAGGCTCCTTGTGGCCCAGGGTCGCCCGGGCGTCGCGCGAGGGCGGCCTGTCGGCCACCGTCTCCCGACGAGCGGACGCGACAGCGCGCCGTGATGGCGGCGCATGCGGGTCGGCTGGTGCCCCGAGGCGGACTCGAACCGCCACGCCTCGCGGCCGCGGATTTTAAGTCCGCTACGTCTACCGGTTTCGTCATCGGGGCGGCCCGAGACCTTACCACAGCCCGCGCGGGCAACCGTCCCCCGCCCCGGGGCGGGCACACGCTCGGGCGGGCGGGGTACGCTCTCAGGCGTGCGCCCGAATCCCGCTGCGCGCCGTGCGCCGGTTCGGTGCAGGCATGAGCACCTCGGTCGCTACCGGTACCGCGGGACGCCGCTCGGCATCGGCTCGCGGCAGCAGCGCGGCCATCGCAGCATCGGCGAAGTAGGCGAACCAGCAGGCGATGCCGAGCCACTTGGGCACATCCTCCATGACCGCGCGCCACTCGGGATCCCAGCCGTGCGCGACGAACATCGCGTCGAAGCGATAGTCGTAGCGATCGATCAGCACCGAGGTGGCGAGCAGCGCCACCGCCAGCACGAGCAGGCCGTAGCGGGTCGCGCGGATCCGGCGGAACGAGGTGGCGACGAACAGCATCGCGCACGCGGCGACCAGGCCGACCGCATGCCGCTCGTCCATGCCCAGGTAGGTGGGCAGCAGCACCTCGTGCAGCATGAAGAAGTCGTCGATCCCGATGTACGCGGTCAGGCAGGCCGCGGCGGCGAAGAACCTGACCTCGGTGCGCGGCGCCCGCGCCCGCACGAGCACCGCGGCGGTCAGACCGCAGATCGCGGCGGCGGCGGCCCATAGAAGCGCACCCAGGCTGGAGATCACGCCGACCAGCGGATGCAGGTTGCCGATCTGGGCCATGTCGCGGTTCGCGATCGCCGGCGGCAGACCCTTGCGCACCACCACCGCGATCACCAGCGCCTGGAACGCCAGCGCAGCGAGCGGGATGAGCCACCGCATGGGGCGCTTCGCATGAGTCGACATCGACCTCTCCTGGGCTCAAGCATCGAGCCACCGGACGAGGCTACCGGAGCCTGGGCGAATCGGCCGTGATGGAAGTCGCCCGCCCTCCGGACTCGCGAGCCGTGTACGTGGACCGCGGCACGGTGCTGCCTGAGGCGTCGCCTCGGGCTGCGACCGGAGTCATCGAACGGCTGGGGGGAGAACCGGGACCAGATAGGGAGGGACCGCTACTGGAGGCGCGAGCCGGAATCGAACCGACGTACACGGCTTTGCAGGCCGCTGCATAACCACTCTGCCATCGCGCCGTACGCCAGACGCGCCGCAGGCGGCCCGCCGAGCTGAACCCTGAAATGAAAAGGGAAGCTGCGTGGAGCTTCCCTTGCGAAACGTGGAGCGGGAGACGAGTCTCGAACTCGCGACCTCAACCTTGGCAAGGTTGCGCTCTACCAACTGAGCTACTCCCGCAATCTGTCGTTCAGGACAGAAGGAAGAGCATAGCAGGTTTTCGCGTTCTGTCAAAACGGCCGCGCTGCGCGAGAGGCCGGAACGCGCCACCCCGGTGCACTCCGGCGGAGGGCGCTCGGACGCTCAGGACGAATCGCGAAGGTGCGGCCAAGCCTGGCGCAGGTAGTAGAACATCGACCACAGCGTCAGCAGCGCGGCGACGTAGATCAGCCAGGTGCCGATCTCGTGGATCGGCACGACGCCGAACAGCGGCTGGTGGTACAGCAGCATCGGGATGGCCACCAGCTGGGCGACCGTCTTGAGCTTGCCGATCGAGTGCACGGCGACGCTGGTGCGCGCCCCCATCCCGGCCATCCACTCGCGCAGCGCCGAGATCGCGATCTCGCGCCCGATGATCACGACCGAGACGAGTGCGTCGACCCGGTTCAGGTCGAGCAGCAGGACCAGCGCGGCGCAGACGAGGAGCTTGTCGGCGACCGGATCGAGGAAGGCGCCGAAGGCCGAGGTCTGCCCGAGCCGACGCGCGAGCCAACCGTCGAACCAGTCGGTGACGGCCGCGGCGACGAAGATCGACGTGCCGACGAGGTTGCGGGTGTTCATCGACGCGTCGTCGCCCGGCAGCAGGTAGACCGCGACCAGCAGCGGGATCGCGAGCATTCGCAGCCAGGTCAGCGCGTTCGGCAGGTTCCAACGCATCAGTGCAGGCGCTTGTAGATGTCTTCCGCCAACGCCCGCGAGATCCCCTCGACCGAGGCGAGATCGTCGACGCTGGCCGCCATCATGCCACGCATGCCGCCGAACCTCGCGAGCAGGCGCTGGCGCTTGCGGGGACCGACGCCGTCGATCTCCTCCAGGCGCGAGGTGTTGCGCGTCTTCGCGCGGCGCGCGCGCATGCCGGTGATCGCGAAGCGATGCGCCTCGTCGCGGATCTGCGCGATGATCATCAGCGCCGGAGACTCCCGCCCGAGCACCAGCGGCTCGCGGCCATCGGCGAAGACCAGGGTCTCGAGCCCGACCTTGCGGTCTTCGCCCTTGGCGACGCCGACCAGGATCGACGGATCGAGGCCCAGCGACTCGAACACCTGTCGGGCGACCTCGACCTGCCCCTTGCCGCCGTCGATCAGCACGATCTGCGGCAGACGCGACTCGATCGGGGCCGGGGCGACCTCAGCATCGGCACCGGTGGCTGCGCTCGCCTCGGCAGCGGCCCCGGTCGGCGGTGCGTCGGCCGCGGGACCGGCCCCCTCTCCGGGATCCTCCCCGGCGAGTTCCGCGGCGAGGCGACCGTAGCGGCGCGTCAGCACCTGCCGCATCGCCGCATAGTCATCGCCCGCGATCACGCCCTCGATGTTGAAGCGCCGGTACTCGCCGCGCTGCATCGCATGGTGCTGGTAGACGACGCACGAAGCCTGCGTCGCCTCGCCCATGGTGTGGCTGATGTCGAAGCACTCCACGCGCAGCCCGTCCAGGTCGCCGTCGTCGAGGGCGAGGACGTCGGCCAGCGCACGCGTGCGGCTCTGTTGCGAGCCCTCCTCGGCCAGCACCCGCGCGAGCGCCATCTTCGCGTTCAGCGTCGCCTGCTCCAGCCAGCGCCGGCGCGCACCGGTCGGCTGCCGCACCCAGGTGATCGGATGGCCTGCGCCCGCCTGCAGCAGCGGCAGCGCATCCGGGGAGGCCGGCTCGATCGCGCAGACCAGCACCGGCGGCACGTCACCATCGGCATAGTGCTGCGACAGGAACGCGTCGAGCACCTCGCCGGGTACCTGCTCGTCGATCGCGTCGACACGGGTGGGGAAATGCGCCCGGTCGCCGAGATGGCGACCGCCCCGCACCATCGCGAGGTTCACGCAGACGCGCCCGCCGCCGGTCTCGACCGAGATGATGTCGGCGTCGATGTCGGTGCCGGTCTCCATCGTCTGCTGATGCAGCACCCGGGACAGCGCCGTCATGCGGTTGCGCAGCACCGCCGCCTCCTCGAAGCGCAATGCGCCGGCCGCCTCGTGCATCCGGGCCTCGAAGTCGCGCAGTACCTCCTGCTGCCCGCCGCGCAGGAAGCGCACCGCGGCGTCGACGTCCGCCCGATAGCCGGTCTCGTCGATCTCGTCCACGCAGGGCGCCGTGCAACGGCCGATCTGGTGCAGCAGGCAGGGGCGCGAGCGGTTCGAGAAGACCGAGTCCTCGCAGGTCCGCAGGCGGAATACCTTCTGCAGGACCTGGATGCTCTCCTTGACCGCCCATGCGCTCGGATAGGGGCCGAAGAACTGGCTGCGCCGATCGGTGCCCCCCCGGTAGTAGGCGATCCGGGGGAAGCGGTGCGCGGTGAACTTCAGGTACGGGTAGGACTTGTCGTCGCGGAACAGGATGTTGTAGCGCGGCGCCTGCGTCTTGATGAGGTTGTTCTCGAGGAGCAGCGCTTCGGCTTCGGAGCCGGTCACCGTTGTCTCGATGCGCACGATCCGCGCCACCATATGGGCGATCCGCGGGCTGGGCTGCGTCTTCTGGAAGTACGACGCCACCCGCTTCTTCAGGTCGCGGGCCTTGCCGACGTACAGCAGCGTGTCGTCGGCGGCCAGCATCCGATAGACGCCCGGGCGGTTCGGGAGCGCGGCGAGATAGGCCTTCACGTCGAAGTCGGGCACCGCGTCGGGCACGCCTGCGGTCGAGGAGGCCGGGTCGTCGCCGGGAGCGATCGGATCGGTGTCGGAGGTCTGCACGCCGAAATTCTAGCCCCTGGGGCCGGCGCGCCCTGCCGCGCTCAGCCGCCGGAGGGGGGCTCGGCGGGCCCGGCGGGCCCGATGCGCTCGACGACGACGAAGGCCAGCGCACTGTCGACCTCGTCGGAGATCGAGACGTGGGCGACCAGGCCGCGCTCGCGCAGCCACGGCTCGAGCGCCTTTCGGGGCACTGCCACAGGCTTGCCCCGTGCATCGTTGAGCACCTGCAGCGACAGCAGCGTCATCGGCCCGCGCAGGCCCAGACCGATGGCCTTGGAGAACGCCTCCTTGGCCGCGAAGCGCTTGGCGAGATAGCGCGCTGCACGCTCGGGACCCGGCGTGCCGCGGCCGTGCCGGCGGGTGTACTCGCGCAGCTCGTCGGGCCCGAGCACGCGCCGCGGGAACCGCTCGCCCCAGCGCTCGATCAGCGTGCGGATGCGCGCGATCAGGACGATGTCGGTGCCGATCCCGTAGATCAACGGCAGGGGCTCCGCGTCAGCCCGGGCGCAGGCCGGGCGCGGCGCCTTCGCGGATCAGGCGCTTCATCTCTCGGACCGCCTCCCGCATGCCGACGAACATGGCGCGCGAGACGATCGCGTGGCCGATGTGCAGTTCGCGGATGCCGGTCAGGGCGGCCACCGGCTCGACGTTGACGTAGTTCAGCGCATGGCCGGCGTTGAAGCGCATGCCCGCCGCCCGGATCGCCGCCCCCGCCCGCGCGATGCGATCGAGCTCGGCGAGCACCGGGGCGCTCTCGGCATCGCGACCGCGCGAGAAGAATGCCTCGGCATAGGGACCCGTGTGGATCTCGCAGACCTTCGCGCCGATCGCCGCGGCCGCCTCGACCTGGCGCAGCTCGGCATCGATGAACACGCTCACGACGATGCCCGCATCGGCCAGTCGCGCCACCACCTCGGTCAGGCGGGCCCGCTGGCCGGCAACGTCCAGCCCGCCCTCGGTGGTGATCTCGTGGCGCCCCTCGGGGACCAGCATGGCCATCTCGGGCTTGAGCCCGCACGCGATGCCGACCATCTCGTCGGTGGCCGCCATCTCGAGGTTGAGCTTGATGTGCGTGAGCTCGCGCAGCCGGCGCACGTCCTCGTCCTGAATGTGGCGGCGGTCCTCGCGCAGGTGCACGGTGATCCCGTCGGCCCCGCCCAGGTGGGCTTCCACCGCGGCCCAGACCGGGTCGGGCTCGTAGGTGCGACGGGCCTGTCGGACGGTCGCGACATGGTCGATGTTGACACCGAGTTCGATCATCGTCGGGGGTTCAGAGTTTGTGCAGGTCGAGCAGGATCTGGCGGGTCTTGAGCAGGTGGCCGTCGAGGTGGCGGGCGAGCAGCGAACGCGTGAGCCGCTTGGCCTCCGCGAGCGTGCGCGCCGACTCGTAGCGCTCGGCGGCGATGTCGCACAGCGTGGCTCCCGAGAAGCCCCCCTCCTCCGAGGGATCGGCCGCGACGAAGCCCCGGCCGGGCAGCAGCGCGTATCGGCGCCCTGCTTCGATCGGCCGCTCGTCGGCATCGAACGCGAGGTCGAGCGCATAGCCGATCTCGCGAAGCAGCATCCACTCGAAGCGCCGCAGCGTGCCTTCGATCGACTCGCCCAGGCCGAGCGCGACGAGGGCCTGCGCATAGCCGTCGAAGAGCTGGGGATGGGCATCGTCGCGCGGCAGCAGCCGCACGATCAGCTCGTTGAGGTAGAAGGCGCAGAGCAGCCCGTCGCCCTGGGGGGCGGCCATGCCACCGAGCCATTCGGCCGACGTCAGCGTGCGCAGCTCGTGACGGCCGCTGAAGCCGACGTGAAGCGGCTGGAACGCGTGCAGCACGCCGCGCAGCTTCGAGCCGTTGCGCTTGGCGCCCTTGGCCACGCAACCGATGCGCCCGTGGTCGCGGGTCAGCAGCTCGACGATGAGGCTGGTCTCACGCCAGGGCAGCGTGTGCAGCACGAACGCGGGCTCGTCGTGCACCCGCTCCGCAGCGCGCCCGACCGGACGCTGGGCGCGTCCCGAAGCGGGCCGGCGCGGTGCGCCGCCCGTTCCGGCACCGCCGCCCGGACCGAGCCTGGGGCCGTCGCGCGCGGGCGTGCCGCCCGGCTCGGCTGCGCCGGGCCCTGCGAGCGCATCGGACACGCCGTCCGGTCCAGGCCCAGCCGTCGCCGTTGCGCCGAACTCACTCGTAGCCATAGGTGCGAAGACGGTTCTCGTCGTCCGCCCAGCCGCCCTTCACCTTGACCCAGACCTCGAGGTAGACCTTGCAGTCGAGCATCTTCTCGAGGTCCTGGCGGGCCTCGCTGGCGATCCGCTTGATCTTCTCGCCACCGGCCCCCAGGACGATCGGCTTCTGAGCATCGCGCTCCACGACGATCGCCGCGAAGATGCGACGCAGCCCGGGCAGCTCCTCGAACTTCTCGATCTGCACCGTGCTCTGGTAGGGCAGCTCGTCACCCAGCAGCCGGAACATCTTCTCGCGCACCGCCTCGGCCGCCATGAATCGCTCGCTGCGATCGGTGAAGGAATCGGCGTCGTACTGCGCCTCGCCCTCGGGCAGGTGCTTGGCACACTCGCCGAGCAGCTCCTCGACCTGCCGTCCGGTCTTGGCGCTGATCGGCACGATCGCGGCCACGCCCGGGCGTGCCATCAGCCGCTGGGCCAGCGGCATGAGCTTCGCCTTGTCGCCGACCGCGTCGATCTTGTTCAGGGCGATGACGATCGGGCAGCCTTCGGGCACCAGTGCCAGCGCCTGGTCGTCGGCCGCGGTCCAGGCGTTCGCATCGCAGACCAGCACCACCACGTTCGCCTCCATCGCCGCCTGCGCGGCCGTCCGGTTGAGGACGCGATTGAGGGCACCGCGGTTGCGGGTCTGGTAGCCGGGCGTGTCGAGCAGCAGGAACTGGGCGTCCGGGCGCGTGACCACGCCCACGATGCGATGCCGCGTAGTCTGCGCCTTGGCGGAGGTGATGCTGAGCTTGGTGCCGACCAGGCGGTTCACGAGCGTCGACTTGCCGACGTTCGGACGGCCGACGATGGCCACATGACCGCAGCGGTGCGGCACCGCGTCCTTCGGGCTATCCATCGGCTCAGGCCGCGTGGGCGCGGCGACGCGGCTCGGTGACCGGCGTGGGCGCGACCACGGGCACGTCGACCCCGTCGACCGCCGCGTTCACCTCGGACACCGGCTCGGGGCCCGCGGCGGCGACGGCTTCAGGAGGTGTCTCGACCGCGGCCGCGGCACGGGCACTGCGCCGGGGCTTGCGCACCGTTGCCGGCAGCAGGGCCTGCGTCTGCGCGAGCGCGAGCTTCGCCGCGGCCTGCTCGGCGGCCCGCCGACTCCCGCCGCTGCCCAGCACCTGGATCGACAGCTTCGGTACCGAGCACTCGACCTCGAACAGCTGGTTGTGCGCGGCGCCGTGGGTGGCCACGACTGCGTACACCGGCAGCGGGATCTTGCGGCTCTGCAGCCACTCCTGGAGCAGCGTCTTGGCGTCCTTGCCGAGCGTGTTCGGGTCGACGTTGCGCAGCACCGGATCGTAGAGCCTGCGGATCGACTGCTGGGCGGCGTCGAAGCCGCCGTCGAGGAAGATCGCGCCGAACAGGGCCTCGAGGGTGTCGGCGAGGATCGACGGCCGTCGGAACCCGCCGCTCTTCTGCTCGCCTTCCCCCAGCAGCAGGCAGGTGGCGAGCTCGATGCGCTGAGCGACCTCGAACAGGGTCTGCTGCTTGACCAGGTTGGCGCGAACCCGCGACAGGTCACCCTCGTCGAGCTTGCCGAAGCGTTCGTACAGCAGCGACGCGACCGCGCAGTTCAGCACGCTGTCGCCCAGGAACTCGAGGCGCTCGTTGTGCGTGGCGCCATGGCTGCGGTGCGTGAGCGCCTGCCGCAGCAGCGCCTCCGAGGCGAACTTGTGGCCGAGGCGCTCCTGCAGCGTCTGGAGGGCCTGGGTCAACACCGGCCCCCGGGTCCTGACACGCTCATTTAGCGGCCCCGGACGCGGGCAGTGCTTCGCCGCGGTAGTCGAGCACGAGGTAGGCCGGACCGAACAGCGGAATCCGCTTCTCGTAGGCGAACGACACCGTGTACTCGCCGCTCGGGCGCCGCACGATCTGCAGATCCTTGCCGGTGACCGAAGTGAAGTCATCGATCGCCGAAGCGCGCTCGAAGGCCGCCCGGATGCCGCTGGGATCGATGCCCTCGTTGCGAGCCTTGACCACCGCCCGCTTGATCGCAATGAACTCGGTGACGGTCGGGAAGACCTTCATCGCCAGCAGCGCGCCGAAGACCAGCACCACGCCGACCAGGATCAGGCTGATCAGGCTCATGCCGCGCTGACGTGTGCGCGGCGCCAGGAGTACGCGAGGAGATGTAGTCAATTGAATCGTCCGATCCGTCCGAGGTCGCCGAAGTTCATCCATATGAAGAATGCCTTGCCGACGATGTTCTGCTCGGGGACGAATCCCCAATAGCGACTGTCCAGGCTGTTTTCGCGATTGTCGCCCATCACGAAGTAGTGGCCGGGCGGCACCTTGCAGGTCAGGCCGGCGCGCCCGTAGGTGCACTGATCACGGAACGGGAAGGCGTCAACTCCCATGATGAAAGACGGTTTCTCCAATTCTGTCAACAGCTTATGCTCGACTGTTCCCAGTTTCTCTGAATACTGCTTGTAGTACACCAGGCGTTCGCCGTCATAGAACTCGCCCGACTGGGTCAGCGGCACCGGCGTCCCGTTGAGGGTCAGGCGGTTCTCCTCGTACACCACGGTATCGCCCGGAAGACCGACCACCCGCTTGATGTAGTCGACCGAATTGTCCTTCGGGAAGCGGAAGACCATCACGTCTCCCCGCTCGGGCAGGCCGACGTCCAGCACCTTGGTGTGGATCACAGGCAGCCGCACCCCGTAGGTGAACTTGTTGACCAGGATGAGGTCGCCCACGAGCAGCGTCGGGATCATCGAGCCCGACGGGATCTTGAACGGCTCGAACAGGAAGGAGCGCAGCAGGAACACCGCAGCGATCACCGGGAACAGGCCCGCGGTGTACTCCAGCCACAGCGGCTGACGGTCGCCGCGGCCGGAGCGCCGCCGTGCCGGCGCGAGCCACAGCTTGTCGACGACCCAGGCGATGCCGGTGACGACCAGCAGCAGGAACAGGACCAGCGCGAAGTTCATCGGTCGTTCTTCTTTCTGTCTTCGATGGCGGCCAAGCCCGGGGCCCGGTCCGGATGCCGCGCGACGCTCAATCGACCTGGAGGACCGCCAGGAAGGCTTCCTGGGGAATCTCCACCGAGCCGACCTGCTTCATCCGCTTCTTGCCGGCCTTCTGCTTCTCGAGCAGCTTCTTCTTGCGGCTGATGTCGCCGCCGTAGCACTTGGCCAGCACGTTCTTGCGCAGCGCCTTGACGTTCTCTCGGGCGATCACGTTGCCGCCGATGGCGGCCTGGATCGCGACGTCGTACATCTGGCGCGGGATCAGCTCGCGCATCTTCGCGGCGATCTCGCGGCCGCGGTACGGTGCGTTCGAGCGGTGCACGATGAGCGACAGCGCGTCGACCTTGTCGCCGTTGACCAGCAGGTCGAGCTTGATCACGTCGGCGGCGCGGTACTCCTTGAACTCGTAGTCCATCGACGCGTAACCGCGCGAGACCGACTTCAGCTTGTCGAAGAAGTCGAGCACGATCTCGTTCATCGGGAGCTCGTAGCTCAGGTGCACCTGCTTGCCGTGGTACGCGAGGTTCGTCTGCACGCCGCGCTTGCCGGTGCACAGCGTGATGACCGCGCCGACGTATTCCTGCGGCACGAATACCGTCACCGACACGATCGGCTCGCGGATCTCCTCGATCCGGTCGGGATTCGGCAGCTTCGCGGGGTTCTCGATGCGCTGCACCGTGCCGTCACGCAGCAGGACCTCGTAGACGACGGTCGGCGCCGTCGTGATCAGGTCCATGTCGTACTCGCGCTCGAGCCGCTCCTGGACGATGTCCATGTGCAGCAGCCCGAGGAAGCCGCATCGGAAGCCGAAACCGAGCGCATCCGACACCTCGGGCTCGAACTGCAGCGCGGCGTCGTTGAGCTGCAGCTTCTCGAGCGCGTCGCGCAGCGCCTCGTACTGGTTGGCCTCGACCGGGTAGAGGCCGGCGAACACCGAGGACTTCACCTCCTTGAAGCCGGGCAGCGCAGCCGCGGCCGGCGCGCGGTCGAGCGTCACCGTGTCGCCCACCTTCGCGGTCTTGAGCTCCTTGATCCCGGAGATGATGAAGCCCACCTGCCCCGCCGACAGCGCATCCCGCTGCGTCGCCTTGGGCGTGAACACGCCGACCTGCTCGCACAGCACGGCCGAGCCGGTGGCCATCAGGCGGATCTTGTCCTTGGGGCGCAGGGTGCCGTTCATCACGCGAACCAACATCACGACGCCGACGTAGTTGTCGAACCACGAGTCGATGACCAGCGCCTGCAGCGGTGCGGCCGGATCGCCCTTGGGCGCCGGGATGCGCGCGACGATCGCGTCGAGGATATCCTCCAGGCCCATGCCGGTCTTGGCGCTCGCGGGGATCGCGTCGGTCGCGTCGATCCCGATGACCTCCTCGATCTCGACCTTGGCCTGATCGGGATCGGCCTGCGGCAGGTCCATCTTGTTCAGGACCGGCACGACTTCGACGCCGAGCTCGATCGCGGTGTAGCAGTTCGCGACCGTCTGCGCCTCGACGCCCTGCGAGGCGTCGACCACCAGTAGTGCCCCTTCGCAGGCCGACAGCGAGCGGCTGACCTCGTACGAGAAGTCGACATGCCCCGGGGTGTCGATCAGGTTCAGGTTGTAGACCTGACCGTCGCGGGCGGTGTAGGTCAGCGCGGCAGTCTGCGCCTTGATGGTGATCCCGCGCTCGCGCTCGAGGTCCATCGAGTCGAGCACCTGCGCCTCCATCTCCCGGTCGCTCAGGCCGCCGCAGCGCTGGATCAGACGGTCGGCGAGCGTGGACTTGCCGTGGTCGATGTGCGCGATGATCGAGAAGTTGCGGATGTTCTGCACGGTGCACGATGGCGCGTTGCGCGCCCCTTGACGCCGGACACGGACCGGCTCGCCGCCGGAACGTCGGGCACTTGCGCCCTGTCCTGCCGGAAACAGCCTGCCATTCTAGCCGATCGGCCGCGCCGGACCTGCGACCGCCCCCGGGGCGTGTCCGGCCGGCGGTCGGCCGCGCCCCGGAGCCGGTCGCCCTACCTCGCGGCGGGCGCCGGTCCGGGCCCGGCGGCGGACCTACTGGCCGTTCTGGCCGACCGGCCGGACCGGGATGAACTGCGCGCTCTCGCCGCGCCGCACGAGCAGGATGTGCGTCTTGGTCCGGTCGAGCTTGGCGACCGCATCGTTGAAGGCCTTGGCGCCCGTCACGTCCTGGTTGTTCAGCGACAGGATCACGTCACCCGGACGCAGGCCGGCCCGGGCGCCCGCGCCCTCGACCGCCTCGACCAGCACGCCGCCCTTGATCCGCAGCGCGTTGCGGCGGTCTTCGGGGATGTCGGCAACCACCAGCCCGAGCCCGTTGCTCGCCTGCGCGCTGCCGCCCGGGGTCTGCTGCGGACGGTTGCCGCCGCCGGCCCGGGCGGTCTGCTCGGGCTGCATCTCGGCCACGGTGATCGACAGTTCGCGGTTGGCCCCCTTGCGCCAGACGCCGACCGGAACCTTCGAGCCGGGCTTCGTGTTCCCGACCAGGCGCGGCAGGTCGGTCGACTTCTCGATCGGCTTGCCGTCGAACTTCAGGATGATGTCCCCGACCTCGATGCCGCCCTTCTCGGCCGGCCCGCCCGCCTCGACGTTGCGCACCAGGGCGCCCGCGGCCCGCGGCAGCCCGAGCGGCTCGGCGACATCCTTGGTGACCTCGGCGATGCCCACGCCGATGCGGCCCCGCGTCACGCGGCCGGTGGTGCGGATCTGCTCGGCGACCCGCATCGCCTCGTCGATCGGGATCGCGAAGGAGATGCCCATGAATCCGCCGGTGCGGCTGTAGATCTGCGAATTGATCCCGACGACCTCACCGCGCATGTTCAGCAGCGGGCCGCCCGAATTGCCCGGGTTCACCGCCACGTCGGTCTGGATGAACGGCAGGTAGTCGCCGGTGTCGCGCCCCTTGGCAGACACGATGCCCGCAGTCACCGTGTTCTCGAGGCCGAACGGCGAGCCGATCGCCACCACCCACTCGCCGACCCGCAGACGCTGGGGATCGCCGATCTTCATCGCCGGCAGCGCACCGCCCTCGATCTTGACCAGCGCCACGTCGGTCCGGCGGTCCGAGCCGATGAGCTTGCCCTTGAGCTCGCGCTTGTCGGTCAGCGTCACGTAGATCTCGTCGGCGCCCTCGACCACGTGATGATTGGTCAGCACGAAGCCGTCGGGCGAGATGATGAAGCCCGAGCCGACGCCCCGCGGCACCTCGTTGCCCTCCCCGCCCCGGCCGCCCCGCGGCGCGTTGGGGCCCGGCTGCTGGCGCGGGGGAAAGAAGCGCCTGAAGAATTCGTAGAACGGGTCGTTCTCGTCCATGCCTTCGGGCATCTGCGGCGCACCGGGGGCGCCCGGGCCCGCCGACGGCGTGTTGGCGCGCGCCCGTTCCGTGGTGCGGATGTTGACCACTGCCGGACCGGTGCGCTCGACCAGATCGGCGAAGTCGGGCAGGCCGCGCTCGACCGCCGCCGGCTGTGCGTGGGCGCCGGGCGCGACGAATGCGGTGAGGGCGGTGCCGAGTACCAGCAGGCAGGCGGAGAGGCGTCGTTTCATATTGGGTCCGATCACGGGCCCGATCGGCCCCGTTCGATCCAGCGCAGCCACACGTGCAGCCGACGCCAGTCATCCTGCGGAACGGCATCGCGTCCCAGCAGCAGCACGGTGGGACGCGCGAACCGTCCCCAGACGGACGGCTGCGGCAAATATGGTGCCATGATCAGCAGCGTCAAGCCCGGCAACGTGCATGTCGCGCGAAGGGCCATCGGCCGAGCTGGCGTCGGAGCCGGACCCTGCAGCACCGCCTCGCCGTCCTCCCCGACTCGCAGCGCGAGCCCGGTCGGCACCGGCAGGGCGCCTCGCAAGTCGCGCAGCGCGAGCAGTCCGCCCCATGCGACCAGAGCCGCACAGCCCGCGGCGATCGCCGCGCGCCGATCGAACGGGGCATCGACCAGAAGCGTCGGCCCCGCCAGCAGGTGCATCGCGGCGAGCAGGAGGCCGACCACCCCGACGAGCGTGGCCGCCGCCGCCCAGCGGCCGACCACCCGCGAAGGCATCACCTCGATCTCGACGGCGACGCCCATCGCGCGGATCCGCTCAAGTCAGCCGCTTGACGATCAGGCTGCCGTTCGTGCCGCCGAAGCCGAAGGAATTCGAGATCGCCGCATCGATCCGCATCTCGCGCGCCTGGTTGGCGCAGTAGTCGAGATCGCACTCCGGATCCTGCTCGAAGATGTTGATCGTCGGCGGCGAGACCTGATGGTGGACGGCCAGCACGGTGAAGACCGCCTCGATTCCGCCGGCCGCGCCGAGCAGGTGCCCGGTCATCGACTTGGTGGAATTGACGACCAGCTTGTGGGCGTGATCGCCGAAGGCGAGCTTGATCGCCTCGGTCTCGTTCTTGTCGCCGAGCGGGGTGGACGTGCCGTGCGCGTTCACGTACTGGATCTGATCCGGATTGAGCCCGGCGTTGCGCAGTGCCGCATGCATCCCCCGCTTCGGGCCGTTGCGGTCCGGTGCGGTGATGTGATGCGCATCCGCGCTCATGCCGTACCCGCTCAGCTCGCCGTAGATGCGCGCGCCGCGCCGCTTCGCGTGTTCGTACTCCTCGAGCACCAGCACGCCGGCCCCCTCGCCCAGCACGAAGCCGTCGCGGTCCTTGTCCCAGGGCCGGCTGGCGGTCGCAGGGTCGTCGTTGCGGGTGGACATCGCCCGCGCCGCGCAGAACCCGCCGATGCCGAGCGGCGAGACCGTCGCCTCGGCACCGCCGCAGACCATCACGTCGGCGTCTCCGTATTCGATCAGGCGACCGGCGTCGCCGATCGAATGAAGGCCGGTGGTGCAGGCCGAGACGACCGCGTAGTTCGGCCCCTGGAAGCCATGCATGATCGACACCTGGCCGGAGACCATGTTCACGATCGAGCCCGGCACGAAGAACGGCGAGATCCGGCGCGGACCGCGGTTCGTGTACTCGGTGTGGTTCTCCTCGATCATCGGCAGGCCGCCGATGCCCGAGCCCACGATCACGCCGACGCGCTCAGGGTCCACCGTGTCGGCCGTGAGGCCGGCATCCCGCACCGCCTGGGCCGAGGCCGCGATGCCGTAGTGGATGAACGTGTCGAAGTGACGCGCCTCCTTGGCAGGCATCCAGTCCGAGACCTGGAACCCGCGGACCTCACCCGCGATGCGGGACGTGAAGGCGGAGGCATCGAACTTCGTGATGGGCCCGATGCCCCCCTGGCCGGCAACCAGGCGGGACCAGCCCGTGGCGACGTCGTTGCCCACGGGACTGATCAGCCCGAGGCCGGTGACGACGACTCTGCGACGGCTCATTCGAAGGGCGCTCCCGCGGGTTGCATGCGCGTCGACGTCAGGCCTTGGGGTGGGCCTTGACGTAATCGATGGCCTGCTGGACGGTGGTGATCTTCTCGGCTTCCTCGTCCGGGATCTCGGTCTCGAACTCGTCTTCCAGGGCCATGACCAGCTCGACCGTGTCAAGGGAGTCGGCGCCCAGGTCGTCGACGAACGACGACTCGATCTTGATCTCGGCTTCGTTCACGCCCAGCTGCTCGGCGACGATTTTCTTCACGCGTGCTTCGATGTCGCTCATGGTGTTGCTGTCCTTTCCAGATGTGGCACGGGGCGGCGACGGCCGCATCCCGGCATCAAAACCGGCGCGAGATTCTAACATCCCGCACCCACGGCCCCGGCGGCGCTCGGCCCCGGGGATTAAGTCGCGAGGCAGGCATCGCCCCGCGCGAGGTCAGCTCATGTACATCCCGCCGTTGACGTGCAGCGTGCTGCCGGTGACGTAACCGGCCGCAGGCAGGCACAGAAACCCCACCGCGGCGGCGATGTCGGCGGGGTCGCCGAGCCGCCCGAGCGGGATCTGCTGGAGCAGCGCCGCGGTCTGCGACGCGTCGAGCGCACGCGTCATGTCGGTGTCGATGAACCCCGGTGCGACGCAGTTCACGGTGATGGCGCGCGAGCCCAGCTCGCGGGCAAGCGCCCGGGTCATGCCCGCGACCCCGGCCTTGGCGGCCGCATAGTTGGCCTGGCCGGCGTTGCCCGAGGCACCGACCACCGAGGTGACGTTGACGATCCGGCCCCAGCGCGCCTTCATCATCGGCCGCATCACGGCGCGCGAGAGACGGAAGACCGCCGACAGGTTGGTGTCGATCACCGACGACCACTCGTCGTCCTTCATCCGCATCGCGAGGTTGTCGCGCGTGATGCCGGCGTTGTTCACCAGGATCCCGATCGGGCCCTCGGCCTTGCCGATCGCGTCGATCAGTGCCTCGGCTGCGGCGGCGTCACCGACGTCGAGCACCGCACCGCGGCCCGCGGCGCCGGCCGCGGCGAGCGCTTCGGTGACGCCCTGCGCGCCGGCCTCGGAGGTGGAGGTGCCGATCACGGTCGCGCCCAGCCGCCCGAGCTCGAGCGCGATGGCACGGCCGATGCCGCGCGAGGCTCCGGTCACGAGCGCGATGCGGCCCGCGAGCGGCGAGGCGGGGGCAGCTGCGGCTGCGGTCATGCGAGCTCCTGGAGCGCGGCCTCGAGACTGGCCGCGTCGGTGACGGCGGTCACCTGCAGGCCCGGCGCGATCCGCTTGACGAGGCCGGACAGCACCTTGCCGGGCCCGAACTCGACGAGCCGGGTGATCCCCATCGACTCGAGGCGGCGCACCACCTCGACCCAGCGTACCGGGGAATACGATTGGCGGACCAGCGCGTCGACGATCGCGGCCGGGTCGGTCTGGACGGCGACGTCGACGTTGTTGACCAGCGGCATGCGCGGCGCGACCGGCACGGTGTCACGCAGTGCGATCGCGAGCCGTTCGCCGGCGGGGCGCAGCAGTGACGAATGGAACGGCGCCGACACCGGCAGCGGCATCGCGCGCTTGGCGCCGAGCGACTTGGCCACCTCGCAGGCGCGCTCGACGGCAGCCTTGCTGCCGGCGATCACGACCTGGGACGGCGCGTTGAAGTTGGCCGGCTCGACGATGTCCGGCACGCCGGGCACGGTGGGCGCCTGCCCGGCGAACGAGGCCGTGGCCTGGCGGCACGCCGCGATGACCTGCTCGTCGTCGAGACCGAGGATCGCGGCCATGCCGCCGCTGCCGACGGGGACCGCCTCCTGCATCGCCTGCGCGCGAAGCCGCACCAGGCGCAGCGCCGCCCCGGGCTCGAAGCTGCCGGCGGCGGTGAGCGCGGTGTACTCGCCCAGGCTGTGCCCGGCGACCGCCTCCGCATCGGGCCCCCCCGCCGCGCGCCAGGCCCGGTAGCAGGCCAGCCCGGCGAGCAGCATCGCGGGCTGCGTGTTGACCGTGAGCGCGAGCGCTTCGGCGGGACCGCCGGCGATCAGACCGGACAGCGACTCGCCGAGGGCGGCGTCGGCCTCGGCGACGAGCGCCGCGACCTCGGGCCGGGCAGCGATGGAGTCGAGCATCCCGATGGCCTGGGAGCCCTGCCCCGGAAAGACGAACGCGAGCTTCATGGTGTGTGGGTGGGTCGGTTCGGTCGGTCAGATCTGGACGAGCACCGCGCCCCAGGTGAAGCCGCCGCCCACGCCCTGCAGCATCACGCGATGCCCCTCGCGGATCCGGCCGTCGCGCATCGCCACGTCGAGTGCGAGCGGCACCGACGCGGCCGAGGTGTTGGCGTGCCGGTCGACGGTGACGATGACCTTCTCGGCGGGCAGTCCGAGCCTGCGTCCGGTGGCCTGCAGGATCCTGACGTTCGCCTGGTGCGGGACCAGCCAGTCGATGTCGGCGACAGTGAGGCCGGCGGCCGCGACCGTCTCGCGCGCCACCTCGTCGAGCACGCCGACCGCGAGCTTGAACACCGCCTGCCCGTCCATCGTGAGGAACGGATGGCCGGTGATGCTGCCGTGCGAGACGTTGCCCGCGGTGCGCAGGATCGCCTCGTGGCGGCCGTCGGCGTGCAGCTTCGCGGCGAGGATGCCCGGGCGATCCGATGCCGACAGGACCACCGCGCCGGCACCGTCGCCGAACAGCACGCAGGTGCCCCGATCGTTCCAGTCGAGGATGCGCGAAAAGGTCTCGGCACCGATCACCAGCGCGTGGCGCGCGCTGCCGGTCCGGATCATCGCATCGGCGACGGTCAGGCCGTACACGAAGCCGGAGCAGACCGCCTGCACGTCGAAGGCCGCGCCGCCGACGATGCCGAGGGCGCGCTGAACCAGGCAGGCGGTGCTCGGGAACACGAAGTCGGGCGTGGACGTCGCGACGATGATCAGGTCGATGTCGCCCGGGGCGAGTCCCGCCGTCTCGATGGCCATGCGCGCGGCGCGCGTGCCGAGGACGGAACTGCTCTCCTCGGGCGAGGCGATGTAGCGCTGACGGATCCCGGTGCGCGCGACGATCCAGTCATCGGAGGTCTCGACGCCCCGCGCGCCAAGCTCTGCGGCCAGCGTCGCGTTGTCCACGAGCCGCTCGGGCAATGCGCTGCCTGTGCCGACGATGCGGGAATACACGCGAGGGGAACTCGTCATTGGGGCTGGTGGATCTTCGGGATCGCGTCGGTGATCCGGCGCAGCAGGCCGTTGCGGGCCGCATCATACCCGCGCTTGACGGCCTGTTCGAATCCGTAGGCGTCGGTCGAGCCGTGGCTCTTGATCACGATGCCGCGCAGGCCGACCAGGCTGGCACCGTTGTAGCGGCGATGGTCGACGCGCTTCTTGAAGCGGGCGAGCACCGGATAGGCGACCACCGCCACCGCCTTCGCCAGCAGTCCGCGCGTGAACTCCTCGCGGATGAAGCCGGCGAGCATCTGCGCGAGGCCCTCTGACGTCTTGAGCGCGACGTTCCCGACGAAGCCGTCGCAGACGATCACGTCGACCGTGCCGCGGTAGATGTCGTCGCCCTCGACGTTGCCGTGGAAATTCAGACCGCTGGCGCGCAGCAGTTCGGCGGCCTGCTTGACGACTTCGTTACCCTTGATGGCCTCCTCGCCGACGTTGAGCAGCCCCACCGACGGGCGCTCCTTGCCGTCGAGCGCCGAGACGAGCGCGGCGCCCATCACCGCGAACTGCAGCAGGTGCTCCGCCTCGCAGTCGACGTTCGCGCCGAGGTCCAGCATCATCGTCTGGCCCCCGGTGGCGGTCGGCATGGGCGCGGCGATCGCAGGCCGCTCGATGCCTTCGACCATGCTCAGCACGAAGCGCGACAGCGCCATCAGCGCGCCGGTGTTTCCGGCGCTCACGCAGGCATCGGCGTGGCCGTCGCGGACGAGCTCGATAGCGACGCGCATCGACGAGTCGCGCTTGCGCCGGAGCGCGGTCGACACCGGGTCGTCCATGGCGACGACGTCGGACGCGTGCTTCACGCTGATGCGCCCACCGACCGTGCGGCCGGATTTCTGCAGGGCCGCCGCCACGTCTTCCTGGCGTCCGACGAGGATCACCTCGGCATCGGACTCGTGGTCGACGAACGCCAAGGCGGCAGGGATGGTGACGGACAGACCGTGGTCACCTCCCATGCAATCGATCGCGATCCGGACGCTCATTGTGTCGGCAGCCCGGCTGGCCACCCGGTGCGTCGCCGCGGCAGACTGCTGTCCCGCCCCCCACCGTCGCCGGCAGCGGGGCCGGAGGCACGCGTCCCCGGCTGGCGCCCCGGGCTCGAGGCCCGCGGCTGCGCGTGACTCTGTGGATTACTCGTCGGCCTTGGTCTTGACGACCTTGCGACCGCGATAGAAACCGTTCGGGCTGATGTGGTGGCGCAGGTGCACTTCACCCGTCTGCGGCTCGACCGCAGTGGCGGGCGCCGTCAGGAAGTCGTGCGAGCGGTGCATGCCGCGCTTGGACGGCGATTTCTTGTTCTGCTGGACGGCCATGACAGGGCCTCCTTCCAAAAAGGTCAATCTGCAATCATATCAAACCTTTGCGACGTCTTGCCACTCCTTCGTCGCAACTGCGCCCGGACAGGGCCCCGTGGGCCTGTCCGGCTCAGCCTCGCCGGGGCGCAGCCGGGTCCGCAGGCGCCGGCTCGTCCGAGGGGTCGGCCGACGCGTCGCCTCCGCGCTGCTCGGCTCCGTCACGCAGGGCGCCGAGCGCCGCGAACGGGTTGCGCGGCGAGGGCGCCGCCGCTTCGGACTGCACGGAGTCGACATCGACCGCCGCGGCCGCCGGGGCACTGCAGCCGTCGTGCCGGGGCGCCGGCGGCAGGGCCATGATGGCCTCGTCCTCGACCAGTCCGGCCAGATCGAAGCGGCGCGCACCCACCAGCAGGTCGACCTCGTCCTCGTCGACATCCTCCTGCTCGGCCTGGGCTTCGGTGGCGACCAGGCGGTAGTCGCGCTCGACGTCCAGAGGAATGTCGATGCGCTCGAGGCAACGCACGCAGCGCATCGCAAGGGTCGCAGACAGCGCCAGATGCAGGTGGGCACGCCGACTGCCGTCGGCGCCGAGTTCGCTGTCGCCGGCGAGCCGCCAGACGAGCTCGCCGTCGTCGGCGACCAGCAGGGAGCCGAGCCGCTCGAGTTCGGCGAGCGGCACCCTGCCCTCGGCGACATCGCCGCGGCGGGTGAATTCGTGGGTGTCGATCGTGGGAACGGTCATCGTGGCATCCGGCAGGGCGCGTCTCGCATGCAGCGCGCCCGGGAGGCGTCGTATGATACGCGCCGCCCGAGCAGATCCGCCTCATGTCCAACCCTCCCCTCGTCCTCGCCTCCACCTCCGCCTACCGGCGCGAGCTCCTGCAGCGGCTGCGCGTGCAGTTCGAGGTGCTGTCGCCCGGCGTCGACGAGGCCGCCCGGCCCGGCGAGTCGCCGGAACAGGTCGCGCGCAGGCTGTCGCTCGAGAAGGCCCGGGCGGTGGCGGCTCGGCGGCCCGACGCGCTGGTGATCGGCTCCGACCAGACCGCCACCCTCGACGGCATCGGCATCATCGGCAAGCCCGGCACCCACGAACGCGCGGTCGCGCAGCTGCGGGCCGCCTCGGGCCGCACCCTGGTCTTCCACACGGGGCTCTGCCTGTGGCGCCCGGACGGTGAGCCGATGCTCGACTGCGTCGACACGCGCGTGCGCTTCAGGACGCTCGCCGACGACGAGATCGAGCGCTACTTGTGGGCCGAGACACCGTACGACTGCGCCGGCGCCGCGAAGTCCGAGGGGCTGGGCGCGGCGCTGCTCGAGGCGCAGGAGGGACCGGACCCGAGTGCGCTGGTCGGCCTGCCGCTCATCCGCCTCGCGGCCATGCTGCGCACCGCAGGACTGCGCCTGCCGTGAGTGGCGCGCCCGCCGCCGGCGGGCCCGGCACGCTGTACTGCGTCCCGACCCCGATCACCGCGGATCGCGGCCCCCAGGACGACCTGGCGCCGGCGGCGATCGCACTGGTCGCCCGGCTCGACTACGTGGTGGCCGAGAGCGCGAAGACCGCGCGGGCCGTGCTCAAGCGCTTCCCGCTCGAACGGCCGATCCAGGCAATCGAGATCGTCGAGCTGAGCGAGCACACCCGGGACGACGCGATCGCGCCGATGCTCGCGCCGCTGCTGGCGGGCCGCTCGGCCGCGCTGATGTCGGAGGCGGGCTGCCCGGGCGTGGCCGATCCGGGCGCACGCCTCGTGCTTGCCGCCCATCTCGCGGGGGTGCCGGTCGTGCCGATCGTGGGGCCCAGCGCCCTGCTGCTCGCCCTGATGGGCTCGGGACTGAACGGGCAGCGCTTCGCGTTCGCCGGCTACCTGCCGACCGGACCGGACGAGCGCCGCGCCCGCCTGCGCGAGCTCGAGCAGCGATCGCGGCGCGACGACGAGACCGTGCTCTTCATCGAGACCCCGTACCGCAACCAGGCGATGTTCGACGCGCTGCTCGCCGCCCTGGCGCCGGCCACGTGGCTGTGCGTCGCGGCCGACCTGACCGGCACCCGCCAGCGGCTGAAGACCCTGCGTGTCGCCGACTGGCGGCGCGCCCCCCCGGTCCTCGAGAAGCTGCCGACCGTGTTCCTGCTGCTGGCCCGCTGAGTCCGGCCGGAGGACGGGTCACGGCCGCGCGCGGCGCCGGCACTCAGAACGTGTGAAGCAATCGGCTCGTTGAAGGGATAATCGGCGCATGAGCACCGAGCCCCTTGAACGAGAAAGTGCCGGCCAGACTGCGGCGTTGTTCGACGACAGCGAACTGGCGGTGTCGGCCCGCGCCGATGGG